>CAVYJK010000001.1:0-9635 GCA_963768765.1 uncultured delta proteobacterium
TACCCCTTTTTTTTATTAAAAGCTATTTCAAAACTCTACCTTCCCATGAAAGGTCATCTGAGCGAAGCGAGAATCTCGTATTTTTAATATCTTGAATTCTTCACTGCGTTCAGGATGACAGAAAACCCAGGTTTTGAAATAGCTTCTATAAGGGGTTGGGGGAGGGGGTTTGGGGGAGGGGGCAGGGCGTCTGCCCGGTTCCTTCCCCCAAAATTATCAACTAATCCACTTCACCCCGATTTCTTCATCCGTCAGGTAGCAGGCGGGGTCCGGGGCCCAGAGGTCGCCGGTGAAGGCTTCGGCCCGCACCCGGAAGTTGCCGCCGCAGACGTCCAGCCAGCGGCAGCGGGCGCAGCGGCCGGTGACGTGGCGGCTTCTTGTCCTTCAGCTTGGCCATGAGGGGGTTCCGAGGTCGGTCCAGATCTCGCTGAAGGGGCGCCGGCGCACGTTGCCGAAGGAGTAGTGCCGCCAGAACTGGTCGGCGTGGACCTGGCCGTCCCAACTGACGCAGCCGATGCCCCGGCCGGAGTTGTTGCCTTCGTTCATCTTGCAGCAGTTCCAGGACCTCCGCGGCCCGCCGGGGGTCTTCCTGGAGCAGCTTGAGGTAGATGTAAGGCCCGTCGGCGTGGTTGTCCACGGTGAGCACTTCCACGTGGCGTCCGGCCTCAAAGAGCCGGCGGGTGCGGGCGCAGATCAGGTCCACCAGCTCCCGGGTCTGACCGTGGCTCAAGGCCTCCTCCACCAGCCGGCTGCCCCGGCCGGCGTAGACCAGGTGGTAGAAGCAGATGCGGGGGATGTCGCAGGTCTCCACCAGGTCGAAGATGGCAGGCACTTCCTGGTAGTTGAGGCGGCTGACGGTGAACCTGAGGCCCACCTTGAGTCCTGCCTCCTGGCAGTGGCGCACCCCGGCCATGGCCGCGGCGAAGGAACCCTTCTCGCCCCGGAACTTATCGTGGACGGTCTCGGTGCCGTCCAGGCTGATGCCCACGTAGGAAAGGCCCAGGTCCTGGAGGCGCCGGGCCAGGCCCCGGTCTATGAGGGTGCCGTTGGTGGAGATCACGGCCCGCATCCCGTGGGCCACGGTCCTGGCCACCAGGTCAAAGAGGTCCGGCCGCATCAGGGGCTCGCCGCCGGAGAACAGCACCACCGGCACGCCGAAATCCTTCAAATCCCGGAGCAGGGCCAGGCCTTCATCAAGGCTCAGTTCATCGGGGGCCCCGCGTGGCGGTGGCCTGGGCGTAGCAGTGGAGGCACTTGAGGTTGCAGCGCCTGGTGACGTTCCAGACCACCACCGGCTTCTTGTCGGCGGAGAACTGCAGGAGGTGGGAAGGCAGGTCCTGGGCCCGGCGGCCGTGGTAGCGAAGCACGTCCCCGGCCTCCACCGCGCCGCAATAAAGCTTGGAAACTCCCACCATATGTTAAGTATTGCTCCTGAAACAGGGTGATTCGATAATCTTCTGCGTCTTTGCGCCTTGGCGTGAGCCCATTACTCCCGGAAGAGGGTGGTCTGATAGTGGTCCCGGATCACCCGGTTGAGGTAGGTGTCCAGGTCGCAGATGGCGTCCCGGGTCAGGATGAAGTGATCCTGGGAGGTGCGGTCCCGGACCAGCTTCAGGGCGTACTCCAGGTCTTTGGAAAGCTCCTGGCAGACGGCGTAGGCCGAGGTTTCCCGGGCCACGGCCTGGCGCAGGATTTCGTCCATGGCCTCGGCGTCGAAATGGAGGTGGATGCCGTGGTCGTCGTAGAAGCGGTCCTCAAAGCTGCGCACCTGTTCGTGGAGGCGGCCCATCTCTTCGAAGGCGGTTTTCAGGTCGCAGTCCCAGTGATGGTACTGGTCCACCATCAGCTCCACCCGGGTTTCGGTGAGCGGCAGCTGGTAGCGGTACTGCAGTTCCTTTTCCCGGCGCCAGATGGATTCCTTCAGGATTTCCCGCTCCCAGCGGCAGGCCTCTTGAAAGCGGGCCTTGAAATCCGGGTTGTCCGGCTGGGCCAGCAGCTTTTCCAACTCCTCCTGGGGGTGAGTCACCACTTCCAGGGTTACCACCAGCTCCTTGATACCCGTGGAGGGCAGCCGCTTCTCGTAATTGATGAGAACCCGCTCGATGACGCTCACCAATCCCCGGGCCCCGGTCTTCTCCAGGGCGGCCTGCTCCGCCAGTTTTCTCAGGGCCTCGTCTTCAAACTTGATGTCAATGCCGTAGGCCAGGAAGTCCCGTTTCTTGCTGGTGATTATGGGGTTGTTGGGGTTGCGCAGGATTTCATAGAGGTCGGCGGCAGTGAGCTCATCCAGCACCGCGATGACCGGCAGACGGCCCACGAACTCCGATTCGAAGCCGATATTTGATCAGGTCTTCCGCATTCACCCGCTTCAGGAAGATGCGATCCTTGGTTTTGGAGGTTCGCTCACCCCGGAAGCCGATCTCCTGTTTGCTGAGGCGTTCTTTGACGATCTTCTCCAGGCCGTTGAAGGCGCCGCTGACGATGAACAGGATGTGGCGGGTGTTGAGGATACGCTTCTCCTTTTTGCCGGTGCGCCGGTAATGCTCGATGGCCTGAATCTGGGACACGGGGTCGTGGGCCACCTTCAGGTCCACTTCGGTCTCTTCCATGGGTTTGAGGAGGGCCCGCTGCACCCCGGAGCGGGACACGTCCGGTCCTCCCCAGGCCTGGCCGGAGGAGGCGATCTTGTCGATTTCGTCGATATAGATGATGCCGTACTGGGCCAATTCCAGGTCGTCGCCGGCGGCGTACACCAGGTCCCGCACCAGGTCTTCCACGTCGCCGCCTACGTAGCCGGTCTCAGAGAACTTGGTGGCGTCCCCCTTGACGATGGGCACCCCGATTTTCTTGGCGATGAGCTTCACCAGGTAGGTCTTGCCCACTCCGGTGGGGCCGATGAGAATGATGTTGTTTTTGATGGACCCCACCCCGGGTTCGGGGTCGCGGCCCTGCTCCAGGGAATGGCGGATGCGGTTGAAGTGGGTGCAGACCTTGGTGGCCAGGATGCTTTTGGCCAGGTCCTGCTTGATGACATACTCATTTAGGTAGGACTCCAACTCCTCGGGCTTCAGGTCGAAGTTGATCTTGCTGAGTTTTCGATCTTTGCCCTGGGCGTTGCCGTCCTTTTCAGGCTTGGCGATCCAATGGGGAGCCAGCACCTTGATGCGACTGCCGTACTTCTTGGTGAGGTAATCGCTCAGTTCTTTTTCCAGCTCTTTGGGATCGGGGATTTTATCCATAACCATTTAATCTTATAAGTTAAGTTAAAAACCGCAGGTTAATAATGATTAATTGCCACTTAGAAGAAATTATAACCATCTCCGGAGGGAGTTGCAAGAGAGGGTCACGCCCGGCCTGGCCATTTTCCCGGTATGGCCTGGCTCGCAAACCTCACTGGGCCCGGACGGCGCCCCGACTGCAGGCCCCAGAGGACGGCTTGACTACCTGCCCTCGACCCTTACTTTTAATTTTAAAGGACTTGGGGAGCGGGAGGCCGGGCGCCGCAAAATTGACTCACCGCAAAGATTGGCATAATATCCGGACTGGCAGCATCCTCAATCAAGATTACCAGGCGGACCATGAGCAGTTCCTTTCTTAAAGAACTGGCCCAGGCCAAGCCCGATCCCGGCGGCGGCGCCGCCGCGGCTTACGGGGCCGGCCTGGCCCTGGCCTTGCTGGAGAAAGTGGTCAGGCTGGAGGCCAACCGCCGCCGACCTGACAACCGCCTGCGTCTCCGCTGGGAAGACACCCTGGAGCGGCTGCGCCGAATCTCAGAGACCGTGGCCCGGCTTCAAGACGAGGACGTGCAGGCGTTATTTCAACCTGACCCGGTCCCGGGCCGCGGGCCGTGGCGGAGAACTGCTGGCCGCGGTGCGGGACGCCGTGCTTTGCCCCTTGAAGATCATTCAGCAGGCCCAGGAAGCCTTGGCCCTGCTCGCCTGGGTGGGGGATAACTGCAAGAGGCACCTGGTATCCGACCTGCTGGTGGCCTGCGAGTTCCTGGGCGCGGCCCTGCTGGGCGCCTACCACATTGCCTGCGCCAACCTTCATCTGGTGCAAGACCTGGCGGAACGCCAAGCCCTGGCCCGGGAACTGGCCCGGGCCTGCCAGCCCGGCTGCGAGCTGTGGCAACGGGTGAAAGTGGAACTGGTGGCCAGGGAACACGGCCTTGATCCTCGCGGCTGACAACCTGCAGGCGTTGAATCCCCAGGTGGCCGGGGCCCTTAAAAACCTGGACCCGCACCCCCTGGAAGAACTGGGCCGCCGTTTAGAGCAGGCCGGGGCCCAAATCCTGGATATCAACCCGGGCTATCTGGCGCCCCGCCACGAGGACCGCATGGTCTTCATGGTGGAAGCGGTGCAAAGGGTGACGCCCCTGCGCCTCATGCTGGACAGCCCCAATGCCCGGGTCCTGGCCCGGGGCCTGGCCGCCTGCGAGAAGCCGCCCATCCTCAACGCCTGCACCCTGGAAGACGACAAGCTGCGCAACATCCTGCCCCTGGCCGCGGCGCACCACACCGACCTGGTGCTCTTGCTGCTGGACCGCCGCTCGGCTTCCGCGGCCACGCTGGAAGGCAAAATCACCCTGGCCCTGGAGCTGAGGGAGCACGCCCTGGCCGCCGGCATCGATCCCTCAGCGGCTGATCTTCGACCCGGTCCTCCCCAACCTCAGCTGGCCCGACGCCTGGCAGCAGGTGAAAGAAGTGGTGAAAACCGTGCGGCTGCTAACTGCGGGGGAGGTCTGGCAGGAGGCCGCCGCTACCATGGTGGGGCTCTCCAACCTGCGCAGCGGCTTGAGACACAGCTACCCCGTCCGGGTGGAAGAGGCCTGCCTCAGCCTGCTGGCCGGGGCGGGACTGACTTACGTCCTGGCCGACGTGCTGCAGCCGGGGCTGATGGAGGTGGTAAAATTGCTCAAGCAGATGTCTTGAGTTTCCGGTTTCCGGTTTGCCGTTTCGAGTTTGAAGTTTGTCATTAAAGATGTAAAATAATATCAGGAGCTTGAATGGTCTGGAGGAACCAATCCGGACCAGGAAAGCAATTAAAACCAAAAACCAAAAACCAAGAGGTACTTGCCATACATCGACCTTTCGGCAATCTTACCGGCTTAAAGTCACATCAATACCGGCGGTTAGAAAGGCTGTACCGCCGCCGGGTGCCGCCGGCGGAACTCCTGACCCCCGAGCTGGCCCGGCAACTGGCGGAAATCACCCAGGACCTGCACCGGCAGGTGGGGGTGCTGCTCAATCGCCAGGGGTTCGTCACCCACGTCATCGTGGGGGACGCCAAAGGACTGCTCATCCCGCCGCTGCCCCGGGAACGCGGCGCCCGGGGCCGCCTCAAGGGTCTGCGGCTCATCCACACCCACCTGGGCCGCTTGCTTCTGAGCCGGGACGATTTCACCGACCTGGCCCTGCTGCGCCTGGACGCGGTGGCCGCCCTCACCGTGGCCGACGGCGGCCAGCCGGGCCCCATCCAGATGGCCCACCTCCTGCCCCAACCCTTGAACGGGCAGAGCTGGGGCGTCATCGAGGCCCGGCAGGCCGGCAGCCTGAACCTGGACTTCGAAGCCCTGGTGGCCTCCCTGGAAGAAGAATTCGCCCGGGTGGCCCAGGCCTCGGCTGACCGCGGCCGGGAGCGGGCCATCCTCATCGGGGTCACCGGGGCCAACCGGGAAGCGGCGGCGGATTCCATGGAGGAGCTGGTGGAACTGGCTTACTCCGCGGGCCTGGAAGTGGCCCAAACCATCATCCAGCGCCGCCCCCGCTTCGACCCCCGGTTCTTGATGGGAAAGGGTAAGCTCTCGGAGCTGGTCATTCAGGCCCTGCAGTCGGGCGCGGACCTGCTGGTCTTCGACGCCGAGCTCAGCCCTTCCCAGGTGCGCTCCATCACGGACTTCACCGAACTGAAAGTCATTGACCGCACCCAGCTCATCCTGGACCTTTTCGCCCAGCGGGCCCGCAGCCGGGAAGGCAAACTCCAGGTGGAGATGGCCCAGGTGAAGTACCTGCTGCCCCGGCTGGCGGGCAAAGGGGACGCCCTCTCCCGCCTCATGGGCGGCATCGGCGGCCGGGGCCCCGGCGAGTCCAAGCTGGAGATGGATCGCCGGCGCCTCAGGGAGCGCCTGCACCGCCTCCAGGAAGAGCTGGCCAAAGTGCGGGCCGAAAGGCGGGAGCGCCGCCAGCCCCGCCGGCGCCTTAAACTGCCCATCCTCTCCATCATCGGCTACACCAACGCCGGGAAATCCACCCTGTTCAACGCCCTGACCCAGGCGGCGGTGACCGCCGAAGACCGGCTTTTCGCCACCCTGGACCCCACCAGCCGCCGCCTGCGTTTCCCCCGGGAGCGGGAAGTGATCGTCACCGACACCGTGGGGTTCATCAAGAGTCTTCCCCAAAACCTGCTGGAGGCCTTCAAGGCCACCCTGGAGGAGCTGGAGGAGGCGGACCTGCTTATCCACGTCATCGACCTGAGCAACCCCCGCTTCATGGAGCAGATGGCCGCGGTGGACGACATCCTGGCCTCTTTGGGGCTGCAGGACAAGCCGGTGCTGAAGGTGTTCAACAAGATGGACCGGGTGAGCGGCAACCTGGCGGCGCTGCAATGCCGGATTCATCAGGGTGTGGCCATTTCGGCCCTGAACCCGGAGACCCTGCCGCCCCTCACTGCCCGCCTGGAAGCAAAGGTGGAGGAAGTGGTGGCCCGGTCCGGCGCCGCGCCGGCCACGACGCTGGAGTTCCAAGAGATGGTTTTTGAGTAATTTTTGACTGTTGAATATAAAATTTGGGAGAGGGGGCCAGGGACTTTTTCGTAAGTGGCCCCTGCCCGAATGGGCCTAGGGCCAATTTTACAAATCTGGGTCATTAGCCAAAGGCTAATGACCCTCCCCCAACCGTATACAGGGGGTTGGGAGGGGAGATTGAGGAGAGGGCGGGGGCATTGCTTTCTCCCGGCCCTCCCCTCAACCTAGTTTTGTAATAGCATAATCTTAGGGGCACGGCGGGCCGTGCCCCTTTTTATCTTTGGTGGGGCAGGCCTCCGCGCCTGGCAGTTTTTTAAAAAATATGAGGCGGGCATAGAGGCCCGCCCCAAAAAGTTTAAACATAACTGTTTTGAGAATTATGTGGCACAGCCGCCCTCGGCTGTGAATAAATTTCTACTTAGCTTACGCCAGCCAGAGGCGGGGCTGGAATTGCAGGTTGGCGGAATTGATGGACGCCAGGGCCCAACCGCAGCCGTGGGGCCCCAGGCCGGGGCCCGGGGCGGCCGGCGTCCCCTGGAGGGCCAGGGGCCGGGGCCAGGCCGTGGCCGGCAGGCCCTGAAGACATATGCTCGGCCTCGCAAAGCCTGCTTTTTCCCCTCCCCCTTGAGGGGGGAGGGTCAGGGTGGGGGTGAAATATTCCCCCTCCCCCCAACCCCCTCCCGCACGGGGAGGGGGAGTTTCTTGCCTTAGCTTGGCAAAATTTGCCGATATACCTTCGTGCCGGTGCACATGGCCGTGGAGGCAAAAGACGTTTTGAAATCCGGCCAGGAGTTGCATAACCTCGGGCGCGTCCCCGGTCCACTGCTGCCAGGGACGGAAGACCCTGGCCAGGGGGGCGTGGGACAGGACGACCAGGGGGGCGTCGGGGTTAAGGCGCGCCAGTTCCCGGGCCAGCCAGCGGCGGCCGGCTTCCCCCACGTTAAAACCCGGGCCTCCGGGGCCGGGGCACCAGGAGGTATGCAGCCCCAAGACTTGAATGATGGTTTCCGGTTTGCCGGTTTGCGGTTTTCGGTAAAAGAATTGAAAGATTCTGCCCTGAATAGTCCATAAAATTCCCCCTCTCCCCCCAGCGGGGGAGAGGGTTGGGGTGAGGGGGGGACTGGTAAAAGGGAAAGCTGTGGGAAAACCAGGGATCTCCGAAGAGGCGGCGCCAGGCGGCATTGGTGTCCGGCAGGGCGTCCCCCTCCCCCATGACCAGGAAAAGCGGCGCCGGGAGATCGGAAAGGATTTCTTTGCCCAGGGCCAGGGCCCGGGGGTCGGCCTGGTGGGCCAGGTCGCCGGCGAACAGCACCAGGTCGGGGGCGGGCGTCAGCGCCCGGATTTCCGCCACCGCCCGGGCCAGGGCCCGGGCCTCCGGGCGGCGCTCATCCCCGTCTTTCAGATGGGCGTCGGCCAGCAGGGCCAGGCGCAACCCTTTTTCAATCCCAGCCAGGGCCGCCCGGGGCCAGGAGAGCCGCCCCGCGGTCCAACCCGCGGCCAGCCCCCACCCCATCAGCCGCAAAAATTCCCGCCGGTTCATAATTAACTATCTTTTCCTTAAAGGGTTGGGAGGGGGTGTGGGGGAGGGCAGGGACCACTTACGAAAAAATCCCTCGCCCTCCCCCCATCTCTATCGCCGCAGGCTTTAGCCTGCGGCTGCACAGGCGGGACGCCTGTGCCACCAATTTATGTGATGGATATTACAGCACCCCCTTGGTGGACGGGACACCCTGGGCCCGGGGTTCGGGCTGGGTGGCTTGGTCCAGGGCCCGGCCCGCGGCCTTGAAGACGGCCTCCACGATGTGGTGGGTGTTCTCCCCGTAGGGCACGGTGATGTGCAGGGTCAGGCCGCCGTGGACGGTGACCGCCCGCCAGAACTCCTTCACCAGTTGGGGGTCCAGGGCGCAGGCGGCGCTGCCGGGGGGATATTTCACCTCCAGGTGGAGAAAAGGGCGGTTGCTCAGGTCCACCGTCACCATGGCCAGGGCTTCGTCCATGGGGACCCGGGCCTCGCCGTAGCGGCGAAACCCGGAGCGCTGCTGCACGGCCTCCCTAAAGGCGTGGCCCAGGCAGATGCCGATGTCCTCCACGGTGTGGTGCTGGTCCACCTCCAGGTCGCCGCTGGCCGTCACCGTCAGGTCGAAATAGCCGTGCGCCGCGAAGAGGGTCAGCATGTGGTCCAGGAAGGGGATGCCGGTGGCGATGGAGGTCCGGCCCCGGCCGTCCAGCTCCAGTTCCAGCTCCACCTCGGTTTCCCGAGTCTTGCGGTGGACCTTGCTCAAAGGCGCCATGGGTGATAATCTCCTTGGGAAGGTTGATGAGGCCCGGGCGCCCGGACCTGGGCGTTGCAAGAGGCTGAATTAATGATTACTTAGATGCTCATCCTCTAAGATTTGTGGTATCGACCTTCTTCCCCTCCCCCTGGGGAGGAGAAGATTCAGGACATTCGACTTCAGGGGCGAAGCTGCCAGGGCCGCGAGCTGCTGAAGGCCCCCTGCGGTCTCCAGGCCATTATAATAAATCTTTACTGGCAAACACAGGCAAATCTTTGTGATAATATGTCAGAAGAAAGGTGCCGCAGGGCTTTGTCCCAGAAGCGCCTTGAATCAAAAATGAGCTTTTCATACTCTCCCCCATAATGGGGGAGGGTCAGGGTGGGGGGTTTGTCAGTAAAAATGAATCAGTATCAGCATTATCGGCAACTGTTAAGGTCATTGGGTTGGATAGCTCTGGTTCTGGGGGCGCTGGAGTTCCTGCAGGGCCCGACGGTCTCCCTGGCGGCCGGCGCCCCCAAGGTCTCGGTGTCCGAAACCAGCCACGACTTCGGGAAGGTGGTGGAAGACCAGGCCCTGACTTATACTTTTGAGATCAAAAACAGCGGGGGGCAGCCGCT
>CAVYJK010000002.1:0-13791 GCA_963768765.1 uncultured delta proteobacterium
CAACCACAATGACCAGGGAAAAACTTAACCGTCTTGTTAATGCCGCAGGGCTGCAAGTCCTTGCGCCCGTAAAGTTGGTTTTCCAAAGGAACAATTTTGGATTTAGTGGCACCGGCATCCTGCCGGTGCAAATGCACAGGCTGGAAGCCTGTGCCACCAAAAACCAAGAGGTGGCCACCTTCTTGACCGAGGCAGTGAAGAATCTGCAAGGATGATGGAAGGTGTTTTTGAAGGTAGAACAGCCGCCCTCGGCTGTTCCTGAGCCGGCGAGGGGGCGAGCAGGCGAGGGCGCCTGCTCTACATTCGGGCAAAGCGTGGTTACCATTTTTGCAGAGCTTTAAAGTTGACTTTTATGCCCATTGACATCGCCCTCCCCAGAAATTCCCAGGGGCGCTTTTATCACCTGGACTGCGGCGAAGGCGACCTGGCGCCCTATATCCTGACCTGCGGGGACCCGGCCAGGGCCGGGAAGATCGCCCGGCACTTCGACCGGGTGGAGGTCCGGCGAAAAAATCGGGAATTCGTCACCTACACCGGCTCTTATAAAAACATCCCGGTTTCGGTGATCGCCACCGGCATCGGCGCGGCCGCCAGCGCCATCGCAGTGGTGGAGGCGGCCCAGTGTGTCTCTCCCGCCACCTTCATCCGCCTGGGGAGCACCGGCGCCCTGCAAGCGGCCATCAACCTGGGCGACCTGGTGATTACCGAGTTGGCCCTGCGGGATGAAGACACCACCCGCCACTACGCCCCGGCGGACCTTAAAGCCCGGGCGCACCCGGAGGTCCTGGCGGCCTTGCGGCAGGCGGCAGCTTCCCTCCAGGCGCCTTATCACGTGGGCCTGACCTGCACCACCTCTGATTTTTACGCCGGCCAGGGCCGGTCGGCGCCGGGCTTCCCCATCCGGGACCCGGAGAAGGTGGAGCACCTGAGCCGGGCCGGGGTCCTCAACCTGGAGATGGAGATGTCCGTGTACCTGACCCTGGCCGCGGTGTCAACTTTGAACCTCAGGGCCGGGGGAGTTTGCGCCGTCTTCGCCAACCGCATCCACGGTACCTTCGCCGGCCCCAGGCTTCGGAATAGGTCCGAAAAGCGGCTGATTGAGGTGGGACTGCGGGCCCTGGAAATCCTGGCCGCGAAAGATTAGGCGAAAAGGCCAAGGGGGAAGAGGATAAAGAAATGGTGGTGGGCAGTGCCCACTCTACATATCCTTGATGGCACCGGCATCCTGCCGGTGCAGGCGCACAGGCTAGAAAGCCTGTGCCACCAGAGAATTTTCTTCCAGCCGTTTAAGGCGTCGCCTATCGGCGACGCCTTAAACGGCCCTTATGCGGGTTGGGAGGGGGGCGTGGGGGGAGGGCAGGGACGTAAGTCCCTGCCCTCCCCCCACAGGACAACCTATGTTCAAACTCACCTGGCGCAATACAATCCGGCATCCTTTGCGGGCCGCCCTCACCGTCGGCGGCATGGCGGTGGCGGTGCTGGCCTTTGCGTTGCTGCGCACCATGGTGGCCGCCTGGTATGCCGGGGCGGAGGCTGCCTCTCCGGCCCGCCTGGTGACCCGCAACGCCGTCTCTCTGATCTATCCCCTGCCCATGGCTTATCTCCCCAAACTCCAAGCCCTGCCCGGGGTGGCGGCGGTGGGCTACGGCAACTGGTTCGCCGGCATATATATCGACGAAAAGCATTTCTTCCCCCAATTCGCGGTGGACCCGTTGCGCCAATACTTCGACATTTATCCTGAATACGTCATGCCCGAATACCAGAAGCTGGCCTTTTTCCAGGACCGCCGTGGCTGCGCCGCCGGCCGGGCCCTGGCCCAGCGCTATGGCTGGCGCCTGGGGGATTCCATCGTCCTCAAGGGCACCTTCTATCCCGGGGAATGGCAGTTCATCCTCCGGGCCATCTATACCGGCGCGGAAGCCCAGACCGACGAGGGCCGCTTCTATTTTCACTGGGAATACTTGAATGAGAGCCTGAAAAAGAAAGCCGACAGCCGGGCCGACCAGGTGAGCTGGTTTACCATTAAAGTGACCCGGCCGGAGTTGGCCCCCCAGGTGGCCGCCGCGGTGGACGCCATGTTCCAGAACTCCCTGGCCGAAACCATCACCGAGACTGAAAAGGCCTTCTATTTGGGCTTCGTCTCCATGATGGAAACCATCCTGCTGGCTATCCGGGTGGTCTCCTGGGTGGTCATCGGGGTGATCCTGGTGGTGCTGGCCAACACCATGGCCATGAGCGCCCGGGAGCGCCTGGGGGAGTATGCGGTGCTCAAGACCATGGGATTCAAGGCCCGGCACTTGGCGGGGCTCATTTTTGGCGAATCGCTGCTGCTGGCTCTGGCCGGGGGGCTGGTGGGACTGTCCCTCACCTTCCCCGCGGTACACGTCTTTCGTACCCAGCTGGGACAATATTTCCGGGTCTTTCCCCTCACCCGGACTACCCTGGCCGTGGGCCTCACCGTGGCCCTGGCCGTAGGCTTCCTGGCCGCGGTGCTGCCGGCCTGGCGAGCCGCGCAGGTACGCATCGCCGAGGCGCTGCGGAAGGTGGGGTAGAAGTGAGCAGTTAGCGGTTAGCAGTGACCAGTTTCTATAGGCCCTTATTATGTGGGTTAGGCATTCATCGGCAGGAGGATGTTAAAGTGCACATGCGCTATTTCGGTGATTCGTACGACATTGAAAAATTATCACTTATGGGTTGGCTCCAAGACTTCGGAGATTGGTCAGTTCATCCCATGCTTACCGAAGAAGCATCCTCGGAAGAGGTTAAGTCCTTCGAGCGTTTCCTTGATACTCCTGTTATTTCCTCAGAAGTGCTGACCACCTCTACGAACCGAGAGTCATATTTTCGGTGCGCTGCTCGATGTGGGAATCTGTTTCTGGACCCAGACACTGGCCTCAAGCTACGGAAAACGAATGGTAAAAACGCTCCTAAATACCTGTTCCGAAGTGAACTCATACAGCTCATTTCTTTGCGTTCAAAACAATCGCTCACCCTTGTTTTTGACCAAAGCCTTCAACGTGGTAATGAACGAAGGGCCGTAGAGCACAAATTAAAAGATTTGCGTACTCACAAAATATATTGCTTTGCATACATATCACACGCGTGCTTCATTGTGGGGGGTCGCGACGAGGAACGCGTCAACAGTGCACTTATCCATGTTATTGCTGAGTCCAGGCTTCCAGAAAGTCGGTTCCTTGGTGCCACAAGTACATAGTGGCCCAACATTTGATTAGTGGCCCTGGTCTCTTTTTTGGTAGCCTCAGGCTTTAGCCTGCGCTGCACAGGCGAGACGCCTGTGCCACCAAAGAAAACCGATAAGGGAATTTTTAATGATGGTGGGCAGTGCCCACCCTACACAACTTTGAACTTTGAACCTCGAACGTTGAACTATGCTTAAACTCTCCTGGCGCAACATTCTCCGGCACCCTTTGCGGGCCGCCCTTACCATCGGCGGCATGGCGGTGGCGGTGCTGGCCTTCTGTCTGCTGCGCACCGTGGTAGCCGCCTGGTACGCCGGGGTGGAGGCCTCTTCCCCCGTACGTCTGGTCACCAGGAACGCCGTGTCTCTCATGTTCCCTTTGCCTTTGGCGTATCTTTCTAAAATCCAGGCTGTGCCCGGGGTGAGCAGGGTGGCTTATTCTTACTGGTTTGAAGGCATCTACATTGACAAGAAGCACTTTTTCCCGCAGTTCGCTACGTCGATGTCTACTGCTCTGGATTGTTTCCCGGAATTTATTATTCCCCCGGAGCAGAAGGTGGCGTTGATCCAGGACCGCCGGGGCGCTCTCGCCGGGCGCAAACTGGCGGCCCGTTACGGCTGGCGCCTGGGGGACTCCATTATTCTCAAGGGCACTTACTTTCCCGGGGAGTATCGTTTCGTGCTTCGGGCCATCTACACGGGGCGGGAGCCCACCACCGACGAGACCCAGTTTTTATTCCACTGGGATTATCTCAATGAAACCTTGAAAAAAACCGCGCCCACCGAAGCCGACAAGGTGGGCTGGTTCCTGGTGCAGGTGGCCCGGCCGGACCTGGCCGCGCCGGTGGCCGAGAAAATCGACGCCATTTTTAAAAACTCCCTGGCCGAAACCCTCACCGAAACGGAGGCCGCCTTCCAGATGAGCTTCGTGGAGATGACCTCCGCCATCCTGGTGGCCATCCAGATAGTCTCCTGGGTGGTCATCGTGGTGATCCTGGTGGTGCTGGCCAACACCATGGCCATGAACGCCCGGGAGCGCCTGGGGGAGTATGCGGCGCTGAAGACCATGGGGTTCAAGCCCCGCCACCTGGTGCGCCTCATCCTGGGGGAGTCCCTCATCCTGGCCCTGGGGGGGGCATGCTGGGCCTGGCCCTGACGTACCCGGCGGTGGAAATGTTTCCGTCTTCCGTGGGCCAGTATTTCGGGGCCTTCCCCGTAACCTTCGCCACCCAGGCCCTGGGCCTGGGGGTGTCCCTGGGGGTGGGGGTGCTGGCCGCCTGCTTCCCGGCCTGGCAGGCTTCCCGGGGCAGCATCGCCTCGGCCTTGCGGCGGGTGGGGTAAAGGTGGGGTGAAATGATTTGGGGGAGGGCGGGGAGCACTTATGAAAAACTCCCTGGCCCTCCCCCCAATAAACCATATAAGGGCACAGGCTGGAAGTCTGTGGCACCAAAAACCAAAAACCAAAAACCAAAAACTAAAAACTAAAAACTCGAAACTCGAAACTCGAAACTCAAAATGCCCATCCCCATCTCTTACAGCTACCGCAACCTGCTGGCCCGGCGGCTGACGACGTTTCTGACCGCGGCGGGCATGGCCCTGGTGATCTTCGTCTTCGCTGCGGTGCTGATGCTCTCCGAGGGTCTGCGCCGCACCCTGGTGGCCACCGGGTCCTATGACAACGCGGTGGTGCTGCGGGCCGGCTCCGAGTCCGAGGTGCAAAGCTCCATCGACCGCACCCAGGCCGGCATCGTTGGGGCCCAGCCGGAAGTGGCCCTGGACCGGGAAGGCCGGCGCCTGGTGGCCGGCGAGGCCATCGTGCTGGTCAACCTCCCCAAGCGAGAGGGCGGCAAGATGGCCAACGTCATCATCCGGGGGGTGCAGTCCGTCTCCCCGGAGTTGCGCCGGGAGGTGCGCCTGAGCTCCGGACGCTTCCCCCACTCCGGCTCCACGGAGATCGTGGCCGGGGTCCAGATCGCCCGGCGATTTCAGGGCGCCGGCCTGGGGGAGACCCTGCGCTTCGCCATGCGCACCTGGCGGGTGGTGGGGGTCATGGACGCGGGCAACACCGGCTTCAGCTCGGAGATCTGGGGGGACGTGGAGACGCTCCTGCAGGCCTTCCGGCGCACCACCTTTTCTTCCGTGATCCTGCGCCTCCGGGACCCCCGGGATTTTGCCGCGCTCAAGGCCCGCTTGGAGAGTGACCCCCGGCTGCCCATGCAGGTGCTGCGGGAAATAGAGTTCTACGAAGCCCAGTCCCGGCGGCTGGCCACCTTCATCCGGCTGCTCGGCCTGGTGCTCACCGGCATCTTCAGCTTGGGGGCCATCCTGGGGGCCATGGTCACCATGTACGCCCAGGTGGGGGCCCGGATCAGCGAAATCGGCACCATGCGGGCCCTGGGCTTCAAGCGCCATCACATCCTGGCCGCCTTTCTCCTGGAGTCCATGCTCCTGGGGTTCCTGGGGTGGGTCCTGGGCCTGATTCCCGCCTCGCTGCTCAACTTTATCACTTTGTCCACCATCAACTGGTCCAGCTTTGCGGAGCTCTCCTTCAAATTCGCCTTGACGCCGGGCATCCTGGTAAAGAGTCTCATCTTCGGGGTGGGCATGGGATTGGTGGGGGGCCTGCTGCCGGCCCTGAAGGCCGCCCGCCTGCCGCTGCTGGACGCCCTCCGGGCCGCGTAATAGGGATAAGAAGTGGTTTTAGGGGAGGGAGACAAAAGCCCCCCGCCCTCCCCTAAAGACCTCTGCCAACCCCCCAAAATAGTTATTCCTCGATTTTGTCGGTGAACCCCCTGGGGGAGGCCATCTTCTGGTAGCCGGCCGGCAAGGCGAACAAGCGGTCCGCCTGCTTGCTCTCCCTGATGCTCCGGTATTCGACGGAAAATTTTCTCCCTTCGGAGACCACTTTCACGGGCACCCCTAACTTGGGGGCCACCCAAAAAGTCTGGAACTCCAGGCCCTCCCCGCTCCGCACCGCGATCTGGTACTTATCAGCTTCATAGCCGTTCACGGTTTCCTTTCCCAGGTGGCGCTTTTGGACGGCGTCGGGGGGCATCTGGATGAACTGCCCGGGAAGGCGCCCCTTCAGGGGCAGTTCCATGTAGGCCCTTTCCCGGGGGAGGATCACCCAGATCAGCTTCTTGTCCGGGCGCACGATGGTGATGGTCTGCCCGCTCTCGTCGTTAAATTCCTGGCGCATCTTGCCGTCCTGGACGTAAATCTTCCCCGGCATGAGCTTGTCGCCGTCTTTGACCATCATCTGCGCCGAAAACTCCGCCGGCCAGGCCGTTACCGGGAGGAGAAACAGCGCCAGCAAGAGGTACCGGCAATGCTTCCATGCCTTCCACTTCATTGTTGCCTCCTCGGATTTTGGCAGGTAATCCATCCTTCTTGCTGCCTGGCGAGGCCGGCAAGTAAGGACTGGGCAGGACCCCTTTAAAAGTTATGGACCGGTGGCCGCGGCCACGGTGCTTCCATTCAGAAAAGTGGCCAGCCGCCCTCGGCGGTAAGTTAATCGCCTTTCCTGCCCACTTAGACCGCGGCCGGGCGGCGCGGTTAAGCAATCGCCGACCTGGTCCCCAACTCGAGAGGCTCGGACCACCCCCGTCCCTCGGTCCGGGCGAGGAGGCCTCCGAAAAACGCCGGCAAGCCCCTCAGGAGCAGGCTTTCGCCTAAGCGGTGGCAGGGGGAAGAAAACTGCCAAAATCAATCAGGATAAAAAGAATATGACGAGGGCCGTGCATCAGGCCCCGGCTTTGATTCCTTGAGGCCATCTCTTGAGGTGTTTTAAGCTGGCTGGCCTCTATTTATCACCATGGAGGGGAGCAAGGCAACCCTATTCGCACCCCAACTCGTCTCCCGGGCAGGTTCAAGGACTGAAACAGGTGGCGAATCCGCTAAATTTCCCGGCCCCAGCCGATGCCCTGGCCGGTGAGCAGGTAATGGTCCTCGCCGGCGCAGGCCAAGCAGACTTTCTCACCGTTCTTGAGGCGGACCCTGGGCTCCATCACCCCCTCGCCGCAGCTGCTGCAAATCTCGGTGGCGAACATTCGGGCATAGCCCGGCAGGGTGACGGTTTTCTTCTGGATCAGGACTTGCTCCTCCAGAGGCACCTCGGTGAGTTCCCGCCGGGCCACGGCCTCCCACAGGTGGCGGAAGCGATGGTGGTCCTCGGGGGTGCCCTGCCGCTGCACCACCACCTGGTCAAACAGCGGCCCGGCCGCCGGATAGCGGGCAAACATGCGCTCCCGGAAATCAGGCCGCACCACCAGGCGCACCGCCGCGCCGTCCCGCCGCCGGGCCACGGTCACCGCGGTCTTGCCCAGGTCCTTGAAAATGAGGGCGTTGTTGCCGAAAGTGCAGCCGGTGACCACCTGGATGCCGTCGGTGAAGCAATTGTTGCACTCCACCACGGCCACCACTTCCTCCATGCCGGTGCTCTCCTGCTCCAGATACTTCATGGCATACTGTCCCGCCTTCACTCCCAGGGCCAGGAAGGGGCAGCGGTGCCCGTGGATGGTCTCGGCCTGACGCAGCAGGCCTTCCAGGTCGCAACTTTGGATCATGGTTTCCACGGCCTGGCGGGCCGAGGCGTGTTCATGCATGGCGGCAGGTCCTCCTTATGGAGTGAGTTTGGGGGGAGGGCGGGGGAATTGACTTCCCCCGGCCCTCTCCCCCAAGGCCATTTTTCCAACTTCACCAGATAATCCGCACGCCCCCCAGGTCCTGGATGGAAAAGGCTAGGGTATGGGTCAGGGAGCCCATGAACATCATATTCTTGGGGATGTCCAACTCCCGGGACAGGCCGTCCACGCTCTCCGGGTTGAACTGGCCTTTGCGGGCCTGGTACTCGATTTTCAGGTCGGGATGCAGTTCCCGGATAATTCCCAGGTTCCGGTGGATATTCAACTCGGTGTTGGGGTCTTCATGGGCATAGAGGCGAAAGATCAGGACGTTCTGGCAATCTTCATTGCGGCTCAAGTAATTGAAGGCCTTGATCATGCGGTCCAGGCTGCCCAGGCCCACGAACACCACGGCCCGGATATTGGTGATGGCCTCGATTCTCTCTTCCACCCCCTCCCGCCAGTGGGAAAAGCGGGTCAACACCCGGTCAATGAGGGTGAGGACCCATTTGAGGATGGGAATTCGCAGGTACATGGCGATCCCGCCCAGGACCGCGGGGATAAAGTAGATGGCGAAATACCCCAGGAACATAAAATTGATGGCCAGATTTCCCAGGATTCCTATGCAGGTGGCGATAACCCCCAGGATGACCGCACCCCACCCGGCCCGGTAGGTGCGCTTCAATTCGGGCCGGTTGATTTTGAGCAGGATATTGCCGATGCCGAACAGGGTCATGACCCCAAGAAACGAGATGGTGTAGACCCCCGCCAGGGAGAGCAGCTCTCCCCCGGTGAGGTAGAGGATGGAGATGCACAGGGTCATGAAGCCCAGAATAATGAGGGGGAAACTGCCCCGCCGGGTTTGTTTGAGGAGGAACTGGGGAAAGCACTGGTCCAGGGTCATGCGGTGCACCAGGCCGCTGACTCCCACGTAGCTGGTGAGGACCGCGCCGGACAACACCAGGAAGGCGTCCACCACGATGAGGGTGTGCAGCGGGTGCCCGCCGGTCATCATGGCCATGCGGCCCACCAGATCGTCCTTGACCCCGATGATCTCGGGGACGGACAAGAGCCCTAAGGCAAGGAGCGCCATCAGCGGGTTGAAAATGGTCACCGCCAGCCACATGTTGCGCAGGGTGAGGCGGAAGACTCCGGGTTTCTGGGCCTCCACGTAATTGGCGGAGCTCTCAAAGCCGCTCACCCCCAACATGGCGGCGGAAAACCCCAAAAACAGGGCCTTGGGCCAATGGCCTTCCTGCCCCAGCAGGTTCCAGTTATGCGCCCACATGTGGGTTAGGTTGGCTGACGATATTACCCAGAAAACAAGCATGGCCAAGGTTCCCAGATGCAGCAGGAAGATGGCCAGGGCCACCCGGGCCGAATCGGTGATGCCCAGGATGGTGAGCAGGGCAAAGACCACCAGCACCCCGGCGGTGGCTTCCATGACCGGCGAGTTTGGCACCAGGGTCTTCAAATATTCCACCGCGGTCTTGGCCGAAATGACCGCGGTGGCCAGATATGACAGCAGGGTCAGGCAGGCGGCGAAAGAGGCGTCGAACTTGCGGGTGCAGTTGAGCAGGCAGTTGTAAGCCCCGCCGTCCAGGGGCAGGGCCTCCACCACTTCGGTGTAGATTTTCCGGTAGAGATAAAGGACTCCCGCCGCCAGCAACAAGGCCAGGGGCGCCAGGGCGTGGGCGTAGACGATGGCGATGGCGGAGACATAGAGGCAGGATGAGGTGATGTCGTTGCCGCAGATGGCGGTGGCGTGCCAGGGACCCAGCCGCTCTTTCTTGGCTGCCCCCTGGATGAGTTCTTCCGGGGTCGGGGCCTCCTTGCCAATCGGCAAGGAGGGAGTGAGCTCTACCTCGTCCATGCCCTTCTATTTAATAAATTTTTCACAATTTGTCGATTCTTTTAGCTCTGCCTGCCAGAGAAGAAACGGGGTGCCGTAGCGGTTGAGCCACCGGCGGCGGGAGGCGTAGTCCGGCACCACCTGCCCCACCTGACGCCAGAAGCGGGGGTTGTGGCCGGGGACCTGCAGGTGGGCCAGTTCGTGCACCACCACGTAATCGATGATTCCCGGCGGCAGCAGGATGAGTCGCCAGTTGAAGCGCAACTTGCCGTCCACGTGGCATTCGCCCCAACGCCTCTTCCAGTCCCGCAGCTCAAGGCCTCGCACCGCCAGTCCCATCTCGACCCCATAATGGCGCACCCGCTCGTCCAGGAAGATTTTCGCCTGCTGGCGGTACCAGGTCTTGAGAGGGGTCCACAGGTCGGAGCCGGCTCCCTGGGGCCGCACCCGGATCTCCCGGAGCCCCAGCTCCACCGCTTCCTTGCCTTCCAGTTCTGGCGCCGCCAGGCGGTAAGACTGGCCCAGAAAGTAGGCCATCCCTTCCTTGAGCCTGCCCCAGGCTTCCCGACGCTCCGCCACTTTCTGCCGGATCCAGTCCCGGTGCCGCTCCAGGGCTCGTTGGATATCGGCTCGGGAAGTCCCCGCCGGGGCGCTGATCACCAACTTCCCCTGGGCGGTGACCGCGAGGCCGATACTGCGCCGCCGGGAGCTGAAGCGGTACTCGATTTCCAGGTTTTTAAGGTCATTCATGCTAATGGTCATGAGCCAGGCTCGGGAAAAAGTATGATAATCTAAGGATGGCGGGCACAGGGGCTCGCCCCACCTTAAGGAGTCAATCTCATTATAACCTAGGAGAATAGTACGGTTCAAATTGTCGGGGCGGACCCGCTGAGTCCGCCCTTCTTGGGCCGACACCTGGGTCGGCCCCTACAAGAAGAAGAAATCCCTGTTTAAAAGCGGCTTGCAGCCGGACAACTTTTGGCTGGCGCAGGCTAAGGCCTGCGGCCAAATAAAAATAAAAGGGCGAATTAAGCCCGGGCCGCAGGCCCGGGCTTGATCCACCCAATAAAGGGTTGGGAGGGGGTTTCAGGGAGGGGGCAGGGGCCGACGGCCCCTGCCCCCTCCCTGAAAATCATCTTCCACCTTACAACCGGTAGCGCTCGTCCACGATGCGCTCCACTTCCTCTTCCGTGGGCATGGTGTCCCGGTAGCCGGCCATGTACTGGCTCCGGAGCCACCGGAAGAGGCTGACGGTCTCGTTCACCCGGACGATCTCGGGAATATCCCCGCTCTTCACGGTCTTGATGTGCTGGTTGTACTGGCCCATTATGGAGACCACGTCATAGAAGGTGGCGGCGTCCCGCTTGATGCCCCGCTTGAAGGATTTGCCCTCCTTGGGATAGATCAGGTCGGGGGCGGGGTTGCCCGAGATGTCGAGGCGCTGGAAGGGCCGCCGCACCGCCACCTGCCATTTCCGGGACTCCACCATCATCCGGGAGATCATCGGACCGGCCCAGTCGGGGGTGACGTGGCCCGTGGGGCAGGCGGAGAAGAACTCCACCATGGAGGGGCCGTTGTAAGCGATGGCTTCCTTCAGGATTTTGATGGCGTAGAAGGGGTTGTCGATGGTGAGCTTGGCCGCGTAGACGTGGGAGATGGCCATGGCCTGGCTGATGATCCGCCGGTGCAGGGTGGTCTTGCCGGCGTACTTCCGGCCGATGGGGGAGGTGGAGCGGTCGGTCCCGAAGCGGGTGGCCCCGGACTTCTGCATCCCGGTGTTCATATAGCCTTCGTTGTTTAAGATCACCCAGGTGATGTCGAAATTCTCGCCTAACGCATGGTTGAAGGGACCGTTGCCGATGTCGTAGATGGCGCCGTCCCCCGCAAAGACGATGATCTTGGTCAGCACACTTTTGTAACGGTTCTGATAGGCCTGGTCCAGGCTGAACTTGGCCCCCAGGGCCGCGGCCGAGGCGGTGCCGAAGCCGTAGTGGCCCGAGGGGTACATCCGGGTATTGAAGGGGTTCACCAGTTCCGACACCTGGTCGCAGCCGGTGGCGTTGATGGAATATATATTGAAACCGTGGTCCAGCATGTGTTCGATGGCCCGCTTGTTCTTCTCCGACAAGATCTTCAGGCCCTGGTAGAAGGTGGCGATGCCCTGGGGATTGTTGCGCAGGGACTCCGCCGCATAGAAGGTCAGTAGGTTGATGACCCCCTCGGAGCAGCCCGGGCACAGGGTGTGCTTGCCGGGGTAGAGCTTGGAAAAGACGAAGAGCACCTGGTGGTTAAGGGAGAGCTTGTCCACGTAGGGGGCCAGGTTGACGGTGTTGTCCCACTCCCGGCAGGCCTCGGGAAGCAAGTCCTCGTCTTTCAGGTCGCTTTTGTCCACCATTTTCAGGGCGTCGGTGGGGCACACCTGGGCGCAGACGCCGCAACCCTTGCAGGCGGCGGGGTCGGCGTTGAGGTTCAAGGCGAAGCGCTCCCAGGGGATGCCCTTGGGCGGGTTCTTAAACTTCTTGAAGTAGCGGGCCGCGCCGTCGCCGTCCACCGGCCGGTCGGTGACCGTGGAAATCAAGGCCGAATCGGGGCACGAGGCGGTGCACAGCCCGCAGGCGATACACTTGGCCGGGTCATACACCGGCAGCTGGGAGCCGATGAAGCTCATATCCCGGTAGCGGCTGGTGCCCGCCGGCACGATGGGCAGGAAATGGTCCCAGGGGACTTTCTTGCCATCCAGGATGGGCTTGATCATATCCTGGTAGAAGACCTCCTGGTAGTTCTCCGTCAGGTTCACGGGTTTGATGATGCCCATCTGGTCTTTGTCGGTGAAGACCACCGGCAGCCCCGCGGTTCGCGGGCCTTGGCCGAAGTTCTCCGGCAGCGGCGGGGTGTAGGCGGTGGCGGTGGCGTCCAGGACCATGGCCCCCGGGGCCTTGTCGCTGACGTGGCCCGAGGCCAGGTCGGCGCCGTACTTGAGCAGGGAGATGTTGGACTCCAGCATTTCCCGTTTCTTGGTCCCCAGCTTCTTCTCCAGGATTTTCTTGAAGCGCTGTTCAAATTCCCGCTCGGCCAAGATGCCCATCTCCCGGTTGATGAGGCCCAGGAAGGCGGCGCCGGGAAGGTTCCGGTTCAGGTGCTGCAGCGCCGCCCGGGTGCCGTCGATGGTTATGAGCTTGATCTGCCGGTACTTGACCAGGGACTGCACCTGGGACGGAAAGGTGGCCATGACTTCATGGTAGTTCTTGGGGGTGTTGATCACCAAAAGGCCGTTTTCTTTCAAGCCGCCCACGTACTCCCGCAGAATCTGGTCCGAGAGGAACTTCTCGTTGAAAAAGGCCAGGACGTCCCGTTCGGTGAGCTCCGAACTGTTGCGGATGGGCTGGCTCGAGATGCGCAGGTTCATAAAGACCGGGGCGCCTTTGCGGGCGGCCCCGTAACGGGCCCCGGACTGGATGTACTTGCGGCCCGTGCCGATATCTTGGGCATAGATGAGGGCCGCGGACTCCAGGGCGGTCTTGACCCCTTCGGCCCCCACCCCGATGAAGGTCATGCCTAACTCCCGCTCCAGGTAGCCGGGCAGGGGGGCGGGCCGGAGCGTCAGGGGGCCCTCGATGCCCACGTAAAAATCCCGGTGGAAGCGCCGCTTCTTTTCGTAGAAGGACAGCATGTTCTCCACCACCGCGGCGGCGTCGTACTTATTGAAGTCCTTGCTGCCCAGGCCGTAGACCCCGTGGAACAGGGTGGGCATGTCGGTGCGGCCGTAGATGCGGTGCTCCTTTTTACCTTCCCGGCCGGCCCTGATCGAGATTTGCAGCGCCGCCTGGACGTCGGCCAGCAGCGAGCTGGTTGTGGGTGGTGCCGGTGCGCTCCAGAACGGAGATCACCTTGGCCTTGCGCATGCCGTAGGCCAGCTCCTCGTAGCAGGGCGGGTTGAACAGCACCGGCCGCACCACCCCGATCTTGTAGCCCTTCACATCCCGGTAGTAGTCCACCACATCCTTGATTACCCCGGCGGCGGAGCCCAGGATGACCACCACCATGTCGGCGTCTTCGGTGCGGTAGCACTCCACCACCTTGAGGTTGGTGCCCAGGATCTGATTCATGTTATTCATGGC
>CAVYJK010000003.1:0-14450 GCA_963768765.1 uncultured delta proteobacterium
GAATGATAACCATAAGCATGGATAGGAGGAAGTTGGGTTTTCCCGCCTCGTTTCTATTCAGAAGTATATTAGCGTAGAGTGGAAGTTAGATTGCCTGCCCCCTCACCCTGACCCTCTCCCCCAAAGGGGGAGAGGGAAGATGCTGGAACCCATTCAATGCACTGATTAATGACTTAGGCAGACCGATTTCGCCCTCTCCCCCCGCTTGCGGGGGGAGAGGGCTGGGGTGAGGGGGGTAGTGGCACAGGCATCTTGCCTGTGCTTCTTTCCAGGAGAATAAGACATCATGACTATTGACATCGCCCTCCCCAGAAATGCCGCAGGGGCGCTTTTATCACCTGGACTGCGGTCGACGGCGACCTGGCGCCCTATATCCTGACCTGCGGGGATCCGGCCCGGGCCGGGAAGATCGCCCGGTGCTTCGACCGGGTGGAGGTCCGGCGGAAAAATCGGGAATTCGTCACCTACACCGGCTCTTATAAAAACATCCCGGTGTCGGTGATCGCCACCGGCATCGGTGGGGCCGCCAGCGCCATCGCAGTGGTGGAGGCGGCCCAGTGCGCCTCTCCCGCCACCTTCATCCGCCTGGGGAGCACCGGCGCCCTGCAAGCGGCCATCAACCTGGGCGACCTGGTGATTACCGAGCTGGCCCTGCGGGATGAAGACACCAGCCGCCACTACGCCCCGGCGGACCTTAAAGCCCGGGCGCACCCGGAGGTCCTGGCGGCCTTGCGGCAGGCGGCCGCTTCCCTCAAGGCGCCTTATCACGTGGGCCTGACCTGCACCACCTCTGATTTTTACGCCGGCCAGGGCCGGCCGGCGCCGGGCTTCCCCATCCGGGACCCGGAGAAGGTGGAGCACCTGAGCCGGGCCGGGGTCCTCAACCTGGAGATGGAGATGTCCGTGTACCTGACCCTGGCCGCGGTGTCGACTCTGAACCTCAGGGCCGGGGGAGTTTGCGCCGTCTTCGCCAACCGCATCCACGGCACCTTCGCTAACCCCAGGCTCCGGGCCCGGGCCGAAAATCGCCTCATCGACACGGGCCTGCTGGCCCTGGAAATCCTGGCCGCAAAAGATGGAGTGAAGGAGGATGTTGGGAGAGGGGGCTAAGGGCCGACGGCCCTCACACTTCACAAAAAACTCCCCCAAACCCCCACCCCCAATCCCCATAAAGGTTATGGTCGTGGAAGTCGGGGCTTAGCCCCGCCTTCCACGACCCCTTAAAGGGTTGGGTGGGGGGTGTGGGGGGAGGGCAGGGAGCCACGCTCCCTGGCTCTCCCCCCACAAAACACCATATGTTCAAACTCACCTGGCGCAACACCATTCGGCATCCTTTGCGGGCCGCCCTCACCGTCCTGGGCATGGCGGTGGCGGTGCTGGCCTTTGCGTTGCTGCGCACCATGGTGGCGGCCTGGTATTCCGGGGCGGAGGCTGCCTCCCCGGCCCGCCTGGTGACCCGCAACGCCATCTCCCTGATATTCCCCTTACCCATGGCCTATCTCACCAAGATCCAGTCGCTGCCGGGTATTGCGGCCGTGGCCTACGGCAACTGGTTTGGAGGAGTTTATATCGACGAGCGGCACTTTTTTCCGCAGTTTGCCGTGGATGAGCGGCACTACTTCGACCTCTACCCGGAATACGTCATGCCCGAGTACCAGAAGCTGGCCTTTATCCAGGACCGCCGCGGGGCCGCCGCCGGCCGGGCCCTGGCCCAACGCTACGGCTGGCGCCTGGGGGACGCCATTGTGCTGAAGGGCACCATTTATCCGGGGGAATGGCGTTTCATTCTGCGGGCCATCTATACAGGGGCGGAACCCCAGACCGACGAGGGCCGCTTCTATTTTCACTGGGAATACTTGAATGAGAGCCTGAAAAAGAAAGCCGACAGCCGGGCCGACCAGGTGAGCTGGTTTACCATTAAAGTGACCCGGCCGGAGTTGGCCGCCCAGGCGGCCGCCGCGGTGGACGCCATGTTCCAGAACTCCCTGGCCGAAACCATCACCGAGACTGAAAAGGCCTTCTATTTGGGCTTCGTCTCCATGATGGAAACCATCCTGCTGGCCATCCAGGTGGTCTCCTGGGTGGTCATCGGGGTGATCCTGGTGGTGCTGGCCAACACCATGGCCATGAGCGCCCGGGAGCGCCTGGGGGAGTATGCGGTGCTCAAGACCATGGGCTTCAAGGCCCGGCACCTGGCGGGCCTCATCTTTGGCGAATCCCTGCTGCTGGCCCTGGCCGGGGGACTGGTGGGACTAGCCCTCACCTTCCCCGCGGTGCACGTCTTTCGTACCCAGCTGGGACAATATTTCCGGGTCTTTCCCCTGACCCGGGCCACCCTGATGGTGGGCCTGGCGGTGGCCCTGGCCGTGGGCTTCCTGGCCGCGGCGCTGCCGGCCTGGCGGGCCGCCCGGGTGAGCATCGCCGAGGCGCTGCGGAAGGTGGGGTGAGAGGAGGAAGTTAGGGTGAATATTTGAGGGAGGGGGCCAGGGGCACAGCGCCCCTGCCCCCTCCCTCAAACTCCCTCCCCCAACCCCTTAAGTTTTGGGCTGGGGAAGGCGCAGCCTGTGGCCGCGACTCCCCCAGCCTCAGCGGATTGGGGATAAGATTGGCAGAACTGCAAGGAGGCCACTACCCACCACTTATAAAAAATTAAGGGCACCGGTGGCGACGGCTGGAAGCCTGTGCCACCCAAAAACCAAAAACTGGCAACTGGCAACTGGCAACTATGCTTAAACTCTCCTGGCGCAACATTCTCAGGCACCCTTTGCGGGCCGCCCTTACCATCCTGGGCATGGCAGTGGCGGTGCTGGCCTTCTGTCTGTTGCGTACCGTGGTAGCCGCCTGGTACTCCGGGGTGGAAGCCTCCTCCCCCGTGCGCCTGGTCACCAGGAACGCCGTGTCCCTCATGTTCCCTCTGCCTCTGTCGTATCTCCCCAAAATCCAGGCCGTCCCCGGGGTCACCACCGTGGGTTATTCCTACTGGTTTGAAGGCATCTACATCGACAAAAAGCATTTTTTCCCTCAGTTCGCCACCTCGCTGCCCGGCATTCTCAGCGCTTTCCCAGAGTTCCTCATTCCCGAAGACCAGAAGCTGGCCCTGGCGCAGGACCGACGTGGCGCTCTCGCCGGGCGCAAACTGGCGGCCCGTTACGGCTGGCGCCTGGGGGACTCCATTATTCTCAAGGGCACTTACTTTCCCGGGGAGTATCGTTTCGTGCTTCGGGCCATCTACACGGGGCGGGAGCCCACCACCGACGAGACCCAGTTTTTATTCCACTGGGATTATCTCAATGAAACCTTGAAAAAAACCGCGCCCACCGAAGCCGATAAGGTGGGCTGGTTCCTGGTGCAGGTGGCCCGGCCGGACCTGGCCGCGCCGGTGGCCGAGAAAATCGACGCCATTTTTAAGAACTCCCTGGCCGAAACCCTCACCGAAACGGAGGCCGCCTTCCAGATGAGCTTCGTGGAGATGACCTCCGCCATCCTGGTAGCCATCCAGATAGTCTCCTGGGTGGTCATCGTGGTGATCCTGGTGGTGCTGGCCAACACCATGGCCATGAACGCCCGGGAGCGCCTGGGGGAGTATGCGGCGCTGAAGACCATGGGGTTCAAGCCCCGCCACCTGGTGCGCCTCATCCTGGGGGAGTCCCTCATCCTGGCCCTGGTGGGGGGCATGCTGGGCCTGGCCCTGACGTACCCGGCGGTGGAAATGTTTCCGTCTTCCGTGGGCCAGTATTTCGGGGCCTTTCCCGTAACCTTCGCCACCCTGGCCCTGGGCCTGGGGGTGTCCCTGGGGGTGGGGGTGCTGGCCGCCTGCTTCCCGGCCTGGCAGGCTTCCCGGGTGAGCATCGCCGAGGCTCTCAGAAAGGTGGGTTGATAGAAAAAATCCGGGTGATTGGATTTGGACCCCAAGGCTGTTTATCTTAATTATGGGAGGCGTGCAGGAATTAAAAATTCCAAGGGAGGCAAACAGATGCCTACATACATTGTGTTGGGCAAGTGGACGCCGCAAACCTTTAAATATCTTAAGGATGCTCCGGCCGCGGTCCAGGAAGCCAAAACCCTCGTACAAAAGTTGGGCGCGGAAATCAAAGGGTGGTATACCCTAATGGGCAGATTTGACGAGGTCTGCATTCTGGAAGCGCCGGACGATGCCACCGTGGCCCGGGTCGTGATCGCGGTGGGCGAGCGCTACGCCATTCGCACCGAGACCATGCGGGCCTTCGATATCGATGAGGCCTTGAAGTTTATGGCGGCCAGACCTTGAATTTTGAGGTTGATGGATTCCGGATGCGCCTCCCCATCCGGTAATGCAAAGGTCCGGTTACGAGCCACCAGCGGTTTCTTAAAAGATGCCCATTCCCCTGCCCTAGCCATCACTGATCTAATTCAGGAAAGGGAAATTTCTTATGGAAAGCATCTCCTTTCAACCCATCGGCATTATCTTTACCCCTTATAAAGAGCCTCGAGGAACCCCCATCCAACCCACCGCCTCCCTGGGGGTTCAGGGAAGAATTCAGATTTTTCCGGCCTATAAAGAGGGTCTGCAAGATCTCGAGGGCTTTTCCCATCTGATCCTCATTTATGTTTTCCACCTTTCCAGGGATTATTTTTTAAAAGTGAAACCTTTCCTGGACGACGTCAAGCGCGGCGTGTTTGCCACCCGGGCGCCAGCCCGGCCAAACCCCATTGGCATTTCCGTGGTTCGCCTGGAGCGGGTCGAGGGAGAGACGCTTCACATCTTAGATGTGGACATGATAGATGGCTCGCCCTTATTGGATATCAAGCCGTATGTGCCGGAGTTCGACCACCGTCCCGGGGCCAAGATCGGTTGGCTGGAGAAAAACCTCGAAAAGCTGAAAAGCGCCAAAGACGACGGCAGATTTTTGAGATAGGCTCCTGGTGGCACCGGCATCTTGCCGGTGCCTTAGCACAGGCTGAAAGCCTGTGCCACCAAAGACCAAAAACCAAAAAACGAGAAAGCGGAAACCAAAAACTCGAAACTTAAATGCCCATCCCTTTATCTTACAGCTACCGCAACCTGCTGGCCCGGCGCCTCACCACCTTCCTCACCGCCGCGGGCATGGCTCTGGTGATCTTCGTCTTCGCTGCGGTGCTGATGCTCTCCGAGGGTCTGCGCCGCACCTTAGTGGCCACCGGGTCCTATGACAACGCGGTGGTGCTGCGGGCCGGCTCCGAGTCCGAGGTGCAAAGCTCCATCGACCGCACCCAGGCCGGCATCGTCGGGGCCCAGCCGGAAGTGGCCCTGGACCGGGAGGGCCGGCGCCTGGTGGCCGGCGAGGCCATCGTGCTGGTCAACCTCCCCAAGCGAGAGGGCGGCAAGATGGCCAACGTCATCATCCGGGGGGTGCAGTCCGTCTCTGCGGAGCTGCGCCGGGAAGTGCGCCTGAGCTCCGGACGCTTCCCCCACCCCGGCTCCACGGAGATCGTGGCTGGGACCCAGATCGCCCGGCGATTTCAGGGCGCCGGCCTGGGGGAGACCCTGCGCTTCGCCATGCGCACCTGGCGGGTGGTGGGGGTCATGGACGCGGGCAACACCGGCTTCAGCTCGGAGATCTGGGGGGACGTGGAGACGCTCCTGCAGGCCTTCCGGCGCACCACCTTTTCTTCCATGATCCTGCGCCTCCGGGACCCTCGGGATTTTGCCGCGCTCAAGGCCCGCCTGGAGAGTGACCCCCGGCTGCCCATGCAGGTGCTGCGGGAAATAGAGTTCTACGAAGCCCAGTCCCGGCGGCTGGCTACCTTCATCCGGCTGCTCGGCCTGGTGCTCACCGGCATCTTCAGCCTGGGGGCCATCCTGGGGGCCATGGTCACCATGTACGCCCAGGTGGGGGCCCGGATCAGCGAAATCGGCACCATGCGGGCCCTGGGCTTCAAGCGCCATCACATCCTGGCCGCCTTTCTCCTGGAGTCCATGCTCCTGGGGTTCCTGGGGTGGGTCCTGGGCCTGATTCCCGCCTCGCTGCTCAACTTTATCACTTTGTCCACCATCAACTGGTCCAGCTTTGCGGAGCTCTCCTTCAAATTCGCCCTGACGCCGGGCATCCTGGTAAAGAGTCTCGTCTTCGGGGTGGGCATGGGATTGGTGGGGGGCCTGCTGCCGGCCCTGAAGGCCGCCCGCCTGCCGCTGCTGGACGCCCTCCGGGCCGCGTAATCGGGATAAAAAGTGGTTTTAGGGGAGGGAGACAAAAGCCCCCCGCCCTCCCCTAAAGACCTCTGCCAACCCCCCAAAATGGCAATAAAATCTGGGTCAGGGGAGCTCCGTCGCCCAGCGATGAAGGAAACCCGCTTTTTCAACCAGCCCGTTAAAGGACATGCAGGTGCGCCTCCCAAGAATCTTCCGGGCTCAACGGTGAATCAATCCCAGGATTCCTATTATAATTAAATAGATGGCCACAATATAATTTAACAGCCGGGGTTGGATCAGGATTAATATGCCTGCAATCAAAGCTATCACCGGTCCCGCATAATAAGGCTGCATCATTTCGAAGCTCCTCTTGGTTGCAGATTTGGATTTCTCGCCCCTCGGGGCTGCTCAGTCGGGGCGATACCCGGCGCACGCACTCCTGCATCGCCTCCATCCGGAGGGGCTGGATCTCCAGCAACCGCCACCACGGGAAAGAAGGAGGGGCCTGCCGCAGCTCCTCCGGGCTCCCCCTTCAGGCGGTTATTCCTCGATTTTGTCGGTGAACCCCCTGGGGGAGGCCATCTTCTGGTAGCCGGCCGGCAAGGCGAACAAGCGGTCCGCCTGCTTGCTCTCCCTGATGCTCCGGTATTCGACGGAAAATTTTCTCCCTTCGGAGACCACTTTCACGGGCACCCCTAACTTGGGGGCCACCCAAAAAGTCTGGAACTCCAGGCCCTCCCCGCTCCGCACCGCGATCTGGTACTTATCGGCTTCATAGCCGTTCACGGTTTCCTTTCCCAGGTGGCGCTTTTGGACGGCGTCGGGGGGCATCTGGATGAACTGCCCGGGAAGGCGCCCCTTCAGGGGCAGTTCCATGTAGGCACTTTCCCGGGGAAGGATCACCCAAATCAGCTTCTTGTCCGGGCGCACGATGGTGATGGTCTGCCCGCTCTCGTCGTTAAATTCCTGGCGCATCTTGCCGTCCTGGACGTAAATCTTCCCCGGCATGAGCTTGTCGCCATCTTTGACCATCATCTGCGCCGAAAACTCCGCCGGCCAGACCGTTACCGGGAGGAGAAACAGCGCCAGCAAGAGGTACCGGCAATGCTTCCATGCCTTCCACTTCATTGTTGCCTCCTCGGATTTTGGCAGGTAATCCATCCTTCTTGCTGCTTGACGAGGCCGGCAAGAAGGACTGGGCAGGACCCCTTTCAAAGTTATGGACCGGTGGCCGCGGCCACGGTGCTTCTATTCAGAAAAGTGGCCAGCCGCCCTCGGCGGTAAGTTAATCGCCTTCCCTGCCTACTTAGACTGCGGCCAGGCGGCGCGGTTAAGCAATCGCCGACCTGGTCCGCAACTCGAGAGGCTCGGCCCACCCCCGTCCCTCGGTCCGGGCGAGGAGGCCTCCGAAAAACGCCGGCAAGCCCCTCAGGAGCAAGCTTTCGCCTAAGCGGTGGCAGGGGGAAGAAAACTGCCAAAATCAATCAGGATAAAAAGAATATGACGAGGGCCGTGCATCAGGCCCCGGCTTTGATTCCTTGAGGCCATCTCTTGAGGTGTTTTAAGCTGGCTGGCCTTTATTTATCACCATGGAGGGGAGCAAGGCAACCCTACTCGCACCCCAACTCGTCTCCCGGGCAGGTTCAAGGACTGAAACAGGTGGCGAATCCGCTAAATTTCCCGTCCCCAGCCGATGCCCTGGCCGGTGAGCAGGTAATGGTCCTCGCCGGCGCAGGCCAGGCAGACTTTCTCACCGTTCTTGAGGCGGACCCTGGGCTCCATCACCCCCTCGCCGCAGCTGCTGCAAATCTCGGTGGCGAACATTCGGGCATAGCCCGGCAGGGTGACGGTTTTCTTCTGGATCAGGACTTGCTCCTCCAGAGGCACCTCGGTGAGTTCCCGCCGGGCCACGGCCTCCCACAGGTGGCGGAAGCGATGGTGGTCCTCGTGGGTGCCCTGCCGTTGCACCACCACCTTGTCAAACAGCGGCCCGGCCGCAGGATAGCGGGCAAACATGCGCTCCCGGAAATCCGGCCGTACCACCAGGCGCACCGCCGCGCCGTCCCGCCGCCGGGCCACGGTCACCGCGGTCTTGCCCAGGTCCTTGAAAATGAGGGCGTTGTTGCCGAAAGTGCAGCCGGTGACCACCTGGATGCCGTCGGTGAAGCAATTGTTGCACTCCACCACGGCCACCACTTCCTCCATGCCGGTGCTCTCCTGCTCCAGATACTTCATGGCATATTGTCCCGCCTTTACTCCCAGGGCCAGGAAGGGGCAGCGGTGCCCGTGGATGGTCTCGGCCTGACGCAGCAGGCCTTCCAGGTCGCAACTTTGGATCATGGTTTCCACGGCCTGGCGGGCCGAGGCGTGTTCATGCATGGCGGCAGGTCCTCCTTATGGAGTGATTTTGGGGGAAGGGGTAGGAACCGAGGCCCCTACCCCTTCCCCCAAAGCCATTTTCCAACTTCACCAGATGATCCGCACTCCCCCCAGATCCTGGATCGAGAAGGCTAGGGTGTGGGTCAGGGAGCCCATGAACATCATATTCTTGGGGATGTCCAACTCCCGGGACAGGGCGTCCACGGCCTCGGGGCTGAACTGGCCTTTGCGGGCCTGGTACTCGATTTTCAGGTCGGGATGCAGTTCCCGGATAATTCCCAGGTTCCGGTGGATATTCAACTCGGTGTTGGGGTCTTCATGGGCATAGAGGCGAAAGATCAGGACGTTCTGGCAATCTTCATTGCGGCTCAAGTAATTGAAGGCCTTGATCATGCGGTCCAGGCTGCCCAGGCCCACGAACACCACGGCCCGGATATTGGTGATCTCCTCGATTTTCTCTTCCACGCCCTCCCGCCAGTGGGAAAAGCGGGTCAGCACCCGGTCAATGAGGGTGAGGACCCATTTGAGGATGGGAATGCGCATGTACATGGCGATCCCGCCCAGGACCGCGGGGATAAAGTAGATGGCGAAATACCCCAGGAACATAAAATTGATGGCCAGATTTCCCAGGATTCCTATGCAGGTGGCGATAACCCCCAGGATGACCGCACCCCACCCGGCCCGATAGGTGCGCTTCAATTCGGGCCGGTTGATCTTGAGCAGGATATTGCCGATGCCGAACAGGGTCATGACCCCAAGAAACGAGATGGTGTAGACCCCCGCCAGGGAGAGCAGCTCTCCCCCGGTGAGGTAGAGGATGGAGATGCACAGGGTCATGAAGCCCAGAATGATGAGGGGGAAACTGCCCCGCCGGGTTTGTTTGAGGAGGAACTGGGGGAAGCACTGGTCCAGGGTCATGCGGTGCACCAGGCCGCTGACTCCCACGTAGCTGGTGAGGACCGCGCCGGACAACACCAGGAAGGCGTCCACCACGATGAGGGTGTGCAGCGGGTGCCCGCCCGTCATCATCGCCATGCGGCTGACCAGGCCGTCCTTGACCCCGATGATCTCGGGGACCGGCAGGAGGCCTAAAGCCAGCAGGGCCATAAGGGGGTTGAAAATGGTCACCGCCAGCCACATATTGCGCAACGTCAGTCGAAAGACCCCGGGCTTCTGCGCCTCCACATAATTGGCGGAACTCTCGAAGCCGCTCACCCCCAGCATGGCGGCGGAAAACCCCAAAAACAAGGCCTTGGGCCAATGAGCTTCCTGCCCCAGGAGGTTCCAGTTGTGAGCCCACATGGGGGAGAGCTTGGCTGACGATATTACCCACAGGACCAGCAGGGCCAGGGTACCCAGATGCAGCAGGAAGATGGCCAGGGCCACCCGGGCCGAATCGGTGATGCCCAGGATGCTGAGCAGGGCAAAGACCACCAGCACCCCGGCGGTGGCTTCCATGACCGGCGAGTTGGGCACCAGGGTCTTCAAATATTCCACCGCGGTCTTGGCCGAAATAACCGCGGTGGCCAGATATGACAGGAGGGTCAGGCAGGCGGCGAAAGAGGCGTCGAACTTACGGGTGCAGTTGAGCAGGCAGTTGTAAGCCCCGCCGTCCAGGGGCAGGGCCTCCACCACTTCGGTGTAGATTTTCCGGTAGAGATAAAGGACTCCCGCCGCCAGCAACAAGGCCAGGGGCGCCAGGGCGTGGGCGTAGACGATGGCGATGGCGGAGACATAGAGGCAGGATGAGGTGATGTCGTTGCCGCAGATGGCGGTGGCGTGCCAGGCACCCAGCCGCTCTTTCTTGGCTTCCCCCTGGATGAGTTCTTCCGGGGTCGGGGCCTCCTTGCCCATCGGTAAGGAGGGAGTGAGCTCTACCTCGTCCATGCCCTTCTATTTAATAAATTTTTCACAATTTGTCGATTCTTTTAGCTCTGCCTGCCAGAGAAGAAACGGGGTGCCGTAGCGGTTGAGCCACCGGCGGCGGGAGGCGTAGTCCGGCACCACCTGCCCCACCTGACGCCAGAAGCGGGGGTTGTGGCCGGGGACCTGCAGGTGGGCCAGTTCGTGCACCACCACGTAATCGATGATTCCCGGCGGCAGCAGGATGAGTCGCCAGTTGAAGCGCAACTTGCCGTCCACGTGGCATTCGCCCCAACGCCTCTTCCAGTCCCGCAGCTCAAGGCCTCGCACCGCCAGTCCCATCTCGACCCCATAATGGCGCACCCGCTCGTCCAGGAAGATTTTCGCCTGCTGACGGTACCAGGCCTTGAGAGGGGTCCACAGGTCGGAGCCGGCTCCCTGGGGCCGCACCCGGATCTCCCGGAGCCCCAGCTCCACCGCTTCCTTGCCTTCCAGGTCTGGCGCCGCCAGGCGGTAAGACTGGCCCAGAAAGTAGGCCATCCCTTCCTTGAGCCTGCCCCAGGCTTCCCGACGCTCCGCCACTTTCTGCCGGATCCAGTCCCGGTGCCGCTCCAGGGCCCGTTGGATATTGGCTCGGGAAGTCCCCGCCGGGGCGCTGATCACCAACTTCCCCTGGGCGGTGACCGCGAGGCCGATACTGCGGCGCCGGGAGCTGAAGCGGTACTCGATTTCCAGGTTTTTAAGGTCATTCATGCTAATGGTCATGAGCCAGGCTCAGAACAAAGTAATGGCGGGCACAGAGGCTCGCCCCACCTTAAGGAGTCAAACTCATTATAACCTAGGAGAATAGTACGGTTCAAATTATAGGGGCGGACCCGCTGAGTCCGCCCTTCTCGGGCCGACACCTGGGTCGGCCCCTACAAAAAGAAGAAATCCCTGTTTAAAAGCGGCTTGCAGCCGGACAACTTTTGGCTGGCCCAGACTAAGGCCTGCGGCCACATAAAAATAAGAGGGCGAATTAAGCCCGGGCCGCAGGCCCGATTAATCCACCCTTATGGGGGTTGGGGGAGGGTTTCAGGGAGGGGGCAGGGGCCACTTATGAAAAGCCCCTGGCCCCCTCCCTGAAAATCATCTTCCAGCTTACAGCCGGTAGCGCTCTTCCACGATGCGCTCCACCTCTTCCTCGCTGGGCATGGAGTCCCGGTAGCCGGCCATGTACTGGTTGCGGAGCCAGCGGAAAAGGCTCACGGTTTCGTTCACCCGGACGATCTCCGGGATGTCGCCGCCTTTGACCGTGTGGATATGCTGGTTGTATTGGCCCAGCATACTCACCACGTCGTAGAAGGTGGCCGCGTCCCGCTTGATGCCCCGCTTGAAGGATTTTCCCTCCGTGGGATAGATGCAGTCCGGCGCCGGGTTGCCCGAGATGTCGATGCGCTGGAAGGGCCGCCGCACCGCCACCTGCCACTTCCGGGACTCCACCATCATCCGGGAAATCAGCGGCCCGGCCCAGTCGGGGGTGACGTGGCCCGTGGGGCAGGCGGAGAAGAACTCCACCAGGGAGGGGCCGTTGTAGGCGATGGCCTCCTTCAGGATCTTGATGGCGTAGAAGGGGTTGTCGATGGTCAGCTTGGCCGCATAGACGTGGGAAATGGCCATGGCCTGGCTGATGATCCGCCGGTGCAGGGTGGTTTTTCCCGCGTACTTCTTGCCGATGGGGGAGGTGGAGCGGTCGGTCCCGAAGCGGGTGGCCCCGGATTTCTGCATCCCGGTGTTCATGTAGCCTTCGTTGTTGAAGATCACCCAGGTGATGTCGTAATTCTCGCCCAGGGCGTGGTTGAAGGGACCGTTGCCGATGTCGTAGATAGCCCCGTCGCCGGCGAAGACCACGATCTTGGTGAGCACGCTGTTGTAACGGTTCTGGTAGGCCTGGTCCAGGCTGAACTTCGCCCCCAGGGCCGCGGCCGAGGCGGTGCCGAAGCCGTAGTGGCCCGAGGGGTAAATCCGGGTGTTGAAGGGGTTCACCAGTTCCGAGACCTGGTCGCAACCAGTGGCGTTGATGGCGTAAATGTTGAAGCCGTGGTCCAGCATGTGCTCGATGGCCCGCTTGTTCCGCTCCGAGAGGATCTTGATCCCCTGGTAGAAGGTGGCGATGCCCTGGGGATGGTTGCGCAGGGATTCCGCTGCGAAGAAGGTGAGCAGGTTGATGACCCCTTCGCTGCACCCCGGGCACAGGGTGTGCTTGCCGGGGTAGAGCTTGGAGAAGACAAAGAGCACCTGGTGGTTCAGGGACATCTGCCCCACGGAGGGGGCCAGGTTGACGGTGTTGTCCCACTCCCGGCAGGCCTCGGGGAGAAAATCCTCGTCCTTGAGGTCGGCTTTGGCCGCCATTTTGAGGGCGTCGGTGGGGCAGACCTGGGCGCAGACGCCGCAGCCCTTGCAGGAGTTGGGGTCCGCATTGATATTCAGGGCGCACCGCTCCCAGGGAATTCCCTTGGGGAGGTTCTTGAATTTTTTGAAGTACCGGGCCGCCTCATCCACCGGCCGGTCGGTGACGGTGGAGATCAGGGCCGAGTCCGGGCAGGAAGCGGTGCATATCCCGCAGGCGATGCACTTGGCGGGGTCATAGACCGGCAACTGGGTGCCGATGTAGCTCATGTCCCGGTAACGGCTGGTCCCCGCGGGCACGATGGGCAGGAAATGGTCCCAGGGGACTTTTTTGCCTTCCAGGATGGGCTTCACCATATCCTGGTAAAAGACCTCCTGGTAGTTTTTCACCAGGTTCACCGGTTTGATGGTGCCCAGGCGGTCCTTTTCCGCCAGGACCACGGGCAGGCCGGAGGTGCGGGGCCCCTGGCCGAAGTTCTCCGGCAGCGGCGGGGCGTAAGTGGGGCCCAGATCCAGGGGCTTGGTCGGCCGTTCGGAGACGTGCCCGGACGCCAGATCCGCCCCGTACTTCACCAGGGAGATGTTGGCCTCCAGCATCTCCTTTTTCTTGGTGCCCAGCTTTTTCTCCAGGATCTTCTTGAACCGCTGCTCGAAGTCCTTTTCCGGCAGGATGCCCATTTCCTTGTTGATCAGGCCCAGGAAAGCGGCCCCCGGCAGGTTCTTGTTCAGGTGCTTCAAGGCCGCCTTGGTGCCGTCCAGGGTCATCAGCTTGACTTGCCGGTATTTGATGAGGGACTGTACCTGGGCCGGGAAGGTGGCCATGATGTCGTAGCAACTCTTGGAGGTGTTGATGACCAGGAGCCCGTGCTCCTTCAGCCCTCCCACGTATTCCCGGAGGATCTGGTCGCTCAAAAACTTCTCGTTGAAGAAGGCCAGGACGTCCCGTTCGGTGAGCTCCGAGCTGTTGCGGATGGGCTGTCCCGAGATGCGCAGGTTCATGAAGACGGGGGCGCCCTTGCGGGCGGCGCCGTAGCGGGCCCCGGACTGGACGTACTTGCGCCCGGTGCCGATGTCCTGGGCGTAGATCAGGGCGGAGGACTCCAGGGCCGTCTTCACTCCCTCGGCCCCCACCCCGATGAAAGTCATGCTCATTTCCCGCTCGAGATAGCCGGGCAAGGGCGCAGGCCTAAGAGTCAGAGGCCCTTCGATGCCCACGTAGAAGTCCCGGTGGAAGCGGCGCTTCTTTTCGTAAAAGGACAGCATGTTTTCCACCACCGCGGCGGCGTCGTACTTGTTGAAATCCTTGCTCCCCAGGCCATAGACGCCATGGAACAGGGTGGGCATGTCGGTGCGGCCGTAGATGCGGTGCTCCTTTTTGCCCTCCCGGCCGGCCCGGAGGGAAATCTGCAGCGCCGCCTGGACGTCGGCCAGCAGCAGCTGGTTGTGGGTGGTGCCGGTGCGCTCCAGAACGGAGATCACCTTGGCCTTGCGCATGCCGTAGGCCAGCTCCTCGTAGCAGGGCGGGTTGAACAGCACCGGCCGCATCACCCCGATCTTGTAGCCCTTGGCGTCCCGGTAGTAGTCCACCACGTCCTTGACCACCCCCCCGGCGGACCCCAGGATGACGATGACCATGTCGGCGTCCTCGGTGCGGTAGCACTCCACCACCTTG
>CAVYJK010000004.1:0-39895 GCA_963768765.1 uncultured delta proteobacterium
ACCACCGCCTTTTTGCCCGGGGGGACCCGGCTGGAGAAATCCGGGTTAAAGTAGGAATAGGTCCGGTCAAAGAAGCACTTGAGCTGGCCGCTGATATCCCCGAAGTACACCGGGGAGGCCAGGACTAACAGGTCAGCTTGCTTCAGGTCTTCCAACACCTCGGCCAGGTCATCCTCCAGGATGCAAGTCTCGCTCTTGGTCTTGCAGGTCCTGCAGGCCTGGCAGCCCTGGAAATCCATCTGATTCAACAGGTAGACTTTGGTGTCGGCCCCCAGAGCCCGGGCCGCGTCCAGAAACTTTTGGGCCAGGCTGTTGCTGTTGCCTCGGGGCCGGGGACTTCCCAGCACTGCGACGATTTTCATAATTTCCGACTCCCGCCGGTTTAGAGATTGACCATAATATAGCATAAATGTGCTAAATTGATGCAGACGCCCGGCCGGGGCACGGAGGGGAGGGAAGATGGAATTTTTTAAAAGGCTTCGGGTGGCCCTGGTCATCCTGATGCCGTGGATATGTTTGGCCCTGCTGCACGGCCCGGCCCGGGGAGAACAACTCTCGGAATACGGCAACCCCTTCCTCTGGGTGAGCGTCGGCCAGGTAAAGGTGCAGGCGGAGGTGGTGAGCACCCCGGAAAAACTTTACCGGGGGCTGGGTTACCGCCAGGAGCTGCCGCCGGGCCGGGGCATGCTCTTTTTCCTGCCGCGGGTGGCGGTGCAGGATTTTTGCATGCGGGGCATGGAGTTCCCCATCGACATCCTCTGGATAGTTACAGGGAGAAATCGTGGGCATCGAAAAGAACGTGTCGCCGCAATTTACCGGGACCCTCAGTTCGCCCCAGCCGGTTAATTACGTGCTGGAGGTGCCGGCGGGGTTTGCCGAGGAATATGGCGTCCGGGTGGGGGACCGGGTGAGCTGGTAGCGAATTGCCCTGCTGCAAAATCGGCGGAACTGAAGAAATCCGCCTAAATCCGTCTTTACCAAAGGGGGACCTTTAAAATACCTTTCTCTCCCTGCCATATCCCCCAGCCTTGCCAAGCCCGGACGATTATTCTATATTTTCCGCTTAGACGGGAGCCTGAGCGTGTTGTCCGACCTGGAAAAAAGAGTGATCCTGGCCCTGCAGCGAGACCTGGAGATCAAACCGCGGCCCTTTAAGGACCTGGCGGACCAGCTGGGACTGGAGGAAGAAGAGCTTTTGAGCGCCATCCAGGGCCTCATGGCCCGGGGCTACATCCGGCGGTTCGGGGCCACCCTGAGACATCAGAAGTCGGGGTACGAGGCCAACGCCCTGGTGGCCTGGGCCGTGCCGGAGGCGAGCTCCAGGCCATCGGGCAGAAACTGGCGGCCCAGCGGGCCGTGACCCACTGCTACGCCCGCACACCCGGCGCCCTCCTGGCCCTATAACCTCTACACCATGATCCACGGCCGCACCCGGGAAGACTGCGTCAACATCGCGGCCCGCATGGCCGCGGAGATCGGCATCGAAGACTACGAGATGCTGTTCAGCGAAACCGAACTGAAAAAGACCACCATGCGCTACTTCCGGGAAGGCGAGGGTGGGGGATAGCAGTGGTTTTGGGGGGAGGGCCAGGGGCTTTTTCATAAGTGGCCCCTGCCCTCCCCCAACCTCAACCGACAGGAGCAGGCCATGGCCGGCTACGCCAATTCGGAGCGACTCTTTAAAGCGGCCCAGGAGATCATCCCCGGAGGGGTGAACAGTCCGGTGCGGGCCTGGCAGGCGGTGGGTTTGACCCCCCGGATGATCGTTAAGGGGGAGGGGGCCCGGGTCTTCGATGCCGACGGCAACTCTTATCTGGATTTCGTGGGTTCCTGGGGACCGCTGATTCTTGGCCATGCCGAGCCCCGGGTGGTGGCCGCGGTCCAGGAGGCGGCGGCCCGGGGCACCAGTTTCGGGGCGCCGACGCCGGGGGAGGTGGAACTGGCGCAGGTCCTGGTGGAGGCGGTGCCGGGCCTGGAGATGGTGCGGCTGGTCAACTCCGGCACCGAGGCCTGCATGAGCGTGCTGCGCCTGGCGCGGGGGGTGACCGGGCGCCCCCGGGTGATCAAGTTCGACGGCTGCTATCACGGCCACGCCGATTCGTTCCTGGTGGCCGCGGGCAGCGGGGTGCTCACCCAGGCCATTCCCGGCAGCCCCGGGGTGCCGCCGGAGATCGCCGGGTTGACCCTGTCCCTGCCTTACAACGACCTGGAGGCGGTGCGCCAGGCTGCCGGCCGGCATCAGGGGGAGATCGCGGCCATCATCGTGGAGCCGGTGGCCGGGAACATGGGGGTGGTGTCTCCTAAGCCCGGGTTCCTGGAGGGACTGCGGCAGATCTGCGACCAGGAAGGCATCCTGTTGATCTTCGATGAGGTGATCACCGGCTTCCGGGTGGCCTGGGGCGGAGCCCAGGCCCGCTATGGGGTGACGCCGGACCTCACCTGCCTGGGGAAGATCATGGGGGGCGGCCTGCCGGTGGGCGCCTACGGCGGCCGCCGGGAGCTGATGTCCCAGATGGCCCCGGCGGGGCCCATCTACCAGGCGGGGACGCTGTCGGGCAACCCGGTGGCGGTGGCGGCGGGGCTGGCCACCCTCAAGGCGCTAAAGGAGCCACGGGTGTACGAGACCCTGGAAGAGCGAGGCGCCTGGCTGGCCCGGGAACTGGGCGAGGCTGGCGGCGCGCCGCCGGGTGCCGGTCACCATCAACCGGGTGGGGTCCATGCTCACCCTGTTTTTCACCGCCTCTCCGGTGACCAACCTGGAGGACGCCAAGAAGTCCGACCTGAACCGTTTTCGGAAATTTTTCCAGGGAATGCTGGCGGAGGGCGTCTATCTGCCGCCCTCGCAATTCGAGGCCCTGTTTATCTCCCTGGCCCACCGGCCGGAAGACTTGCAAGAAACTTTGAGGGCGGCGGAAAGGCCCTGGCGGCAATCTAAGACCCCCGCCCTGACAAGTGTTTGCGTAGGGTGCGCCCGGCGCACCATCACCTTGGGATTGGGCGGGCATGGAGGCCCGCCCTACCCGATTATTTCCATGACTTCGGGTAAGCCGCGGTCTTTTCAATGACTACGAATTTCGGAACGCCAAGGCGTCCGGCTCCGGACGCAGGTGCTCCGCCGGTTCGTTAACAGCCGGGAGGGGCTGTTCCACACTTTTTTCCCTTCCTTTCGGTTCCATGGGGTGAAGCTCCCCTGCCCTGGGGAAAATATCCCGTAACCGGGCGCCAAACAACCCTGGCCGCCAGGAAAACGAGAGCTTGAGAAAAATTTCATTATCTCAATGATTTTAGTTATTTTAATTGACTCTTGAATAATTTCATGACTATATCATTGGCCTTTGCACTATTTCAGGCGATAAAAAATTATGCCGCAGGAAGGAGGTGTTCGCGGGCAGGTAGGGAAAAAGGTCGGAATTCATTAACCTCATAGCAGCCAGCCATTTTATCAAATGTCCTTATTTTAAGGAGGGAATTCATGGCAGACAAAGTTCCAGGAAAGGCGTGGGTAGTCGTATTTTGCGGTACGGCCGTTAACCTCTGTTTGGGAATCTTGTACGCCTGGAGTGTTTGGACCAAGGCCCTGATTAGCGTGCCCAAAGGCGGGCCAGCTCATTACCGAAGGTCCCGCGGCAGGCTGGACTTATCTGACCAATGCGGAAGCGGCCACGCCGTTTTCGTTGTGCGTCATTATCTTCGCCTTGTTAATGATCCCCGGCGGCCGGATCCAGGATAAGTTGGGCCCCAAGGTGGGCGCCATCACCGGCGGTCTCTTCCTGGCGGTGGGCTGTATCATCGCCGGTCTTATGAAAAGCTACGGCGGCCTGGTCTTCGGCTTCGGCGTCCTGGGCGGCATCGGCATGGGCATCGGTTATGCCGCGCCCACGCCGGCGGCTCTGGAGCTGGTTCGGCCCCCACAAGCGGGGTCTGGTGGCCGGCCTGGTGGTAGGCGGCTACGGCGGCGCGGCCTTGTACATCGGTCCTCTGGCTTCCTATCTGATTGCCACCGGCGGCGTGACCTACAGCTGGATCTTCCTGGGCATCTTCTTCGCGGCGGTGGTCATCATCGCCGGCTCCCAACTGGCCAAGGCGCCTGCCGGGCTATGTGGCCCCGGCAGCCCCGGTGAAGGCGGGCGTGGCCCCGGCCAAGGCGGCGGGCACCCTGGTGGATTGGGCGCCTTCGGAGATCATCAAGACCTGGCAGTTCTTTGCCCTGATCTTGATGTTCATCGGCACCACCCAGTCGGGCCTGCTGGTCATCGCCAATGCCGCCCCCATCCTGGCCAGCGCCGCCAAGGGCATCCCCTTCCTGGTGGCCAACGCCTGGATTCTGGTGTCTTGGGGCGGCCTGATCAACGCCCTGGGCCGGGTGGGCACCGGTATGTATTCGGATAAGATCGGCCGGGACAACGCCTATACCATCAACTGTCTGGTATCGGCCCTGGCGCTGTTCCTGTTGTCCACCATTATCGCCAGCGGCAACATTTTCCTGCTGTTCCTGGCCGTGGGCATCGCTTACTGGCAGTACGGCGGCGGTCTGGCGCTGATGCCGGCTTACACCGCGGACTTCTTCGGCCCCAAGAACCTGGGGATGAACTACGGCCTGGTGTTCCTCGGGTGGGGTCTGGGCTTCTTCATGACCCGGTTGGCCGGCACCATTAAGGACATCACCGGCACCCTGACCTGGGCCTTCATCCTCTCCGCCATCGTGCTGATCGTCGCGGTGATCCTCTCCCGGGTGACCAAGCGGCCGATGCATGTTGGAGCAGGAGAAGTAAGATAGTCTGATCCCTTAATGGGATAGTTTTTACCCACTAATCTGGTAAACTGAGAAGGCAGGGAGGAATTCCTGCCTTCTCTATTGTTAAGGAGGACTAAAGTTAAGGATATGTCCTTAGACACCGCCTGGCCCGTACCCTTCTTCCTGGACCCCCAGAACCTGGCGGTGGATGCGGTGGTCTCCTTTTGCGTCTCGGTCCTGCTGGCGGTCATGATCAACGCCGAAGCCCAGGCCTTTGCGGCCACTTTTTTGGGGGATACGCGGACGGCCCCCAAGGACCGCTTCCATTTTAACGCCTTCCTGCACCTGGATATCCTGGGAACCATCTGCTATTTCGTGGGCGGCTTCGGCTGGCCCCGGACCATGCCTATCGACCGCAGTAAATTTAAATATCCCCGCCTCTACACGGTGATCACCCGGTTTGCCGGGCCGGCGGCCAACCTGCTCCTGGCCAGCATCGGCGGCAGCCTGGTAATGATAATGAAAACGCTCTCCTGGGAACCCCGGGTATTTCTGATGGTGGTGGGGGTCAATATCACCACGGCAGTCTATAGTCTCATCCCGCTGCCGCCGCTGGCGGCGGGCTCTCTGGTCTACGAATTGCTCCCCGACTCCCAGGCCAGGGTCAAATCCCTGCTTCTGCAAGCCGGGCCCTTTGTCATCATCGCCCTGGCGCTCCTGGAGCGGATCAGGGGCCAGGGCATCTTCAGCCCTTATTTCGACCCCATGATCCACAGTATTTTCAATTACCTCTGTAGCTGAGGAAGGCTGCGCCCCGCGTCGATGGGCCCGGCAGGTTGTGCCCTACGCCCCGCTTATCCCCCTTATGGCAGCAGTATCCGGCAGGTGCTTGGCAGCCTAAAGAAACCCGGAGAAAGCCCAAGGTAGCCGCAGGCTTCAGCCTTCGCCGGCACAGGCTGAAAGCCTGTGCCACCGGAGATGGCACAGGGGCCGGGCTTCCGCCCCGTTCCCTCCCCCCGGCAAGCCCCGTAATTCTTTATTGACCTTAAAAAAAATAACTCTTATGCTAAATTGATAAAATTTTCCCCGGTTTTTCTGGCTCAACGATGGAGCCGGCAGGGCCGCGGCAAGGGGTGGGTAACGCTTTGAAGGGGACATTTTCAGACCTGGAGCCTGAGATCCTAGGGGTGATTTGCCGCCCTCTGGCGGTTAATGAGGATTCCCGGGGCTGGCTGGCGGAGATCTTTCGCCAGGACGAGCTGGCGGCGGAGCATCACCCGGTCATGGCCTATATTTCAGTGACCCGGCCGGGAGTGGGCCGGGGTCCCCATGCCCACCGGCACCAGACCGACCTGTTTTGCTTTCCCGGCCCGGGGGAGTTTCGGGTGACCCTCTGGGATCAGCGCCCGGAGAGCCCCAGCTTCGGGAAGCGGCAGGAGTTCCGGCTGGGAGAAAGCTGCCCGGGGATCATCATCGTGCCGCCCGGGGTGGTCCACGGCTACAAGAATATCGGGGAGCGTCCGGGGTGGGTGTGCAATTTCGCCAACCGCCTCTATCGCGGCCCCGGGCGCCGGGAGCCGGTGGATGAGATCCGCTACGAGGACGATCCCGACACGCCTTTTCGATTGGAATGAGGTTTCGGGGGCGAGCTCCACTGAAGTAGATATGGTGGGCCGTGCCCACCCTACATTTAAGTACCCTCAGCTCCAGCAGCAGCTGACAGCAATTGGTTAATTTACTGTAGGAAATTATGAAGATACTGATCACCGGTGCGGCCGGGCAGCTGGGTCAGGCCCTGGTAAGGGAGGTGGGGCGCCGTGGTTGGGAGGCGTGGCCCACCGACCTGGACGAGCTGGACATCACCGATGCCCGCGGGGTCTGGGAGCAGTTGGGCCGGCAGCGGCCCCAATTGGTAATCAACGCGGCTGCGGCCACCCGGGTGGATGACCTGGAGGCGGACCCGGATCTGGCCCTGAAGGTCAACAGCCTGGGCCCCAGGAACCTGGCGGCGGCCTGCCGCCGCCGGGGGATCAAGCTGGTGCACGTGTCCAGCGACTACGTCTTTGACGGCGAGAAAGACGGCCCCTACGTGGAGTGGGACGCCCCCCGGCCCTTATCGGTGTACGGGTTGAGCAAGCTCCTGGGGGAAAACTATGTCAGGGAGCAGTGTCCGGACCATTTCATCGTCCGGACCGCCTGGCTCTATGGCCACCCGGGCCCCAATTTCGTGACGGCCATCCTGGCCAAGGGACGCAGTTACTCTCCGGGGCAGGACTTTAATGTGGTGAACGACCAGAGGGGCACGCCCACCAGCACCCTGGCCCTGGCGTCGCAACTGCTGGCCCTGGCGGAGACCGAGGCCTTCGGCACCTATCACGCCACCTGCCAGGGAGAGGCCACCTGGTACGATTTTGCCCGGCTGATCCTGAAGACCGCGGGGCTGGCGGCAGAGGTGAGCCCCTGCGCCAGCCGGGACTATCCCCGGCCGGCTGTGAGGCCCGCCAACTCCGTGCTGGAGAACCGGCTGCTCCGGCTGACGGGGCTGGACCTCATGCCCCCTTGGCAGGACGCCTTCAGCCAGTATTGGGATTTATTCGGGGGACTCTTATGACCACCGTCCTGGTAACCGGGGGAGCCGGTTTCATCGGCACCAATTTCGTTTACTACCTCAGGCGGCAGCGCCCGGACTGGCGGGTGGTCAACCTGGACCTGTTGACTTACGCCGGCAATCCGGAAAACCTGGCGGACCTCAAGGACGACCCCGGCCATACCCTGGTGCGGGGGGACGTGGCGGACCGTGAGCTGGTGGCCGCCCTCTTTGCCCGGCACCCCATCACCCGGGTGGTGCACTTTGCCGCGGAAACCCACGTGGACCGGTCTATTTTGGACCCCGGGGTCTTTGTGCGCACCAACGTCCAGGGCACCTTCACCCTGCTGGAGGCGGCGCGCCGGGCCTGGCGGGACCCACCGGAGGCTTCCCCGTGCCGTTTCCTGCACATCAGCACCGATGAGGTGTACGGTTCCCTTCAGCCCCAGGACCCGCCGGTCACCGAGGACGCTCCTTACGCCCCCAACAGTCCTTATGCCGCCTCCAAGGCCGGGGCCGATTTTCTGGTGCGCTCGTATTGCCGCACCTACGGGCTGCCGGCCCTGATCACCAACTGTTCCAACAATTACGGCCCTTACCAGTTCCCGGAGAAACTCATCCCCTTCGCCCTGAGCCAGGCCTTGCAGCAGCAGCCCATCCCCATCTACGGCCAGGGCGCCAACGTGCGGGACTGGCTCTTTGTGGAGGACCATTGCCGGGCCCTGCTGCTGGTGCTGGAGCAGGGCCGGGTGGGGGAAACCTATAACATCGGCGGCCGGGAGGAGCGGCCCAACCTGGAACTGGTGCGGGTTGTCCTGGGGCTGCTGCAAGAGATGCGGCCGGAGTTGGGGGACCTGGAGCGACTGATCACCTTTGTCCCGGACCGGCCGGGCCACGACTGGCGCTACGCCCTGGACATCGGCAAGATCGAGGCCCAATTGGGCTGGGGCCCGCAGGTCAGCCTGGCGGAGGGGCTCCGGCGCACCATCTCCTGGTATCTCCAGCACCTGGATTGGCTGGAGCGGCGGCGCTCCCAGGATTACCGGGCTTATCTGAAGCAGCAATACGGCGACGAAGTGATGGGCCAGGGGTAAGAGACCGGAAGATATTCACTCTCGGCACGGAGACGTCAACGGCTGAGGAGGAAAATCCGAGGCTTGCCAGAGAACCAGCTAGATGGTTGAAATTAAGTAACTTGCCGGACGATCCGAACAGGATGGCCAAAGGCCGGTCCACGACCGACTCTTGCCGTCATCCGGAAGGATGTTAAGGAGCTCAACTGAGTAAAATTACTAGAGGCCATTTCAAAACCGGTTTATCCTGTCACCCTGAGCGCAGCGAAGGGTCTAGGTCATTGGAATGAATAGATTCTTCGCTTCGCTCAGAATGACATTTCCTCGGACAGCCCAGGAATCTGGTGGTTTTGAAACCGCGGTAGAGAAGCGGGGGAATTAGCCATGAGAGACCAGCCCCTGATCTTGATAGTGGATGATGAGCCGGAGATCCTGGAGCTGGCCAAGAACATCCTGGGTTCCGTCGGCCAGGTGGAAGTGGCTGCCAACGGCAAGGAGGCCCTGGTCAAGCTTAAAGCGCATCCCTATGATCTGGTGCTCACCGACATGATGATGCCGGAGATGGGCGGGATGGAGCTGGTGCAATACCTGCGTCTGAATCAGCCCGAAACCCTGGTCCTCGTGTTCACCAGCCAGGCCAGTTATCAGGATGCGGTGGCGGCCGTCAAGTTGGGGGCGTTTGATTACCTTTCCAAGCCCCTGCAGCCGGAAATTCTCCAACACGCCATCGAGCGGGCCCTGGAGTATCAGCGCCTGTGCCGGTCCCAGCGGGACCTGGAGACCGTCTTTCAAGGAGCCGAAGCCCTGGGCTGGAAGGCCCTGGACCTGGTCTCCAACACCCCCGAGGCGGCGGTCCTGTCGGCCTTGAAGGAGCGGGTCTGGCTCCAGGAGAATCTCCGGGAGGCGGGCGAGACTTTCCTTACCGCCGCCCGGGATCTGATGCAGGTCAGCAACAGCTCCATCTTCCTCTTCGACCCGCTGCGGGGCCATTTTACGGGACTGGCGGCCATGGGACCCGAGGCCGGGTCCAAGGCCGGCGCCATGATCGCGGCCACCGAAGGGATCATGGGCTATGTGGCCACCCACCGGCGCCCGCTGCTGGTCCCCGACCTCACCCGGGACTACCACCTGCCGGCCCAGCCCCGCCGGGACGCCTATCAGACCGACAGCTTCATGATCATTCCCCTTACCGGGCGGAAGTTTTGGGGAGTGATCAACCTGGCGGACCGACTGGACGGCCGGTCTTTCGGCCCCCGGGACCTGTTCCTGGGATGGCTCATGGGCCGGCTGCTGGTGGAGATTCTGGAGGCCCGGGAGGGGCTCGAGGAAACGGCTCCTTCCCCTGCCGCCCCCGCCTGGGTCAGCGAGGAGGTGCCGGTGGGGTTGGCCTTCCTGGACCAGAATCTCACGGTGCTGCAGTCCAACCCGGCCCTGTCAAGGTTGAGCGACCTTCATGGCAAGGGACTGGCGGGCCAGGAAATCTTCCCGCACCTGGGCCTCTCCTCCCGGGACCAGGAGAAGCTGGAGGAAGCCTTTCGCCAGGTCCTGGCCCAGCAGGAGCCCCAGGAATTCTTCTCCCTGAAGACCATTCCCGGGGAGGAGCCGACCCGCTTCCTGGCCGTCCGCATGGTGCCATTGCCCGGGGAGCCCGGCGCTCCCCGGGGCCTGCTCCTGGTGGAAGACGTGAGCGAGGTGGAGCACCTCAAGCAACGCCTGAATATCTACGAACATCTGGCCATCATGGGCAAGCTCACCCTGTGCGTGGCCCATGAACTCAATAACCCCCTGGACGGGATCCGCCGCTACCTGTCCCTGGCCCTGATGAAGAAGTCCGAGCCGGAAGCGGTGGAGCGCTACCTGACGGAAGCCCAAAAAGGCCTGCACAAGATGTCCTTGAGCATCAAGAGCCTGATGTTTTCCGCCAACCCCTTCAAGGCGCCGCCCCGGGCCAGCGACAAGCTGCTCAATCTCCTGCAGGACGCCATCAAGATCATGATGTTCCAGGCCAGCGACCAGCGGGTGCAGATGGATTTCCATCCCGCCCGCCGAGTTCGGCAAGTTGACGGTGGAAGCCGACCTCTACTACGTATTCATCAACATCATCAAAAATGCCCTGCAAGCCATGCCCCACGGAGGCCGCCTGCTGGTGGAGGGTTTTCTGGAGGATTCCCAGGTGGAGATCTCCTTTAAGGATTCCGGGCCCGGGCTGGCTCCCGAGGAATTGGACAAGATCTTTCAGCCGTTCTACTCCACCAAGGAAGGGATTCAGGGGTTGGGACTGGGGTTGCCCATCTGCCAGAAAATCCTGGACCGCTACCAGGGACGCCTGGTAGTGGAAAGCCACCCAGGGCAGGGAACCAAAGTGCGTCTCCTCTTCCCTTACCGAGAAGCCGGGGGGCCCCATGGCCAATAAAGACCTCCTCATCGTGGACGATGAATTCCTGGTGTGTGAATCCTTGCAGGAGATGCTCACCCTGGAGGGGTACAAGGTGGACGCCGTGCCGGACGGCGCCGCGGCCCTGGCCAAAATCAGAGAAGACCGGTATCAGCTGATCATTTCGGACATCCGGATGCCGGGATTGAACGGCATCGAGTTGCTCAAGGAATTGAAGGGCCGGGCCCCGGACACCGCCATCATCTTCATCACCGGCCACGGGCACATTGAAGGGGCGGTGGAGGCCATCAAGCTGGGGGCTTACGACTACATTACCAAGCCCATCGACGACCTGAGGCTCAAACTCTCCATCCGGCACGCCCTGGAGCAGCAAAAGCTGCTGGCTTCGTACAATTCCCTGAAGCAGCGCCTCAAGCCCTGGGACTTGCAGGAGAAACTGGTGTTCGGCGACCGCAAGATGCACCAGCTCCTGGAGCTGGTCCACACCATCGCCGACACCATGGCCACGGTGCTGGTCACCGGGGAATCGGGCACCGGCAAATCCATGCTGGCCAAGTACATCCACGATCAATCCTCCCGGCGGGACGGACCCTTCGTCAAGATCAGCTGCGGGGCGCTGTCCGAGACCCTGCTGGAGAGCGAGCTCTTCGGCCACGTGCGGGGCTCCTTCACCGGAGCCATCAAGGACAAAAAAGGCAAATTCGAGGAAGCCCACGGCGGCACCATTTTCCTGGACGACATTAATTGCGCCTCGCCCAACCTCCAGGTAAAGCTGCTGCGGGTCCTCCAGGAAAAGGTCATCGAACGGGTGGGGAGCAACCCCCCCATCCAGGTGGACGTGAGGATAATCACCGCCACCAACACCCACCTTCAGGAGGAGGTGGCAAACCAGAGATTCCGGGAAGATCTCTATTACCGGATCAACGTGGTCTCCCTGGCTATCCCGCCCCTGAGGGAGCGGCTCAGTGACATCGAACCCCTGACCCGGCATTTCATTTCCCACTTTAACCAGGCGCACCACAAAGAGATCAAGGGCATCTCCCAGAGCGCCCTGCAGGTCTGCCTCCGGTACCGCTGGCCGGGGAACGTGCGGGAGCTGGAAAACGTCATGGAAAGGGCGGTCATCTTGAGCCCCGGGGATTTTATCGTGCCCGAATCCCTGCCGCCCCACCTCAATGAGACGGGCGCCGGCGCGCCGCTGCCGGTGGCCGCCAACCTCACCCTGGACGAGGCCCTGGCCCAAGCCGAGAAGCAAATCCTGGTGGAGACCCTGAAATCCTGCGAATGGAACCGCCAGCTCACCGCCCGGTCCCTGGGGATCAGCCGCACCACCCTGTTCAACAAGATGCGGCGGTTTGAATTGAAGGATCCAAGGCGCAGCTTTGCCAGTGACCCCTGGCCGGGGATGGACCAAAAGGCCTAGAAGCTATGAGAACCCTGCAAAAGTGCCGATGCCAATCTTTTCTCAGGTAAGAGGTCAAATAATCCCCCCAGCCCCCCTTTAAAAAAGGGGGGTAATAAAAAAAGCCTTTGATTAGTCAGGAAATTTTTCTGTTAAGTCCCCCTTTCCCAAAGGGGGATTTAGGGGGATTATTCGAGCCTTCCTCCTTTGAATAAGCCTCTTTCAGAACTCTCGACAACTTGGAAACAGGAGCGTTTATGGCCGCTTATGACCGCGAGACCCTGGGGCGCTGGGACCGGGAACATCTCTGGCACCCCTTCACCCAGATGCAGGCCTTTCGGGAGGAAGAGCTCTTCATCGTCAGCCGGGGCGAAGGCGTCTATCTTTACGACCTGGAGGGCAGGCGTTACCTGGACGGGGTGTCCTCCCTGTGGGCCAACCTCCACGGCCACCGGCGCCGGGAGCTGGACGAGGCCCTGGTCGCCCAGCTGCAGCAGGTGGCCCACAGCACCCTGCTGGGCCTGGCCCACCCGGCGGCCATCGTCCTGGCCCGCCGCCTGGCGGAGATGGCGCCCCCGGGCCTCACCAAGGTGTTTTTCTCGGACAACGGCTCCACCGCGGTGGAGGTGGCCCTGAAGCTGGCCTTCCAGTACTGGCGCAACCTGGGACAGACCGACCGGCGGCTCTTCCTGAAGCTCGCCAACGCCTACCACGGCGACACCCTGGGGGCGGTGTCCGTGGGCGGCATCGCCGTTGTTCCACGAGATTTACCGGCCGCTGCTGTTCGACACCCTGGAAGCCCCGGCGCCCTACTGCTACCGCTGCCAGCACCGGGAGGACTGCTCCCTCCAGTGCCTGGCCGTCCTGGAAGAGCAGGTGGCCACGCATCACCGGGAGCTGGCCGCGGTCATCCTGGAGCCGGTGATGCAGGGGGCCGCGGGCATGATCCCCCAGCCGCCGGGGTTCCTCTCCCGGGTCCGGGAAGTGACCCGGCGCCACGGGGTGCTGCTCATCGCCGACGAGGTGGCCACCGGCTTCGGCCGCACCGGGCGGATGTTCGCCTGCCAGCATGAGAGCGTCACCCCCGACCTCATGTGCCTGGCCAAGGGGCTAACCGGGGGGTATCTGCCCCTGGCCGCCACCCTGGCCACCGATGAGATCTACCGGGCCTTCCTGGGGGAATACACGGAGTTCAAGGCCTTCTTTCACGGCCACACCTACTCCGGCAACCCCCTGGCCGCGGCGGTGGGGCTGGCCAGCCTGGATATTTTTGTCAGGGACCGGGTGCTGGAGCAATTGCCGGCCAAGGTGGAGTTGTTAAGTAAGCATCTGGCTGAAATGGCGGACCACCCCCACGTGGGCGACATTCGCCCGCGGGGCCTGATGGTGGGGATTGAACTGGTGCAGGACCAGGCCACCAAAGAACCTTTTCCGGTGGCCCGGAGGGTCGGCCACCGGGTGATCCTGGCGGCGCGCCGACTGGGGGCGATACTCCGGCCCCTGGGGGACGTCATCGTCCTGATGCCGCCTTTGTGCATCAGCCTGGAGGAACTGGAAGAGCTGTGCCGCATCACCTTTGAGGCCATCCGGCGGGGGACGGCGGAGGCTTGAATAGGTGCGGGGTGGGCTTGGCCAACCTTATATCATGGGGCCTGCGTCTCTGGTTTACCCTTGCAGGTATTGGCAAGATAATGACTTCTATAAGGTGCCTAAGCGGAGGTATGGTTTATTAACTTTTTTATAAGAGTTAATGAACCATTCGAACCATGACTATTTCTTGACAAAATGCTTCCCCTTGTGCAAATGTGGATTAAGATGGGAGTGAATTTAGCGTCCCTTTCATCAATATCCCCCCAGGTATAGCAATGCCGGTTCTGCAATAATAAAAAATGGAGGCTGTTTATGAAAAAGAGAGGAGAATTTTTTATTGCCTTAGTTATTTTATTAATAAGTCCGTTTGGGTGCGCCAGCTATCAAAGCAAAGTTATTTCTGCCTCCCCAATTGATAGTTATGCACTTGGTACCAAGAATAACGGCATTTCCTTTGCCGCAGACCCATTCGATACCTCAGAAAAGGTCAAGGACGGATTTTATGCGGATGTCACTGGTCGAGGATACTATCCAGTCCAATTGATTTTTAAAAATGATACATCTGATAAAATCTTGGTTCTAAGGGAGACAGTAGAACTCGAGTCCGGCGGCAGTCTGTATCGACCAGTTCGTAGCAGCAATATGTATAATGATTATGAGCATAACAAGATGGCTTATGCTTTATTGGGTTTTGGCATCTTCTCCTATATGTCGGCAGAGGAAGCAAACCGCAAGATGGAAGCGGACTGGAGAGAGAAGGAAATGCCAGAGCAACTTATAGTCCTTCCAGGACGCACCGCTCATGGTTTTGTATATTTTAAGCTTCCCCAGGGAACAACATTAAGGGGCAGTAAATTAAAAGTCGAAGCTGAAAAAATGGGGGGAAAGAAGACCGTGAAGCTTGAATTGACACTTTAGCAAATGCGCTAGAACTGAATCAGAAGGGCTTTGCCCAATGCGCCGGTCTCGCAATACCTGCATAATGTGGGGGAGGATAACGCCGACGCCCATCTTAAACGGCAAACCATGGGCCGGGAAGTGGTTGTGGCCATCACCGGCGGGAAGCTGGATTTCGGCCCCTGGGAGCAGATCCTCTATGGGGAGTTTGACGGGGGGCGGGATTATTAAGAATTTTTATAAAAGTTTGTGAGTGCGAAGAAGTAAAATGCCAGCCGTGGCCCAGAGATTGAGTTCTCAAGGTAAACAAATAGTGGTGACTCTCCCAGCTTGGCTATTCCCTATTTTATTTTCATAGCTAAATGAAGGCCGTGTTCTTGTAACTTCTCTTTTATTTCATTTATGATTTCTCGGCTAAAGTGCTTCCTCAAGAGATCTTGTTCTAGAAGTTGCACTAGTTCATACATATAGCTAACATTTAATTCCTTTAGACTTTTCCGAGCTATCGCAGATAATCTTAAAATATCAATAGATTGATAATAAATTGTGTCACGATTATAGTACATAGCTCTAGTAAGGCCCAATAATTCCTCTAACAAATCTCTATCATTTCTCTGAACTACTCGCTTCTGCTGTTCCTCTTCTTTTAGAACCTCTTGAATGCTTGCCTTTAATTCAGGCCACCATTTTTCAAAGACTGAATCCAAAATAGGCTCCTCCAACCCTGCGTCGTCCAAGGCTGAGTTAAGTCCCTTTAGTAATTTTTTTATTTCCTCTTCGCTAAAGGGAGCAGCCTGGAATTGGATTAAAGGACCTTTGATATCAGCTGCGTCTATTCCGAAAAGTAAGGGTACCAAACGAGACTTCTCAACATTTTTAGATAACGCTCCAGCTTCAAACATTATCCAAGGGGCTACAAGGTTCTCCCGTGTTAAGCAAATAATGCCAGCCATACATTGTTCAAGTTCTTTAGAAATTTCTGGGTACCACCTGGCCCCTTTTTCAACATCTTCAGGTGAGAAGTAAGGCTTGATTGCCTGAATTACCGCCGGTATCCAATCCCTGAATATCTCGGCAAGCCTTTTACTGGTTGGACCAGACCAGCAAATGAAAACTTTCATTGGCAACTCCAAACCTTTCTTTGGGACAAGTCACTTGCGAGTTATGTGCGACTCACGATTAACCTTTTGAATATAAATATATTTTAATGAGACTACATAGATAGACTAATTATCTCTTCAACACCGAGAAGATAATCCAAAATCTATCCTCTTTTGATAATATGCACATTGCCACAAGCAAAACCAAATTGTTAAGGAGTTTGCGAAAGATAGGGACAGGGACAATTGGGTTGATTAACTTTTGGGGGAAAATTAATGAAACCGCTTTTCAATAACTGCTATATATCGGGCAATTCCCGGTTGACCGGGCCTTGCCTTCGGGTATATGAAGGCTTATTTTCTTTACAGAGATTTACTTCCCTCGCCGTTTCCCGGGGGCCCGGAAATCACCGCCGCGGAAAGGAGAAGACCATGTCCAGGATTTTGCGCCTCAATATGGCTGACCAGACGTCCCGTTGGCAGGAAGTGCCCCCGGCCTACGCCGGGTTGGGGGGCCGGGCCCTGACTTCCCGCCTCATCCGGCAGGAAGTGGCGCCCACTTGCCACCCCTTGAGCGGGGCCAACAAGCTGGTGGTGGCCCCCGGCTTACTCACCGGCACCCCGTCCGCCAATTCCGGGCGCATCTCCGTGGGCGGCAAATCTCCCCTCACCGGCACCATCAAGGAGAGCAACGCCGGCGGGGTGGTGTCCCAGAAACTGGCCCGCTTAGGGATAGCCGCCGTGGTGCTGGAAGGCAAGCCCGCCGACGAGGACGGGTTTTTCCTGGTGAAGATCTCCAAGGACGGGGTGGACTTTTACCCCGCCGACGAGTACGTGGGGCTGGGGAATTACCGCACCATGACCCGGCTGCGGCGGCGGTTCGGCAAGAGCGTCGGGGTCATGAGCATCGGCCAGGCCGGGGAGAGACGCCTGACCAGCGCCAGCATTCATTTTGCCGACCCCGCCGGCCGCCCGGGCCGGGCCGCGGGCCGGGGCGGTTTGGGGGCCCTGATGGGCTCCAAGAAACTCAAGGCCCTGGTGGTGGACGAGCGGGGCACCCCGGCCACCGTGCCCCTGGCCGACCCGGAGAAATTCAAGGCCGCGGCCCGGAAGTGGGCCAAGCACCTGATGGAGCACCCGGTAACCGGCCAGGCCCTCCCCGCTTATGGCACCGCGGTGCTCATCAACATCGTCAATGAGGCCGGGGCCCTGCCCACCAAGAACTTCCGGGGCGGGCGGTTTGAATTTGCCGAGCATATCAGCGGCGAGCGCCTGGCCGAACTCATCAAGCAGCGGGGCGGCAAGAACAAAGAAGGCTGCCATCCGGGCTGCCTCATCCAGTGCTCCCAGACCTACCACGACGCCAAGGGGAAGTACCTCACCTCCGGCTTTGAATACGAAACCATCTGGGCCCTGGGGGCCAACACCCTGATTAAGAACCTGGACGAGATCGCCATGCTGGACCGCCTGTGCGACGACTTCGGCCTGGACACCATAGAGATGGGCTGCACCCTGGGAGTGTTGATGGAAGGCGGCGTCATCCCCTGGGGCGACGGCCCCGCGGCCATCCGCATGGTGAAAAAAGTGGCCACGGGCGACCCCTGGGGGCTCATCATCGGCAACGGCGCCACCTTCACCGGGAAGGCCCTGGGGGTGGACCGGGTGCCCGCAGTGAAGGGCCAGGGCCTGCCGGCTTACGACCCCAGGGCGGAAAAGGGGATGGGCCTCACCTACGCCACCAGTCCCATGGGGGGCGACCACACCGCGGGCTACACGGTGGCCGCCAACCTCGTGAAATGCGGCGGCGGCGGCGACCCCCTGAAGAAAGAAGGCAACATCGAGTTGTCCCGGAACCTGCAAATCGCCACCGCGGCCATCGACGCCACCGGCCTGTGCCTTTTCGTGGCCTTCCCGGTGCTGGACAACCCCGAGGCCCTGCAATGCATCGTGGACATGATCAACGCCCGCTACGGCTTGAGCCTTACTACGAGCGACGTGGGGGCCCTGGGCCGGCAGGTGCTGCACGACGAACTGAGCTTCAACCAGGACGCCGGCTTCACCAAGGCCCACGACCGGCTGCCGGAGTTCTTCAAGGAGAAACTGCCGCCCCATAACACCACCTGGGACTTCACCGACGAGGAAATCGACCAGGTGCTGGGGGATTTGTAGGGAAGGATATTGAGGGGAGGACCGGGGGATTTTTTGTAAGGGAGTCCCCCGCCCTCCCCTCAAACTCCCCTCCCAACCCCCTGAACTGGCGCCGAGGCAGGCGGGACCTGCGGCCCCGACTGCCTCGGCCTGGATAGGCAGTAATATCCGGTAAAATGTAGGGTGGGCACTGCCCACCATTCTTTCAATGGCCCTACAAATTTTTCTCAACGCCACCCTGCGGCAGTACGTCCCCGGCTACGACCCTTACCGGGGGATATCCCTGGAAGGCGCCCCCGGCGCCACCGTGGCCCAGGTCATCGCCGATCTGGGCCTGCCCGCCCAAGAGGTGACCCTCATCATGGTGGACGGCCGCGGCCGGGAGGCGGATTTTGTCTTGCAGGGGAATGAGCGTCTGGGGCTTTTTCCTCCCATTGGCGGGGGTTGATCTGTAGCCGCAGGCTTTAACCTTTTGCCGCACAGGCGGGACGCCTGTGCCACCGGAAAGTGCCAGGGGCGACCCAACGGGTCGCCCCTTCTTATGGGGGTTGGGGGAGGGTTTGAGAGAGAGGGCCAGGGACTTTCACAGGCGAGACGCCGTGCCACTGGCCCCTGCCCCTCTCCCCAAAACTTATTCCAACGGAATAATCTCCAGGCGGCCGGTGTCGCCGTCGAAGTGAGCGAGAAAGCCCTGGTAGGCGGGCGGCTGCCCCAGGATGAGGCGGACGGCTTCCTGGGCCTGGAGGCTGGCCATTAGGGTGACGGTGGGGGCCAGCACCTCCCGGGCGGCTTCGGGCTCGAGGCCCAGGACGTTCAGGAGTTGACTCAGGCCGGCTTCGTCCGCGGGCACTAGGGTAGTCACCTGCCCGAACCTTCCCGCCACGGCCCCGTGCACCAGGGGCACCCCGGCCTCCCAGGCCGCGGTTACCAACTCCCGGCGGGCCCTCATGGTGTCCAGGCCGTCCACCACCACCCGGACCTGGGGGAGATACGACTTGAGGTTGGTTTGATTGAGAAAGTGGGGGATGGGCTCAGCCAAGACGGCGGGGTTGAGATCCTGGAGGTGGCGGGCCGTGACCTGGGCCTTGCTTTGACCCAGGGTGCTTCGGGTGGCCAGCAACTGGCGGTTTAGATTGGAGGGGGCAAAGGCGTCGCCATCGGCCAGGAGAAGCTGCCCCACCCCCACCCGGGCCAGGAGTATGGCCAGGGCGCCCCCCAGGCCCCCCAGGCCCACCACCAGGACCCGGGCCTGAAAGAGCCGCAACTGCTCGGCGGCGCTCAGGCAGGGGAAATTGCGCTCATAGCATTCCGGAAAGACGCCCGCCTCCAGAGCGGCGGCCACGGCCTGGCGGGGGCTCAGATTCCGGCTGCGGGCCCAGGTCTCCAGGGCCGCGGCGCTGACCACCTGAAACTCCCGGCCAGCCCGGATGGCGCGGTTGGCGATGGATTTCAGGGGCATAACCTGAGACCTGATTTAAAAAGCTGGTTATTGAGGCGGTGGGGCCATCGGCCCCCAGTGTAACGTTCCATTACTTGCAGGACAATCGCTCAGCCCTCATCCAGGTTTTTGAAGCTCAAAAATCCCCCTTTCTTAACGGGGGATTTAGGGGGATTATTAAGCGGTTATTTTAATCCCCCCTTACCCCCTTTTAGAAAAGAGGGGTAAAAACATGGTTTTAAATGTCATGGTAATTATGAAACACCCCACTAGCAGGCTGTTGAAAAACCGATTTTTTGTCACCCTGAGCCGAAGGCGAAGGGTCTAGTCCGTTGAAATTACTAGATTCTTCGCTGCGCTCAGAATGACAGTTAGAGCTAATCGGCTAGTTTTTCAACAGCGCACTAGCCCCTTCCCTGAAAAGCCCTTTAGTGAGGTCTGCCGTTGTAATCGGCAATAATCTTTTCCGCCTGCCGCCAGTCCCGCAGGGCCAGGGTGCAGAAGCTGACGGCGTCGGCGCCCAGGTCGAAGTAGGTTTGCACGTCGTCGCGGCTGGTGACGCCGCAGCCCATGATGAGAAACAGGCTCACCTTGGGGCGCAGGCCCCGGTTGTAGGCGCAGGCCGCGGCAAAGGCCGGGCCGCCGGAGACCCCGCCGCCGCCCACCCGGGCCAGGGGGGAAGGGGGAAAGAGGCCCGGCGGGAAGACCATCTCATAAGGGATGGTGTTGATGGCGTGAATGGCGCTGACGCCGGCCTGCTCCAGTTCCTGGGCGAACTCGTAGGGGTGGCAGATGCTGATCTTGGCGATGAGAAAGAGGGCGGGAAAGCGTTGCCGCACTTCCCGGGTGCACCGGAGCCCCTGGGCCACGTTTTCCCGGATTTCCTCCTCGGAGTTGGGGCAGGAAAAGTTCAGCTCCAGGGCCGCAAAATAGGGGCCCAGGTGCCGGGCATAGATTTCCGCGGCCTCCAGGGTCTCCCGGATGGCGAGGTCCGTGCCCTTGGCAAATTCGGGATAAAAGTTGGGAATGACGTTGAAGCCCAGTTCGGCGGCGGCCCTGATCGGCGGGGCGCAGGCCGCCACCCCTTCGTTGGTGAGGCCGTAGGCGTTGAGCATGCCCTTATCCGGCAGCCGCCGGAGGTATTTCCAGGTCAGGGGGTTTCCCGGCACGAAGTTGCCCCGCCGCTTGAAGCGGGTGGCGGACTTGGTGAGGACCGTGGTGCCGGTGTCCCGGACGGCCCGGATCAGCCGGCGGTAGCCGGGGATAAGGGTGTAGGGAAAGATCCCCCGGCCGTCATGACCCAGGGCGGTGGAGATGATGATGCGGGAGAGGTTGACCGGTCCTGACTTACCCATGGATTTGCCGGGCGTCATCAATCACGTCCCTGCTATTTACTGCATTGCTTCGGCGATTTCTGCCACCACCCGCCGGGCTGCGGCCGCCGGGTCCGGGGCCTGGCGGATGGGCCGGCCCACCACGAGGTAGTCGGCCCCGTTTTTGACGGCCTCAAACGGGGTGACGATGCGCCGCTGGTCATCGCCGGAAACCTTTGCCCAGGCCGGCCGGATGCCGGGGCAGACGGAGAGAAAGTCCGGGCCGCACTGCTCCTTCACCGCCCGCACCTCCCGGCCGGAGCAGACTACTCCGGCACAGCCGGCCTCTTGCGCCAGCCTGGCCCGGAGCAGGACGAGTGCGGTGGGGTCCTGGGCATACCTGGGATCATAGCCCAGGGCCCGCAGGTCCTCGGCGGTGGTGCTGGTGAGCACGGTCACCGCCAGGATTTGGTAAGCGCCGGCCGCCGCGGCCACAATTTTCTTGAGCCCCGTGGGCCCCAGGTCGCTGGGGACCGTGATGAGGGCCACCCCGGGCAAGAGGGCGTGCAGGGCCCCCAGGACGGTGGCCGGGATGTCGTACAATTTCAGGTCCAGGAAGATCCTGGCAGGCCCAACCTGGTGGGCCACTTCTTGGAGGAAGGCCGGCCCCTGGGCCAGGAACAGTTCCAGCCCCACCTTGAAGAGCCCCACTTCTTCCCGAAGCCTGGCCACGTATCCCAGAGCCGTGTCCCGGTCGGACACGTCCAGGGGAAAGATGAGCCGTTCTCTGGCCTGCACCATCCGCTCCTTGGGCGGCGCCGCGGCCCGCAACCGCCGGGGCCGGAGCGCCTGGAGGTGACACCAGAGTCACTATAGTCCAACCGGCCGCATCTGGCAAGGACCCGATGGGGGCTATTTAAAGAAAGGGCTTTAACTACCGGGTTTACAGGCGATTAAGGCAATGGCAGGGGTCATCATTAAAACTGGGTTTTCCGTTGACAAACCGGGAATTATTGATAAATAAAATAATCATAAGGGGAGATACAGTATGCCTCAATCGGAAATAACGCCAGGAAAGACTTCTTCAATATTAAGTAATATTAGTAAGAACCTCCTGCTGATATTCTTGGGTTTAGCCGTTGCGTTAGGCGTCTGCGAAGTTTCATTAAGATTTTATAATCCCTTCGGTTTCAGAATCAAAGGTGATAATATAATATTGCCGGTTAATAAGAAAGAGATACTTTACCATGACAAATGTACGAAAATAGATAGAGTAGTAATCCACCAGAATAATTCTCTGGGCTTCAAAGGTGAAGAACCCCCGCCGGATTTTAACAACTGGCTGACCATAGTCACCGTGGGCGGCAGCACCACCGAATGCCTGGAGATAGCCCCGGAGAAAACCTGGCCCCACCTGCTGGGAGTGAAATTAAAGCAGAACTTTCCCAAGTTGTGGCTTAACAACGCCGGTTTTGCCGGACAATCCACGTTCGGCCATTATGTCCTGATTCGTGACTTCCTCTCCAAGTTGAAACCCAAGGTGGTCATTTTCTTGATCGGCATCAACGACGTCGGCATCAGTGATGCCCGGGAGCCCGATACCAGGATGACCACCAAGATCAGCTTCCGCTCGCTGGATAAATTTCTGTCCTCCCTGGCGTACCGCAGCGAAGTCGCCTCGGTCTTGCTGAATCTGTACCGGTACTACTTCCCCAAATCGGTATTGGCCATCGGACAACGGGACATGGGGGAACTGGATCTGACCACTTTGCCGAAACTTGAAATGTCCTTAGAGAAACAATCGGCCCTGAAAAAGACCTATGCGGAAAAATATGTGCCACTCTTTGAAGTGAGATTGAGACGACTGCTCAAAATCACCCGGGATAACGGCATGGACCCGGTCTTGCTAACCCAGCCGGTGGTTTATGGGAAGCTGGTGGATGACGTCACCGGCGTCGACTTTAGTGATAAAGCGGTGGGCTATGGTCTGAACGGCGAAGTGGGCCGGGATATTCTCACGCTTTACAATAACGTTACCAGAAGGGTGGGCCGGGAAGAAGGCGTCCTGGTGATAGATCTGGCCAGGGAAATGCCCCAAAGCTCCAGGTACTATTATGACCTGATGCATTTCTCCAACGAGGGCAATGACAAGCTGGCGACCATCGTGGCCCAGCAACTGACCCCTTATCTGGCTAAAAAATATCACAATTTTTCTAAGCCGCCTCTGTCCCCCGATTCAACTGCCCCACCGCTTTCCCGGGAAAGTAGAACCAGGTAACGCCGGTCCGGGCGGCAGCGACTCCCCTGCTGAGGGTCAACCCCGGGAGCCTGGCTGAAAGTAAGCCTGGGCCCGCACCAGGTCTTCCGGCGTATCTACCTCCAGGGTGTCCCCCGCGGTTTCCACCAGGTGAATGGGGAAGCCGTGCTCCAGGGCCCGGAGCTGCTCCAACTTTTCGGCCTCTTCCCAGCGTCCCGGCGCCAGGTGGACGAATCTTTGCAAGAATCCCACCCGATAGGCATAAATGCCGATGTGCTTATAGAAATAGGGGCGATCTCCGTCCCGCCAGCAGGGCAGGAGGCTGCGGGAAAAATAGAGGGCCCGGCCCCGGCGGTCGAAGACCACCTTGACCACATTGGGGTCGGCGGCGGCGGCGGGGTCGGTGAAGCGGCGCACCGGGGTGACCATGACCACATCGGGGTCCCGGCGCAAGGGCTCGGCCAGCTCCCCGATGAGCTCCGGCGGAAAGACTACCTGGTCCCCCTGAATATTCACCACAATGTCCTCCGGGGCCAGTCCCAATAGAGCCGCGGCTTCGGCCAGGCGGTCGCTGCCCGAAGGATGATCCGCCCGGGTCATGACGACCCGGCCGCCGAAGCCCTCGACGCAGGCCCGGATGCGCTCATCATCGGTGGCCACCCAGAGGCCGTCCAATGTCCGGGACCTTCTGGGCCTGCTCGTAGACCCGCTGGATCAGGGGCTTGCCTGCCACGTCCGCCAGGGGCTTCCCCGGAAACCGGGCGGAGCCGTAGCGGGCGGGGATGAGGGCGACCAGTCGCATTGCCTGTCCTGTTTAAATTTTTTTTGCAATTATAATGACATCGATCATTATTGCCAAGCCGTTTTCCTTGACAGCGACAATCTCATGATTACCATTTACTAATGATTACTTTAAGTTAGCTACTGAATACGGAGGTTCGAAAAAATAATGGCAGTTAGAATGGACAAGTTAACCTATAAAGCCCAGGAGGCCCTCTCCGGCGCCCAGGAGCTGGCCCGGCAGCTGAGCCACAACCAGATGGAGCCGGCTCACCTGCTGCGCGCCCTGCTGGCCCAGGAGGAAGGCCTGATACCCTCCCTCCTGAAGAAACTGGAGGTTGATCCCCAGAGCGTCATTAAGGGGGCGGACGACCTGCTGGCCCGGCTGCCCCGGGTGAGCGGCGAGGTCCAGGTCTACCTGGCCCCCGCCTTGAATAAGGCCCTGGACGCCGCCTTCAAGCAGGCCGGAGTGATGAAGGACGACTACGTCTCCACCGAGCACCTCTTCTGGGCCCTGGCCGCGGACAAGGGCAGCGACGCGGGGAAGCTGCTCAAGTCCCTGGGCCTCACGCCGGAGGCCATCTTGAAAGCCCTGGCGGACCTCAGGGGCACCCAAAGGGTCACGGACCAGGCCCCGGAGGAGAAATTCCAACCCCTGGAAAAGTACGGCCGGGATCTGACGGAGATGGCCCGGGCCGGCAAGCTGGACCCGGTCATCGGCCGGGACTCGCGAGATCCGCCGGCATCATCCAGGTGCTCTCCCGGCGCACCAAGAACAACCCGGTGCTCATCGGCGAGGCCGGGGTGGGCAAGACCGCCATCGTGGAAGGCCTGGCCCAGCGCATCGTCAACGGCGACGTGCCCGAGGGCCTCAAGAACAAGCGACTGGTGACCCTGGACCTGGGGAGCCTCATCGCCGGCACCAAGTACCGGGGCGAGTTCGAAGACCGCCTCAAGGCGGTGCTCAAGGAGGTGACGGAGTCCGACGGCCAGATCATCATGTTCATCGACGAGCTCCACACCCTGGTGGGGGCCGGCGCCGCCGAGGGCGCGGTGGACGCCTCCAACATGATCAAACCGGCCCTGGCCCGGGGCGAACTCCACTGCGTGGGCGCCACCACCATCAACGAGTACCGCAAGTACATCGAAAAGGACGCGGCCCTGGAGCGCCGTTTCCAGCCCATCATGGTGGCCGAGCCCTCGGTGGAGGACACCATCGCCATCCTTAGGGGCCTGAAGGAGCGCTATGAAGTGCACCATGGGGTGCGCATCAAGGACGCGGCCATCGTGGCCGCGGCCACCCTAAGCAGCCGCTACATCACCGACCGGCACCTGCCGGACAAGGCGGTGGACCTCATCGACGAGGCCGCCTCCAAACTGCGCATGGAGATCGATTCCCGCCCCGGGGAGATTGACGACCTGGAGCGGAAGATCACCCAGGAAGAGATCGAGCGGGAGGCCCTGCGCAAGGAGCAGGACCCGGCCTCCAAAGAGCGGCTGGCCAAGATTGAAAAATCTTTGGCGGACCTCCGGGAGCGCAGCGCTACCCTTACGGCCCGCTGGCAGCGGGAAAAGGAGGTCATCAGCCACATCCGCGCCGTCAAGGAGCAGATGGACAAGACCCAGTTCGAGGCCGGCCAGGCGGAACGCCTGGGAGACCTGGCCCGGGCTGCGGAATTGAAATACGGGGCGCTGCTCAATCTGCAGAAGGAACTGGAAACCGAAACCAAGAAGCTCTCCGAGATGCAGCAGGAAAGCGCCATGCTGAAAGAGGAAGTGGACGCCGAGGATGTCGCCGACGTGGTGTCCAAGTGGACCGGCATCCCGGTGAGCCGCTTGCTGGAAGGGGAAAAGCAGAAGCTGCTGCACATGGAGGAGCGCCTGGCCGCCCGGGTGGTGGGCCAGGAGGAGGCGGTGCAGGCGGTGTCCAACGCGGTGCGCCGGGCCCGTTCGGGGCTTCAAGACCCCAACCGGCCCCTGGGGTCGTTTATCTTCCTGGGGCCCACCGGGGTGGGCAAGACCGAGCTGGCCCGGGCCCTGGCCCAGTTCCTCTTCGACTCGGAAGCCGCCATGGTGCGCCTGGACATGAGCGAGTACATGGAGAAACACACGGTCTCCCGCCTCATGGGGGCGCCGCCCGGCTACGTGGGCTACGAGGAAGGCGGCCAGCTCACCGAGGCGGTGCGCCGCCGGCCCTACTCCGTGGTCCTGTTCGACGAAATCGAGAAGGCCCACCCCGAAGTCTTCAACGCCCTGCTGCAGATCCTGGACGACGGCCGCCTCACCGACGGCCACGGCCGCACCGTGGACTTCAAGAACACCATCGTCATCATGACCTCCAACATCGGCAGCCAGTACATCGCCGAGGTCACCGACGAGAAAGTGATGCGGGACCGGGTCATGGAGGCCCTGCGACTCCACTTCAAGCCGGAATTCCTGAACCGGGTGGACGATATCCTCATCTTCCACCGCCTGAGCAAAGAACAACTGCGGGAAATCGTCACCCTGCAAATCGCCCGCCTGCGGCCCTTGTTGGCCGAGCGGCAACTCAACCTGGAACTCACGAATAAGGCCCGGAACTTCCTGGCCGAGGCGGGCTACGACCCGGTGTACGGCGCCCGGCCCCTGCGCCGGGCCATCCAACACCACCTCCAGGATAAACTGGCCCCCATGCTGCTGGCAGGCGAGTTCAAGGAAGGCGACACCATCCTGGTGGACGCGGGTAAAGATGGGCTGATTTTTCAGCGCCAGGAAGAGAAACACCGGGCCGCGGCGAGTTGAGGGCTGGGAAAGGTAGGGGCGGGGTTGCCCCGCCCCTGCACAATCATGGCTTTTCATTGTAGGGGCGCACCCATGTGTGCGCCCAAAGCGGCGTACCCTATTTTGAAAGAAAATGGAGGGCCCGCCTTGCACATCGGAAAAGACGTTAGAGGACAAGAGATAAAAGATGCGCAGGCAGGCAGGGCCAAGCCCTGCCTGCCGCCCATTCCCCTCCACTGCGTGGAGGAATTGGGGGGAGGGCCAGGGACACTTACAAAAAAATCCCTGCCCTCCCCCCAAGCCCCCCACCCAACCCGCGTAAGGGCCGGGGAAGGCGAGGCCGGCGGCCTCGACTTCCCCGGATAAAGCACAGGCGGGACGCCTGTGCCACCAAAACCATAAGGGATTGGGGATGGGGGTTTGGGGGAGGGGGAAAGGGCTTGCGCCCTTTGCCCCCTCCCCCAACTACCCGAAGGGTTTTAAGGCCTGGGGCCGATGGCCCCAGGCCTTAATTATTCATGTTCATGGCCCTTAAAACCTCCGGCCACACCTCCCCCGCCTGGCCGGGGAGGAAGTAATCGGTGAGGTTGCGGGTGAGGCTGGTGGGCTCCAGGTTGTTTTCCACGATGACGGCGCCGTGGTCTTTGGCGGTGTAGGGGATATAGCTGGCCGGGGCCACTTCGCCGGAGGTGCCGATGACCAGCAGGAGGTCGCATTCCCGGGCCAGTTCCTGGGCCTCTTCCTGGGCGCGGGTGGGGATGGGTTCGCCGAAGAAGACCACGTCGGGCCGGATGAGGCCGCCGCACAGGCAATAAAGGGGAGTCCGGCTGAAATCCAGGGTCTCACGGGGGTGGTGGCCTTTGCAGGTATCACAGACAAAGCGCAGGGCGTTGCCGTGGTATTCCACCACCCGGTGGGACCCCGCGGCCTGGTGCAGGTTGTCCACGTTCTGGGTGATGAGGCCCAGGAGCAGGCCCTTGGCCTCCAGGGCCGCCAGGGCGAAGTGGGCCGGGTTGGGCCGGGCCCGGGTGATGGTCTCGTCCATTTCTTTGAGCAAGGTCCAGACCTTGGCCGGGTTGGACCTGAAGGCCCGGATGTGGGCGTATTCCATGGGGTCGAAGCGGGACCACAGGCCGCCTTCGCTGCGGAAGTCGGGGATGCCGGACTCCACCGAGATGCCGGCGCCGGTCAGAGCCACGAGGCGGCGGTGCCGGCGGAGGATGGCCGCCAGCTTCTCCGGGGTGGTTTCCTTCTGTTGGACTTTCATGGTTAGAGAAGATTACCACAGAGACACAGAGGTCACAGAGGAAAATTGTTCAATGTTCAAGGTTCAAGGTTCAATTCCGCAACTGAGTCTTGCCTTTAACTTTGAACCTTGAACCTTGAACCTTGAACTATTCCTTTCATTCGGCCGATTCGTCTAAGGCTGCCGCTTCTGCCAAGGCCAACCTCTTTCTGGCCGCGCCCCGGATATCCCGGATTCCCAGCCAGATGAGGACCGCGACAAACACCAGCCTGAGGTTGGCTTCGGTCAGAAGGTGGGCCAGGCTGCCCCCCAGGAAGGTCCCCAGGATGATGCCGGGTATGAGGCCCAGCAACACCCCGGTCACCACGTTGCCCAGCCGCCAGTGGGTGTAGGCCCCGACGGAACCCGCCGGGACCATGGCCAACAGCGCACTGCCCTGGGCGGTGTACTGGTTGAAACCCACCAGCAGCACCATGGCCGGCACCATAATGGCGCCGCCGCCGACGCCCATCATGCCGGAGATAAACCCGGCCGCGGCGCCGCTGGCCAGCAGGACCGCGACCTTGACCCAGCCGGTGGCGGGATGGGCCAGAAACGCCAGATGGGAGAGATAGGGTTTGCTCAACAACAACAGGGAGACGAATATTAAGAAACAACCGAAGGCCCGCTTGAGCTTCCATTCGGGCAAGGCATTGGCGTAAACTGCCCCGAAGCGGGCCGTGAAGATGGCGGCAGCCGCCAGGCAGACTGCAGCCATAATATCCACCGAGCCGTTCAGGTAGTAGGTGACCGCGCCGGAGAGGCCGGTGAACACCAGGGCCATGAGGCTGGTGCCGTGGGCCTGGTGCTGGCTGAATTTGAAGAAGCGCACCATCAAGGGGATCATGATGGCGCCGCCGCCCAGGCCCACCAGCCCGCCGAAGATCCCGGCAATAAGACCGACCAGAAAACTCATTAAGTTAAACGCTCCTGTGGATTGAGGAGATTTGCTGACCCTGCAGGGAGGGATGGTCAGCATTAGGCGGAGCGGAAAATAGAATGCACTCCCCCTCACCCTGACCCTCTCCCCCGCGGGGGAGAGGGGAAAATGATGGAACTTGATTAATGCTCCAAATGATTAATATCCCAATTCTTCAGAGTTTGTGCAAGGCGAAGGCCAGGACCGCCAGCAGCAGAGACCTGATAAAGTCATTTGAGGGGAGGGCCGGGGGAATTTTTTGTAAGTTATTCCCCCGCCCTTGCCTCGCAGCCCCCTTTATAAGGGCTCTGAAAAAGGCTAAATCGAGAGGGGAAGGCTTTAATAATCCCCCTAAATCCCCCTTTAGAAAAGGGGGACTTAAAAGCAATTGCCTGATTTATCAGGTGGATAGTGTTTAATTACCCCCCTTTCTTAAAGGGGGGTAGGGGGGATTATAAGACCTCCCACCTGTGAGAGCATTTATATTGGACTTTTACAGAGGTCTCTTTATGGGGGTTGAGGGTGGGTTTCAGGGAGGGATTGTAAGTGGCCGTAGGCCCATAGCTCCCTCCCGGAAAAGCATTTTCTCCAGTTCCTCCTACCCCACCCGGATGCGGGCGTCCAGGGCCAGGAGGCCAGGTTTTCCAGGGAAGAGGGCCACCGGGTTGAGGTCCACCTCCTGGATTTGCGGGAATTGGAGCATCAGCCGGGAGAGGCCGGCAATGGCCTGGGCCAGGCTCTCCAGGTCCGCGGGGGCCTGGCCCCGGATGCCGGCCAGGATGCGGCCGACGCGGGTCTCAATCACCAGGTCCCGGGCCATGGCCGGGCTGACGGGGGCGATCCTCAAGGAGACGTCCTCCTGGATTTCGGTTTCGACGCCCCCGGCCCCGAAGGCCAGCACCGGCCCGAAGGAGGGGTCCCGGCGGGCTCCCAGCAGCACTTCCCGACCCCCGGCGGCCTGGGCCATGACCACCACCTCCCAGGGCTCGCCGGGAGGCAGTTGGTCCCGGGCGATGCCGGAGAGGCGCGCCCAGCCGGCAGCCACCTGGGCGGCGTCCCCCAGGTCGAGGAGCACCGCCCCGGCTTCGGTCTTGTGCACCAGGGAGGGGGCGGAGAGTTTAAGGACCACCGGGTAGCCCAGGTTATGTGCTGCGGCGGCGGCGTCTTCCGGGCTTCGGGCCGTCTGCCAGGCGGCCACCGGGATCCCCAGGGCCTGGACGGTCGCCAGGGCCTGGGACAGGGGCAAAAACCCGGCCGGCGGCCCCGCGGCCAGAAGGGCGGTGATTTTTTCGGCGTCCGGCAGGGTGACCGGGTTTTCCGGCGCAGGCTGAACTTCTCCCCGGGCGGCCAGGTCGCGGCTCAAAGCCAGGGCCTGCACGGCCTCCTCGGGGAAGTGGAAGACCGGGACCCCCAGGGTATCCCGGAAAAAGTCCTCATCTTCCAGGGTGATCAGCACCGTGACGGCCAGGGCTTTTTGGGCGGCCCGGGCCTCGGCCACCACCCGGGCGGCCATTTCCCGGCCGGCCTCCCGTTCGAACTCCGCCATGGGCCCGTAGTGGAGCAGCACCGCGTCCACCTCGGGGTCCAGGCACGCCGCGGCCACGAGCTCGTAGTAGACGTCGAAATCGAAGATATCCCCCAGGTCCACGGGGTTGTTGGGTAAAATGACCCCGGCCCGGGAGCGCTGCCGGACGAAGTCCACCAGCCGGGGGGAAAGGGGCGGCAGACGGAAGCCGGCCTGGCGGCAAGCGTAGGCGGCCAGCACCGCCTCGCCGCCGCTGCGGGACAGAACCACCAGGCGGTTGCCGGTAACAGGCGGCTGTCCCACCAGCTTGGCGGCGTTGAGAAACTCGTACTGGCTCTGGACGTGGACCATGCCGCTCTGGCGGCAGGCCGCGGCCAGCACCCGTTCGTCGGCGGTGAGAGAGGCGGTGTGGGAGCGGGCGATGCCGGCCGTCTCTTCCCCCACGTTGGCCAGATGCAGAAAGATCGGCTTGGCGGCCCGCCGGGCCCTGTCCAGGAGGCCCCGGCCGTCGCTCAGCCCTTCCAGGTAAAGGTAGATCGCCGCGGTGCCGGGGTCGGACAAAAGATAGTCCAGGACTTCGTTTTCCGCCACGTCCAGCTTGTTGCCCAGGCTGAGGAACTTATTGAGGCCCAGGCCCTCTTTGGTCATCCAGGCCAGGAGGTGGGTGGCCACGCCGCCGCTCTGGGCGATAATGGAAATGCGCCCCTTCTTAACCCCCCGGGGCAACTCTGCAAAAGGGAGGGCCAGGCCGTTTTCCAGGTTGATGAGGCCCAGGCCGTTGGGGCCCACCAGGCGCAGGCCGTATTGCTTAAGCAGACTCCGGACCTTGTCTTCCAGGGCCCGGCCCGCGTCGTTCAGTTCGGAGAACCCCGCGGATTCCACCACTATGCGAGTGATTCCCAGTTCGCCGCATTCCCGCACCAGGGAAGGGACCAAGCGGGCGGGGGCCAGGATTACGGCCAGGTCCACCTTCTGGGGCAGATCCTTTAAGCTTGGGAAGATGGGGAGGCCGAAGGTGGCGCCGGGCCGGCGCCCCACCAGGAAGATTTTCCCCCGATATTTGAACCCCAGGAGATTGGACACAATGCCCTGACCCAGGTTGTCCGGGGCCTGGGAGACCCCCACCACCGCTACACTTTGAGGATGAAAGAATTTTTCCATGTTGCGCCTGAAGTCTAATTTTGTAAGTCGTTCCAAATATTATAAAATATAAAAGGAGGCGCGCCATCCTTAATTTGCTGGAAGCAAAGGTTCGCTTTCAAGTAAAGAGCTATCAGCAGTAAGCCTTCAGCCAAGACCAAAGATGGCGAAGGCGACCAAGACCAGGGTGGGACTGCCTCTCCTATCTTCTTCCAAGAACAGCCGGGGGCGGCTGTTCCATTCTTACAGGCTTATTCGTTGATGCCTCTGCGGCAGGAATATGAGCCCCGGCGGCAATGCCATTTTATACTGGACCACCGCCTGCGAGGTTGAGGTGAGATATGGCCTATGAAAAGTGCGCCGACGTGAGCGAGGAAATCTGGAACGACCTAAAAGACCGGGATCCGGCGGAAGTGACCGGCCGGACCGGGGTGGTCTTCCAGGAGGGCGTCTATCAGCTGCCGTTTTTGGACCGCCGGCTGCTGGTGGACCCGGGCCGGCGCCGCATTGAGCTGGCCGGGGCCCCGGAGGCGGACCCCGGGTTTCGGGTATGCCTGACGGCGCTCCTTTACCTGCTGCGCCTCGATAAGGCGCTGCTGGGCCTGGCGCCCCTCAGCCCCCTGGAGCTGCCGGGAGGGGCCACCTTCTTCCGGGGTCACCACGGTCTGCCCAACGCCCCCCTGGAAAGTCGGTTCGGCCGGGATGCGGCGGGCTTTCTGGCCGCGGGCCAAAAACTCCAGGCCAAGACCCGGCCCGCCGGAGACGCGGCCCTGGCTTTGCAGGTTTTCCCGGGGGTTACGGTGGAAGTGATTCTGTGGCAGGGGGATGATGAATTTCCCCCCCAGGTCTCCTTCACCTTGCCGGCGCATCTGGACCGCTGCTGGTTCCTGGATGCGGTTTGGGGGTTGCTCAACCTGGTGACCCAGGAACTCTTAAACGCCGCCCCGGCCTCGAGCTGAGGGGGCCGGGCAAGATCCCGGGAGGCCGCCCTCCCTGGCAGCCGGACCTGGTTAAGTTAGACCTCGGAAAGATTCAGGAAATTCCCGGACAAGCCCCTGTAAAGGGCTCGGGACGCCGCGTTCCTACGGGCAGATGCTTGATTTTAAAGAAAATGTTACATTTAGGGTGGGCGCCGCCCAGCCAACATATAGCTGACAATTTAAGACCTTGAGCGTTTTTCAACAGCCTGACATCGCAACCCGGAGTTACCGGGATTGCCGACCCAGCACCTGAGAGGGCCACAACCGGTGGAAGCACAAGAACCCATGGGAGCCCAAGAGGCCGGCCGGACCGCGGCGACTGATTATCGGGCCATCTTCGACGCGGTCAGCGACGCCATTTTGATCCACGACGTGGCAACCGGCGACATCCTGGACGTCAACCAGAGAATGTGCGAGATGTTCGGCTACTCGCGGGAGGACGCCCGGCGGCTGAACGTTGCCGATCTCGGCGGCGGTGAGCCCCGCTGCACCTCGGAGACCTGGAAGCGATTGATGGAAAAAACCGAGGGAGGCGAGAGTCAAACTAGGGAATGGCAGGCCATGGCCCGCGACGGGCGGCGTTTTTGGACGGAAGTGAATCTGAAACGCTTCGTGCTCGGCGGCGAGGAACGGGTGCTGGCCTCCATCCGGGACATCAGTCGCCGCAAGCAAGCCGAAGATGACCTTAAGGAGAGCGAAGTCCGCTTCCGCCTGATCACCGAGGGCTCTTTGGCCGGGGTCTACATTATCCAGGACCGCAAGTTCGTCTACCTCAACCCCACCATGGCCCAGATCTTCGGCTACGAGGTCGAAGAGATTCTAAATGGGCAGCCGGAGCCTCAGGCCCTGGTTCACCCTGACGACCTGCCCATGGTGCGGGAAAATATCCGGAAGCGGCTGGAAGGCGAAGAGAAGGCGGTACAATACACCTTCCGGGGCCGGCGCCGGGATGGGGCGCTGATTTACTGCCAGGTGTTGGGCAGCAGCATCGAGTACCAGGGGCGTCCGGTCATCATGGGGACCCTGCTGGACATTTCCGACCGGGTGCAGGCCGAGGAGGCCCTGCGGGCGCAAAAGAACCTCCTGAATACCGTGTTTTCGGCCACCCCCGAACTGCTGGTGCTGAAGGACCGGAATTTCGTTTATCAGGCGGTCAATCCGGCCTTTTGCCGCCTGCTGGCGAAGGAGGAGGCGGAGATCATCGGCAAGACCGACTTCGACCTGTTTCCCCGGGAAGATGCGGAACGCTATCGCCGGGACGATGAAAGGGTCCTGGCGGAGGACGCCACCTTGCTCCAGGATGAGGAGGTCACCGGCGCCGCGGGGAAGAAATGGCTGCAGGTGACCAAGACGCCCGTGCGCAATGAGCAGGGCGCCCCGGTGGGAATTCTCGGCTCGGTCACCGACATCAGTTGGCGCAAGGAGGCGGAGGCGGCGCTCCAGGCCTCGGAGGCCAATTACCGCACCATCTTCAACGCCGCCAATGACGCCATCGTCTTGATGGATATTGACACCGGCAATTTTCTGGATGTCAATAATAAGTGGTGCGAGATGACCGGCTACACGGCGGAGGAGGCCAGGGGCCTCGAGATGACCGCCCTGTTTCTAGATGATGTCCCTGGTCATACGGCCGAGGAAGCCCTGCAAAGGATACGAAAGGCAACGCGGGAGGGGCCCCAGCTCTTTGAGTGGCCGGGGAAGGCCAAAGACGGCCGCCGCTTTTGGGCGGAGGTGAATTTGACCCGCACCGTGATCAACGGCCGGGACCGGCTGTTGACGGTGATGCGGGATATCTCGGAGCGCAAACGCACCGAAGAGGTGATGCGCCAGTCGGAGGCGAAGTACCGCAACCTGGTGGAGCAGATTCCGGCCATCACTTACATTGCGGCGCTGGACAATGTCACCAGCCCTATTTACATCAGTCCCCAAATCGAGACCGTTCTGGGTCTTTCCCAGGAGGAATGGCTGGCCAACCCGGAGTCCTTCAAGGAGCGGATCCATCCCGAGGATCGGAACCGGGTGCTGTCCGAGCTGATTCTCAGCTATTCCCAGGGCGGGCCCTTTCTCTCAGAGTACCGGATGGTGGCCAAAACGGGCCGGGTGGTCTGGGTGCGGGATGAATCGCGGGCAGTCTACGACGCCCAGGGGCTGCCCCTGTTCATGCAGGGGGTGGCCCTGGACATCACCGCCCGCAAGGAGGCGGAGGAGGCCCTGCGGGAAGCCAACAGCAAGCTCCAGGCCCTGGTCCAGGCCTCTCCCCTGGCCATTACCGCCATCGATGCAGATGCCAGAGTCATCAGCTGGAATCCGGCGGCGGAGCGGATCTTTGGCTGGCACCGTGGCGAAGTCCTGGGGCGGCCGTATCCCATCGTGCCGGAGCAGAAGAAGAAGGAGTTTCGAAAGATCTTCCAGCGGGTCCTGCGGGGGGAGACCATTCGCGGCCTGGAGCTGCGCCGGCAACGAAAGGACGGCTCGCCGGTGGATATCAACCTCTCCACCGCGCCGCTCTATAACGCCGCGGGCAACATTGCCGGGGTCATGGGCGTCATCGAGGACATCACGGCCCGCAAACGGACCGAGGAGGCCTTGCGGGAAAGTGAGGTCCGTTTCCGGGGAGTCTTTGAGGGGGCCGGCATCGGCATCGCCCTGGTGAATTTGGACCGCAGGATCCTGGAAAGCAACCGGGCGCTGCTCAAGATGGGCGGGTATAGCGAAGAAGAAATGCGCCGGATAACTGCGGTGGATATAACCCACCCCGACGATTGGGCGGCCGATCTGACCCTGTTCACCGAGTTGGTGGCCGGCAAGAGAAACCATTACCAGATGGAGAAGCGTTATCGCCACAAAAAGGGGCACTGGGTCTGGGTGCGACTCAGCGTCACCCTGGTGCGGGATGCGGCCGGACAGCCCCAGTTCGCCATCAGCATGGTGGAGGATATTACCGAGCGCCGGCGGATGGAGGAGGCGCTCTGGAAAGTCAGCCGGGCCCTCAAGGCCATCACCGAATGCCACCAGGCCATGATGCGGGCCTCCAATGAAACGGAACTGCTCAACGAAGTTTGCCGGATCATCGTGGAAGTGGGCGGCTATCTCATGGCCTGGGTGGGATTTGCCCAGCAGGATGAGCTCAAGACCGTGCGCCCGGTGGCCCAGGAGGGCTTTGACGCCGGGTACGTCCACACCGTCAAGTTAACCTGGGCCGACACGGAGATGGGGCAAGGACCGGTGGGCGCGGCCATTCGGCAGGGAAAGCCCGCCATCTGCCGGGACACCGGGACTGACCCCAAGGTTCGCCCCCTGGCGGGACGAGGCCCTGAGGCGGGGGTACGCCTCCTTGCTGGCCCTGCCCCTGAAGGACTCCCAAACCTTTGGGGCCCTGGCCATCTACGCCTCGGAGCCCAACGCCTTTGACGACGAGGAGATCAACCTGCTCAGTGGGCTGGCCAACGACCTGGCCTACGGGATCACGGCGCTGCGGGCCAACGCCGAGCGCCAGCGGGCCGAAGAGGCCCTGCGGGAGTCGGAGGAAAAGTACCGGGGCCTGATGGATTACTCCGGCGACGCCATCTTTCTGACCGACCCGGACGGCAACTTGACGGAGAGCAACCGGCGGGCCGGGGAGCTCCTGGGATACGCCAAGGAAGAGCTCCTGAAGATGCACTACACCCAACTTCATCCCCCGGAAACCCTTGAGGCAATTTCCCGCACCTTCAAAGAGATAATAGAGAAAGGTTCGAGCCAGATAAATGAAACCGCGGTTCTGAGGAAGGACGGCGCCCGGGTCCCGGTGGACATCACCGGCAGCGTCATCGAATACGCCGGCAAGAAAGTGGCTCAGGGAATCTTCCGGGACATAACGGCGCGCAAAAAGGGCGAAGAGGCCCTCCGGGAATCGGAGCTCAAGCTGCGCTTGCTGACTTCCAAGCTCCTGACCATTCAGGAACGGGAGCGCCGGCGGGTCTCCCGGGAGCTGCACGACGAATTGGGCCAGGCCCTGACGGTCCTGAAAATTCACCTGGTGGCCGTGGAGAATAAACTGCGCCAGGACCAGCAAGGCCTGAAGGCAAGCTGCGAACAGCTCCTTAGTTACATCGACGGCGTCATCGAAAATGTGCGGCGCCTTTCCTGGGACCTGAGTCCTTCCATCCTGGAAGACCTGGGTTTATCCTCTTCCCTGGGATATCTCATCGATGAAACTTGTAGAAATAATAATCTGAGCTGTTCCCTGGCCATGGATGAAATCGACCACCTGTTTGCGGCGGAGACCCGCATCAACATCTACCGCATCTTCCAGGAATCCCTGACCAACATCGTCAAGCACGCCCGGGCCACCCACATCTCCGTGGGCGTCCAGAGGAAGGGGGACGCCGTTTCATTTACCATAAAGGACAACGGCCGGGGTTTCGATCAGGAAAGAGTCATGGCCCGGGAGGTGGCCAAACGGGGCCTGGGTCTGACCGCCATGAACGAGCGGGCTTTGATGGCCCGAGGCTCTTTAAGCATCTGGAGCCAAACAGACCAGGGAACCCAGATAACCTTCCAGATCCCGGTGGACAAATAAAAGGAATTTATATGTATCGCATCGTCCTGGCCGAAGACCACATTCTGGTGCGCGAGGGGATCAAGAAGATCATCGAGGACTTTGCCGACCTTAAGGTGGTGGGCGAAGTGGGCGACGGTTTGGAACTTTTGGAGTTCTTGAAGAAGTTGCCCGTCAACATGGTCATCCTGGACATATCCATGCCCAACCTGCCGGGCATCGAAGCCACCAAGGAAATCAGAAAGTCCTATCCGGAGGTCAAGGTACTGATCCTCACCATGCATAAAAAGCGGGAGTACCTGAACGATGCCCTGGCCGCGGGGGTAGATGGCTATTTGCTCAAGGAAGACGCGGCCAAGGAACTCCTGTCCGCCATTCAAAGGATCAGGCAGGGGGAAATTTACGTGTCCCCGCTGCTTTCCGCCGAATTGGCCACCCTGTACGCCCAGACCCGCGGGAGATTGCCGGCCGCCTCCTCGGAAGAGACCCTCACCCCCCGGGAAATCGAGATCATCAAGCTCATCGCCGAAGGAAAATCGAGCAAGGAAATCGCCGTCCTGTTGTTCCTCAGCTTCCGCACCATTCAAAACCACCGCACCAAGATCATGAGAAAGCTGAATTTGAAAAAGAATACCGACCTGGTAAAGTACGCCATCCAGATGGGGTATACGCCAACCACCGCTTCTTGACCATAGTTCTAAACTTTCCCGATTAGTTTAAATTTTGAGTATTTTGCTCTATCAAAAAGAGTATTTTGTCTCATTTATTAATGACGGCTAGTCTGTAAAAATTCAAAGTGGGGATAGAATAAAATTCTTTAAGGTCAGGCGGGCTATGGCACACTTGTACAAGAAGGTCAAGAAGGGTCACGAGTATTATTACATCCGTGAGACCCAGCGAGTCTACGGCAAACCCACCACCATCAACCAGGTCTACCTGGGCACGGCCGACAAAGTTCAGGCGGCTTTGGATAAAGGCGGGTTCTCTCCCAAGGAATTCGGTTCAATTTTCATCCTCAACGAACTGGACCGGATGTTGGACCTGGCCGGAATTGTGAACGAGATTCTACCCCCCAAGAAAAAGACCAAAGGGCCTTCCTTGGGGGAACTGGTGTTTTACGCCGCCTTGAACCGGGCCATCGCCCCCACCAGCAAGAGGCGACTGGCATCCTGGTACGAGACCACGGACATTCAACGAATTCGGCCCCTCAGGTTGGAGTCGCTGAATTCCCAGAATTTCTGGAATCACTGGGATCGCATCAGCGCCCCGGACCTGGACAAGATCTCGGCGGTTTTCTTCAAGAAGGTCTATTCCCTGCTGCCCGTCAAAGAGACCCACTTGCTGGTGGAGGCGGGCAATATCTACTCCACCCCCCGGGCCAACGACGGGGTGGGCCTGGAACTGGAAGGGTATGAGGCCGTCGAGTCCCCCCGGCAGCGAGTGGGGTTGGCTTTGCTCACCGAGCGCGCCGCGGGAGTCCCCTTGTACTATCAGACCTTCGGCGGCGGACTGCCGGAAGGTGAGTTTTTTGAGCGGCATCTGGAAGGCCTCCTGGCCAAGGTCTCCCACCTGGGGGTGAAGGCCAAAGACGTCACCCTGCTCCTGGGTTCGGGGTTTGATCCCGGGGACATCATCGGCAAGGTGGATGCAGACCCGGGGCTTCACTTCATCGCTTCCTGCTCCCCGGATGAGGTTCCCGAACTGACCAAAATCTCCCTGAAGGAATTCAGCCCCCTCATTGCCAAGCCTCTCGGCCGCGGCGATTTCGAAAGGGAGGAGGACAAGATCCTCTATTATGAGACGCAAGCGCCTTTCTGGAATAAAAACCGCAAGGTGGTCATCGTCTTCGACCCCAAGACCTTCAACCGCAGTTACCAGGACCTGGGAAAGCGGGTGCAAAAGGTGCGGAAAGAGCTGCAATCGTTGCAGCAACGGTATCAGCAGGAAGGCTTCCCCGAGGACGCCCCCCGGTCCATCAACGAGCAGTTGACCAACCTTTGCCAGCGGCTGAAGCTGAGTCCCTCGCTCTTCGAGTTGAGTTTCCACGGAGACAACGGCTCTCTCCGGATGGACTTCCAGGTCAACCACCGCCAGATGGCCGGCAAGGTGCGGCGTTTCGGCAAGAATATCCTCATTACCGACCAGGGGGATTGGAGCGCGGCCGAGATTTACGAAATCTACGCCAAGCGGTACCTGGCGGAGGTGCAGACCGTCAACGGCAAGGTCCAGGGGATTAATGATAATCCTTTCCAGATGGCCTTGATGCCGCTGTACCACTGGACTGATTCCAAGATCCGGGTGCACATGTTTGTCTGCGTGGTGGCCCTGACCTATCTGGCTTTGCTCTGCCAGCGTTTGAAAGCCGCAGGCCTCAAGATTCCTCCCAAGGAAGTGATGGAGGAGTTGCGGTCTGTGCGCACTGCCATCTATTCCTACGATTCGGAAGGCAAACTGAAACGGGTCATTGACCAGGTCAACGATGCCCAGTTTGCCATCCTGAAGGCCCTGGGCTACGAGGTCCAGGACGGCAAGATCCAACCCCTGCAGCAACCTCTGAGTTTCTGACCCCAGGGGCCCTTCGCTTACTGGCCGGGGTGATCCCCCGGCCAGTAGTTCTTGGGGGACCCGGGCTGGCGACGGGGCTGCAAGCATCAGCTCCGGCCAGACCTCGATAGATCCCCCCTGTGAGCCTGCCGGAATCGCCCGCCTTTCCCCCACCCCTGGAACATTCCGGATCACCGGGAGCCGCTAATCCGGTGACCTTGCTGGAGGTCTCCCGAGAGAATGGGCCGGTCAAATTAGGTGGCCTCGGCGGCGTTCTCTCCCTGGGACGGAGGCTGGGACTTGCACCCTGGCGCCGGCGAAATCCAAGACTTGGCCGGGGCTGCAGCCTGCGAGGCCAATTTCAGTTGCCACATTTTCATTGCCAAAATTTCTAAAATTCAAGATACTCAGGGCTGACAGGCGTTTTCGCCGGCATAGCTCAGTGGTAGAGCAGCTGATTCGTAATCAGCAGGTCCGGGGTTCGACC
>CAVYJK010000005.1:0-87920 GCA_963768765.1 uncultured delta proteobacterium
TTCGCCTTGAGGCGGGCCGGGTGTCTAACCTTTATGTCAACATTATAAGGCGGTTATTTCAGAAGCACAATCACCCCAAGGCGTGGTCTCCCAAGCCCCTTGGCAAGGCCTTCCCAGCGGCCGGGGCGGCCCCTTTCCGGGAGCAGACGGCTTGGGAGCCTTTTTTGCCTCAGCCAGGTCCGGTCAGAACCAGGGGGCAGCTTAACCATTATCCCACTGAAACAATCAGGTAAGCAAGATGTGGGGCAGCCGTCCCCTTTCCCCCATTTGGGGGGATGGGAGGGGTCTTAGGGGAGGGCGGGGGCCTTTGGTCCCCCGGCCCTGCCCTAAAATCACTTTTTCCTTAAATCAATGACAGCCGCTCGTCGTAAATAAATTCCCGGGTGTGCCGTCCCACCCATTCCGGGTCGATGTGAATTCTGGCGGCCCCGGTCTCCAGGCCGGCCCTGGCCACCGCTTCCGCCACTGCGGGCGGTACCCGGAAGTCCATGGCCCCCGGCAGGATGTACCCGGGGCTTAGCTTGTCACCCACCAGAGCGGCAATGGCGTGGGCCGCGGCGATATTCATGGCGTCGTTGATGGCTTTCGCCCTGATGTCCAGGGCGCCGCGGAAGATGCCGGGGAAGGCCAGGCAGTTGTTCAACTGATTGGGGAAATCCGACCTGCCGGTGGCCACCACCGCGGCGCCGGCCCTCATGGCTTCCTCCGGATGGATCTCCGGGTCGGGGTTGGCCAGGGCGAAGACAATGGGGTCCGGGGCCATGGATTTCACCATCTCCCGGGTAAGCACGTTGGGACCCGAGAGCCCGATGAAGACTTGCGACCCCTTCAAGGCGTCGGTAAGGCTCCCTTTCTGCCGTTCGGGGTTGGTGATCTCCACCAGTTCGTTCTTGATGAAGTTCATCCCCTGGGGACGCCCTTTATAGACCACTCCCTTGGTGTCGCAGACCACGATGTTTTTGGCCCCGGCCTGGATCAGGATCTTGGTCACCGCAATGGCGGAGGCCCCGGCCCCGTTGAAGACGATTTTGACGTCCTCGATTTTCCGGTCCACGATCTTCAAGGCATTGATCAGCCCCGCCAGGCCCACTACCGCGGTGCCGTGCTGGTCGTCGTGAAACACCGGGATATCCAGGCGCTGGCACAGGGTCTTCTCGATCTCGAAGCAGCGGGGCGAGGAGATGTCCTCCAGGTTGATGCCGCCGAAGGCCGGCGAGATGTTCTCCACCAACCGAATCACCTGGTCGGTTTCCTGGGTGCTGATGCAGATGGGGAAGGCTTCCACCCCGCCGAAGGTTTTAAAGAGAACGGCTTTCCCCTCCATGACCGGGAGGGCCGCCCGGGCGCCGATGTTCCCCAGACCCAGGACGGCGCTGCCGTCGGTGACGATGGCCACCAGGTTGTTCTTGCAGGTGTAGTCGTAGGCGGCCATGACGTCGTGCAGAATCTTCTGACAGACCTCGGCCACCGCTTCCGGGGAGTAAAGCCGCTTGTAAATGACTTCGTCCTTGATGGGGACCTTGGTGTAGATCTCGATGCAGCCCTGGTAGCGCCGGTGCAGCTCCAGGGACTCTTCGGCGATGCTCAGTTTGCCGTAATCCTGGCCTTCCGAGGGCAGCCAGGCCAGCTCTCCCTCGTAGATGTAGCGCTCGGTGCGCTCCTGCACCTTCTCCGGGGGCATTTCCTGGGGTGAAACCTGGGCCACGCCCGTTTCCTGGGCCGCCTGGGCCACGGCCCGGGCCACCACCGGCGAGATGCGCCAGTCCATCTGGCGGGGGATGATGTTGGTGGGGGAAAGTTCCCCTTCCGGAATCAGGTCGGCCAGGGCCCGGGCTGCGGCCAGGTACATCTGGATGTTGACCCGGCTGGCCCCCACATCCAGGCAGCCCCGGAAGAAGCCCGGCGTCACTAAGGAGGAGCGGATCTGGTTCTGACTGGACGCCTGGCCGGTGGCCACCACCTTGGCTCCCCCGGCCTTCGCTTCCGCTTCGCCGATCTCCGGCTCTGGCAGGGCCAGGGCGAAGACCACGGGGTCTTTGGCCATGGCGGCGATCATCTCCCGGCTGACCAGGCCCTGGTCGGAAAGGCCGATGAACACATCCGCGCCCTTGATGACTTCGGGCAGATTTCCTTTAACGTCCTGGGGGCCGACCAGGCGGGCGATTTCCGATTTGGCCCAGTTCATGCCTTCCGGCCGGTAGACCCGCAGCGCCCCGTGCCGGTCGCACAAGACGATGTTATGGGCCCCGGCCACGATGAGGCCCTTGGCCACCCCGATGCCGGCCGCGCCGGCGCCGTTGATGACGATGCGCACCCGGGCCAGGTCTTTGCCCGCCACCTTGAGGGCGTTGTACAGGGCGGCCAGCACGATGATGCCCGCGGCATGGTTCTCGTGGTGCAGCACCGAGACCCGCACCGCTTTCCGGATGCGGTTCTCGATGGAGAAACACTTGGGCGCGGCGATGGATTCCAGACAGAATCCCCCGAAGGTGGGGGCCAGGGCCCGGACGATCTCTACGATCTCGTCGGCGTCCTGGGTCTTGAGGGCCAGGGGCACCGCGTCCACGTTGGCGAAAGTCTTGTAGATGACGGACTTGGCCTCCAGCTTGGGCAAGGCCGCCAGGGCCCCGATGTTGCCGTATTCAAAGACGCGGCTGCCATCCGTGATGAGGGCGATGGAATTTCCCCGGCAGGTGTACCGGTAGGAGGCAAAGGGGTGTTGGTCGATCTCCCGGCACACTGCCCCTACTCCGGGGGTGTAGATGCGGCTGAGGACCGAGACGTCCCGGATGGGCATCTTGCTCTTGACCCCGATGAGGCCCCGGTAACGCCGGCGATACGATAAGGCATCCGACTCGTTATCCATATTCTTAAAAACCTCGAAGATTTGAAATCATCCGGCCCATCTCTTATTTCGGGAACCAGAAAAAGGCGGCGCCGGCTCAGGTGCCCCGGCTTAATGCACTTTCTCAATATCTTAAGGTATTTTATCTTTACTTTCCAGTTGCCAGCGAAGGCCTGGTGCGATTTTCCCGGAATGAACAAATCTCCTGGCCCGCTTAAAACACGCCAGTGCCTGCCATTAACGGCGTCCCTCGGCCAAACCGTCTCCTACGGCCCCAAAAAAAGGTCAGGCTCGGGCCTGACCCCCTTGACTCCCATACGGTTCCTGGGGTGAGCGACGGGATTTGAACCCGCGGCCTCCGGGGCCACAACCCGGTGCTCTAACCAGCTGAGCTACGCCCACCATCTCCATATTTTGTAACACAGGAATCTTCTCCTGACAAGGGCGAGCTTGCAACCAGGGGAAAAGTAAGACTCCCGCCCCAGGTCGGCCTGGCCGGACTGCCAGGGCGCCCTCTGGCATAAACGCCTTTACATCGGTACCCCTGAGGTTATATTTATAAGGTAGACGAGCCCTGAGGAGACCCTATGTACACCGCCAGATTTTGGGAGAGCCTGGAAGACCAGAAAGTCCATTGTTTTCTATGCGCCCATGAATGCAAGATCGACCCGGGCAAGCGCGGCCTTTGCCACACCCGGGAGAACCAGGACGGCACTCTCTACAGCCTGAATTACGGCAAGGTCGTGGCCGAGCACATCGACCCCATCGAGAAAAAGCCCCTGTTCCATTTTCTCCCCGGCAGCCGCTCGTACTCCATCGCCACCGTCGGCTGCAACTTCATGTGCCTGCACTGCCAGAACTACGACATCTCCCAGTACCCCCGGATCCACGGCGGCCGCATCCTGGGCGAGGAGCGGGACCCGGAGGCCATCGTGGCCTATGCCCTGGCGTCCCATTCGGCCAGCATCTCCTACACCTACACCGAACCCACCATCTTTATGGAGTATGCCCAGGACGTGGCTAGGCTGGCCCGGAAGCAAGGACTGCGCAATGTCTTTGTGTCCAACGGCTTCATGACCGAGGCTTCGGCCGCGGCCCTGGCGGAGATTATTGACGGGGACAACGTCGACCTGAAGAGCATGCGGGACGATTTCTACCGCAAGGTCTGCAAGGCCCGGCTGCAGCCGGTCCTGGACACCATCGTGCGGCTGAAACAGGCGGGGGTCTGGCTGGAAGTCACCACCCTGGTGATCCCCGGGCACAACGATTCGGAGGCAGAACTCACTGACATCGCCCATTTCATCAAGGGCGTGGGGGTGGGCATCCCCTGGCATGTCACCGCCTTTCATCCCACCTTCAAGATGATGGACCGCCCCGCCACCCCGGTGGCCACCCTGCGCCAGGCCCGGGACATCGGGCTCAAAGCCGGGCTCCGCTACGTTTACACCGGCAACATCCCCGGCGAGGGGGGGGAGAACACCTATTGCTATGCCTGTGGGGAGCTGCTCATCGAGCGGTTGGCTTACAGCATCAGGCGCTATAATCTCAAGGACGGCAAGTGCCCCAAATGCCAGGCGGAAATCGACGGGGTGTGGAAGTAGCCGGCGGTTTTCCCTTCGCTGGGAGGGAGAGGGGTTTTTGCCCCCCAGGCCTCCCCTAAAATCAATTTTCCAACCTTCCGTTAATTTGGGAACGACTTGGCAGGTAACGCCAATTAAGTTAAATTTGAGAGCCAAGCCACATAAGAAATCACCGCAGCACCGCAGTCGATAATGATGGCAGAAACGGCACAAGTTCCCGGGGGCTTCAGGTTGGCCCTGGTTTTGGGAGGCACCCGCAGCGGCAAGAGCCGCTACGGGCTTTCCTTGGCCGCCCGCTTCCCCGAGCCCCGGCTGTTCGTGGCCACCTGTGAGCCCGGGGACGCGGAGATGGCGGCCCGCATCGACAACCACCGGAAAGAGCGGGGCCCCCATTGGGAAACCCGGGAGGCCCCCCTGGATCTGGCGGCGACCCTGGCCGAGGCCCAGGGCGGCTATGGAGTGGTCCTGGTGGACTGCCTCACCATGTGGCTGTCCAACCTGATGCTCAGGGAAGGCGACAACCAGGCCGGGATCCAGGCGGGATGCGACCGTCTGGCGCAGACCCTGGCCGGGAGCCGCACTCCCACCATTGTGGTCAGCAATGAAGTAGGCTTAGGTATAGTGCCGGACAACCCCCTGGCCCGGGAGTTCCGGGATGGGGCCGGCGCTCTGCACCAGAGATTGGCCCGGATTGCCGACCTGGTGGTGCTAGTGGTGGCCGGCATACCGCTGGTAATAAAGGTGGGTGACTTGTTCGAGGGAGATCCAAACAGGGTTTAGCTGCCAAACCTGCAAATCAAGAGCGGCCTGCCCTCGCCATTTTTTGTCACTAAGAGGTAGTTATTCCATGATGACCGAATTGTCCCAAATAATCTCCCAGATAGAACCGGTGGACCTCGCCTGGCTGGACCGGGCCCAGGAACGCCTGGATTCCCTCACCAAACCCCCCGGTAGTTTGGGCCGGCTGGAGGAGTTGGCCGCCCGCTACGTAAGCATCCGCCGGGAGCTGCTGCCCCCGCTGGAAGTGAAGAAGGTGGTGGTCTTTGCCGCGGACCACGGGGTGGTGGCCGAAGGGGTGAGCGCCTACCCCCAGGAGGTCACCTTCCAGATGGTCTACAACTTCCTGCAGGGAGGCGCGGGAATCAATGTCCTGGCCCGGCATGTCCGGGCTAGGGTGGAAGTGGTGGATATCGGGGTTAACTACGATTTCGGGGACCTGCCGGAGCTGGTGTCCCGCAAGGTGGCTTTCGGGTCCCGCAACCTGGCCCAGGAGCCGGCCATGACCCGGGAAGAGGCCCTGCGGGCCCTGCTCATCGGGGTGGAGCGGGCCGAAGCCGCCACCTCCCAGGGGGTTGACGCCCTGGCCGCCGGCGACATGGGCATCGGCAACACCACCGCGGCTGCGGCCCTGAGCGCGGTCTTCACCGGCCGGCCCGTCAGCGCGGTCACCGGGCGGGGCACCGGCATCGAGGACAACGTCTGGCGCCACAAGGTGGCGGTCATCAACCGGGCCCTCTCCCTGCACCGGCCGGACCCCGGCGACCCGGTGGGGGTCCTGGCCGCGGTGGGGGGCCTGGAGATTGCCGGCATCGCCGGGCTCATCCTGGGGACCGCCGCGGCCCGGCGTCCCCTGCTGCTGGACGGCTTCATCGCCACCGCCGGGGCCCTGGTGGCCGCGGCCCTGGCCCCGGCAGCCCGCGATTATCTCATCGCCGCCCACCGCTCCGTGGAACCGGGGCATCAAACCATCCTGGACTTCCTGGGCCTCAAGCCCCTGCTTAATTTCCAGATGCGCCTGGGCGAAGGCACCGGCGCCGCCCTGGGCCTGGCCCTGCTGGAGGCCGGGGTCCGGATCTACCGGGAAATGGCCACCTTCGAGGAGGCCGGGGTGGCGGAAAAGCCGGAATAGGGAGTAGGTAATTTGAGGGGAAGGCCGGGGGACAACAGTCCCCCGCCCTCCCCTCAATCTCCCCTTCCAACCCCCTGAAATGGGGGCCGTGGAAGGCGCGGCCTTTCCCTGTTAAATCCAATAAACTTAATCTGCAACTTATTGACAATTTTTAGTAAGTTAACTGAAAACCGGAAACCGAAAACGGTATTGTATGGTCTGCACCCTGCCCCTGGCCCTCACTTTTCTCACCAAGTTCCCGTGGTTCCGGGCCCCTCAGGCCGATGCCGGCGCCCTGGCCCGCTCCATGTTCTGGTTTCCCTGGGTGGGGGCTTTGCTGGGGGTCAGCTTCTGGGGGGCCTGGGCCGGGTTGCTGCGCTTTCTGCCGGCTCCCGCCGCCGCCGGGGTGCTCCTGTGCTTCACGGTCTGGATCACCGGCGGCCTCCACCTGGACGGTCTGGCGGACACCGTCGACGGCCTGGGCGGGGGGCAGACCCCGACCGAGCGGTTGCGCATCATGAAGGACTCCCGGGTGGGGACCTTCGGGGTCCTGGCCCTGGTTCTGGTCCTGGTCCTGAAATTCTCTTTCTTCCTGAGCCTGGCGGGGAAGGGCGGGGCCGCCGCGGGATTAATCCTCTATCCCGTGGTCAGCCGCTGGGGCATGGTGCTCCTGGCTTATCTCTCACCTTACGCCCGGCCGGAGGGGGGCCTGGGCCAGGCCATGACCCTGGGGGTCAGCGCCAGAACCCTGGCCGGGGCCACCGCGAGCGCGGCTGCATTGGCGACGGCGGCCTTCGGAGTCCGGGGTCTCATCCTCCTGGCGGCCGCCGGCCTGGCCGTCTGGCTGGGGAGCCTCTATTGCCGGAAACAGTTGGGTGGGGTCACCGGCGACGTCCTGGGCGCGGCCGACGAAGCCCTGGAGGTCTTGGTCCTGGGTGGGTCCCTCCTCCTGGGATGAGGCCGCGGCAGCCTTCAGCCTTAGGGGCCGGGGCCATTAATTAATCCTGTTTTCAGTTTCTTCTTATTATGTTAAATTAATATTAAATATTTAAATCAAATCCTAATAACGGGTTGCCGTCAGATAGGCATTTTTTGTAGGGGAGGACCTGTGGGTCCGCCCGTTCACGGAGGGCGCACACATGGGTGCGCCTACAGTCGAATCATCCCCTTTAAACCAGGTCTAAGATATGATCCTAAGGGCGGTTGGCGAACCGCCCCTACGGTTTAGCCCCGCGGGCGCCGGATAGGGCGGCAAGGAGGTTGCGATGTTACCGGATGTGGTTGAATTAAGAACAAAATTAAAGGAATTTAGGGATAGGTTAGAGCTCCTCCGAGGTCATCTTTGATCTGGCCGGCAAACAGGTCAGGCTGAGGCATATCGAAGAATTGCTGGCCGCCCCGGAATTGTGGGACGACCAGGCTCGGGCCGCCGACATCCTCAGGGAACGGGCCTCCTTGCTGCAAGCGGTGCAAGATTACCAGCAGCGGGAGAAACAGGTGGAGGACCTGGAGGTGCTCCTGGACCTGGCGGTGGAAGAGGAGGACCACCGGGCCCTGCGGGAAGTGGCCGCGGAGCTGGCCCGGCTGGAGGAAGCTTTCCGGGATTGGGAACTGAAGCTCCTCCTGGGCTCCGAAGAAGACCAGAAGAACGCCATCGTCACCATTCACGCCGGCGCCGGCGGCACCGAAGCCCAGGATTGGACCGAAATCCTGCTGCGCATGTATCTGCGCTACGCCGAGCGCAAGGGGTTCAAGAGCGAAACCATCGACCTCCTGCCCGGGGACGAAGCGGGCGTCAAGAGCGTCACCTTCACCACCAGCGGCCCCTACGCCTTCGGCTACCTGAAGAGCGAGTCGGGCATCCACCGCCTGGTGCGCATCTCGCCCTTCGACGCCAGCGGCCGCCGCCACACCTCCTTTGCCGCGGTCCAGGTGCTGCCGGAGGTGGACGACCGCATCGAAATCGACATCCAGGAAAAGGACCTGCGCATCGACACCTTCCGGGCCAGCGGCCCCGGGGGCCAGCACGTCAACAAGACCTCCTCCGCGGTGCGCCTCACCCACCTGCCCACGCGGCATCGTGGTCTCCTCCCAGACGGAGCGCTCCCAGCACCGCAACCGGGAGCTGGCCATGAAGGTCCTGCGGGCCCGTCTCTACAACCTGGAAAAGCGCAAGCGGGAAGAAAAGAAGCAGGAACTGCAGGATGCCCAGAAAGATATCGCCTGGGGCAGCCAGATCCGCTCTTACATCCTGCAGCCCTACCGCCTGGTGAAAGACCACCGCACCAAACACGAGGAAGGCAACGTGGACGCGGTCCTGGACGGCGACCTGGACCCCTTCGTGGAGGCCTATCTGCTGCACCCCGAGGAAGCGAAGGCGAATTAACCGGGCTCGCTGACCTTTCCTCCAATCCCAGCTCCGTTGGCGCGGCGCAATTTCCCCAGCGCGTAGGACGCAGTAGGGGCCGGGGTAACCCGGCCCCCAGCTTTATCCCACTTGAACCCCGCGTAAAACTTTAAGAGGGGCTTCCTGGAGCGGTTATTGGAGAAGTAGGGCAGGGGCGCAAAGAAAGGTTTCTTGAGGGAGGGGGCAGGGGCCGACGGCCCCTGCCCCCTCCCTCAAACTCCCTCCCCCAACCCCCATAAGTTAGTTTTATTTGGCCGGGGAAGGCGGGGCCGCAGGCCCCGCCTTCCCCGGCCCCTTATGCGGGTTGGGTGGGGGGCTTGGGGGGAGGGCAGGGATAAAATCCCTGGCCCTCCCCCCAATTGTTTTTCTCTTTTACCCGCCCGGCCCGGGCGGGTTTATTTGGGCTTTCAGGTACCGCCGGGGGCGCATTCCACCTTGGTGGGTTCCGCCAGGTGCTCCGCCTGGGTTTCGATGTCCTGCCGCAGCCGTTCATCCAGCGGTTTTTCGCCGTAGAACAGGGCCCCTTCGGTATAGGGCGAGCTCTTGAACCCGGTGTAGCTCTTCAAAGAGGCCCGGTGAAAGCCGGCTTTGAGCATCAGGGCCAGGAAATCCTTTCCTGGCATGGCCCCGCCGATTCACTGGTACCAGTTGGACATCTTGTCGGCCAGGTCCGGAGGCAATTCCGAGGTCAGGATCATGTCGGCCACCAGGAAGCGGCCCCCGGGTTTCAGCACCCGGTAGGCTTCCCGCAGGGCCTTTTCCTTGTTCAGGGTCAGGTTGAGGACACCGTTGGAGATGATGACCTCGAAGTCGTGGTCCGGAAAGGGCAGGGATTCCGCGTCCCCCACCTGAAAGCTGACGTTGGGAAGACCAAGGCGCTCCAGGTTGGCCCTGGCCTTGGCAATCATCTCTGCGGTGACGTCGAGGCCCACGACCCGTCCTCCCGGACCCGTCATCCGGGCGGCCACCAGGGAATCCACCCCCGCGCCGCAGCCGAGGTCCAGGACGGCTTCCCCCGGATGGATGGGCCCCAGGCTGAAGGGATTGCCCACCCCGCAAAAGGACGCCAGGACCTCCTCCGGGATTTTTGCCAGGATATCCGCGGGGTATCCCTGCAGCCGCATGGCTTCCTGGCCGGTGGGGTACTGAAAGCAGCACCCGGCGCCGGCCGCGGCCACCTGGGCGTATTTGCCCCTGATCCCTTCCCGGATACTGCGCCTGTCGCCTTCCGTCAGTTCCCCTTTCATATCAGGCTCCCGGTTCCTCCCCTCAGCCGATGTCCTTACCGATGGCGAAGGCCTGGCCCAGGTACTTGCCGATGCCGTGGTAGGTGCGGATTTCCGGACCAAAGATGATGGGCCGCACCTTTTCGATGTCGGGAAAGCCCTTGTCCCCCAGGACGCTTTCGTCCGCCTTGACGTCCAGGATTTCCCCGATGAACTGGGTGTGCAGGCCGATCTCGATGGTGTGGAGCAGCTTGCACTCCAGGACCAGGGGAAATTCCGCCACAAAAGGCGCGTCCACCAGGGTGCTGGCCACCGGGGTGAGGCGGGCGGCGGCGAACTTGTTGACCTCCCGTCCCGTGGCCATGCCGAAATAATCGGCTTCTCTCACGTGGGCCTCCGAAGGCACGCTGATGGTGAAGGCCTGGCGCTCCACGAGGTTGCCGTAAGAATAAGTGGCCTTGCGCAAAGACACCGCCAGGCACGGCGGTTTGGAGCAGCAGATGGAGCCCCAGGCCGCGGTCATGACGTTGGGTTTGCCGTTTTTATCGTAGGTCCCCACCACCCACACCGGGGTGGGGAAAGCCAGGGTCCTGGGGCCGATGGATTTCTTCATGATCGTCCTCCTCTGCCTGGATTTTAAGTCGCGTGGGGGAAAATGCAATGGCGGTGGCAGGATATTCAGTCTGAGTGATAGGTTGGTTACCAGGTGCAAGGGCGAGTTTAATACTAATTTTACTTCAAAGATAGAGCAATAATGGAGCTGATTATTGACCAGCTCGCAAATGATTGACAGCAACTCAGTATTAGGCCGACTTTCTGGCGGAGATGGCTACGAAACCGCCTTCGCCACGACCTTTTCTTACCGGTTCCAGGCTGGTTATGCCTTGCAAATCTTTAAAAATGGTTTGGCAGGTCTCCACCGCCTTATAGGCTAATTTCTCCAGCCATCCCACTGCCTGGCTGACCGAATAAAAACGGGCCTGGCGGTAAAACTCGCTCTCAGGTTTATGCGCCTCATAAGATCGCCCCAAAGGACTGTCTTTATCTATCATGCCGATGATGATTTGCCCGCCGGGTTTAAGAACCCTGGTCGCTTCTACCAGCGACAGGAAAGGGTCTCGAAGAAAGCAAATAACGGTGACCATCACCACCAGACCAAATGAATCGCGCCGAAACGGCAAGGCTTCCGCAACGGCCCTAAAAACCTTTATGCCGCGTCTCCGGGCTAGCTTTGCCATGGATTCTGCCGGTTCCACTCCCACGTCAATTCCCAGGGGAACCGCGAACCTTCCCGTGCCCACCCCGATTTCCAGACCTCTGACTTGCGGAGCCAGGAATTTCTTTAACGCCAGGATTTCGGACTCGTATACAAGAGGGTAGCGGTCAAACCAGGCATCGTATTTTTCAGCTAATTCTTCAAAGACCAGAATGGCTTTATCATCCATGTGCTCACCTGAGTTCAGAAAAACGTGCCTCCATGGGATACGGATGCAAGGCATGAGGCGATAGATTCGCTCGTCGTCATAAAAGTGGACCAGGTTCTCAGCCCCTCACCCCTGCATCCCTTCCCGCCGGGCCACTAAAAAGACAAGCCTGGCAAACCGAGGTTCGCCAGGCTCTAAAGATTAAAAGAAGCTCCGGGTTATGGTGATCCTAGGCTTATTCTTCCGTTTCCAACTCGATGCCGTCCCGCTCGAACTGGGCGTCCCGCGTCGGCGTGGGCCTTCGCCTGCTCTTCCTCGCTCCAGGGCTCGTAGTCCAGGCACAGGGATACCAGTTCCCACAGGTACATGGTCTCTTTGTAGTTGCCCATGTCGTGGACCTTGGGGAGGCCCTTCATGATCTGGTCCCGGCAGTTGTGGCAGGGGGCGATGACCAGCTCGGCGCCGGTGGCCTTGATCTGGTCGGCCTTCATCTTGCCGTAGGCCAGGCGCTCGTCGTCGTAGGGCATGGCCCAGGCGCCGCCGCCGGCGCCGCAGCACAGGTTGTTCAGCGGATCGTCGCACATTTCCCGATAGAGGCCGGGGTCGATGCACTGCTGGGAGATCCAGCGGCTCTTCTCGCCGTTGTGGGTTCGTCCCAAAGACCATCTGGGACTTGCGCACGTAGTTGCAGGGATCGTGCACCGTGTAGGGATGGTGAATACTTGGCGGTATTGAGCTTGATCCTGCCGGATTTGATGTACTCCTCCAGCAGGTCCATGACGCTGACCACCTTGAATTCGTCGTAAACTTCCGGAAACCAATTTTTGAACCCGACCCGGGTTGCATAGTAGGCGTGCCCTCATTCGGGGTACAAGATGGTTTTGGCCTTGACTCGTCGGGCGTTCTCGATGATGCGGCGCCACCTGCTCCTTCCAGGCCTCGTCGTCGCCGGAGAACAGGCCCCAGTTGACCCCTTCCCAGTTGGTGGAGGACACGGTCCAGTCTTCCTTGGCGGCGTAGAAGATGCGCCACCAGAACTTCATGTCGTCCGGCTCGCCGAAGGGCTCCTTGGAGTTGACGGTGACGATGATGTTGGCCCCTTCCTTGTCCACCGGCACGTAGAAACCGGGGCAGGGCTGCTCTTCGTCGTTTTCCATCTCCACGCCCAGCTCCGCCAGCAGGAAGAGGAAGTCGTCCCGGGGAATCCCGAGGTTGTTGCCCCGCTCCAGATTCATCATGGTGCCCTTGTGGATGGGGCCGGGGACCTTGCCCCGCTCCCGGGCGGTGCGGCAGGCCCGGAAGGTCCGCATCAACTGGATGCCCATGGGGCACTGGTACTGGCAGCGGCCGCACAGGGTGCAGACCCAGGGCCACTTGGAATCGATGACCTCCTGCTCCATGCCAAAGACGATGGCCCGGATCGCCTTGCGGGAATCCCAGCCCGGGACCAATCCGGTGGCGGGGCAGCCTCCGGCGCAGGTGCCACAGGTATAACAGCGGTCCGCCAGTTCGGGGGCAATGTTCCCGATCTTGCGATGCTTCCTGTCTACCTTTACCTCGTGAACGGCCTCTTCTGCCATGTTTCCTCCAATATCAAAATAATTGTGGTTCTTGAGAATTTATCTCCGCCGTAGGCCGATGCCGGCACTAATCTGTCGCCGACTCGCCGCCCAAATTCTTAACTTCCTGACTTTACTGATGTTATGCGTTGCATTGTGAAAACTGAACCTAGTTATATATATATAAAATTTTCACCAAAAAACCAAGAATTTTTGGTTGACCATCTTCGATTATAGGTCCGCCGGCCACCATGTCAAGGGAAAATACTATTTTTCACATGAAGCCCCGGGTAGGGAATAATGGTCCCGGGAAGAACCCGGTCACCCGGAGCCCGGGGGGGACTTTTAGACCCCGCGGCATTATGATACCCGCGCCGCCGCCATTGTGCTATCTTTAAAACAGTTTTCGGTTTTCGAAAAATTGATTATGGACGCCATAGCGCGCCTCGAATCGATTTTTTCCAACCAGCTATCTTAAAACGATTTTTTCTGTCATCCTGAACGCAGTGAAGGATCTCAACTGCCTGAAACGATGAGATTCTTCGCCACGCTCAGAATGACATTTCAGGGGGAATTGGGTTTTGAAACAGCCTCTAAAGGTGGCATTGGATTATGACTCGAGAGATTGGGGCGCGCCTTCAAGTGCTTAAAGAGCTGGGCGCCCGGCTGGCGGCCCATAGGTCCGACCTGGTGGCGGCCGAGGCCGAAGACCTGGGCGCGCCCTCAACCATCGCGGCCCTGGAAGTGGACCTGGCGGTGGAGCATCTCAAAACCATGGAAGCGGAAGTGGCCTATGTGGAAGGAAAATCCCCCTACGGCACGGTGGCGGCCATCTTCCCCTACGACGCGCCCCCCATCATGCTGGCCCGGGTGGGCGGCGCCGCGGTTCTGGGTGGCAACCGCTTCCTCTTCAGCTGCTCCTCCCAGACCCCCCGCACCGCCCGCATTTTACAGGAGGTGGTGGCGCCTTTCCCCCAAATCCAGGCGGTGACCGGCCTGGACAACCGCGTCTTCGGAGAAGATTGCGTCCGCGACCCCCAGGTAAGGGTGCTTTTCATCTCCGGCGGCGGCGAGGTGGGTGAGGTCTACGCCCGGCAGGCCCAGGCCTTCGACAAGCTCTTCTTCGCCGGTCCCAGCGGTCTGCCGCCCGTCATCTTGTTTCGGGACGCGCCTCTTAAAGCCGCAGTGCGCTTCGTGGTGCGCCGGGCCTTCATCAACGGCGGCCAGTATTGCACCACCCTGAAGCGAGCCTACATTCACCGGGAAATCTATGAACCGGCCAAAGAACTCATTATTCAGCAGGTGAAGGAGATCCAGGTGGGCGACCCCCGGGACCCCGGGACCTGGATCGGCCCCCTCAAGGTGGAGCGCACCCGCAAACTCCTGGACCGGGCCCTGGCGGCGCTTACCGACCCCCGCTTCCTGGTCCCGTTCCACCGGGACGGCGAATGGCAGGGGCCCTTCCTGGTGGAAACCGCCGAACCGCCGGACCTGGAACTCTTCGGCCCCTTCCTGGCCCTGGTCCGCGCAGAAAGCGATGCCGCCGCGGTGGAGACGGTGCTTAAAAGCCGCTACCCCTTCCTGGTGACCTGGTTCGGTTCTCCACCTCCAGGCGCTAAAGATGCCCTTACAAAAAACTTCGGCATGGTGTACGACAACCCCGACTTTCTCTTCACCCCGCTCCGCCTGCCCTTCGGCGGCAAAGGTGCCAGCGGCTGGATTATCGAAAACGTGCGCGGCCAACTAACTAAACGGGACGGCGCCTTCATCTATAGCGCCGAGCTGGTCAGAGGATGAGTGGGAGAGTATTTGGGGGAGGGCCGGGGGAATTTTTTGTAAGGGATTTCCCCGCCCTTCTCCAATCCCCCTCCCAGCCCCCTGTAATGGCTGGCCCGGGAAGTCGGGCTGCAGCCCGCCTTCCCGGCCAGAAACTTAAGGGATTGGGGGTGGGGAGGGGGTAAGGGCTTGCTGCCCTTAGCCCCTCCCCCAAAATAACATATGTCCAAACCTTATTTCGATTCCTGGCCCAGGACCTATCAGGAGGCGGTGGCGCAGCAGGAGGAGTGGCGCGGCAGGGTGAGGCTGATGCCCTTGCCCCGGCCGCCCCGGTTGGTGGGGGGCGCGGATGCCATCTGCGACCGGGAGGACCGCCAAATCTTCGGGGCCATCGCGGTCTATACCTATCCCGATTTAGAGTTGGTGGAAGAAGTGTGGGCGGCGGGAGAGGTCCCTTTCCCGTATCGCACCGGCTTGCTCAGTTTTCGGGAGATCCCCATCCTGGCCGAGGCTTTTCGGAAGCTGAAGAATCCGCCGGAGGTGCTGCTGGTGGACGGCCAGGGGATTGCCCACCCCCGGGGCTTGGGGTTGGCTTCGCATCTGGGGCTGGTGCTGGATATTCCGACGGTGGGTCTGGCGAAGAGCCGACTGGTAGGAGCAGGGCCGGAACCCGGTTGGGCGGCCGGCTCAGCCAGTCCGCTAAGCTACCAGGGTAAAGTAGTGGGGCTGATTCTGCGAACCATAAACGGCAGGAAGCCGCTCTATCTCTCCCCCGGCCACCGCATTACCCTTGCCGAGTGCCGGGAGATCGGGCTGGGTTGTGTCACGAAGTACCGGATTCCCCTGCCCCTGAGACAGGCCGACCTCCTGAGCCGGCGTCTGAAGGCCGCGGCCCCTGGTCAGGCCACCAAATCTGGCCAGACCGGGCTTGAGAGGCCGCGCTGAACAGCCGCTCCCGGTACAACGGGCAGATGTGATACTGGCAGTTGCCGCACTGTTGCCTCTGGGAGTCCCACTCCCACCAGAGGCAATTCTCACATACGCCGTTGATGTCCTGGTTCAGGCAGATTCGTCCCGCATCCCCGAAGTTAACCATTCCCCGAATCTCCCCCGCCCCCGAGCCCTGGAACAAATAATTTCTATATTCCAGGGTATTGATTCGGTATTGATTCTTCTTAAAGCAAAAAATCGGCCAAGTCAAACTTTTTCTTGAGGCGGGGCGCAGGGTGCTACCGGGGATTTCCAGCTCTCTGAGGTAGGAACTTCGAAAAATGGTAATTGGCCTGGCCACTTCCCCTGGCTAAAAAAAGTCGCTCTTTTTAAAGACCAGGGGCTGGGCCAGGGGGTGCAGGATCTTGGCGTCCACCACCTCCCCCACGAACAGGGTGTGGTCCCCGGCCGGAAAGGTGTTCACCAATTTTAGGTCCAGGTAGGCGTAAGCCTGGGGCAGGATGGGGGCTCCGGTGACCGCGGTGATATATTCCAGGCCGGCGAATTTGTCCACCTTGCGGCCGCTCTTGTAGCCGAAACGCTTGCCCAGGTCCACCTGGGCGCTGGTCAGGACGTTGATGGCGAAGATGCCGCTGTCCTTGATAAGCCGGTGGGAGTAGCGGGGCGGGGCGATGGACACCATGACCAGGAGCGGGTTGAGGGACACCTGGGAGACCCAGGCGGCGGTCATGCCGTTCACCTGATCGTCCAACCGGGTGGTAACCACGTAAACTCCGTGCACCAGGGCCGCAAAGGCTACTTCTTGCATTCCGAGTCTCCCCTAAACTAGGGCGCGGCGCCTGCCGCCCCCTCCCTCTCGTCCGTGGCCGTCGGCTGGCCGCCCGCCGCGGCCCATTCGGCGCAGACCCAAAACCTGCCGACCCCCTGGCCCAGGCGCTGGCAAAACCCTTTATATTTATAGGACCAAAACCGGCAGGTGTGGCAGACCTTCAGTGGTCGTTCCTGGTTTTCTAAAGGCATGGGCAAGGGGTCTCCTTTGGGTCGATTTTGGCCTGGTTAAGGGGCTCTGCCAACTCCATGTTAAATTTCTTCCGCTTCCAGGTCAAGCCGGAAATGGTCGTAGCCTCTGCCGGAGATGTCCAACTCCCCCTCCTCGGTGACCAGCAGCACGTTTTGCCCGGCCACCATTTCCCCCAGGGCTTGGGGGCGCGGCAGGCCCGCCTGGGAAAAAGCCCGGCCCAGGGCCTCAGCCTTCTGGGGCGGGGAGGTGAAGAGGAGCTGGTAATCTTCGCCCCCGGTGAGCGCCAGCATGAGCGGGTCTCGGCCCAGCAGGGCGGCCGCGGCCTCAAGGCCTGGGGCAACGGGCACCGCGGCGCCCTTGATCCGGGCTCCGGCGCCGCTGGCCAGGCAGATATGGTAGAGATCGGTGGCCACCCCGTCGGAGAGGTCGATCAGGGCCGTGGCCAACCCCTCCCGGGCCAGCAGCCGCCCGGCCTGCAGTTGGGGCCGGGGGGCCAGGTGAGCCTCGATTAACGCCGCCTTCAGCTCCGGGTCCATGGTAAGTCCCACTTTTCAGGACCTCCAGGCCCGCCGCGGCTTCCCCCAGGGCCCCGGTGACATAGACCAGGTCGCCCACCCGGGCCCCGGAGCGGCGCAGCATCTGGGACCCCGGCACCACCCCGGTGAGGGTGATGGTGAGGGTCAGGCCACCGGGGGAGGCCACCGTGTCCCCGCCGATGATGGCCACCCCGTACTCCCGGGCGGCCCGGGCCAGGCCGTCGCCCAGGGTGAGGGCCCCGGCCCGGTCCCGCCGAGGCGGCCACCCCAGGGAGAAGAGCGCGTGGCGGGGTTCGCCCCCCATGGCCGCGATGTCGCTCAGGTTCACCGCCAGGGCCTTCCAGCCCAGCTTCATAAGGGGCGTGTAGGAAAGATCGAAGTGGACCCCCTCCACCAGGGTGTCCACGGTCCACAGGAGGTAGTCGGGGCCATCCAGGCTGACGGCGGCGCAGTCGTCGCCGATCCCCAGGATGACCTCCGGGGGAGGCGGCCCGAACCGCCGGTTCAAGGCGGCGATCAACGCCGCCTCCGTGAGTGCCGGGCCCCTGGTCTTCAATTTGTCATCACCCCCTCAGATGCCGGCGCCTTAGCAGGTGGGTGGCACCGCAAATAATGGCCCCAGGCGTATCCGGAGCCGGATAAGGAAAGGGTTTGGTCGGCGGGCCCGGGTTTACCCCCCCACTGCCCCCGGCAACCCATTTTTTACTGCGGCTCCGCCGTGGCCTCATTGACGCCGGCGGCCGGCATCATTAACTTCAAAATGTCCAGCTGTCCCTTCCTATGATAAGCCGGGAGGGAAGGTAAAAACAAATAATAAAAATGGCGACTTGTCGGCCTGGTTCACCTTGAATCAGTTTCTGCAAAGGAGGCAGGGAAATGGAAAAGCTGCAAGCCCAGAAAGCCTGGGCCGTGGCTTATGACCCCCAGTATTTTCTCCAGATGGGGGAAGAATACGACGAGGACCGCCTGGGGCAGTTAAACGAAGCGCTGGCGAAGGGTGATTACGCCTTGGTGAGCGACGACACCCAGGGGTTTGCCGGCGACCTCATTGTCGATTTTCCCCTCAACTTGCAGGAGCCTTACCGGGCCCTGATCATGGTAGAAAAGTGACCCGGTCTCCCGGCCTCTCAAATGTAAAGTGCTAAAGGTTGGGGGGTTCCAAAGGAACTCGAAGGACGGACCTGAAAAACCGGTGGCCCAGCCGCCCTCGGCTGTGGATAGATTGGTGTCAGCAATAACCGTGGTGGGGGCGGGTCTTAAACCCGCCCCGACGAGAGCCCCAAAATAGTTGTAACTTTCCACCTTAGAGAAAACCGGATAGTCGTTAACCGGGCGCGCCTGGCGCCGGTTAATATTTTCTGCCCCGCCATCACTCCCGGCTGCGCAATTTCATCAACAGCCTCAGGATCTCCAGGTAGAGCCAGATGAGGGTCACCATCAGCCCGAAGGCCGCATACCATTCCATGTAGCGCGGCGCCCCCGCCGCGGCCCCCTGCTCGATGAAGTCAAAATCCAGCACCAGGTTCAGGGCCGCAATGACCACCACGAACAGGCTGAAGGCGATGCCCACGGGTCCGCTTTGATAGATCAAGGGTATCCGCACTCCGAAAAAGCCGAGTACCAGGGTGACCAGATAAAAAACGGCGATGCCGCCGGTGGCCGCCACCACGCCCAGCTTGAAGTTCTCGCTGGCCCGGATCAGGCCTGACTTGTAGGCCAGCAGCAGCGCCAGGCAGGTGCCGAAGGTCAGCCCCACGGCCTGGATGACGATGCCCGGAAACTGGGCTTCCGCCACGGAGGAAACCCCGCCGATGACCAGCCCTTCCAGCAGGGCGTAAATGGGCGCGGTCACCGGGGCCCAGGACTGTTTGAAGACAGTGACCAGGGCCACGATGAAGCCGGCCACGGCCCCTATCACCAAGAGGGGCATCACGGCCTGGGGGTTCATGGTGCGGTAGAAGATGTTCCAGGTCCAGGCCGCGGTGATAAAGACGCACAGGACCAAAAGCAGGGCCTTGTTGACCGTGCCCTGGATGGACATTTGCTCTTCCCGGGCGATCCTCCCAAATCCGGTGAAGGTGTCGTTGCTGAGCGCGGGATTAGCCGTCCTCATCTTTTCCTCCGATTTAAATTGATCATGGCTCCGTCTGGCCAGAGTTTACCATGTGCCGGGGCGGGAGGAAAACAAAAAGGCGGGGACGCGGCTTTTCCGGGAGGAGCGCAGCACCCGGCAAGGGGGGTGCACAGAGGCGCCCCCGGCTCAAACTCCGTGAACTCAAATTAATACTATGAAGGTAACCTGAATCGGGAATCAGGCCATGGCCTTGTGCCGGTCCTCCCCGATGGCGTCGTAATCGGTGATGCCCATGGGTTTGACAAAATAAGTGGCGCAGACGTAGTCCAGCTCCTGGGAGGTGAGCTGCGGGGTCTGGCCCATGAACCGGGCCCGGTCCACCAGGTTTTCGATGAGGTCCCGGGGGTGGCAGGCGCACAGGGGGCGGGCGGAGATGACGTAGTAGCGGGCCATCATGTCCCTGATGATCTCCGGGTCAAAGGGGATATGGTGATTCACGCAGACCCGGCGAAAGATCTCCAGGTACTGTTCCGGAGAGACGTAGCCCACGAAGACCTTATGGCGGATGCGCCGCAGGAAGGCTTCGTCCGCCAGGCTGTAAGGGTTCAGGTTGGTGGAGAAGATGATGAGCTGGTCGAAGGGGATGCCGAACTGCTGCCCGGTGTGGAGGCAACAGAAGTCCTGCCGGGTCTCCAGGGGGTACATCCAGCGGTTGAGCAGCTGCCGGGGCGAGACCTTTTGCCGGCCGAAGTCGTCGATGATGAAGACCCCGTTATTGGCCCGCAGCTGGTGCGGCGCCTCGTAGAACTTGGTGATGGGGTTGAACTTCAGTTCCAGGGCCTCCTCCGTCATTTCGCCTCCGGCGATGACCACCGGGCGCCGACACAAAATCCAGCGGTTGTCGTGGGGCGGAGCCCCCTGGGGCAGGGACACCGGCTGGTGGTTAACTTCATCGTAGACCCGGATGATCTGGCCGTAGACATAGAGGGCGTAAGGGATGTAGACCGCGTCCTCGAAGGAGAGGCCGATGCAGTTGGCCATGACCGTCTTGCCGTTGCCGGAGGGCCCGAACAGAAAGATGGAGCGCCCGCTGTTGATGGCCGGGCCGATCTTGGTGATCATGGACGGGGAGACGACGTAGTCGGCGAAGACCTCTTGGAGCCGTTCCTGCTCCACTTTCACTTCGTGGATGGTCTGGGCCTCCACCCAATCCCAGTAGTCCTCCAGGGGCACGGGGGCCGGCCCCACGTAGCGGTTGGCTTCCAGGCACTGCTCCGCGTGCATCTTGCCGGTGTCGGTCAAGGCGTAACGCATCTCGATGGGCATGTTGCTGTTCCGGCTCAGCATGTCCCGGGGTTTGACGTACATATAGTTCTGGTCCTTGAGATGCTCCAGGAGCGTTTCCGTCAGATGCTTCGTGATCTTGATATCCCGGGACATCTCTCGGCCGGTGACGGAGTCCCGGAAATAGGAATGTTTGAGGATAAGCTGGGTCAGCAGGTTTCTCGGCAGGCCGGTCTCCTCGAAGGTCTCGGGCACCGGCGGCCGGGGATAGACAAACTTGGCCAGCACCTCCGGCTCGATGAGTTTGAGGTCCAGCAGGTGTTTCGCCAGGAAACTCCGGTATTTTTTCTGGCGATACAGGGCCGGGGCCAGTTCTTCCGGGGTCAGTACCTGAGCTTTAAGGAGGCGTTCAGCCAGATTCATTTGGGATTCTCCATCAGTCTGTCAGCAAGAGCCGTTGGTAATGGTTCTGGGGCGCGCCATTTCTGCCAATTGCTGCGGCCTGCCGCCTCCCAGGGGGCTGCCGAAGTCGCGGCGCTTGGAAAATTCTGTCGCCAAGTCTGGCTCCTAAAGCTGGAATATGGCCGAGGCGCGATCAAACAAGCCCTTAATGGCGGAGCCAAAAATGGACACGCTGGCCACTACGGCGAGAGCAATACCCACCAGCAACAATGCATATTCCACCGCGGAGGCACTCGTTTCATCCCGGATGAGGGATAGCATTTTTGCCATGACCGTGGTCTCCGCTTTTCTAAGTCCCCTTTCTTTTGGAGTAGTTTTCCAAGCCCACCGGTCAGGAAGTCTGCGTAATCATGGTTGGCACCGGCAGACCTTCGTCCGCCGGCGTTTCCGGGTTCGTTAGCCAGCCTGGTCTGGGAAGCCGCGATTCTTTGATGATTCTTAAAACGATCTGCTGCAATCCCTGGGCCGCCTTGCTCTTTTTCTGGCCCGTGGGGAAGGGAACCATCTGGTTGACGGCCGCCTCCACCGCCGGGTCGTGAACCAGTGCCCCCAGAGTCTGGGGTTGGATGCTCAGAAAGTCATGGCAGACCGACTGGATGATCTCCGGCGACTTCAAGTCCGAGGTACTCTTCACCATGTTGACTATCAGAAAAAGCTGGAAGTCCCACAGGGCCCGGCACAACAGGTCGTATTTGGAGGGAGCCTTTTCCTTGAATTGAGCCAACAGGTCCGGGATGGAGTGCAGGGGCATCTCCGGGCTGGTACCCGCGGTCTGGTACAGCAGGGCCAGGACCTCGTCATCTTTGGAGAAATCCTTGGAGAGCTTCCGGTAGAGAGCGCTCTTGATGAAACCGTAGGCATTCTGGATGGAGGTGGCCTGGCTGGTGAACACCACGATTTTCCCCGGGGAATAGTTGAAGAAATCCAGGAGATTGAAGGAGGAGCCGGCCCCCAGGTCCAGCAGGACGTATTGCGCCGGCAGATTTTCGATCTGGTTGAGCAGCCTGATCTTCTGGGCATAGGTGGGGTTGGCCGAGCCCAGGATGTCGTCGGCGCCGCAGATGAGGCCGATGCCCTCCACCTCCGTCTCGATGACGGTATCTTCCAGGCGCGGCACCTTTTTCAACAGGAAGTGTTCCAGGGTGACCTGGGGATAACGCACCGCCATCAAGGTGTGGAGGTTGGCTCCGCCCAGATCGCCGTCTATCAGGATCACCTTCTTTCCCAGGCGGGCCAGGCAGATTCCCAAACCCAGGGAGACAATGCTCTTGCCGACGCCGCCCTTGCCGCCGCCAACACTCCAAAGCTTTATTCTATTCAGTCCAGTAGACATTTCGACCTCCAATCGGCGGCATAATCAGCGGGGGAGCCTCCTTTGCCAGATAGACCAAAGGCTTTTGCCGGCCACCGCCAGACTGCCAAAGAACCACAAGACCCAGCCGAACAACTGATAGGATTTGCTCCCTGCCAGTTGAAAGGCCACTCCGCCAAACAGCAATATCATCCCCAGCAAATAAAACTTCTGATGGAGGTTGGCCGGTCTCGGGTTGGTATAGGCCTGATCCCAACGTTCCCACAAGGACTTGATGTCTTTGGAGGTATGGGGGATCAGGTCTCCCAGGATCTTGCGGGCCGTCAGGGTCGGCTGGTCCAGCTCCAGGCCCAGGGTTAATTGCCTGCCCCCCTCACCGGCAAATCGGACCCAGGTCAGCTTGCCTCTGATGTCAATGGGCTCTTCGCCCCCCTTGAACCTCAAGCGCAGGTTGCCGGTGTGGCCGTTGAGGTTTTCCCAACTCATCGAGGCCTGGGGATAAATGGCCTCCAGGGTGACCACCCCGGCGGTCAGATTCTGGACCAATACCGGAACCCGAAGAACGGTATCTCCTGCCTTGTCAATGACCTCAAAAATTATGTAAGGGGTGTCGGCGGTTCGGGCCGGTTTTTCAGGATGATTCGGTGCCATGTCATCCTCCTCCGTAGCGGACTAGTAGTTCAAAACGGTAATGCCTGGCAGGGTCCCGCCCCGTCAGGACCCCCCCAAAGAAGGCTCCTGCTCCAACAGAAAGCCCCTGGCCATCTTGCCGGCTTTCTCTAACTTCTCCTTGAAGAGCAAGGTGGCAAACTCCGGGTTGATGGCCACGTAATTTTTCAGACAAAAGATCACCATCAGGATCTTCTGCCGGTCGGCAGCCAGATCGGGATTTTGGTGCAAGAAATCATTGGCCGCGGTCCGGACCTCCTGGTACTGCTGGTTCTGCGGCGCAGGCGCCGGCATCACCGCGGCCCAGGCCTGGACGATATCACTGGAACAATTCTGGTTTTTTTCCACCCCCTCTGCCTCCGGTTCCGTAGACTCCGCCAAGGGCGGGCAATAGCGTTGATCCCATTCTTTGGTGCGGCGGTTGAATTCCGCCGCTCCGGCTTCCAACCCGCCGCGCAGCGTCTCAAAACGGCAGCTCTCCACGATCACCTTTTCCCCCAGTCCCGCCAGGAGCTGGAAAAATTGACCCGAAACGGTGGGTTCGAAACTTCCCGGGGCAGGCTCGGGCCCACCCTCGGTAATCGGGAAATCATCGGTCAACCTGGAGGGCTGCAATTGTAATCCCGCCTCAATCAGGGCCTGTTCCGGAAATGACCAGGTTCCCGGGGCGGCGATGGTGGCAGGCAGCCCCGGAACCTGGTGCAGGTCGGCAGGGCCGCTTTTCCCCCCGGGGGGCAGGGGCGCGGCGGCCAACAGGTCTTGCAGATATTCCCATCTTTCCGGGTGGGCGCGGCTGTCACCGTGGGGCGCATGCCAAAGCAGCCCCAGGAGCACTTCCGGGTCTCTGATCCCCACCCCCAGGGCTGCGGTGAGGACCCCGTAATAATAAGCCTCCACCGAGGGCGCCGGGACCAGCAACGCCTTGAGCACCAGGCCGTGCGGCGCAATGAAGCGGTAAATCTCCTCCCAGGGCAGCACCTGGGGCTCGGCGCCGCCAGCCGGATTGGCGGCTTGGGAGGCATACTTCCGGATAAATTGCCAGACCGCGGGTTTGGGGTGTCGGGGCGGGCTTTCCCAGGGAGGGCGGCGCCAGCGCCAGGGTTCCCGGCCCTGGGGTTCGATGGAGGGCGGAGCCAGAACCAGGCCCCCTTCACCGTAGATCAGCACCTGGGGGGCCAGGAAAAAGGAGGGCGGCGCCAAACGCTCCGGCGGCAGGGCATAATAATGCTGCTCCCGGCTGTCGCCCACTTCCGCGACGCACTGGGAGCGCCACTCGCCCAACTGGTCCAGCGACAGGGCCCCCTCGCCCTTGTTGACCTCCAGGACCAGCAGCCGGGAAGCCTTGCCGGTGCGGATACCAACGTTTACCTGGATATCCGCCATGCCCAGGTCGGCCAGCCACTGGGACCAGAGTTTCCGGGGCTGGCTGAAATCCAGACCCAGATCGGTCCCGCCGTTGGCGTTCATGGCCACCAGGACCCAGCCCAGGCCCTGGTAACGGGCCACGAAATCCAGCCAGAGGCCGTTGTGGTCCACGTTACCTTTCAGGTTCAGGATGCGGCCGATTTCGTCATGGCCAACCCTGACGGCAAATTCTTTGCTAGACAATTTCATCCCCCATCATCTGGCAGATGAATCATTTCCCTGAGGCGGAAATCTCGAGCCCGGTGCCCTGGAATTAGCAACCCCAGCCCCCGAATTGTTGAGGATTTTTAGAATGGCCCGATGAAAAGGACTCCGGCGCCGCCGCCCCCGAAATTTGGCGACAATTATTTTGATGCTATTTTCAAGTCAAGGGGCGTTGGTAGCAATCAGGGCAACCCTGATTCTAAGGTGCGATTTTCCTCATTTTGAGGGCAAGAACGGGAGGGGCGTCCCTTACCAGGCGGCGGGGTCCCGGGGATTAAGCCGGGTGGGGGCGGCTGTATGACGGGAAAGGCTTTGGGAGGGCTTCAGATGGGCGATAAGGCAATAAAAAGATGCTGAGAATACCGGGCGCCGCCTCAGGCAGTTCGGTCCAGGTGGTACAGGACTATGAGCATGACCACGGTGCCCAGTAGCATCCAGATGGGGCCGAACAGCCACAAGACCAGCAGCACCCCCAGGTAGTAGCCCCGCATCCCCAGGGTGTAATGCATCATGCCCCGGTTCAGGATGCCGGTGATGTAGTCGGGGGTGATCTTGTGGGCCAGGGTGGAGGGGACGTTGATCATGAAGTTGACGTGGTTGTAATAGCGGATGGCCAGGCAGAAACTGAAGAAGACGAAAAAGAAATCGAGCGATCAGCGACCATCAGCTTGAACAGCCAGAGAACCCGGTGTTCCCGCACCAGTTCCTTGAGGGTGGGAGAGATTTCCGCCATCTTCTCCGGACTGGCCGCGATGCTCACCAGCCCCAGGCTGATGAGGATGGCGGTGGAGGCCAGGAAGCTGGAGGCCATCACCCAGTTGCGTAGGGTCTGGACCGCCAGGATGTCCCGGTTGTGTTCCATGATGGACTCCACCCAGTGCCCCCGTAGGTGGTTGGTGACGCCTATGGAGGTGGTCAGCGGCTTGGTGTGGATCCGATAGATTAAATAAGCATGGTAGACGATTAATAACAAGAATGACGCGGAGGTTAGATAAAGTTCTAAGATAAGCAATGTCATCCATCCGCCGTTCCCCTCACGCAGGTGGTTTCACTCCCATTCCCTGAAGGGAGGTGCTTGGGCGCGGAGCAATACCCCCCTCCCACCCGCTCCCCCTCCATCCATTCCTCAGAGGATGGGAAAAGGCCATTTAAATGGAAGCGGGTTGCTTCAGAGATTTTAGCTCAGTTTGGCAGGCGGAGCAACTTTTGCTTTTGGGGCCCCTAGTTTCCACGGGGCCGCCTTCTTGCAATTTCCGGCCAATTGGATAATATCCGGCCATGAGCGCCATGTTTGGCTTCTTTCTGCGGCTGTTCATCTGCTTCGTGGCGGCCAAGTTCCTGCTGCACGCCGTGGGGGTGGGGAGCCGGCAATATCTCATGGGCTTGACCGTCCTATTGCTGGTTAATGTTTATTGGCTGGGATACCTGGTGTTCCGGGACCGGGGAGACTTGCGCCCGCCGCCGCCGGCGGCCCCGCGCCAGAACCGGCCGGAGCAACCGGCCGCGAAGCCCCCCGCAGGGCCATCTGGCGAAAGTTGAGCCTCCCGCAAATTAAGACCCTTGAAAAATCCTAAACCAGGTTGGTCCTCTGATGGGCGGCCGGAGAAGGCCGCCCCACCTCCTTGATTTTTCCGGGACCTCCGTGCCCGCCTCCAGATTCGGGTCTCCAGAGACGGGTTCACCGCCTCCCTGCGGCCTTCGTTCCCGGAGGCTCTCTGGCGAAATTCCTGGGGCCCCAGGTGGCCAGGCGCCACCAAGGCGCGGGGGTAAGACCGGCGTTGCCGGCCAGTCATTTTTTCCTTGACACTGATTTTGTGAATGTTTTAACATTCAAAAGCCATATCCTCGGGTACTGAACCCAATCTACCATGAAACTAACTGACCTCCTTACCCAGAAAAAATCACGCATTGTCGACGGGTGGCTGCGGGTAATCTACGAGAGCTACCCGGCGGAAACCGCCATCTTTTTAAAGAAAGAAAAAGACCGCTTCGACAACCCGGTGGGGATCTCCACTGCCGACGGGATCAAGGCCCTCTATGAAGCCCTGCTCGTCGATATGGAAACCGACCGAGTCCTGGCCGCCCTGGACGAAATCATCCGGATCAGGGCCATCCAGGATTTTTCTCCCTCCCAGGCCCTGGCCTTCATCTTTCTCCTGAAGAACGTCATCCGGGAAGAACTGGCCAAAGAACTGCGGGCAGGAGACCTGGCCGCCGAGCTCCTGGAGCTGGAGTCCCGCATCGACGGGCTGGCCCTGCTGGGCTTCGACGTCTACACCAAACGGCGGGAAAAGCTGCACGAAATCAGGGTAAACGAGATTAAAAACCGAGTCAGTGGGTTGATGAGAAGAACGGGCTTAGACTTGTCCTAACCCGTGAGCAGGCTTCAGCTTGCACCGGCACAGGCGAGACGCCTGTGCTACCAAGGAACTTTTCGGAGCAGGAAGCGGCAGATAAACGGCAAACTTGGAAACGAGGTGACAGTAAATGGATTTTTTTAAGCGTCATTTCTTTGCGGCCCTGTTCGCAGTCTTGGGACTGGTGATCGTCGCCTACGTGGGGGTCCAGGGGAACTTGCAGATCCTTTTCGGGGTGGTGGTGCCTTACCTGGCGGCCCTCATCTTCATCGAGGGGCTTATTTACCGGGTCATCCAGTGGGCCCGGTCGCCGGTGCCGTTTAAGATTCCCACCACCGCCGCCCAACAAAAATCCCTCCCCTGGATCGAAAGAAACCTGGGGGAGAAGCTGGACAACCCGTCGAACACCAAGTACCTGATCGGCCGCATGGCCCTGGAGGTGCTGGCGTTTCGCAGCCTCTTCCGCAACCTGCGCACCGAGCTGCGCAAGGACCCGGACAACCCCGAGGGGGTCCGGCTGATCCACTGGTCCTACAAGTGGCTGTGGCTGGGGGCCATCGCCTTCCATTACGCCTTTCTGACGGTCTTGATCCGGCACCTGCGCTTCCTGACCGAGCCGGTGCCCTTTTTCGTGCAGATGGTGGATAAGGTGGACGGCTTCTTCCAGTTTTTCGTGCCCGCGGTTTACCTGAGCGGCATCGTCCTGGTGGTGGCCGCGTTCTATCTCATCGCCCGGCGGATCACCAACCCGGCCCTGCGGTATATCTCCCTGGCGGCGGATTACTTTCCCCTGCTCCTGATCCTGGGGATCGGCACCACCGGCATCCTATTGCGCTACTTCTTCCATACGGACATCGTGGCGGTAAAGCAACTGGCCCTGGGGTTGGTCACTTTCCACCCCGTGGTGCCCGCGGGCATCAGCCCCCTGTTTTATATCCATCTGTTCCTGGTGTGCGTGCTGTTCGCCTATTTCCCCTTCAGCAAGCTGATGCATGCGCCGGGGGTGTTCATGAGCCCCACGCGCAACCTGGCCGTGCAACAACCGTTGGGTCAGGCACGTCAACCCCTGGAACTATCCGGTGAAGTTTCATTCGTATGAGGAATATGAAGACAAATTTAGGGAGGCCATGATCGAGGCTGAGATCCCAGTCGAAAAGGAGCTGGAGTAACATGGCAAAAGCTAAGGTAAAAGTTCCAAAACCAGAGGAAATACTGCCTGGGATAAGCTACAAGCCCCCCGACAAAGGGTGGATGGACGTCAAACCGGACTTCCGGCCGGGCACCTATTGCAATCCGGCCAATCCCAAGTGGATGGAGTGGATCGGCTATCCCAATCCCCATACCTGGTCGGTAATGGACGAGGACTGGGGGCTGCCTTCGGACTGGAAGGAAATCATCCTGCAAGGTATGGAGGACCGGCTCAACCGGTTCCGTTCCTTGAAGATCTTTTTCGATATCTGCGTCCGTTGCGGGGCCTGCGCCGACAAGTGCCACTTCTTCCTGGGCACCGGGGACCCCAAGAACATGCCGGTGCTCCGGGCCGAGCTCCTGCGCTCGGTGTACAAGCGCTACTTCAAAAAGGCCGGCAGATTCCTGGGAGAGATTGCCGGGGCCCGGGACCTCACGGAAGATGTGCTGAAAGAGTGGTTCTTCTATCTCTACCAGTGCACCGAATGCCGGCGCTGCTCGCTGTTCTGCCCCTACGGCATCGACATGGCGGAGATGACCATCCTGGGCCGGGAGCTCCTCAGCTCCGTGGGCATCAACATCGATTGGACCATGGCCTCGGTGGCCCAGTGCTACGACAAGGGCAGCCACATCGGGGCCACCCCCCAGGCCATGAAGGACATGATCGACTTCTTCGCCGAGGAAAACGAGCGGGTCACCGGCATCTACACGCCCATCACCTATAACCGCAAAGGCGCCGAGATTCTCTTCGTGGCCCCGTCCGGCGACTACTTCGCCGACCCCGGCACCTACACCTTCATGGGCTACCTCCTGCTGTTCCACTACCTCGACCTGGACTGGACCATAAGCACCTACGCCGGCGGAGGGCGGCAACTTCGGGTTCTTCATGTCCCACGAGATGGGCAAACGGCTCAACGCCAAGATCTACGCCGAAGCCAAAAGGCTGGGGGTGAAGTGGATCATCGGCGGCGAATGCGGCCACATGTGGCGCATCATCAACCAGTACATGGACACCTGGAACGGCCCGGCGGATTTCCTGGAGGTGCCCAAATCGCCCGTCACGGGCACGGTGTTCGAGAACGCCGCGGCCACCCGAATGGTGCACATCTCGGAGTTCACCGCGGACCTCATCCATCATGGCAAATTAAACCTGGACCCCCAGAGAAACGCCCATATCAAGCTGACCTTCCACGACTCCTGCAACACCTCCCGGGGCATGGGAATCTTCGAGGAGCCCCGCTACATCATCAAGAACGTGGTGCCCGAGGGCAACTTCGTGGAGATGCCGCCCAACACCATCCGGGAGAAGACCTTCTGCTGCGGCAGCGGCAGCGGTTTCAACGCCGATGAGTATCTGGAAACCAGGATGAGGGGAGGGCTGCCCCGGGCCAACGCCGTGAGATTCGTGCACGACAAATACGGGGTCAACCACCTGGGCTGCATCTGCGCCATCGACCGGGCCGTCTTGCCCACTCTTTTAGGTTACTGGGTCCCGGAAGTCGAGGTGACCGGCATCTCGGAGATGGTGGGCAATGCCCTGGTGTTCGAAGGCGAAAGCGAGCGCACCACCGATCTCCGGGACCGGGACCTGGAAGGGGTGGAGGAAGCCGTGGAGGAAGAGGAATAACATGGCTGAATACAAAAACGAATTTGGGGAATTTGCAGAGCGTCCAAAGGTGCCGAAGAAGATTTATGACCTGAAATATGTCATCGCCGGCCTGGTGGTCTTCTTCGTGGTGGCGTCTTTTACATTATGGCCAAATCTGGGAAAAACCGTCCCGGTGCCCCAACCGAAACTCGACACCCCGGTCATTCAGAAACTGGCCCAGGCCGACCGGAAATGCGTGCTCCCGACTTCCGAAATGCGGGCTACTCACATGCAGATGCTCATCACCTGGCGGGAAACCGTGGTCCGCAGCAAGGAGAAGGGGGCCCTCGACGGCCGGGAATTTGTCGCCCCCGACGGCAAGAAATACCTTGCCAGCCTTACCAATACCTGTATGGAGTGCCACTCGAACAAGGCCGAGTTCTGCGATTCGTGTCATAACTATGCCGCGGTCGCGCCTAACTGTTGGGGTTGTCATCTGGAAACGGGCAAGAAGCTGGCGGAGGCTAAGTGATGGGTATGGATAGAAGAGAATTTATCAGGCTGGCCGGACTCTCCGCCCTGTTGGGACTGGGAGGTAAAGGGGCTTTTGAAATAGTGCGTCCGGGCCAGGCCCTGGCCGGGTTCGAGCCGGAGGCCAAGGCCCTGGAGGGCAAAAGATGGGTCATGGTGGTGAACATGCAGAAACTGGACGAAGCCACCGCCAGCAAGTGCATCGAGGCCTGCAACCGGGTCCACAACGTCCCTGACTATAATGATCCCAAGGATCCCAAGGACGCCCTTGCTCCCGCGGTCAAAAACCGTTATGAGATCAAGTGGATCTGGACCGAGCACTTTCACAATGCTTTCCCCGGGGAAGAATACGAAGGCATGCCGGAGAAGGTCAAGGCCATGCCTTTTCTGCTGCTCTGCAACCACTGCAACAATCCGCCCTGCGTCCGGGTGTGCCCCACCAAGGCCACCTTCCAGCGGGAGGACGGCATCGTCATGATGGACATGCACCGGTGCATCGGCTGCCGGTTCTGCATGGCGGGATGTCCGTTCGGGGCCCGGAGCTTCAACTGGCGGGACCCCCGGCCTTTCGTCAAGGACGTCTATCCGGGGTATCCCACCCGGGAAATCGGGGTGGTGGAAAAGTGCACCTTCTGCGCCGAGCGGCTGGCCCAGGGCCTAATGCCGGCCTGCGTGGAGGCCTCCCGGGGAGCCCTGGTCTTCGGCGACCTGGCGGATGAGAAGTCCGAGGTGCGGCAGACTCTGGGGAAATACTTCACCATCCGCCGCAAAACCCATCTCGGTACGAACCCGCAAGTCTACTATATCGTGTGAGGTAGGTCATGCTTGAAAAGGCGCTAGTCGGCACTAAGAGATATTACGGACTGCTGGCAATCCTGGCAGGTATCTTCGCCCTGGGGTTTCTGTTCTACCTCAAGCAGTTGCAATTCGGCTTGGGGATCACCGGCATGGGCCGGGACGTCTCCTGGGGCTTTTACATCGCCCAGTTCACTTACCTGGTGGGCGTGGCCGCCTCCGCCGTCATGGTGGTCCTGCCTTATTATCTGCATAATTACAAGGCCTTTGGCCGGGTGACCATCCTGGGCGAGTTTCTGGCGGTGTCCGCGGTGATCATGTGCGTCACGTTCGTTCTCGTGGACATGGGGCGGCCGGACCGGGTCTTCAACGTCTTTAAGTATCCCACGCCCAACTCGGTCATGTTCTGGGATATCATCGTCTTGAACGGTTATCTCCTGCTCAATATCCTCATCGGCTGGAACGTGCTGGAGTGCGAGCGCCATTCGGTGCCGCCGCCCAAATGGATTAAGTTCCTGATTTACGTCTCCATCCCCTGGGCCGTCAGCATCCACACGGTAACGGCCTTTCTGTATGCCGGCCTTCCCGGCCGGGGCTACTGGCTCACCGCCATCATGGCGCCCCGGTTTCTATCCTCGGCCTTTGCCGCGGGTCCGGCGCTGTTGACTCTCTTGTGCCTGACCGTGCGGAAATACACCAAGTTCGATCCGGGGAAGGAACAGATTCAAAGCCTGGCCAAGATCGTCACCTACGCCACGTTGGTCAACGTCTTCTTCTTTCTCTGCGAAATCTTCACCGTGTTTTACAGCCAAATCCCGGACCACATGCTGCACTTCAAGTACCTGTTCGCCGGCATTGATGGCCACGCCCGGCTGGTGCCCTTCATGTGGTTCTCCATCGTGGGGATGAGCCTCACCGCCATCCTGTTGGTGAACCCGAAGTTTCGACAGAATGAAACCACCCTGGCGGCCCTGTGCGGCATGGTAATCATCACCACCTGGATCGACAAAGGGCTGGGCTTGATGACCGGCGGTTTCGTCCCCAACCCCCTGGAGAAGGTGACCGAATACTGGCCCACCGTGCCTGAAGCACTCATCACCCTGGGGGTGTGGGCCATGGGGTTCCTGGTTCTCACCCTCCTGTACAAGGTGGCCGTCTCCATCAAGGAGGAGATCAGGGCCTAGGGGCGCCGGAGCCGCCTGGTTCCGGGTAGTTCGTTGCTGAATGAGGAAGTAATTCGGTGGCCCGGGCCCAGATCTTCGGGGCCCGGCTGCCGTTTAACCCGGGGTCCTGAAAGGGACCCAAACAATATTTGATCTAGGGGCGGACCTGCGTGTCTGCCCGAATTGGGCGCACCCTTGGGTGCGCCCTTACAAGAAAATTGAATTAGTGAGTCTGCTGAAGGGGGTGAAATTAAATGGCCTGGCAGGTTGAAGTCGATTCTGATAAATGCACGGGGGACGAAGAGTGCGTCAACGTTTGTCCGACGGGCGTTTTCGAAATGCAGGAAGGCAAAGCGGTGCCGGTGAACGAAGAAGAGTGCCTGGGCTGTGAGTCCTGTGTGGAGGTCTGCCCCTCTGGTGCGATTACGATCACCGAAATCTAAGCGGCAAATTCCCTGAGGCGCCAAAACGCCGGCCTGGGACCAGGCCGGCGTTTTTTGTGGGCTTAAAAAGTCTTACGGTCCGGGCCGGGACTTTGCCGTCTTCTGGTTTAGTTCAAGGCGGCAGCAGCCTGGGGCCTTTGGCCTGCCCCGGGCTCACTCTGCCCGGAGCCTTCACATCTTGAAAGGGTTGACCAGGTGCACCGGCACCGGGGAGTTGGCCATGACCTTCCGGGCCACGCTGCCGAAATCCGGGCTCTTCTGGTCAAGCTCTTCGGTGCCGCGGCCGTGGGTGGTCAGGACCACCAGGTCCGCCTTCTCTTGCTTGATCATCTTCAGGATCTCGGTGGCGGCGTCGCCCTGCACCAGGCGCATCTTCAGGTTCGGACAGGCTTTCAGTTCCTTCTCGCACACCGATTCCATCTGCTGCTTGGCGTGCTTGACCTCCCAGTCCCGAAAATGTTTCAGATGCTCCTCACTGGGATAGCTCCCCCACGCCGGGAAATGGGTCATCAGGTCTACTCCCACGTAAAGCACGATGACTTTTGCCTGGTACTTCTCGGCCAGCGAGGAGACGTGCTTGGCAGCTTTGATGGAATTCTTGGACAGATCGGTGGGCCAGAGAATGGTGCGCACTTCCATGGAAGACCTCCCTAAAATAGGTGTTATACAAGGACTTACCCGGGTTTTTCAAAATATAATACATCCCGAGAAATATGGAAGGGCTTTAGTGGCGCATAAGCCTTTTTCTCTCCTTAAAATCTTGGAGGTGGCAGGTCTTCTCGAGCTATGAGGTTGGCTTTTCGGGAGCCGGGGGCGGGGCCTGAGGGCCAGGCCATCGCCGCCGGCAGGCCTCAGGGAAGCCCCAGGTATTCTTTGATGAACCGGCCCAGCTCCGCGATCCCTCGCGGGTGGAAGACCGGCAAGGGGGACTCCACGGGCTCCGGGCTTACCAGGGCCACCACCCGGGAGTGGTCCGGCAGGACCTCTTCCAGGTCCGGGCCCACCAGGACGATCTTGGGCAGGGACGAGGTCTTGTAGCCTTCCACCAGGACCAGGTCCGCTTCCGGCGGTAGCGCCGCCAGGACCGTAGCAAGAGGCGGGTCAGCGGGGAAGGATTGGGTAACTTGCAGCAGACCAGGGGCCGCCAGGGCTACGGCCTGGGCTCCGGCCCGGCGGAACTTGCCGGTGTCCTTGCCGTCGTCGCTGAGAGAGGCCTTGTGGCTGTGCTTGACGACGGCCACCTTGAGGCCCTGGGCCCCGAACCAGCCCAGGAGCCGGCAGATGAGTTCCGTCTTACCCGACCCCGACGGGCCCACGAAAGACATGATCTTAGCCGCTGCCGGGCGGTGCAAGGTCTCTCCTCAGGGGGGATTGCCGTCCCGCAGGTTTTTTGGAAACGCCGCGCTCCCTCCTAATATAACCCGGTTCAGGGTGCAGCCCGCAAGCCTAATCAGTGGAAAAGTTCCCATGATTTAAGAATTTTAACTCAACTCCAGCCGATTTCCTTTGCATGGAAGCGGAAAAGGTTATAAAAAATTATCAGAATAACCAGGTTGAGGAAATACATGGAAACCAATTCTTTCAAGACGAATCTTCGCCGTTTCAGGCCCTGGTTGGCCTGGTTCAGTTTGCTGGCCATGCTCTTTTTCGGCTGCCAGTCCCAGGAACCCCCGTTGCGCCCGGGCGCGGCCGAGTTCAAGAAGGAAGTGAAAGATTGCATTGCGACGCTGCAAACCTCCTTGATCGAACCGCTGTCCAAAAGGAATATCCCGGCCCTCAACGAAACCTTGCAGAAAGTGGAGCCCCAGGCCGTCAAGTTGTGCCGCATGTGCCCCTTCAGGATCGGCGTCCTCAACCAGGAAGGCTACACTTTGACGGTATACCCCCCGAAAGAGGGCGCCGCCGATAACTTCTCCAATTATGAAGTAGTCGTCCAGGCCCTGAAGAGCCGCCGGACCGCCACCCAGCGTTTCTTCATGCAGGATGGCTCCCAGCTTTACATCATCTGCGTTCCGCTCCTTAAGGATGACAATGTCTTGGGCCTTCTGGCTCTGGCCGTGAACGCCGATGAAGCCAAGAAAAGGTGGGACATGACGGCAGAGGAATTTCTGGCCATTGATTTCAACCGCTGAGTTTCCACTGCAGGTTAATCCCGGCTTGGCCCTTCCCTGATCATGAGAAAAGCGGCGGCATCCCGGCAGGATTACCACATCGAGGTCTCAGGTGAGAAAGGCCAAGTCGTCCTGGCCATCGCGGGCCGCCTGTCCCTGGCTAACCTGACCCCCTTGCGGGAAGAGATTCAGGGCCTGCTGCGGGAGATGGCCCCGGCCAGCCTGACCGTGGATCTTGCCGGAGTAGATTATCTGGACAGCGCTGGGGCCCTGGTCCTCCTGGAAGTGGAGGGCGAAGCCCGGTCCCGGGACCTGCCTTTCAGCTTTGTCAATCTGACCCCGGAGGTCCAGGGGATCCTGGACCTCATCGACCCTCAGTCCCTTGCCACGCCGCCCCTCATCTCCCAGCGGCCCTCCAGCCTCATGGAGCAGTTGGGGGAGGCCACCCTGAGATTTCTCAGCGACCTGGTCCAGGTGCTGACTTTCCTGGGCGAGCTCCTCCTGTCCCTGTTCTCCTCGCTGCTCCATCCCCGTTCCGTCCGGTGGGGGGAGGTGCTCTTCTACCTGAAAAGGGCGGGGGTGGACGGGCTGCCCATCGTGGGGCTCATCAGCGTGCTCCTGGGCCTCATCATTGCCTTCATGTCCTCGCTCCAGCTCAAGCAGTTCGGGGCCAACATCTACGTGGCCTCCCTCCTGGGCATCGCCATGGTCAAGGAGCTGGGGCCCATCATGACCGCCATCCTGGTGGCCGGGCGCTCCGGTTCGGCCTTTGCCGCGGAGATCGGCACCATGATGGTCAACGAAGAAGTGGACGCCATGGTGACCATGGGCTTCGACCCCGTGCGCTTCCTGGCCGTGCCCAAGGTCCTGGCCACGGTTATTGCGGTGCCTCTGCTTACCCTCTACGCCGATCTTTTCGGCATCCTGGGCGGGCTCATCGTGGGGGTGTGGGGTCTCGACCTCACCGTGTTCACTTACATTACCGAGACCCAAAAAAGCCTGGACCTCTTTGATCTGATCTCCAGCCTCATCAAGGCGGCGGTCTTTGCGGTGCTCATCGCCGGCATCGGCTGCCAGCGGGGTTTTCAGGTGCAGGGCGGGGCCCAGAGCGTGGGCGCGGCCACGACCTCCGCGGTGGTGGCGGCCATCTTCCTCATTATCGTCACCGACTCGGCCTTTGCCCTGGTCCTGAACTATATAAGGTAAAACCTTCCGGGTCAGTTTTATGTTCGATCAGATGAGTCAGAGGCTTTAAGTCCCCCTTGTTTAAAGGGGAGCGGTTGGATTCAGGGGGTATTATCCTGCTTAGAACGGGGATAATATTGGTTTGTAATGCGTTCGCTTAAGCATCGCTTTTGTCGTAGGGCGGGGTTCCCCCACCCTGTTCAGAAAAGGGGGGGACCCCGTAATAATCATCGGGTTTAAATGTCCTTCTGATTACGGAAGGCCACACTAGGGTACACCCGTGGTTGAATCTGACAAAAATCCGGTCATCGTGGTGGAGGGCCTCACGGCCCGCTTCGGGGACGAGGTCATTCTGGAAGACGTCACCTTTGAGGTCTACCCGGGCGAAATCCTGGTTATCCTGGGAGGCAGCGGCTGCGGCAAGTCCACCCTGCTGAAGCACATGATCGGCCTCTATCAGCCCTATACCGGCCGGGTCTTGATCCGCGGCGTGGACGTCAACACCGATGACGAGGCGGAGTTGAGAAGCCTGCGCATGGGCATCGGGGTGCTCTTCCAGTCGGGGGCGCTGTTCGGCTCCATGACCCTGGCGGAAAACGTGGCCCTGCCCCTCCAGGAATACACCGATCTTGACCCGGAAACCATCGAGCTCATCGTCAAAATGAAGCTGGGCCTGGTGCAACTGGCGGGGTACGAAAACCACCTGCCTTCGGAGATCTCCGGGGGCATGAAGAAGCGGGGCGGCCTGGCCCGGGCCATGGCCCTGGACCCCACCGTGCTCTTCTTTGACGAACCTTCCGCCGGGCTGGACCCCATCACCTCGGTGGAGCTGGACAACTTGATCAAAGGCATCAACGCCGGCATGAGGACCACCATGGTCATCGTCACCCATGAGCTGGAATCCATTTTCAATATCGCCCATCGGGTCATCATTCTGGATAAAGGCGCCCGGGGAATAATCGCCTCGGGTGATCCCCTGGACCTAAAGGAACACTCCCCGGACCCCCGGGTGGTGAACTTTTTCAACCGCAGGCCCATGCCAGCTAAGGAAATGAGGACTTGACAACATGGCCAGGAAGACTTCCAAGTTTATGGTGGGACTGTTCACCACCCTGGGGATTATCCTGGGAGTGATCGCCATCATCTGGATCGGCGCCTCCAACTACTTCGAAAAGGGCACCCGGTACGTCACTTATTTTGACGAGTCCGTCCAGGGGCTGCAAAAAGACACCGCGGTCAAGTACCGGGGGGTGGAGGTGGGCCGGGTCGAGAGCATCCGGGTGGCCCCGGACAACAAGCTCATCGGGGTGGTGATGAAGATCAATCTCAAGGAGGATTTGACCCGCACCGCGGTGTCCCAGCTCAAGGTGGCCGGCATCACCGGCCTGGTCTTCGTGGAGCTGGACCGCCAGAAGCCGGGAGAACCGGAACCGGGCCCCAAGATAAGTTTCCCCTCCGAATATCCCGTCATCGCCTCCCGCCCCTCGGAGGTGGCGAAAATCTTGGCCGGGGTCAACGCGGTGGTGGAGAAGTTCAACGAGATTGACATCCAGGGGGTTTTTAACCAGTTAAAGGCCACCGCGTCAGAAATCGAGACCTTCTTCCGGGGCAAGAAAATGGAGTCCGTCCTGGCGAAACTCGAAGCCACCCTGGGCAATACCCAGCAAATTACGGCCCGGGTGGACAAGGCCCTGGCCGCCAACCGGTTGGAGGAGACCCTGGCGGAGGCCCGGGGCGCCCTCAAGGAGGCCCGCTTAATGCTGGCCACCGTCAAGGAAGAGATGCGGGCCATGAATCTGACCGACACCCTGAGCAAGACCCGGGCCATCGCCGCGGAAGTGGGGGCCACCACTGAGAACCTGCGGCGCACTTCCGAAACCCTGGAGGCCTTCATGGGCCGGATCAATGACCGTCCCTCGGACCTCATCTTCGGCAAACCGCCCAAGGGCAGGTGGAATGAATGAATCTGCGGGGTAATGAGATGAAAATCAAGCTGGCCCGTCTGGCGCTAACCGCGCTGGTTTCCGTCGGTCTCGCCCCTCTCCTCTGCGGCTGCGGCAAGCCGCCCATGTTGGTGCGCCAGTATGTGTTGGAATACCCGTCGCCCCCGTTGACGGGTTCGCCCCTTAACGTCGCCGTCAAGGTGGAGCGCTTTGCGGTGGCCCAGGCTTACAACACCACGTCCATGGTCTACCAGCCCGGCGCCTTCAAGCGCGAGGCCTACAAATACCACCGCTGGCGGGTGAACCCCGGCTACCAGGTCACCGACTACCTGGTCCGGGATTTGCGGAAATCCGGCCTGTTCAAGGCCGTCTTCACCTTTGAAAGCAGCGAAAAGACCCGGTTTGTCCTGGAAGGGGGGATCGAGGACTTTCAGGAGCTGGACGAGGCCGACGGCTGGAAGGCGGCCCTGGCCCTGTGCGTCACGCTGCTGGACACCGAGCAGGAGAACGTGGCCCGTAAGGTGGTCTTCCAGAAGAGCTACCGGGTGGCGGAGCCCATGGTGGAGCGGACCCCCCAGGGGTTGGCCGAGAGCATGAGCCGGGCCATGGAGAAGCTTTCCGCCCAGATCATCACCGACGTCTACGACGCGGCCCGCCAAAGACTGGCGGCTAAAGAAAAGCCTTAAAATGAGTTCCTCCCGAAATTAAGGTAAGGCTGGCGGTTCGGTCCGGGGGGCAATCGGTTTCGGGATAGGCGAAACTGATGGCAGAAGCGCCAGAAACAGCACTCTCCTCCCTGATTCCTTAATCTCGGCCACCCGCATGAAAGGGGCCTTCCCGGCCACCAGCCGGCGGTTCCTTACCTCGGTCTTAGAGACCCCCAAGCAGCCAAAAAGTTAGCGGCCTTGAGGACCAGGCAGGGATTTTTTCAAGGGCCGTGGGGACCATGGCCATCAGGCAGCTGCTAAGTTATCTGCCTCGCGGCAATAAACCCGGATCTCATGGCAAACTCAAACTCGGGGTTAAACTTTGCGGTATCTTTTAAGCTCGCCGGAAAAATAAGGATTTTCAACTGGTTGTTCGTGAGGGCTCTGTAAGTGCAGAAAATTCTTGACCTTTGCTCTTAAAGCGATTAAGGTTTTTTTAAATTATCAGAAGGTGGGAAGTCTATGATGATCTTCTCCGAACCGGGGCCAATCTTAGGGGCCCCGGTTTTTTTATGGGGTTTAGGAAAATTGTCACAAACTCGTTTGACTAATTTTATTAATGAGACAGAGGGTTGCACCGGCATAAGCCGCTCCGGGCTGGCGCCGCCAATATAATAATTATTCAGGAGGATGGCATCATGGCTAGTAAATTTTACAAGCTAAAGGATCGTTGCTCTTTTGTCACCTTGCCGGGTGAGGGTCTGATCCTCGACCCGGAAAAAAGAACCTACCACCATGTCAATGAATCGGCCGCCCTGGTTCTGAATGCCCTACATGCTGCCGGGATGGCGGGAGGAGGCATCAAGATTGACGGCCTCCTGAACATCCTCAAATGCCATTACCTGGGAGTAGATGATGCACAGGTGGGAAAGTTTATCCAGAATCTGAAGACCGCCGGTCTCATCGAAGAGGTGAAGAAAGAAGCAGACTTACCGGTCCAAGCCACCCACCCCAGTGGTTTCCAGGGAATGCAGCCTTTTTCCCCGTGTACCGTGGAAGTGTTTGGCAAACTGGGGGTTAGAGCAATACTCCCGCCAGGCCCCTGGGCAATGGTAGTCCCCCGTAAAATAAAGATTGACGATTTTTAGCGTAATTCAGAAAAATCGGTGTAACCGCGTTGTTGATGAAACAGCTCTTGTTCGAGCCCATTAAAAGCCGGCGGTGATCGGCCTCATCGGGGGGCGGGGGGCTCCCTTCCCGAATCTTTAAATCCCGGGGAAAGGCCTGGAGGTCCTGGCGATGCTCTCCCTTGTCATAGAAGTAACCAACATCTGTAACCGCCAGTGCCTCCATTGCCTCCGGAACAGGGCGGATGCGCCGGAGTCCCTGCCCCTGGAACTGGCCGACGCCATTCTTTCCCAGGCCCAGGCCCTAAAATTCAAGAAAATTGCCCTAACCGGCGGCGAGGTGGCGGCCTATCCCCACCTGGAAGGGCTGGTGCGGATGATCGCGGCCCGGGACTTGTCCTTCAACCTGGTGACCAACGGTCTTCGATTCCAGGAACGACTCCTGCCGTTGCTCTCGGAAGGAGCGGTGAAGAAAAAACTAACCGGGGTGTGCTTCAGCCTGGATGGCGCCCGGGCCGAGACCCACGACGCCCTCAGGGGCCCGGGGTCCTTTAAGGAAGTGTTGAACGCGGCTTCCCTCTGTCTTCTGGCGAATATCCCCCTTTCTCTGAAAAGTGTCATTACCACGTTCAACCGGGATGAACTGACCGAACTGGCCCTGCTGGGAGCCTCCATGGGGGTCCAGGATCACTGCTTTCTCTATACCTATCCCACCCCGGCCTCTTTACGGGTTGGGGCGATTCCTTCTCACGGCGAACAGGTACGGATTATTAATTGGATCCGGGGAAGCCTGGCCCCAACGGTGCGGACTCAAGTATCCGTGGACGGCTATTTCGAAGACCAGATTATGTTCATCTGCTACCCGGCCATGGGCCTTTTGACGGTGGACCACCAGGGCAATCTTATCTTCTGCTGCTGTCTCTCCCACCTCAACGAAGGCGACGGGGTGCCCTCCCGGTTGGGACCGGAATTGCTCTGCAGCCTGAAAGAGGTCTCCTTGAAGGAAGGGATCAAGCGCCATTTTTCCATGGTGGCCGGACTCATGGCGGCCAGGGTGGATGCGGCGGACCGGCTTTCTGGCCTGGCTTACAATCCCTGCTACTGGTGCGCCAAGCAATTTGGCAAGCTGGGCTGGCTGAAGGACTTCCCCGATTCCCCCTGGGCCGCGGGAATGTTGGAAGGTTAACTTTAATCAGGACCATTACCTGCCGTAGTTGAGCAATAGGCGATCTGTTTCCTGATCTCACCTTAGGCGGTCAGCAGAGGAGGGGCCTATGTCCACAGCCAAGAAGCTGGTGCCCTTCGCCCTTCTCATTTTCCTCCTGGTGGCGGTGGATCTATCCCGGGCCGCCCCGCCCCTGGCCGGCAAGCTCATTCTGGTGCAGGGAGAGGTGAGCGTCCGGCGGGCCGACGCCACCCAGTGGGAGGCCGCCCGGCTCAACCAGGAACTGTATGCCGGCGACGCGCTGCGAACTGGAACCGCCTCCCGGGCCGCCATTATCTGCGTGGATGAGAGCCAGATCAAGCTGAATGAAAAAACCCTGTTAATCCTGAAAAGCGTGGCCCCCTCCCCCCGGCTTCTCCCCACCCCCATAGTCCCGGCGGCCCCCATGATGGCCCCTTCCAGCATCTACGAAGTGCCCGAAGGAGAGATCTGGCTGCGCAACAAACGGGAGAAGTTTCAGTTCGAACTGCAAACCCCGGCGGCCCAGGCCACCATCCGGGGCACCGAGTTCAACATTCAGGTGGGTCCTGAAGGCGCCACCCGGATAACCCTGATGGAAGGCAACCTGTGCATCTCCAACGTGTACGGGGAGATCTGCCTGCGGCCCGGGGAGCAGGGCTTTGTGATTCCGGGGCGGGCTCCCACCAAGCAGATTCTGGTGCAGCCGGACGATGCCGTGCAGTGGTCCCTCTATTACCCGGGAATTTTCAGTTTCCGGGACTTGCCGTTGACCCCGCCGCCGGGGCTAACTCGCGCCCCTGCCGGACCACCCGCCCAGGCTGCCTTAATCCAACAGGCTGAGGCCGCCTATGACCAGGGACGCCTGGAGGAAGCCCGGGGCCTGGCCGAGACTGTTCTCCGGCAAGATCCCTTGAACGTCAGGGCCTTGACCCTAATGGGGTGGATCAGCCTGGAGAGGAATGCGCCTGAGGAAGCCCTGGATTACTTCTCCCGGGTGCGGGCCGTGGACGGGATGGCCATCATCGGCCAGGCCCTTAGCCGTTATCGAATGGGGGACCAGGTGGGCGCCTATGAAAGCATGCAGCAAGCCTATGGGCTGCCTCCCTCCCCGGTGCTGGTGGGCATGACCGGCTATTTTGCCCTGCTGGCGGGCCGGGTGGAGCAAGCCAAGGCGGCGTTGGAAGACATCGTGCGGAAGGCCCCCGATGCCCCTTTGCCTCGGGCCCTCCTGACCCAGGTCTACCTGGTACAGAACCGCAAAGAGGCGGCCCAATCGGAAGCCGCAACCCTGGCCAGGTTTACCAACTCCCCCCTGGCCATGCTCACTGTAGCCCTGGTGAAGATGTCCGCCTTTGACCTCCCGGGAGCCACTCATTACCTGGAAAAGGCCATCTCCTTGGACCCCCGGTTTGTGGACGCTTATGTCTATCTGGCCAAGATCTGGCTGGGCTCCGAATACCTGGCCCGGGCCCGGCAAACCATAGAGAAGGCTCTGCGCCTGGCGCCCCGGGACGGCACCGTGCTCAGCCTGGCCGGCTTTGTGCGCCTGGCCTACCGGGACTACGAGGGGGCCATGAAATTTTGGGACCAGGCCGTCAAAGCCAACCCCCGCCTGGGGGAGCCCCACCTGGGCCTGGCCATCTACTATTTTCGCCACCGCCGGTTCGACCAGGGGCTGGGTCAAATGTTGGAAGCCACCTTGCTGGAGCCGCGAGTCTCCCTTTACCAGAGTGAATTGGGAAAGGCGCTGTATCAGACCCGGGCCTTTGACCGGGCCCTGGAGGTCTTTGATTATGCCAAGACCCTGGACCCCCGGGACCCCACCCCCCATCTCTACAAAGGCATTGCCCTCTCGGACCTGAACCGCCCCGGGGAGGCGATCCAGGAGATCAACCAGTCCATCGCCCTGAATGACAACACCGCCATCTTTCGGACCCGGCTGTCCCTGGACCGCGACCTGGCGGTGCGGAACTATGACCTGGCCCGGGCCTACGACCAGTTGGGTCTGAGGGAGTGGGGCTTCAGTAAGGCGGTCACCGCGGTAAAAAATGACCCTTATAACAGCTCGGCCCACCTCTTTCTGGAGAAGAGCTACTCCAAAACCCCTCAGGGGGTCTTTGCCGCAGTTACGGAAGACCTGTTCTTTCGCCTGCTATCTCCGGCCAATCAAAACACCTTTAGTAGCGTTCGTAATGATGACTACACCCCCATGTTCGAGATGCCTTATGGCCGGGTGCTGGCCCAGGGGGGGATCGGCACCTGGCAAAGTAAAAATTCCATTCAAGATCACTCCCTGGTGGCCTATGGCGGGCAGCCGGGGATGGGGTTCTGGCTGGAGGGCGATTATTTCGATGACCGGGGCATGCGGAACATCAATAACGATGTCAGAACTTACACCCCCATGGCTTGGCTCAAATGGGACCCCGCCGTGAGTAGTTCTCTCATGGGAACTTTTCAGTATCAAGATACGGAATGGGGGGACATCCTGTTCCCCAACGATTCTGCCTATAAGCCCCAACCGCATTTCCGAAACGCTCAAAGGTTCTGGCTCACCGAGCTGGGATACGTGCACCGCTTCAACCCCAAGGCTACCTTGCTGACTTACTTCACTTATCAGAGATGGCAAAACCGCAGCCTGATCTCGCAACAACTGCCTCTTGACCCGGATACTACGCTGGATTTCATCAGCTCCGCTAAGGATGACCATGCCTTGGGCAACTTTCAGGCCCAGCAAAATCTGGTCTTAGGCGACCACAACCTGATCGGGGGCGTTGATTATTTCAGCGGGCGCCGCCATTACAAGGACCTGTTTACCCAGACCATTTTATTCCAAGGGATGCCGGTCTTTACCGACATCTCCAGCCAGGGTTTCCGGCCGCCGGAATGGACCTACGGCTTTTATCTCCTGGATTACTGGCGCCTGCACCCCAAGGTGTTGTTGGAATTGGGAGTGATCAAGGATTTCGCCAAGAACTCCCTGGCCGGGTTCAGCACCCCGCTTTACACTTCCCTGTGGAGCCCGCTGGCAGGGATCAACCTCTATCTCACCCCGCAGCACACCCTGCGCTTCGCGGTGCAGCGCCACCTGGTTAGCCACTTGGAATGGGGGGTGGCCTCCTTGCTGCCCACCGAGACCGCCGGTTTTCCCTGGCTCCTGACCACCTTCAATGGCACCGAGTCGCGTTCGGCCGGGGCTTCCTGGGAAGCCGAATGGAACAAGAAGACCTTTTCGGTTCTGCGGCTGGAGGCCCTGCGCCTGGCAGTCCCGAGCTATGACCCGGCCGGCGCCCGGGAGTGGCTGGGGTATAAAAGGTACGAGGCCTCTCTCATCCTCAATCGCATCCTCCTCACTTCCCTGGGCCTGTCGGCCGGGGTCCTGGGCAAGCGGGTGGTTCCCGATCCCAACCCCGAATTCACCGAGCTCTCTTCGCCTTTTCAGGATTACTCGGAGTTCCGCACTTTCCTGGCCCTGGCTTTCTTGCACCATACCGGCTGGCAGGCCGGGGTCAAGACCACCCTGGTGAACCAAAGTCTAAAAGACCGGGCGGACGACCTCTTTGGCTTGGTGGACCTGCGCTTCGGCAAGGAGTTTAACAATAAACGGGGCCTGGCGACTCTGGAGATCACCAATCTCTTCAACCGCCGCTTCTTTGTGGCCCAAGAGCCCTTCAGATATATAGATGCTGACTTTTTCCCGGACCGGAGGATCATGTTTAAACTTGCCCTCTATTTCTGATACCCACCCCATGCCCCACTCTTTTCGACGCGCCGCGCTCTTCGGTTTGCTGGCCTTTGGGTTGATCACTCTGTTGGGCTTTCTGACCTCGGGCCAAAATCTGGAAAACCTGGCCCTGGACCTGGGTTATCAACTGCGGCCGGTGGAGCCGCCACCCCCCGGACTGCTCATCGTTGGCATCGACGAGGCCTCCTTTCAGGAGCTGCGCCGCCCCTGGCCCTGGCCCCGCCGGTTCCATGCCGAATTGATCAACAGACTGGCCAAGGCCGGCGCCCGCCTCATCATCTTCGACGTCCTCTTTGCCGACCCTACCGACTCGGAGGATGACGAGATTTTTGCTCAGGCGATGCGCCGGGCCGGGAACGTGATTCTGGCCCGCACCATAGAAACTTCGGAAGAGCCGCGATTTTCGCGGCAGATGGTGGTGGATCCCCTAAAAAGGTTTGGCCAGTCAGCCGCGGGGGTGGCCTTGCTCATGGTTACCCCGGATGCCGATGGAGTGGTGCGCCGTTTCCGCCTCCACCTGGGCGGCCTGGAGACCTTAGCGGCGCTAGTGATTCGGAGGCTTCGCCCCCAGTCCGCCTTACCGGACGATTTTTCCGGGTTGATCCATTACCTGGGGCCCCCCGGCAGCATCGAGACGGTCTCTTATTATCAGTTATTGGACTCGGACCAGCCTTTACCGGCGGCAAAGATTCATGACCGCATCGTTCTGGTGGGCCGCCTGCTGGAGACCTCCTTTGAACCCCTGGCCAAAATTGACGCCTTCTACACCCCCTTCTTTGCCGGCAGCCGGCTGCACATGTCGGGAGTGGAAATCCAGGGACATATAATTAATACCCTCTTGCAAGGCAATTGGGGGCGAGAACTTTCCTGGCCTTTGCGGCTGGTGCTTTATTTCTTTGTTCTCTTGCCTTTTAGCCTCCTGGTAACTCGGCTCTCCCCGCTGTCCGGTTCAGTTGCCCTGGGTGGGTCGGTGTTATTGCTGGGCGGGACTTCCTTTCTCCTCTTCCGGACTCAAAATCTCTGGGTTCCGCCGACCCTGCTCTCCCTGGGTTTGCTCACGATCTACGTTGGCAGCATGGTTGATTACTTCTTTCGGGAAGTACGGGAAAAACGCTGGCTGCGGCAGGCCTTCAGTCGGTATGTCTCCCCTTCTCTGGTGGAGAATATTGTTTCCCACCCGGAGCGCCTGGAATTGGGCGGAGAGGAAGTCGAGGTTACCGTTCTCTTTGCGGATATTGAAAACTTTACGGCCATATCTGAGGACATGACCCCCAGGGAACTGATTCTTATCCTGGATGAATATTTTGACACCCTGACGCAGATTATCTTGGATCAGCAAGGAACGGTGGACAAATATATCGGGGATGCCCTGATGTGCTTTTGGGGCGCGCCCCTTCCCATGCCGGACCATGCGGTCAGAGCCTGCCGCGCCTCCCTGGAGATTAAGGTGGCCATCCAAGACCTTCAACAATCTTTTCGGGAGCGAGGACTGCCTCAGTTATCAGTACGACTGGGGATTAACTCGGGATTGGTGGTGGCCGGTAATATCGGTTCCCGGGAACGTTTCAATTACACCGTTATGGGTGATACCGTTAATCTGGCGGCCCGATTGGAAAAGGCCAATAAGTATTACGGGAGCAAGATTCTTCTCAGTGAAGCCACCCATAACCTGGTGGGCAACACCTTCATGGCGCGGGAACTGGACCACATTTTGGTAAAGGGGCGGGTCCGGTCGGTAGATGTCTATGAGTTGCTGGACTACCTTCCTGCCGCAGGCCTTCCAGTCTGGCTACAACAATTTGCGGACGGCCTCGCCGCTTATCGCCGCCGGGAGTGGGCCCAAGCCCTGGACCGATTTAAGGAAGTCCTCAAGCTAAGGCCTGACGATATTCCGGCAAAGTTGTATCATGGGCGCTGCTTTCATTATCTAAAACACCCGCCGCCTCCGGATTGGCAAGGAATTCATTCCCTGGGAGTCAAATAGTAAGTGCCGGGAAGTAGCCGCAAGACTGGCAAATCCCTTGGTTTAGCCCTACCACAGCGGTCCGGTTGAATTCCATCAACTGCCGCACTACTTGTTGCTGCTGCATTTTCATCCCCCGAGAGTTCTGGACCGGGTCCACCGAAGGGGAGACTCAGGCGCTTTTGCCTTTTTCGGCTTTTTCAGGCTTATCGGCCTCGCTGAAGAAGGATTCCACCCGTTTAAAGTTGTCGTCCACCGCCTTTTTAAATTCTTCGCAGCCCCTTTTGTAGGCCTTGTTCCACTCATTCAGGGCCTTCTTCCATTCTTCGGGAACACCGGTGGTTTGAGCCAGGAACAGGCTGTTCATGCGCTCCATTTGCTCCTGCATCATCAGCATCGCCGCGAAGGAGTTGTCAAAGGTGGTTTTGTAGAAGTCGATCATTTGCTTCATCATCTTGCGGGGTTCCATGTCACAAAAACCTCCTGAAGGTTAGTTGCCATATCTCTTCCCCATCCGGGGAGGTCAGCCGCCGCGATCCTGCTTCTCTTTTTCCTGGAGATTCAAGGTTCTTCTTACCAGTTCCTTCTCATGCTCAAAATTTACCGTCCTTTGGATGGCGATCTTTTGGGTCATGGGCGGTCCGGCGCCATGCCAGGTCGCCACTCCGTGCTGACCTGCCGTCCAGTGTTGCAAAAGTTTATGCACTTTCAGGATGTTGGCGGTAGGTTCATCCGACCCGAAGCTGTAGAATTCCTCCACAAACCCTTGGACTTCGGGATTGGTCAGCTCTTTCAGCGAGGGCAAGGTGACGATCAGTCCTCCGCCGATGTCTCCCGCCAGGGCCATCACTCGCCAAAAGGCCTGGCAAATGTTCAGCTTGGCCACATTCCCCATGAGTTCATCCGGCAAGAAGACCCCGGAACCCGGCGGCTCTTCCTTACCCTGGTGGGCGGCCGCCAGACCACAAGCCCGGCCGGTCTCCCGCAAAACCACCATCTCCGTCAATTGCTCGTTGATGTGAGCCGCCTTATCCAGGCCTTTGTATTCTTGAATCAGTTTGGCGGCCCCGATAATCTGATTCATGAAGCCAACCTTGCAGGTACCGCCGCAAGTCATGCGATGGGTTCTGGCAAAGCGGCTGACCAGCTTGCCGGAATACTTGAACTCCCCGCAGTGGAAAACTCTTTCCCACGGAACCAAGACATTATCAAAGATGACCATGGCGGTTTCGCGCTGGCCAAATACCGGATTGCCCAGTTCCCCCAAATCCTCGGCCAGATCCCGCTCCGCCGAATAAGGGGAATACTGGCAGACATAGGTGATTCCCTGGGCATCGGTGGGCGTGGCAAAGGCCACGGCATAGTCGGCTTCAGCTTCGGAACGGGCCCCCTGGGGGAGAACCACCAGTTCATGGGAGGCGTAGGCGCCGCTGATGTTGATCTTGGCCCCCCGCACCACAATGCCCTTGGCGTTCTTATCCACAATCTTTAAAGCGAGATACGGGTCAGGCCAATCCAGGATCTTCTTGCTCCGGCTTCCCCGGGGCTCGGTCAGGGCGCCGGCCACGGATAGGTCTTTTTTCTGCACCGTCTTGAGGAATTCCAGGAACCGTGGCTGATATTCGGTCCCCAGGTCCCGGTCCATCTCCCAGGTGGTGCTGGCCAGGGCATGAAAGGCATCGTAGCCCACACACCGGTAAATGCAGGTCCCCAACATTTCTGCCGTAAAGGTCCCCGCTTCGGCCTTTTTAACCAAATCCTCTAGGCTGGTGCTTACATAGGTGTAGCGATTCACCCATTCGCCCACCAGCGGCGAATAGCAAGTCATAATGTCCTTATACCTCGGGTCCAGCGCCCAGGCATAACTGGCCTTATTGGCCTCTACCACGGTCCGGGTGTTTTTATTTTTAAGGATGTGGCGCACCCGCTTCCCGTTCATAAAAACCCTGGGTTTCAGAGCTTTCAGGCTGGCTTCGAACTGCTCCGGCGTCATCAGGGCCATTTATCGTTCCTCCTCCATGGACCTTGGCTTCTAAATAAAGTTATCACGGGTCTTCCGGCGTCGCCAGGCTAGATGTTTGGATGAATTGAGAGCCCTGAAAAAGGCTTAGTCAAAGTGGGAAGGCTTTAATAATCCCCTTAATCTTCCTTTAGGAAAGGGGGACTTTAAAAGAGTTTTCCCTGATTAATCAAGGGGTTTTTCTTTGATTACCCCCTTTTTTAAGGGGGGCCAGGGGGGATTAAAAGACCCTTCATCTGGGAAAAGATTGACTTGGGCACTTTCGCAGAGGTCTCGAATTATCTGGAGTTTAAATCCAGTTCGCAGCGCCAGTCAATATGGCCTCGCCAAATGATACTTCAGGTTATCCGACCCCGGGTTCTCCCCTCCAAAGAGGCGCTGGGTGATAGAGTTGACTTTTATTTATTTCTGAGTAATTTTAAGTCTAAAGGCAGGAATGTTCAGAAGAAAGTCTAGAAGCCATTTCAAAACCTAATTTTCCTGTCACCCTGAGCGCAGCGAAGGGTCTAGGTCTTTGGATTGACTAGATTCTTCGCGGCGCTCAGGCCTGGCCCTCCGCTTTCAACGGGGCAAACGGTTAAGCGAAAGGAGAGGCGCGGAAGATGCAAGTCAAAACCGTGGGAGTCGTAGGCGCCGGTCTGATGGGAAACGGGATCGCCCAGGTGGCGGCCATGAGCGGCCTTGAGGTGATCATGAGCGATATCAAAGAGGAATTGGTCCATCGGGGCTTGCAGCACATCAAGAAGATCCTGACCAGAAACGTCGAAAAGGGCAAGATGGGTCCCGAGGACAAGGATGCAGCTCTCAACCGCATCAAGACCACGGTAGCTATCCAGGATATGGCCGCGGCGGATTTTGTGGTAGAGGCGGCCACGGAGAACGAGCCTTTAAAGTTTCGCATCTTCCATGACCTGGATGCCATCTGTGGGCCTCAAGTGGTTCTGGCGAGCAACACCTCCTCCATTCCCATCGGCCGCATCGCCGCACAAACTAAAAGGCCGGACAAGATCATCGGCATGCACTTCATGAACCCCGTTCCGGTTATGGAACTGGTGGAGCTGATTCGGGCTCTGACCACGTCGGATGAGACCTTTAAACTGACGTGGGATCTCTCCCTCAAGCTCGGCAAGACCCCGGCGGAATCCAGCGATTATCCCGGTTTCATTGCCAATCGGATCCTCATGCCCATGATCAATGAAGCGGTGTATTGCCTCTATCACGGAGTGGGCACCCGGGACAACATCGACACGGTGATGCGGCTCGGCATGAACCATCCCCTGGGCCCGCTGGCGTTGGCGGACCTCATCGGGCTGGATACCTGCCTGGCCATCATGGAAACCTTGGTTAACGGGTTTTGCGATTCCAAATACCGGCCCTGTCCGCTCCTGCGAAGATACGTGGAAGCCGGCTGGCTGGGCCGGAAAACCGGACGGGGATTCTACGAGTACCACTAGAACAAAAAGAAGTACCAATAAACTTTGAATTGACACAAGAGCGCGAAGTCATATAGGATACGGCTGCAAATCTTACCTATCGGAACGCTGACTGCTGAGTTGGATCAGACCAAAACCCGAGAGATTTTAAAGGGCATCCTTTCCAGGTTTTGTCGTCGCCAAATATGATGAGAAGTTGGCTTTCCACCCCTGAGAACCTCCTCTGGAAGATTTCCTTCCTCAAAGCAAATCTCCGGCGCCAATCGAATGACGGTTTTTGCATAGCTGTAGCGGAGTTAGCCGAGGGCGTCCCTAAATTGGGCCCCCGGCACTGGGCCTAGGCCTGGCCGCAATGGATTTTGTCTTAAACCGCAGGGGAGCGCTGGCAATGCGGAGGGCCCGTCGCCGGACGGAGCTATTCGGCCAGAAGGCTTTCCGGCAAAGTTATAGGCCGCCGAGGCCGCCGGCAGGGCCTGCCATGATGCTCTGCCGGCAGCCGTGGCTGATGGCTACCCCCTGGCTTTTCCCTGGCTGAGGGCCGCCGCCGGGAAGTTGGGGGGATCCCTTCTTGAAGCGAGGTGGCGAAATCCAACGGATTATTACTGCCAAAGTATTCTAAATAAAAAGGCATTTCCACAAGGAGAGGAACGGGCTATGGCGACAGAGGATTATTTCAAGTGGGCGGAATCTGTTTTTGACCCTTCAAAAACGTTCGAGAAACCGGAGGCCCTGGCAGACATCAAGGTCGTTGAGCTCTGCACCCTGATTCTGGGTCCTTCTCTCCCCAGTTATTTGTCAGAACTGGGTGCGACGGTCTTCAAGGTGGAGCTCCCCGGCGCCGGGGACACCATGCGGTCCCTGACTCCCTTTGCCAAGTTTTTCAAGGGCACTGCCTTTGGATATTTAAAGGAAGCCCGCAACAAGTACCATATCACCATTGATGTGCGCATGGATGAAGGTAAAGAACTCTTCCGAGATCTGGTCAAACGTTCCGATGTGGTGGTGGAAAACCTCCGGGCCGGGACCATGGATCGCTGGCAGATCGGCTACCGGCAATTAAGCGAGATCAACCCCAGGCTTATCTACATTGCTCTGAATGGCTTCGGGCAATGGGGTACGTACTTGGAAAGGCCTTCTTATGACGCCATCGCCCAATCCGAATCGGGTATGGCCTGGATTACCGGCTTTCCGGACAAGCTTCCCCTGAAATCCGGCATCTGGTTGGCTGATTATTTTGGCGGGCTCATGGGGGCGGCGGGAGTGCTGGCAGCACTGGCCTACCGTGATCGGACCGGGAAAGGCCAATATATCGAATTTTCTCAGGCAGAAAATCTCATCCGGGTGTTGGATTGGACCTGGCTCTGGCAACATTTCACCGGGAAGCAACGGGAGCGCTTTGGAAACCGGGACGTGGCCATCTGTCCGTCGGATATCTTCCGGGCCAAGGACCAAATGGTGGGCATCGCCGCAGTCACCGATGGCCAGTTCAAAGCACTGTGTGAAGCCATGGGCCGGCCTGAGTTGGCTCAGGATGAGCGCTTTGCCACCCACCTGGCCCGCCTCCAGGAGGAAAATGCCACCGCCTTACTGGAAATCATCCGGCAGTGGGCCGCCGGAAAGACCTATGCCGAAATCGATCAGCTGGCTTGCCGGCACGGTTTTGCGGCTCACCAGATCTCCGGCGCCCAGGATAAATTTGAGGATGAACACCTCCTCCGGCGCAATTTTACCTATAAGGTGCAAGATGCCATCTACGGAGAAGTGGTGGAAGAAGGGATCTGCCCAAAACTTTCGGAAACCCCGGGCCGCATCAAATGGGCCGGCAAGCCGGTGGGGTTTGACAATGAGTATGTCTTGAAGCGTTTCCTGGGGTTGAAGACCGATAAGATCAAGGGATTGAAAGAGAGGAACATCATCGGCAAATGGGCCGATCAGCCGGGAAGGAAACCCCCGGAGGATTGGGACGGCAAGAGCGGCGTGATCCTGTTTTGATTCTGCCGGAGATCAACCAAAACCGAATCCTTCACGGGTCTTCCAAAGGAGATAGATTTATGGCGCCCCATGATGAAGATAAAAAAATAAGTTGGTCTGATTGGATCCGGGAACGGGACGATCCGGCCGAGGCTCGAACCAAACCCGAGGCCTTGGACCACCTCATGGTCCTGGATTGCAGCCATGGCAGCCTGGCAGGTTGTTTTGCCAGCTCCATCCTGGCCGAATTGGGCGCGGAAGTGATTCGCATCGAAACTCCCGGGGGCAATCCCGAACGGTCCTTCTCGCCTTGGGGCTTTATGCATATGGAAACGGGGTTGGGCTACCTCAACGAAGGCCGCAACAAGTTCCACGTTTCCCTGGATCTTCAGAATCCCGAAGGACGGGAGATTTTCCGCAAGCTGGCCAAGCGGGCCGACGTCGTCATAGAAACCTTTTTGCCCGGCACCATGGATGAGTGGGGGATCGGCTACCGGCAGCTCAGCGTGGATAACCCCAGACTCATCTATTGCGCCATCTACATCTATGGCCAGTTTGGTCCGAAAGCGGCCTGTGGCAAAGCCGATGCTGATGTGGCGGGTCAGGCTTACTCCGGAGTCACCGCGGTTACCGGAGAACTCCCTGAAGATCCTGAGAACCCGAAACCCTCCGAAGTTTGCACCAAGCAGGGGAATTGGATGGCCTGGTATGCCGGGGGGGCCTTTGCCGGCGTGGCCATGCTGGCCGCCCTGCACTTCCGGACCCTTTCCGGCAAGGGTCAGTTCATCGATGTCTCGCCGGCAGAAGCCCTGGGCCGTCTCATCAATTACGGTCTTACTTATTACCAGGAATACAAGGATATTATCCCCCGGGTTGGCAACTACGATGTCGGGAGTCTTCCCCTACACCTATTTCAAGTGCAAGGACGGGTTCACCTTTCTTTCGGGCTTTTCCGACATCAACTGGAAGGCGCTGTGCGCCGTCATCAAACGCCCCGATCTCCAGGCCCAATATCCCACCATCTTCCATCGGCTCAATCTGGACAACATGAAAATAATCTACAAAGAGATTGAGAAGTGGACCCTGGCCCACACTTATGATGAAATTTACGACGCCGTCATGGATTACAACAAAAATGTGGGAGTGGGGGTGGTGGTTCCTGGCCGGGTGACGCCCCCCATGGACACCATGAAGACGGAAAACTGGTGGCTGAGAAATTCCTTCGAAAAGGGCAAGGACCCCTATTATGGGGAGTTGATCATCGCCAACCAGGCCTGGAAGATGACTGAAACCCCGCCCCGGGTCAAATGGGTCTGCCGTCCGGTGGGGGCGGATAACGAATACATTTATAGCCTGAAGCTCGGCCTGGGGCCGAACCAACTGGAAGCACTCAAGGGAAAGGGGATCATTTAGGGGTGCCCCGGGACCTCTTTGCCTTTCCAGAGAAGCAGCGGGTTAGGAAAAACTCTGCGTCCTCTCTGCGGGCCGGGAAAACTTTCACGAATCTTACAATGGGGCTTCTCAACGGTTAAGATTAACCTGGAAGGGAGGGAGAAACATGACGTTCGAGGAGATTAAAGCTGCGATAATGAATCTGGATGACACGGGACAAAAGCGGGTGGTATTGGAAGTGCTTCCGGCGATCTGGCCCCAAATAGTGGGGGATGACTCCTGCCTCCGTCTCTTAAGGGGGCTGGTTGACGACGAGAGTGTCAGAAAATACCGGGAAGAGCACTTAGACCACATTTAGGCCTATCCCAGAACTTGAATCTCTAAGAGGGCCATCCAAGCCGGTGGACCAAAGAAAGGGGATGAAAGTATGGCAAATCCAGCAGCACTTCGGCCGCGTTGGGGTCAGCCCGCCACGGGTATCGTTTCATTGATCGTCTTTCTTATCATCGCCTGGTTTATCTGGTATATTTTCAGTGATCCCCGGGGGCCGGTGGCCTCGTTTCCGTACCCCTTCGTGCTGTATCTGGCGATGATGATTCTGGTAGGGCTCTGGCAACACATGTTCCTGGGGGATTGGCCTTTTCAGAACTTGCCCCAACCAACCCGGGGGATCGTGGAAACCATTTTTAACCTGATTCTGGTGTGGTTTGTCATCCATGTGGTTTTTTACCGCATCCTGGGGGTGGGTTTCAACTTCCTCAGCCAGGTCAATCTGGAATCCCTGGCCGCGGCCGGCAAGACGACCCTGGCGGAGGCTTGCGGCAAAACCTTGACCCTGCAAGCCCTGGTCAATCCCGCCGCCCGGTTTGGGGAAAGGGCGGTGGTGACTTTCGTCTTGATCGGCTTTTTTAGTTATCCTTTCGTCACCATCCTCTTTGCCAAATGGCCCATCAGACCCAGTGATCTGACCCAGCCCCAGGCCGGCCTGGCGGAGCTGGGCTGGTGCAGCATGTTGACCATGTTCTTCTACACCATTCTCATCGTGCCCTTCTGGGGATTAGTCTATGGTAAGCTCTTCGGAACCTCCTACGGCCTGGGGTTCCCCTGGTGGGCCGGCATCGCCGGAACCGGGCACGTGCACTGGGTCTTTGGCTATTGGGAATGGATGATTATCGTCTTGTTCATGACCCCCAACGTCTGGCGCATGAAACCATGGTCCGTGATAACCCTGCCCCAACCCTGGAAGGGCCTGATCTCCTTTGTTCTCACCGTGATTCTCGGCTATTTCCTGGCCTGGCTCTGCGTGAAACTGGCCCCCCTCTGGTTGCCCATGAGCGAAGTCATCCACCATTTGCCGGCCTCAGACGCAGGGAACCCCCTGCGTTTCCTGTGGTATCACGCCGCCGAAATCGCCGGCTTCACCCTCATCCCCTTCCTTATCTGGCACCACTATTTCGACGACATGGCGCCCCAGGCGGACAAGGATTCGTGGGGGGCCTTCTGGTTCCGGACCGTGGGCGTCCTGGTGCTGTGCGTGGTGAATTACCTCTTCTACTACTACCTCAATTTTGGCCACTGGGGCCTGGGCATCCACCATATGGCAGGCGGAATCGCAGAACGGGTGGTCGGCGGGGAATCCCTCATCTGGAACTTCTGGTGGATCATTCCGCTGCTCTGGAACGAATGGTTTTTCCACAAATGGCCGTTCTACGTCCATGCGGAACACTAACGGCTGGGGAGGTCGGCCCCCGGGGCCTTGTTTAGTGGCCTCTTGACGGCCCGGTCAAGATAACCGAAGTGGTGACTCGAGGCCATTCCAAAACCGGTTCACCCTGTCACGCTGAGGGCAGCGAATGGTCTAGGTTTTTGGAATGATTAGATTTTGCGCTGCGCTCAGAATGACATTCCTCTGCGAAGGTAGGTCTTGAAATGGCTTGTCAAAACTCGGCTTCGGTTTAGACTAAGGTTACGGGCCACCGGCTCGCGGGCCCCACCCCGGCGAGGAGGGCACCAGCGAGATCCAGCGGCTGATTATTGCCAGGGAGTTGCTCCGCTGAAGGGGTGCCAGGGCCAAACCCTTCTCTGCTACCTCCTCTGGCCGGAGTGGGAAGAGGCGTTTCCAAATCAGTCAGATCTTAGGGGTTGATTATGTCAACAGCATCACCAAAGAAAGAAACGCAGCAAAGGATACGATTTGTTACCGCCACCTCGCTGTTTGACGGTCATGATGCCTCGATTAATATCTTCCGGCGTCTCCTGCAGCGGGCTGGCGCCGAGGTGGTACATTTAGGGCATAACCGCTCCGCCAAGGAGATTGTTTATACGGCGATTCAGGAGGGGGTGCAAGGCATAGCCGTCAGTTCTTATCAGGGGGGACATATTGAGTTCTTTAAATATATCAAGGACCTTCTGGATGAGAACGGGGTGGGATTCATCAAGGTGTTCGGCGGCGGGGGAGGAGTTATCATTCCTGAGGAGATCCAGGAACTGGAAGCGTATGGCATAACCAAGATATATTCCCCGGAAGACGGCCAGAAGCTGGGGCTTCTTGGGATAATCCAGGATATGATAACCCGGACTTCAGAAGTAAGTTTCCCTCCCCTTCCGGAGGACTGGAAAGATAAGATACTGCAGCGTCACAGTCTTATTGTCACCCAGTTAATCTCCCTCGTTGAAAATAATCATGAAGCGGCTGCTTTTGATCAAATCCGGCAGCAACTTCCAACTCCCCTCAAAAAGTCGGCGGTGGTCGGCATAACGGGAACCGGCGGTTCGGGCAAGAGTTCCCTGGAAGATGAGTTTATCCGCCGGTTTCTTAGCCATTATCCGGATAAAACCATTGCTATCCTGGCCATAGATCCCACCAGGAGAAAGACCGGCGGCGCCCTGCTGGGCGATCGCATTCGCATGAATTTCGTCAATCCCGAAAAGGTCTTTATGCGCTCCCTGGCCACCAGGGAATCGGAAAGCGAGCTCTCCCTGGCCCTGGAGGATTCCATAAATATCCTCAAAGCGGCGGGTTATGACCTGATCATCGTGGAGACCCCGGGCATCGGACAGGGTGATATCTCCATTACCCAGTACGTCGATCTGGCGGTTTATGTTATGACCGCAGAATATGGCGCTCCCACGCAACTGGAAAAAATCGACATGCTGGATTTTGCCGATATGATTGTGATCAACAAGTTTGATCACAAGAGTTCACTTGACGCCTTGCGGGAGGTCAGGAAACAATACCGAAGAAACCATAATATCTTTCAGGTGCCCGATGAGGAGCTGCCCATAATTGGCACCGTGGCCAGCAATTTCCAGGATCCTGGTCTGAATGTCTTTTTCGTAAGTGCCTTATCTGCTTTAAAGCAAAAGGGTTTTATCGATTGGCGCCTCCCCCGGGCGGAAGGCTATTCTCTTAAGGAGTCGTCGAGATCGGCAATCATCCCGACTCACCGGCAACATTATCTCAGCGAAATTACCCACACCATTCGCAGGTATCATGAAAAAACCGGGAAAGCGGTCACTGAAGTAAAGAAGCTCGAGGCCATAAGGACCGTAAGCCAAGAATTAGGCTTAAATCTTTCTGACCGGGCCCAAGAGATTGAGAAAGAGCTCGATCCGGAAGTGGTTGCAACCCTCAAAAAATGGGAAGAAACTAGAGAACTCTACTCTAAAGATGAATTCGAAGTAAAAATCCGGAATAAGGTGACTCGGACCAGTCTTTACAGTGAATCGCTGGCTGGCTTAAAGATTCCTAAAGTTGCCCTGCCGGATTTTGCCAGCCTGGCAGACACGGTGAAATGGCTCAGAAAAGAGAATCTGCCCGGTTATTTCCCGTTTACCGCCGGCGTATTTCCCTTTAGAAGAGAGGGGGAAGACCCCAAGAGACAATTTGCCGGGGAAGGCACCCCTGAGCGGACCAATGCCAGATTTCATTACTTGACCAAAGACGATGATGCCAAGAGATTGAGCACCGCCTTTGACTCCCTGACCCTGTATGGCGATGACCCTGCAGAAGAACCGGATATTTTTGGGAAAATTGGGGAAAGCGGCGTCAGTATCTGCACCCTGGAGGATATGAAGAGGCTCTATCAGGGCTTTGATCTCTGCGCCCCCAACACCAGCGTATCCATGACCGTAAACGGGCCGGCGCCCATATTGCTGGCCTTCTTCTTCAATACCGCCATCGATCAGCAGATGGATAAATTTGAGGCAGAAAATGGCCGCCAACCTGATATGGCAGAGCGAGAGGGTATCAGGAAATCGGTCTTATCAAATGTCAGAGGGACGGTGCAGGCTGACATCTTAAAAGAGGATCAGGGACAGAATTCCTGTATTTTTGCCATCAGCTTTGCTTTAAGGTTGATGGGGGATATTCAGCAGTATTTTATTGAAAATAACGTGAGAAATTTCTATTCGGTAAGCATCAGTGGCTACCATATTGCGGAAGCAGGGGCCAATCCCATTTCCCAGCTTGCTTTCACTCTGGCCAATGCCTTTACTTATGTGGAGTATTACCTGAGTCGCGGGATGAAAATAGATGATTTTGCTAAGAACCTATCATTCTTCTTCTCCAGCGGCATGGACCCCGAGTACAATGTGATTATTAGAGTGGCAAGGAAAATCTGGGCAATTGCTATGAAATATAAGTATGGAGCAAATGGAACTAGTCAAAGGCTTAAATGTCATATGCAAACCTCAGGACGTTCGTTGCATGCCCAAGAGATGCAGTTTAATGATATTCGGACAACGCTACAGGCCCTGATGGCTCTTAATGATAACTGCAATTCCCTGCATACCAATTCTTATGACGAAGCCGTGACCACCCCTACGGAGGAATCCGTCAGAAGGGCTATGGCGATTCAATTAATCATAAGTAAGGAATATGGCATTTTTAAAAATCAAAATCCGTTGCAGGGTAGTTTCATCATGGAAAGATTGACCGACATGGTGGAAGAGGAAGTCCTGAAGGAATTCGACAGCCTCAGCCGGCGGGGCGGGGTGCTCGGCGCCATGGAAAGCTATTACCAACGAGGAAAGATCCAGGATGAATCGTTATATTATGAACTTAAAAAGCACACGGGGGAATATCCGATTATCGGGATAAATACCTATATAAATCCGAATATTTTGTCGGAAAATTATTGCCGGCCGCCCACTCAACTGACCAGAGCAACCTACGAGGAAAAGCGGACCCAGCTGGAAAATCTGCAGAAATTTCAGCAAGGGCATCAAGGCCAAGCGGAGGCGGCCCTTGATTCTCTCAAAAAGACGGTCCTGACCGGTGGCAATATTTTTGCCGAGTTGATGAAAACTGCAAGGGTAGCCAGTCTCGGCCAGATAACCCAAGTGCTTTATGAGGTCGGCGGCAAGTATCGCAGGAATATGTAATAATGCCTGGGGAAGGGCCTGCGCCCTACCATTATCGGAACCCGACCGGCCCCAAGCCTCCCAGGGTTCCGGTTCGCCATTAAGCACTTCAAAAAGACACTTTCTTCCTTCCCCAGGAGTGAGACAGACAGGCAAAAAACTAAGGGGTTCTCTGCCTGGAACAAGTAATGGAGATTTAATCCTGCCGGGTTCGAGGAAAGGGGAAAGCCTATGCAGTATGATCTGACCGAAGAGCAGCAGCTGTTGCAGGATATGGTGAGGCGGCTGGCCAAGGAAAAGGTGGAACCAGGCGCGGCCAGGCGGGATCTCGAGGGCGTCTTTGACTGGGAGATGGTGGAGCTGCTCCGGGAAAACGGTCTGTTTGGAGTCGATTTTGATGAGGCCTACGGGGGGTCGGGGGCGGGCATGCTGGCCCTGGCCATCGTCGTGGAGGAACTTTCCAAGGTGGACGCGGCCTGTGGGCTGTTGATCGCCGTTCAGGAATTGGGCAGCCTGCCCATTGTGCTGTCCGGGAATGAAGAGCAAAAGCAACGGTTCCTGCCCAAGCTGGCCTCAGGTGAGCATCTTGCCGCCTTTGCGGTGACCGAATCTGCCGCCGGTTCCGATGTGGCGAGACTGCGATGCCGGGCGGTAAAAGACGGCAACTCGTATATCCTCAACGGCGCCAAGACTTTCATCTCCAATGGCGGGGTGGCGGATATCGTCACCCTGCACGGGGTCACCGATCCCCAAGGGCCTTCCCATAAAAACGCCTCGGTGTTTGTGGTGGAAAAGGGCACTCCCGGCTTCTCCGTGGGGAAAAAAGAAGACAAGATGGGGATTCGCTGGTCGGACACCGTTGAGCTCGTGTTTGAGGACTGCCGGGTGCCGGCCGAAAACCTGCTGGGCAGGGAGTCCAGGGGATTCCCTGTATTGATGAAGACCCTGGATTTTTCGCGCCTGGGCATCGCGGCCCAGGCCATCGGCATTGCAGCCGGGTCCCTGGAATACGCCGTGGCCTACGCCAAGGAGCGGGAGAGCTTCGGCAAGCCCATCATCCGGCATCAGGGGGTGGGCTTCAAGCTGGCTGACATGGCCATGAGAACCGAAGCGGCGCGACAGTTGCTCTATAAGACCTGCGCCCTCTACCAGGAGCAGCCCAAGGACATGAGCCGACTCAGTGAGCATTTGGTGCGCTTGAGCGCCATGTCCAAGTGTTTCTGCGGGGACGTGGCCATGTGGGTCGCCACTGAGGCGGTGCAGGTACTGGGCGGCTATGGCTACATCAAAGAGTTCCCGGTGGAGCGGATGATGCGAGACGCCAAGATTACCCAGATCTATGAAGGCACCAGTGAAATTATGCGCCTGATCCTTTCGAATATGCTTTAGTAGGCTGTTGAAAAACTAGTTTTTCATGTCATCCTGAACGAAGTGAAGGATCTCAACCGCTGAAAATACTAGTGTAGTGTTTCGTAATTAACTATGCCTAATATCTGGCTAGAAAGTATGGCTTGGGAAGCTTAAGTCCCCCTTTGGAAAAGGGGGATTTAGGGGGATTTCAACTGGTTGTCAAGAAATCCCCCCTGACTCCCCTTTAGAAAAGGGGGGTAAAAAATCAGCCCCTCGACATCACGTTATTTATGAAACACACCACTAGATTCTATGCTGCGCTCAGAATGACAAAATCGCGATTTTGGGAGTTTTTCAACAGCCTATTCGCGGCGAGGGGTCACATTGTTTTAATGCTCAAACCCTTAGCGAAATCCAAAACCCGGTCTCACCATTCCTGTTAACGCCGTGGCGAAGATTATTAATCCTTCCTCGGACATCCATCCCAAGGTGGTTTCCTGGTGCAGAGGCCGAAATATTGGCGGAGCATCGAATTAGGGCAGGCGGGGGGGGTGCCGAAAAATCCCGAAATAGGAGGACATCATGCCTTATAAGACTATCCTTTTTGCCGCCGAGGGCGGAGTTGGCACCTTGACCTTCAACCGCCCGGAGAAATTGAATGCCCTGAATGCGGAGATGCTGTCGGAGGTTGCGGCTGCCTTGGACCAGGTCGGCAAAAATCCCGAGATCCGGGTCCTGATCTTAACCGGCCAGGGCCGGGCCTTCATCGCGGGTGCGGATATCAAAGTCTTTACGCAGTTAGATCCCCTGGCCGCCAGACAACTTGCTTTTACGGGCCAGGAGGTGGTTTCTAAACTAGAGCAACTCCCCATCCCGGTAATCGCCGGCGTCAACGGCTTTGCCTTGGGTGGCGGCTGCGAGGTGGCCATGGCCTGCGATCTCATCTACGCCTCGGAAGAGGCCAGGTTCGGCCAGCCGGAGATCAACCTGGGAATCATGCCCGGATTTGGGGGGACCCAGCGCCTGGCTCGCCTGGTGGGCAAAGGCCTGGCCAAGGAGTTGTGCCTCACCGGCCGCATCATCGACGCCGCGGAAGCCAGGGCCATGGGTCTGGTGGCCCGGGTTTTTCCCGCCGCCAGCCTCATGGAAGAATGCACCAAGGTGGCCAGGTCCCTGGCCGCAAAGGGGCGGGTGGCTCTGCGGGGGGTGAAACAAACGATTGACCGCGGCTTTGACCTGGACCTGCACAACGCTTGCGCCTTGGAAGCGGAGGCCTTTGCACTGTGCTTTGCCTCCCCCGATGCCAAAGAGGGCGCCGTTGCCTTCCTGGAGAAGCGCCAGCCCAAGTTTTTATGAGGCTTTTTCATGCTCCGAGGATTATTGTAGAGAATAATCGTTTGGCAGAAACGAGTTTCGTGGAAAGGAGCGCAAGGTGAATATCGTCGTACTGCTTAAACAGGTGCCGGATACGGAAACGGTCATCAAGATTGGGGAAGACGGCAAATCCATTGTCACCAGCGACATCAAGTGGATCATCAATCCCTACGATGAGTATGCCGTGGAGGCTGCCCTGCGCCTCAAGGACAGCCAGGCCGCCAATGTCACCATCCTTAGCATGGGTTCCGCCGCGGGTGGTGGAATCCATCCGCGCCGCCCTGGCCATGGGAGCCGATAAGGGTGTCCTGGTTGATGATCCGGCCACCGAGGGAAGCGACGCCCTGGGGAAGGCCACAGTCCTCGCCGCGGCCCTGAGGGCAATCCCCTTTGATCTCATTTTTTGCGGACATCGGGCGGTGGATGATGATGAGAACCAGGTGGGCGTTATGGTGGCCGAGCTTTTGGACCTGCCCCATCTGGCCCTGGCAGTGGCCCTGGAAGTGGAGAATAACCAGATAAGGATCGAACGGCCCACCGAAGGGGGGAAGGTAAGGTTGGAGGCCTCGCTTCCGGCCCTGGTCACTTTTGGGGGTTCCCACGCGGTCTGGAATCCGAGATACGCTTCGCTGCCCGGCATCATGAAGGCGAAGAAGAAGCCGCTGGAGATAAAAAAGCTGGCGGACCTGGGTCTGTCGCCGGATCAGGTGGGAGCCCCGCCCGCCAAAGTGAGGGTCACCTCCCTGGAGATGCCGCCGCCGCGGCAGGCAGGGCTCCTGGTGGAGGGCGACACTGCCGGGAAGGCCAGGGAGTTGGCGCGCTTACTCCATGAAGAGGCCAAAGTCATTTAGGTTGGTTGACCTTTTCGCCTGCGGGGATCTTCCCTGCTCCCAGGCTTGCAAATAAAGGAGGCGACACCATGGCACAGGGCGTATGCGTGATCACCGAGTTCCGGGGCGGGGACTTTCGCAGGGTCTCTTTTGAGGTGGCCAGCGAGGGCCGCAGGCTGGCCGACGCCCTGGGCGAGCCCCTCCTGGCCCTCGCCCTGGGGCACGGGGTGGCGGCCGCGGCGGCTGATTTGGGCCACTATGGGGTGGAAAGGGTCTACGCGGTTGACCAGCCCCAGTTGCAAGATTACCTGGCGGAGACCTTTGCGCCGGTGGCGGCCCAGCTCCTGCAAACTTTGCAGCCCAAAGTGGTGCTCACCGCGGCTTCGGTGGACGGCAAGGATTTGAGCGCCCGCTTGGCGGCCCGGCTGGGCGCCGGTCTGGCCCAGGACTGCACCGAGCTGAAGATCCAGGGCGGCGCCCTCAAGGCCAAAAGGCCGGTCTATGCCGGCAAGGCCTTGGCCTGGTATGAGTGGTCCCCCGGGGCCTGGCCCCAGATGGCCTCTTGCCGGCCCAATGTGATGGCTTGCCTCCGCCCGGACCCCTCCAGAGAACGCCGCAGTGGAAACCCCGGCGGTTTCTCTGCCGGCTGCCATTAGGAGCCGGGTGGTGAGCGTCGAGGGGGCCGTCGGCCAGGTGGACCTCACCGAGGCGCAAATTATTGTCTCCGGCGGTCGCGGCCTGAAGGGGCCCGAGAATTTTGCCATCCTGGAAGAGTTGGCGCGGCTGCTGGGCGGCGCCGTGGGGGCCTCGCGAGCCGCGGTGGACGCGGGCTGGCGCCCTCATGCCGAGCAGGTCGGACAGACCGGCAAGGTGGTAACCCCGGTTCTCTACATTGCCTGCGGCATCTCGGGGGCCATTCAGCATCTGGCCGGCATGGGCTCCAGCAAATACATCGTGGCGGTCAACAAGGACCCCGAAGCTCCCATCTTCAGCAAGGCGGACTACGGCGTGGTGGCGGACCTCTTCCAGTTCCTGCCGGCTTTCATCGAGGAGGTGAAAAAACTTCAGTCCGCCTGCTAGTTGGTGTGTTTCATAATTAACTGGCATTACATTTCAAGCAAATCGGATCTGGGGCGAGGAGACCTCGCCCCTACAATAAACCCTGTCGTATTGTAGGGGCGGGGTTTCCCCGCCCTTGACCCCCTTTGCCAAGCAAGGTGATTTAGAAAAATGCTAATGGAACCTAAATTTGAAACAGACCACTAGTTGGTGTGTTTCATAATTAGCTGGACATAAATTCAGATCCGGAGCGCTGGACTTGGCAGGGTTAAATCCCCCTTTGAAAAAGGGGGATTTAGGGGAATTTCAAGTGCTTATAAAAATCCCCCCTGACCCCCCTTTATGAAAGGGGGGTAAAAAAACCTGCTTTTCCGATGTTACCTTAATTATGAAACAGACCACTAGTTGGTGGGTTTCGCAATTAGCTATCCTTAAAAATGTCCTTAAAATTCCCTCTCCCCTCGGGGGAGAGGATTAGGGTGAGGGGGGCGAATCTTTTGATCTAACGCCATTACCGGACTATTTTCACCCCCTCTCCCAAAACCTTTTTCCAACATTCGCACCCCATTCCGGCACACCCCTGCGCGTCACTGAACAGGAGGCACTGCATATGCAACCGGGATACTTTCCCGCCAATCTCCTCTTTGGGCTCATCTTTATCGCGGCCAACGCCTTTTTTCTGTTCACCGTCTATAAGCTCTACCGATTACTGCGGCTGGGGCAGCCGGAAAGACGGTTCGACCAGATCGGCCGGCGCCTCCAGGGCGTGGCCACCTTTGTGTTGGGACAGCGGCGGGTGGTGAGAGAGCCGGCGGGCTGGGGCCATTTTGTCATCTTCTGGGGTTTTGTCATCATAACCATTGGCAGCCTGGAGACCTTTGGGGTGGGCCTTTATCATGGTTTCGCCTACTGGAAATTCCTGGGGAAGGCGCCAGCCGCGTCTCTTTACCTGCTGCAGGACCTCTTTGGCGCCGGCGTCGTCATCGCTCTGGGCGTCTCCCTCTACCGGCGCTGGGTGATCAAACCTGAGCGGCTGCAATTTTGTGACCAGCAGGCGGCCAATCTGGATGCGGGGATTATTATCAGCTTGATTTTAATCTTGATTTTGCTCCTGTTTGGGGAGCGCGCCGTGGAATACCTGCTGGCCCAGGGGCAGACCACCGGCTACTTCCCCAGGACCGCCTTCATCTCGGTGGCGCTCTCCCGGAGGTTTTCCGGTTTGCCGGAGCAGACCCTGCGGGGCTGGCACACCTTTTTCTGGTGGGCCCATACCCTGGTGATCCTGGGCTTTCTGGTCTATATCCCCTTTTCCAAACACCTGCATCTCCTGGGAGCGATTCCCAATGTGTTTTTTCGCCGTTTCCGCCCCCTGGGTGAGCTCACCAAAATGGACCTGGAAGATGAGACGGTGGAGACCTACGGCGTTGCCAGGATTGAGGAATTTACCTGGAAGCAGCTCCTGGATCTTTATGCCTGCACCGAATGCGGCCGCTGCTCCGAGAACTGTCCCGCCACCCTCACCGGCAAACCCTTGAGTCCTAAAGAAACCATCCATCACCTCAAAAAACACCTCCTGGTGCAGGGGAGACTTCTGCTTAGCGGCCGCGAACCTGGGAAGGGCCTCCAGACAGAAAGTTCCGCCAAAGAGCTGAACCAGGCCCTGGTGGGCGACGTCTGCCGGCCTGACGAGATTTGGTCCTGTACCACTTGCGGCAACTGCATGGAACACTGCCCGGTCTTCATTGAACATATTCAGAAGTACGTGGATATGCGCCGCTATCTGGTGCTCATGGAGAGCAGTTTCCCGCCGGAGGTCCAGACGGTATTGCGCAACTGGGAGACCAACTCCAACCCCTGGGGTATTGCCTTTGCCACCCGGGGAGATTGGGCCAAGGGGCTGGAGGTGAAAACTCTGGCCGAAAACCCGGAGGTGGAGTACCTTTATTATGTGGGCTGTACCGGCAGTTTTGACGAGCGGGGCAAAAAGGTCACTGCCGCCATGATCAAGCTCCTCAACCGGGCCGGAGTAAGTTTCGGCATCCTGGGGGCTGAGGAAAAGTGCTGCGGGGAGACGGCCAGAAGGATCGGTAACGAGTATCTGTTTCAGACCATGGCCGCGGAACTGGCGGAGACTATCAACGGCTACGGCATCAGGAAGATCATCACCACCTGTCCCCACGGGTACAACTGCTTGAAGAACGAGTACCCCCAGTTGGGCGGCAACTGGGAGGTTTACCATCACAGCGAATTTCTGGCCCGGCTCCTCCGGGAGGGGCGGTTAAGGCCCCGGCGCCGGCTGGATAAGAGGCTCACCTTCCATGACTCCTGCTACCTGGGCCGCTATAACGGGATGTACGACGAGCCCCGGAGCCTCCTGCGGTCAATCCCGGGCCTGCGCCTCGAGGAAATGGAACGCCATCGCGCCAAATCTTTCTGCTGCGGGGCCGGCGGCGGCAGGATGTGGATGGAGGAGACCCTGGGGATAAAGAAGATCAACGAGGCCCGCACCGACCAGGCTCTGTCGCTGGAGCCGGAACTCATCGCGGTCTCCTGCCCCTTCTGCACCATCATGTTGGAGGATGGCCTCAAGGCCCGGGAAATGGAACAGACTGTGAGGGTGTACGATATCGCCGAACTGCTGGTCCAGGCTCTGGAAGCCGAGGAGTAGGGGCCTGGCAGGCGGTGGCCATATGGCTTTTCCGGCTGCGCCAGGGAACTACTGGCGAGTTTCGCAATTAGCTATTTTGATAAATGTCCTTAAAAATTCCCTCTCCCCTCAAGGGGGTCTGGGTTGAAACTGGACAGTTAAATTTCCTGTATAGAGATTAAGCTACCCAGAAAGGTAAGAAAATTGAGACTATAACGGCTACGACCATAAATAGGACTGCTAACCAGCCAAAAAACTTAACATAGCCAGGATGTGTTTCTTCTCCCACTATCTCGGGATCATTCCCCACAACCATTATGACGATTAAAAGCGGCAGGGCAATAATTCCATTCAAATAGGCAGAATAATAGAGAGCGGTAATCGGATTAATATGGAAAAAATTTAATGCTAATCCGACAATCATTGAAAAGGCGATCACCAGATAAAATCCTTTGGCCTGAGAAAACTTAAGCTCCAATCCTTCCTGCCATTTCATTATTTCGGCTAACGCATAGGCGCCGGAGCCTGCTAAAACCGGAATAGCCAAAAGTCCGGTACCGATAATGCCCGCGGCAAAGAGCAAATAAGCGCGTTCGCCTGCTAAAGGTCTGAGAGCCAGGGCAGCCTGCTCTGCTGAGGCAATATCGGTAATCCCTTGTTGGAACAGCACCTGTGCGGTGGTCAGGACTATAAAAAAGAATACCACGTTAGCCAAAATCATACCGACATTTACATCAGTGCGCATCCTGATAATCTTGTCATGAATCAGAGCTCCGTTAAATTCTCCTTTTATTAATTTGTTCTCCTCAACTTCTTGAGAGGTCTGCCAGAAGAAAAGATAGGGCGTTATGGTCGTCCCGAAGACTGCAATCATGGCAAAAATATATTCTTTATTAAAATTTACCTGAGGGATAAAAGATTGTTTGAGAACCGTGATCCAATCAGGTTTGATCAAAACACCAGCGATTACATAAGCAAAAACTGAGATGGTAAGCCATTTAAGAAATTTTACATACAGATGATATTGAACAAAGATTTCCAGCAACAAAATGACAACCGTAAATAAAATCGCACCAAGATAATCATTAACCCCGGTTAACATTTTTAAGGAAGCAGCCATCGCTCCAATATCAGCACCAATATTAACCACGTTGGCTATTATTAAAAGAATAACGGCAAGGATAACAATTTTTTTGCTATAATGCTGTAGCAAAACTCCGGCCAGCCCCTTGTTGGTCACAACTCCAATGCGGGCGCAAACCTCCTGCACCGCCAGCATGATAGGAAGCAACCAGGCCGCCATCCAGATGATGGCCAAGCCGAATTGTGCTCCCACCGAGGAATAGGTGCCAATGCCTGACGGATCGTCGTCGGAGGCGCCGGTAATCAACCCCGGACCCAGCGCCTTGATGAAAAGATGGGTTTTCTGCCAAGGGTTTTTAATAAGTTCCTTTATTCTCGGTACTTCGGACTCAGCAATCCGAAACGTGCCATCCAATGTCTTAATCGTTTTAATCTCACCCCAAATTACCAGCCTTCTGGCCAAGATAAGGGGTATGCCGACTTTCCGCCGAAATTGGGAAATATTGTAGAATCTTTTTGGGGTCTGATTATTCATTGGGGGTTTAATTATTAGGATATTTCAGGTCAGCCGGCGACGATTAATCTTCCCATGAGAATAAAAATAAGTTTTCGACTAGCCTTTAGAGCCCGGGGCCCACGGGGCATCCAGGCGTGGGCTTTAATTGATCCCATAAACCAGCAACTTCGCTCTTCCCAGGCGTTCCGGTTCCCTATCTTTTCTATTTTATCACCATATTCAGTCTTCTCGATATGACAAATGACAACCGGCGCTCATTTGGGATTTTTCAGTTGGAGGTCGATGGGCAAGATGTCTCCAAACGTAATCAGCCGCCCTGGATAGATTTACCTCTTTTTTCCGGTTGGAAAAGTCAGCCTGCCGTTTTATATTAATAAAGATATGCCATGGGTACCAAAAAAACCGGCAACCTGCGTCAGCGAGCCAAAGCTGCCCCAAGACAGATGCAAAGGAAATTTCGAAAAGGCCTGAAGGTGGGCACCAGTCTGTGAGGCTAATCAATTCTAATCTCCTGAAGCCAAAAATTTGTAAGAACTCCAGGTGGTGGGTAAGACATTAATATGTCAAGAAAAATCATGTCGCCAAAAAGCCTTTATCTCTCCAACAAACCCTTGGTAAGATATAATTCTTACATTACTCGGCAAAATAGAAATATGCTCAACCAGCATGCCAGCGGGCTTTTGTGGTTTACCGGTTTTTCAGGTGCGGGTAAATCTACCATAGCTCATGGGGTAGAAAAGGAGCTTTTAAAACGTGGCCTCCGATCTTATGTTCTGGATGGGGATAATGTCAGACATGGGATAAATGCTGATCTTGGGTTTACTCGTCAAGATAGAAAAGAAAATATAAGAAGAATAGTAGAGATATCAAAGTTACTTGTTGATGCCGGGTTAATTGTTCTGGCTTCATTTATATCACCATATAAAGAAGACCGGGACTTTGTAAGAAATAATTTCAAAGGAGACAATTTTTATGAGATCTATGTGAGATGCTCAATCCAGGAATGCGAGAAGAGAGATCCAAAAGGTATGTACAAGAAGGCGAGGCAAGGAATTATTGAAAGTTATACCGGGATCTCGGCCCCCTATGAAGAACCTGAATCTCCTGATCTGGTAATTGATACGGAGAAAATTAGTATTGCAGACTCAATTAAAATTGTTTTAGATTTCATAGATCGATTGGGGATGTTAAGCTTAAACAACTCGGATGAATGGAACTTCACGAGGAATTTTCCTTAGGCTTCAAATATAATTATTTCAGACGATCAGGTGGCTGGTCTTAAAAGGCAGGCATCGGGGAAACACCACGTGGGAACTTATGCTGCTCAGTCTAATAACTCCACCCGTCCAAAGTTGTTACGCCTGGTTAATGCCCTCGGTCGCTCGTTGCTGAGCAATGGCTCAACCTGGCTGCCGTTTGATGAAAAGACCCTCCTGGACAAGGCCGGCAAACGGACCCACCTTGATGACTTTGGCGGTGACTCGTTTCGGGAACCTTTCAGGATTCTTCTCCAATCGTTTGAAACCGAGGCGGAGCTCAACTTCATAGGGCGCATCTGTGTGCAAAGCGAGATTTTGCGGATGTTGTGCAACCGACTCCGCCTGGTTGAAGATCGCAAACGCCTGCCGGAAATTGCCGACGTGACCATTCAACGCCCGTTATTCATAACCGGGCTGCCGCGCAGCGGCACCACGTTCCTGCACGCCCTCTTGGCCCAGGACCCGGCCCATCGTGCCCCCCAGGTTTGGGAAGTGATGTATCCTTCTCCGCCGCCTGAGAAGGCCTCTTACGATTCTGACCCGCGTATCGCCAAGGTGGAAAGACAACTTAAGTCCATCGATCTGTTGATGCCGGACTTTAAAACCGTTCACTTGATCGACGCCAGGCTGCCGCAGGAATGTATCGCCATTACCAGCCATGACTTCCGCAGCCATGTTTTTGAATCGATGTATTCCGTGTACTCCTACCGTACCTGGTACGATGGACAGGATAAGCGCCCGGCCTATGAATTTCACCGGCGCTTCCTCCAGCACCTCCAGTGTCGCTGCCCCGGAAAGCGCTGGGTGCTCAAGGCGCCCAGCCATTTATTGGCTCTGGAAGCGCTCTTCCAGGTCTATCCCGATGCCGGCATCATTCTGACCCATCGCGACCCCCTCAAGGTGTTGTCTTCGTGCGCCAGTTTTACCGAGGTGTTGCGCGGGGCGTTTACGGATCACATCGACAAACCCGCACTTGGCCTCGAGGTGAGGAGCCGCTGGGAGGAGGGCGCCCGCCTGGCCATTGAATGCCGAGGCAAGAGCGGCCTGCCGGGAAACTTTTTGGATGTGCTGTACCCCGAGTTGGTGAGAGACCCCATGTCAGTGATAAGGCGGGTTTACCGGCATTTTGACCTGGAATTTACCGGCCAGGCGGAGATGGCCATGAGGCGATTTATCGCGGCGAACCCCAAGGATAAAGGAGGGGTACACCGGTATTCGCTGGCAGAATTCGGTTTGGACCCGGAAGAGGAAAAACGACGCTTCCAATTCTACACGGACTTCTTTGGGATCGACCCCGAAATCTAATAACCGGGCGTTGAGAAAGTGATTTTAGGGGGGGGCCGGGCACAAAAGCTGCCGCCATCCCCTAAAAACCCTCCCCATCCCCCAGGTGGGAAAGAAGGGCCCCCCGCTCCGCGCCGGGAGTTATCAGCCAGGCCAGCCCCCTCACCCACACCCCCCACCTCCAGTCAGGGCTGGTTGATCAACAGCCGTTTTCCGCCCCCCACCAAGGCGATGGGGGCGTCTTTATAAAAAGGCTCGAAAGGCACTGCCTCATCCACCAGCAAGAAGACCCGCCGGGATCCCTGCCACAGTTTTTTAAGTCTGTCGGAAGAAATCAGGTAATTCTTCTCCGGGGTTACCGGGTAGACGAACCGCGGCAAGCCGTGCCGTTGGACCATCAGAATGGGCCGCCGGGCATAGAAAGCCAGGCTGGCTCCCAACTCGAATTCTTCGATGTACTCCATTACTACCAGATCACCCGGCCGGGCGTGGTGCCGCACGTATTCACCGGGGGCTTTATCGGACCTCACCGGGCTAAGGGCGGTCAAAGCCTGGTAGGTAAAGCAAAGCAGAGCTAAGGATATGATGGCATAACCAGCCAGGGCCAGGCGGGGGCGGCGACGGCCCAGCAGGGCCCCCAGGAAGGCCAGGGTGGGGAGCACCAAGCTCACCTGGCGGGCCACGGGTGTCAGCAAAGGAAACAGGCCCAGAAACTCCCGCCGGTCGCCGGCGCAAAGCTGCCCTAGAAACGGCACGAACCAAGCGGTTCCCAGGCCCAGAAGCCCCAGGGCCAGCAAAGCCAAGGGCAGACTCAGGTCTCGGGGAGAAGCCAGGTAGCGGTCTACCCGCCAGCCCAGGACCAGGGCCAAAGCGGGCAAGGCCGGCAGGGAATAGTATTCAATGCGCGTTGATGAAAGCGTAAAAACCCCCAGGACAACTGCGGGCCAGATAAGGAGCAGGCTCCCCGCTTTACCGGCTTTATTAAAGGTAACTTCCTTGACGTACCGGTAAAGGGCTTCCGGAAGAAGTATCGTCCACGGCACGAGCCACACCGCCAGAAACAGCCAGAACAGCGGTATCGAGATCATACTGACCCCGCCGGGTTGACGCCTTCCCAAAAACCTGATCAAGTGTTCATCGATGAAATGGTGCCAAATGAATCCCGGGTAGGCTCTTTCCGTGGCCGCAAACCACGGCACGATAATCAGAGCCAACAAGGCCAGGCCCCCCGGATGAAAAAACAACCGCCGCAGGCGCGGCTGGCCGATATACCAGCCATATAGACCCCCGATAACGAGAGGGAAGCCCAGGCCGATGATTCCCTTGCTCAAATAGCCGGCACCCAGGGAAAGGTGGAACAAGCATACCCAGCGGCCGCGCGGCTCTTTTAGCCAGAGAAGCATGGCGAAAAGCGCTGACAACAGAGACAGGGTAACAAGGTGGTCGGTGAATATCTGGAGATGGAGGTAGAAAAAGCCGACGCTGCTCAGCAAGATAAAACCCCCCAGCCAGGCGGCCCCAGGGGGCAAAAGGAGGCATCCCAGACGGAAAGTCAGCCAGACCTCAGCCATGGTCACTGCCAGGGTCGGCAGCCGGGCGGCCCAATCCGATACCCCGAAGACCTTGAAGGCCAACAGGTTGACCCAATAAAGCAAGGGGGGTTTCTCCAGGTAGGGGGCTCCGTTCAGGGTGGGCAAAATCCAGCGCCCGGCCGACAACATTTCGCTGGGGACCTGCGCATACATGGCCTCCCCCCGGCTAAGGGGGAGGCTGAAGGCCGGGAGCAGATATATGGCCAGACATAAGAGGGGCAGAGTAAATCCTGCCCAGGGTTGCAACCGGGGGCGGACTTTCATGAGCCGGGGAGCCTGATCAGGGAGAGTCCATGGGTTGATTAATTAACGAAAAAACCGGTGCAAGTTGACCGGGGGGTTGCCGATAACTTGCCCCATAAGATGGGGGGTCCGGTTTAATCGGTTACGAGCATACTAAAGTTAGAAACAAAATGGGAACATTTTCTTCCCAAATGAAAAAGGCGGACCCCCCTGGTACCAGATTGGCCCGCCAATTATTTTATCGCCTTGCAACTGCATTTCCAGTCCCATTGCTTGCTGAGGGATAATTTGTCCGACAATATAGCTTTATAATTGCATATTCATATACTCGAAATGCACTTTTCTTCGTTTTTTCTATCAGCCTGAGGACTTGGAAATAATTTTATTCCCCAGCGATTGTGTGGTATTCTTGAACTTGGTCGCGCTGGCCATCTTTTTAAAGAGAAAAGCTACAACAGCGTCTGACAGGTAATGGAAGGGACAGATGAAAATCCTTCTCGTGCAGCCGGGACAAAAACGGGCCCTGCAAGGCAATAACCCGGCCGTCATTGAAAAAGAGCGGGGCAAGAACCCTCCCTTGGGTCTCTTGTATGTCGCCTCCATGATTGAACAGGCAGGGCGTCACTGGGTGGCCGTTCTAGACCTAAATTTACCGGATATCGATCTGGTATATTTCAAAAAATATTTGCAGCAAGAAAAATATGACGTCCTCGGTATTACCGTCACCACCTTTACTTTGTTGGACGCCCTAGAAGTTATTACCGTCTTTCGGGAATGCAACCCCGGGGGCTTAGTTATTGCTGGTGGCCCTCATGTGGCGATCTTTCCGCAAGAGACTGTGGGCCTTGGCGTCGTGGACGTGGCCGTGAAACGCGAGGGAGAGCCGGTGATCAATGACATCCTGGACCGCCTCGGCGACCCTATGGCCCTGGCCGACGTCCCTGGCATCCGCTACCAAGCTCCGCCTTCGGTCATTTCCCGAATTTAGGCGCAAATTCAAGGCGGGCCTGGGTGTCTTGGAAATGTGAAGAGGAAATAATAGGGGGATAAGGTTTCGGGCTCCTTTCCCTCCCGAGCGATTGGCCTGATTCTTCACTAAAGCAAAAACGTCTATGGCTGCTCCAGAAATAGCGTTCTCGGTTATTGTTCCGGTATATAACGAAGATAATTCCATCCTGACCGTGGTGGAATCTTTGGACCAGGCTCTATCGGCTTTGGGATCCCCTTACGAAATAATCCTGGTAGATGATGGCTCCACCGACCAGACGCCGCAAAAATTGCGGGAGCTACCGGACCGCTTCCCGCACCTGGTGACCCTGGCCCACGAGGAGAACCGGGGTTACGGGGCCGCGTTGAAGACCGGCATCTCCCGAAGCGCCTTTGACCGGGTCATGATCATCGACGCTGACCAGACCTACACCGTGGACGAAATCCCCCGTTTGGTGCAGGCGGCCCAGTCCAATGACATGGTGGTTGGTAGTCGCACCGGCCCGGACGTCCACATTTCCCTCATTCGGCGTCCCGCCAAGTTCATCTTGAAACGGCTGGCCGAGTTTCTAGTCGACCGCAGGATCCCGGATATAAATTCCGGCTTCCGCATCTTTAAAAAGGAGATCTTCGAACGTTTCCACCGCTTGTTCCCTGACGGCTTCTCCTTCACCAGCACCCTTACTCTGATTGCTCTGAGCCGGGGTTACACCATTCAGTATATTCCCATCAAGTACTTGCAGCGGGAGGGGAGATCCAAAATTAGGCCCATTCGGGATACGTTCAATTTTCTCCAGCTCATCTGCCGCACGGTCTTGTATGTCAACCCCATGAAAGTCTTCTTTCCGGCCAGCCTGGTTTTCTTCGAAATCAGTATCATCCTTTACATCTACCGCGTCATTTTCGGCCGAGGCTTTCTCGTGTCCATCATCATCGCCTTCATCTGTGGCTTTCAGCTCCTGGTAATCGGCCTCCTGGCCGACCTGATCGATAAGAGGCTGCAATAGGCCCTAGATGCTCATAGCCCAGAGATTCTTTCAAAGGCGATACCGAATTTGCCGAGAGAAAAGATAGGGGCTCAAAAATTTAGGAACTGAGCTATGAAACGCGCGCATGACCAGCAGGTGGATGTGTTGTTGGTGAACCCGCCTTCGCCGGATGGCTTTATTTACATAAGAGATATTAACCGTCACGGTCGGTCTTCATGGGAACGTATGATCTGGCCACAAACTTCCCTGGCCTATTTGGCAGCAGTAACCACCCAACTAGGGTTGACAGTCGATATTGTGGACTGCATCGCCGAAGACATATCCTGGCCTCAATATGAGGCTATCTTGCATAAATGCCGCCCAAGGTTCTGCTTCAGTAATATTATCTCGGTTACCTATAGCAACGATGTTCGGGCCTTGAGGCGAGCTAAAGATATTTCCAAGGCGATTACCGTAGGGATGGGTCCTCACCTCACCAATGCGCCGAAACAATCATTGCTGGAAGCCAAGGGTTTAGATTTCCTCTTTCACCACGAAGCAGAAGAAACACTAAAAGACTTGCTAGAATTTTTCATGCAGGGAATCCCCCCTTCTGAAGAAAAACTAAAGGAAATTAAGGGAATCGCTTTCATCCCGAGTCGATTGATACCAGGGGGCGGGGAGGAGCCGGTCATTACCGAACAGCGTGATTTTATCGAAGATCTGGACCTCTTGCCGTGGCCCCGTCACGATCTTTTGCCCTTAGACAAATACTGGTCACCCTTCCTGGGGCATTACACCTTTGTTGAGGCTTCCAGAGGCTGTGCGTACCGATGCATCTTTTGTCGGCAGGCAGTTATGTGGCAATGGAAATTCCGTCGAAGAAGTGGCAAAGCTATTGCCAAGGAAGCTCTTTATGTTCATTCTTTGGGGGTTGATACTATCCTGTTTCACGCTGACACTTTTACCCTTGACCAGAACATGGTGGAAGAACTTTGTGACAGTCTCATAGACGCTGGTGCACCGTTTCGCTGGGCTTGTAACACGCATATAAAAAATCTCTATGGGAAACCCGAACTGGTCCGTAAGATGAAACGAGCCGGCTGCTGGATGATTGCCATCGGGATCGAATCTGGAGACGATGAGACCCTCAAGATTATTAAAAAACAGGCTACCACGGCAGAAGCGGAATCTGTGGTCAGAATGATTGACTCCGCCGGCATTGAACCATGGGGATATTTTGTGCTCGGATTCCCCAACGAAACCAAAGAGAAACTTGAAAAAACTATAAATTTTGCCCTTTCACTTCCGTTGAAAATAGCCAAGTTCGATATTGCAGCACCCTATCCGGGCACGGAATTCTATGACTATTGCAAAAAGCATAATTACTTGAAGGCGTATCATTATGAAGAATTTGATCAAAACGCCTCCGCTGTAGTAGATTATCCAAATTTACATCGGGAAGAGATCAGAGCCGCGGTCCGGCGCGCTGAATAGACGCTTTTACTTACGGCCTATGGTCCTGATCAGATTACTTAAAACTATTTTTTCCACCACAAATTTTCCGACCCTATTTCTCATTCTCCGCGACCAGATTCGTTTGCTGTATTCCGGGAAGCGGACACGCCGGGACGCCACCATCCAGTATCAGGAAGGCTCAATCGACCATGTCTGAAGAGCATCGCCGGCATCTTGGGGAACAAATTGACCTTCATCGCCGATTAGCTACCGTTTATACAAAGAAAAGATATGTTCCTGCTTACTCCATGTTATACCAAAAACATTGGAACCAATTGCTGTGTGGGGTCGTCCATCTCCCTGCCGGGTCCTGGGTCGTTGACTTTGGCTGCGGTACGGGTATTTTGTTTCCGGAGTTACTGGCAAAGGGCTACCGGGTCGTGGGCCTAGATTTAAGCCTGGATATGCTCAAAGCCAGTAGGGAAGTAACCACCGTTTCCCTGGTTTGCGGCGATGGCTGTTGCCTGCCTTTAGCCAGCGCCAGCTTTGACGCAGTTTTTTGCCGCGGCTCGATCCATCACGTTCCCGACTTGAAACTGGCGTTCCAGGAAATTGTCCGAGTCCTGAAACCAGGCGGATACCTAATATTCTCCGAGCCTTCCAATGACTCTCCCATTAATCGATTGGGCCGACGCCTCATGTATCGGCATAGTGACGAGTTCCACGAAGAAGACGAGGGCTTTCGCCGCCGGGACATCCAGGGGCTCCTATCTAACTTGGGCCTAAAATTGGATTATTCCCGGGGCTTCGGCTTTCTGGCCTATACTCTGGCTGGTTTTCCCGACAAGCTTAGCGTACTGGGGAAATTGCCGGGTAATTGCCTGATCGCCCGTCTCCTCATCAGCATTGACAATATGCTCCAATCTTTGCCGATCGTTCATCGTCTGGCTCTCCATTGGATGGCGACAGCAAGGAAGCCTGATGAAACCTTGACCAGATAATCGCGATGTATTCTTTCCTTTCATCCAGGATTGGTGGGAAGTGACGTACAGGTACAAAGGCCGCATTCTTGCGATCTTGAGCTTTTTAGTCTCAGCGGGGCTCCTAACTTTTTTAATTACCAGGATGGATTTCTCCAAGGCGGTCCAACTATTGAGGCAGGCGCAATGGCGTTGGCTTCTTCTGGCCTCCTGCCTGGCGGCGCTTATCCCCCTTACTGGAACCTGCCGCTGGTTGGGAGTAGTGCGGGCTTATGGCAATTTCAAGCTCCCGGTTATCCAGGCTTGGAGGGCGGTAATGTGTTCTTACGTCCTCAATGCCTTTCTTCCATCCAAGGCCGGGGACTTTACAAAGGCCGTTTACTTTCGCAATTATGGAGGAATATCGTTAGGGGTGGCCAGCGTTGTCCTGGAACGCTTGGCTGACCTCTGGGTACTTGGAGCAATCGGGATCGCCGGAGGTCTTATGAGCACGACACCTTGGGGAGTATCTGTCGGCATGATCCTGTTGGGAGGGAGTGCGGCGGCCTTCGTCGCCATTTCCTTTTTCAAGGAGTTAAAACTGCCGTTGCCCTGTCGCTGGCAGATTGCGGCAGCCGAATGGTCCCGATTGTTCAGAAGGTGGGCGAGGGATCCAGGCTCTGCAAGCATGACGTTAATGGGGTCTTTAGCCACCTGGTGCCTTGCGGGGTTCATAGTTTGCAGCTTGGCAACTTCTTTAACAAATGAAATTGAGTGGGGATATTTATTGGCCACATTTCCCCTGGCCGTATTGGCCGGACTTATTCCCATCACTATCGGCGGCGTGGGCACCCGGGACTCAGCCTTTGTCATCCTGCTGACCGGGCATCTGACCACCGAGGGCGCCATCCTGGTAAGCCTAGGTTACACGATCCTGACTTACTGGCTGATAGGGCTTTTAGGATTGCCGATATTGCTTCGGGAAATAGGGGCCTTTCTGAAAAATCATTCTCTGAAAAACGACGCCAAAAACCAGACGCCAATGATGGATTAGGCCATCCAGGTCGGCTTAATCCGAGATCCATTTACTTAGGGGCAAGGGGCGTTCTTCCAGAAGGTGTTGATTTTTATGTAAGGGGAGACCAGCGGAGATGAAGTCGGGGGAGAGATGCGCCATTGATTGAATACCTGCCTGATGCCCTCATCAATGTTTATCTGCTCAGCTTCATGGAGGTGCTTCTCCTTTGCCTGGCTCTATGGCTGGCCTTTTTTTCCCCCGAGTACCCCATCACCCTGGAAAAGAGATTCTTTCGCGGACTGGAAACCATCGCTCGCCGGCCAAACCTTGCCATTTTGCTGGTGGGGCTGGTGGCCTTTACGGGGAGCATGGCTGTCAGCCTGCTGGTCCGGTTTCCCTTGCCCGCCGTCCACGATGAATTCAGCTACCTGCTGGCGGCTGATACTTTCGCGCACGGACGCCTGGCCAACCCGCCCCATCCCCTCTGGAAGCACTTCGAGAGCCTCCATATCATCCAGCATCCCACCTATGCTTCCAAGTATCCTCCGGCCCAGGGGCTCATGCTGGCTTTGGGCCAGGTGGCTGGCGGCCATCCGGTCGTGGGCGTCTGGCTGGGCATTGGTGTGGCCTGCGCTGCCATAACCTGGATGTTGCAGGGTTGGCTCCCCCGGCGTTGGGCTCTCCTGGGAGGGCTCATCGCCGCTTTGAATTTGGGATTCTTCGGCTATTGGAGTCAGAACTACTGGGGTGGGGCATTAGCTGCAACCGGAGGCGCCTTGCTGTTCGGGGCTCTTAGGCGCCTGGTGCGGCGGCCCACCATCAGGGCCTCGATCTTGATGGCGGCCGGCCTGGTTATTTTGGCCAACAGTCGACCTTTTGAAGGTCTTATTGTTTCTTTGCCCGCGGCGGCGGTTATCCTAACCAGCATATTAAAAGGTAATGGCTGCTCATGGCGAACCTGGCTGGTCCGGGTGGTGGCCCCGACCCTCCTGGTCGTCTCGGCGGGCGGCGCCTTCATGGGATATTACAACCTGCGCGTCACCGGCTCACCCCGCCAGTTTCCTTATCTGGTCTACGAAAGCCAATATCCTCCTACCCCCATATTTTTGTGGGCCTCAAAACCTGCACTTGCAAGACCAACTCCTCCCCAGATTTTTCTCGATATCCAGCGGGAGTTTTTGAAGAGGCAGCAAAGGCTGCAAAAAGTGGCCGGGTTTATCAGAGAAAAATCCAAAGACCTCCTGAACCTGGGCCTCTTTTATTTTCGCGCGGTATTTTTGGTGCCTCTCATCATGCTGCCGTGGGTTCTCAGAAACCGTTGGAGCGCCTTTGCCTTCCTGGTCAGCCTACTCCTAACCTGCATGGTCTTACTGGAGACGCAGAGTTATCCTCGTAAACTGGCGCCGGTAACCTGCCTCCTGGTCTTTTTAACGTTACAGTGTCTGCGGCATCTTCGATTGTGGTACTGGCGCCAAAAGCCCACAGGAAGGTGCCTGGCAGGCCTTCTGGTGACAATTTTGGTAATTTCCGCGTCAATTTCTTTCTTACCGGTCTTTCAGGCGGCCCCTTGGCTGGCGAGCCGTGAACGGGCCGAACTCGAAAGTCAATTACATGAAGATGCCTTCCGCCATGTAATTTTGGTGAGATATGGTTCCTATTATTATCCTTATCCCCATTTTGATTGGGTTTATAACCGGGCGGATATTGATGCCGCTAAGGTCATCTGGGCCCGTGACTTAGGTCCGGCACATAACCGGGACTTAGTGGATTATTATAGAGACCGCAAGATTTGGCGCCTGGAACCCGACCGGTTTCTTGCGCAGGGAGGGGGACTTGAGCCTTACTCCTTAAGCGATGAGTGAAGTATAGTTCTTCCGGCAGGTTATCATCTCATAGATTTCCGATATCACTTTCCCCCAACTAATCAACTCGCTTGCCGCTTGCCTTCATTTTTAAGGACTCTGAGACAAAGGCACGGCCGGCTCACCCGCCGATTGCAGTTCGAAAACAACAAGATGTATGTAAGCAAACCCTCCTAGTCAAAACCTGTTTTTCGAAGGCGCTTTGAAAATATAGTAAACATATCAAGGATGATTCTCTAGAGGGTTGCAAAAATTGGGCGCGGCCTGCAAATTTGCTTGAAGTTCGAAGATGAGAAAGCGCTTATCTTTCCCCACATATACGGGAGTTAGGCAACCGGGGTATTTTAAGGTAATTTCCCTTAAAAGTTCGGAGAAAGGCTTTGCTTCGCTGAAAAGGGGCATGGGAGTCTGGATTAAATATTTGGGCTGATAACCCCGCAAAACATTAATCAAATTTTCCATAGTCGAGGGGGGTGTATCTTGAAAGTAAAACAGGGCCATGGGGTTCATCACAAAGGGGCGAAATGCACGCCGCCCTGTATACAGATAAACCATGGTATCGAGACCGGAGGCGATGATATCATCAGGCTGAGTATGATTCTTAATCCAATGGAAAATAGCTTCATATGATGACCAAGAGATGGGCTCCTCTAATGATGATGGGTATGGGTAACCCATAGCCCGACCTGTTTTCCCTGCCTGGTACACTAACGTCAGATTAAAGCCCAACAAAACAATCAAACTGATTTTAATTAACAACTTTCTATTTGATAGAAAACGATATTTTTGAACCGATTGCCAAAACTCCCGAAACAAGAAGGTAAGCAAAAAAGGTAATATGGGTATAATAAATCGTTGTGGTGGCCAGGGCCATACAACGACAACGCATAAATAGCCAAGCAGATAGTAAGGTAATATTTGTTGAGCCTTAGAACGCCTTATTATTCCAATTAGTGTTATTAAGCCAATATAAATACATAATATAAAAATTGGTATGCCAAAACGCTGCACCATTTTATCAAATAAACTTAAGCCAATAGTAGCAAAACTGGCTGTCATATAAATTAAGTTAACCAGAAATAGCTTAGTTAGGCTTAATAATCCAAAGGAAGACCACCAACTCACATAATTAGTGTAATATGCGTTGACTTGATTCTGGGCCCATTTGGCCCCGACCAGCATCCACAGAATCCATGGCAACACAATAAATGCAGCCCCGAGACTGACCCAACGGATCCGGCGTCCCGACAAATAAAGGGTCAACAAGCCGGCTGGGACTAAAACAAGACCGATAACGCGCGTCAGGAAAGGTAGCGCCAGGAGAAGGCCTAGGGCGATTTGCGAGCTGGACTTTTCATGGGGTAAACGCGTCTGTCTCTCAATGGCCCACAAGGCCAGGATGGAGATCAAGGCGTAAGGGGTTTCAGACAGGGTGAGGGTGCTAAAATAGAGAAAAAATGCTGAGGTGGCGCAAAACAAACCAGAAACCAGCGCTACCCTGCGAGAGGCGTAGCCGAAGCGGACCAAGTAAAGGTAGGCAAGTGCTACCGTGGCCGCCCCGGCAAGAAGTGACAGCCCTTGCATGGCCAACAGGTTCTCGGGAAAGGAAGGCCAGATTTTCCAAATCAACGACAGCAAGGCCGGATATAAAATCGGGTATTTGGTTTGGAGTGGGGTGTTTGGCAGGTCGATCAATCGGTAGCCTTCTCCCTGGGCCAGGGCTTTGGCAGTGATTACATAAATGGCATCATCGTGGTAGACCCCGCAAACTCCCACGACCATCTGCCAGGCGCCCAGGAGGATTACCATCCCAGCTAAGCCGAAAGCAACCCACAGGTCTTGACGGGAAAGTGGAACAATGGGCGTCTGGTCAGGCCCCAGTCGGTAGTTAAAGTGAAGGAATTTTGACAATATTCTCAACAAAAATTTGTCTCAGTTACAAAGTTAGGCCACGTTGCGAGGCAGCCTGGCGGTGCCTGTTTAGGACCGTGATCGGAACGTCTTTTCCCGAGTCTAGCTACAAAAATCCTCTTATCGTGGCTATCCTTCTCGCCTGAAGCAGGATAGCACAAAATTTTCTGAAGAAAGCATTTTTCCAGATTTTAGGCATACTCCACCATCAGCGACCAGGTATTGTCGATTTGCGGCCGAAGAACCCCAGGCCACCCCCCCGGTAATGGTGAGTCTGGGGAAAAGCAGAGGCAACATGCACATACAAACCTCGGTAAGGAAAGTTAACCCCTACCCTGGCATGGTGGATTCAGATTTTCAAGGGGGGAGATTAAATTGCCTTGAAAGGAAAAAAGGTTGACAACCATTCGATTGCCAACCTCTTGTAATTCCCGCCTTATTATGGTCGGGACGAGAGGATTTGAACCTCCGACCCCCTGAACCCCATTCAGGTGCGCTACCAGTCTGCGCCACGTCCCGACAACAAAAAAATATATCAACTGCTCCTTAGACTGTCAATGAATTTGGCCCCGGGGGGTGAACTGGCGCTTCCATTGAAAGCACCGTTGTCCTAAACCGGTGGCCGGCGGCGACCAAGTCTAACCGGCAGGGATTGCCCAAGGCATTTTAAGGTTATCCCGGACCAAGAGACGGCTCTGGCGTCGCCGGGAATCCCCGGAAAATCGGTTGAGATTTGTGGGGAAACCTGGTAATTTAAAAAGGTTTCTCCGCCTTGATGTTACCTTGGGTCGGGGAAGCAACCTTGAGGGAAGGGAGATTTTTTGATGTCCGGCAAGACAGCACAGATCCGTAATCTGGTCCTCATCGGCCACGGCGGTTGCGGCAAGACCTCCCTGGCCGAGGCCCTCCTCTTCGGGGCGGGGGCCACCTCCCGGCTGGGAAAAGTAGATGACGGCAGTTCCGTCCTGGATTACGAGCCTGAAGAGATCAAGCGCCAAATTACCATTTCCAGCGCCTTTCACCATTACCAGTGGAAAAAGTATACGGTTTATCTGGCCGACACCCCCGGCGACGACAACTTTCTGGCGGACACCAGGGCGGCGCTCCACGTGGGCGACGCGGCCATCGTGGTGGTGGACGCGGTGGACGGCGTCAAGGTGGGCACCGAGAAAGTGTGGCACACGGCCAATCAATACCAGCTTCCCCGGTTGATCTTCATCAACAAGATGGACCGGGAGCGGGCCGACTTCGCCCAGGCGCTCAAGGAAATCAAGGAGATCCTGGAAACCCCGGCGGTGCCGCTGCAGCTCCCCATCGGGCGGGAGGCCGCCTTTAAAGGGGTGGTGGATCTGATAACCCTCAAGGCTTATGTGAGCCAGGGCGGTAAGCTGGAAGCGGCCCCTATCCCCGAGGACCTGAAGGACGAAGTGGACTTCCTGCCGCGGCGACCTCCTCAATTTCGCCGCGGAAAGCGACGACGCCCTCATCGAAAAGTTTCTGGAAGAAGGGGAGCTCAGCGCCGAAGAAATTTACCAGGGCCTCAGGATCGGGACGCTCAAAGGCAGCATCGTGCCGGTGCTCTGCGGGGCCACCCACGACAACCTGGGGTCCCCCCTGCTGCTGGATGCCATCAACCTCTATCTCCCCTCTCCCGAGGACCGGGGGCAGGTGCAGGGCCAGACCCCCAACGGCCAGGAAGTGGCCCTGGAGGCGGACCCGGACGGGCCCCTGGCGGCCCAGGTCTTCAAGACCGTGGCCGACCCCTACGCCGGGAGGCTCTCCATTTTCCGGATCTACTCGGGCACCATGGCTGCGGACAGCACCGTGTTCAACGTGACCCGGGCCCTCCCGGAGCGCTACGGCCAGCTCTTCCTGCCGGAGGGCAAGGGGCAAAAGTCGGTGAGTTCCCTGGGGCCCGGAGCCTTCGGGGCGGTGGCCAAACTGAAGGAGACGGTTACCGGCGATACCCTGGCCTCGGAAGCCAAACCCATTCTCTTCCCCACCATGCTGCCGTCCAAGCCCATGGTGACCTTCGCGGTGGAACCCAAGAAGCAGGGAGAGGAAGACAAGGTTTTCTCTTCCTTCTCCAAGCTCATCGAAGAGGATCCCTCCCTGTCCCTGACCCGCAACAGTGAAACCAAAGAAATCCTCCTTTCCGGCATGGGGGCGGTGCACATCGAAGCCACCGCGGAAAAATTGAGACGCAAGTTCGGGGTGGAGGTCAACCTCAAGCCCCCCAAGGTCCCTTACCGGGAGACCATCAAGGGGACCATCAAGGTCCAGGGCAAATACAAACGCCAATCCGGCGGCCGGGGCCAGTACGGCGACACCTGGCTGGAATTGGAGCCCCTCCCCCGAGGCGAGGGCTTCGAGTTCGTGGACAAGATCGTGGGTGGCGCCATCCCCCGGCAGTACATCCCCTCGGTGGAAAAGGGCATCGTGGAGGCCAAGCAGGAAGGAGTGTTGGCCGGCTTTCCGGCGGTGGACTTCCGGGTCACCTTATATGACGGCACCTTCCACGACGTGGACTCCTCGGATATGGCCTTCAAGATCGCCGCGTCCATGGGCTTCAAGAAGGGGTGCCTGGCGGCCAACCCCACCCTGCTGGAGCCCATCATGAAGATGATGGTGACGGTACCGGAAGAAAACATGGGGGACATCATCGGCGACCTCAACGGCCGCCGGGGCCGGGTCCTGGGGGTGGAGGCCAAGGGACGCCAGCAGGTCATTACCGCCCACGTCCCCATGGTGGAGGTCCTGCTCTACGCCCCGGACCTGATCTCCAAGACCGGCGGCCGGGGGACCTATGAGATGGAATTCTCCCATTACGAGGAAGTCCCGCCCCACCTGGCGGAAAAGATCGTCGCCGAGGCCCGGGCCGCCCGGGAAAAGGAATGAGGGAAAGGATAAGGGAAGGGGGCTAAGGGCCGAGGGCCCTTCCCCCCTCCCCTTAACCCCTCCCCCAAACCCCGTAAGAGTGTGGTATATGGTAGGGGCGGGTTTTAAACCCGCCCCTACGACATCAGCCTGAGTTTATCCAAAAAATGAAGCAGAACTCCAACATAAGGCCAGGCCAGCGAGGGCTTATCGTCGCGGTCTCCGTCAGCGACCGGAAAGGCGTCATGAAGCACAACGTGCCGGCGGCCCTGCTCCAGGTGGATCACGGCCTCATGGGCGACGCCCATGCCGAAGGTGGGCACCGCCAGGTGAGCCTGCTGGCCCAAGAGTCCATCGACAAGATGGTGGCCCTGGGAGCTAAGGTTTCCCCCGGGGATTTCGCCGAAAACCTCACCGTCCAGGGCGTGAGCGTGATGCACCTGCCGGTGGGGACGCGGCTCAAGGTGGGGCCCGAGGCGGAAATTATAGTCACCCAGATCGGCAAGGCCTGCCACAAGGGCTGCGCCATCAGGGAGCAGGTGGGGGACTGCGTCATGCCCCGGGAAGGGATCTTCGCCCGGGTGCTGAAAGAGGGAGTGGTAAAGCCGGGGGACGTGATCGAGGTGGCCGATGTTCCGGGTGGGCATTCTGACGGTAAGTGACAAGGGGCACACGGGCGAGCGGGAGGACACCGCCGGCCCCGAACTGGGCCGCCTGCTGGACCCTGACTGCTTCAAAGTGGCGGCCTACCGGGTGGTCCCCGACGAGTCCCAGGCCATCGTGGCCCAGTTGGTGGCCTGGTGCGATGAGGCGCGCCTGGACCTGATCCTCACCACCGGGGGGACGGGGCTGAGCCCCCGGGATCTCACCCCGGAGGCGACGCTCTCGGTGGCGGAGAGGCTGGTGCCCGGCATCCCGGAAGCCATGCGGGCCGCAGGGCTTACCCACACCCCCCACGCCATGCTCTCCCGGGGGGTGGCGGCCATCCGGGGCGGCACCCTTATTATCAACCTGCCGGGGAGCCCCCGGGGCGCTCGCCAAAACCTGGAGGCCGTGGTGAAGGCCCTGCCCCACGCCCTGGAAAAACTCCGGGGCAGCCCGGCGGAGTGCGGCGCCCCGTAAAAGCAAAGAATAACAAAGAAAACAGATAAATTTTTTAGGGCAAGGGGTAAAGCCCCTTGCCCTAAAGTTTTCTTGGGGGGAGGGCCAGGGACTTCGCCCCTGCCCTCCCCCAAACCCCCCTCCCAACCCGCTTAAGGAGCCTGGGAAGGCGGGGCCATCGGCCCCGACTTCCCAGGCTAATTACCCAGAAACCTACGGCACCTCGGGGGTCTCTTCCACGCCGCCGGGCTGCTCGGGAGTGGGGATGACGCAGGAGGTGCGAATCCGCTCCCGGATGGCCGCTATGGCCAGGTAATTTTTATCTTTCTGCTCCTTTAAGTCCTTGGCCCTTTGCACCGCCTGGCTCACTTCCGGGGCCATCAGAGGATTGGCCTCGCCCCGCTCCAGGGCCTGGAAGGTTTGGTCGCCCAGGTGCCGCATGGCCTTGTTGAGCTTTTGCTGCTGCCAGCAGGCCAGGGTGTAGCGGCCCAGGATCTTGGCCCGGCGGGCGGAATTGACGGCAAAGGTCCAGGTGTTGCACCAGGTGCTTTTGAGTCCTCTCACTGCCTTATCTTTGACTTCTGCGCTCATAAGCTCCTCCTTCAGGCTGAGGACCGGCAAGGCGAGGGGTCCCGCCGGCCGCCGGGGTCTCATCCCCTTGGTGCTAGTAATATAGGAATCCCAAGTCGGGTGCGCAATCCGGGGGAAGGAAATTCCAGCCGGGGGGAGAATCCTCCTAAGGGCAGTCGCCGGTGCGCCGGGGCCTCATAGCAGGTGCCAGAAGAACGCACTCATGGGCGCGACCAAACCGGGCAGGCGCCAAAAGTCTTTTTCCGGTGGGGCGGCTGTTCCTGGCGGCCTAAAAATCTTCCCTAGAAAAAGGGAATTTTCATCAGTAGGGTCCGGTATGAAAATGGCGCTGGCCGCCAGGGCCATTGCCTCATGAACTCAACATGCTGGATATTGAAGGAATTATGAAGGTGGGCCGTGCCCACCCTACATGTCTGGACATGATGTCCCTGGAATACCGGGATATCCCGTCTCAATTAAATAAATCTTTAGTGGCACAGGCTTCCAGCCGGTGGGGCGCAGGCTAAAGCCTGCGGCTACATTCTTGCGTGGTAGCGGCCTATCGCCGAGCGCCAAATCCCTGCCGGACACCAATGAATTTTCATATAAAAAAGCGAGAGCAACGGGAAATTCCCCTGACCTCAGCCATCGTTATCTTCCAGCTTTTCCAGTAAGGTCTTGGCGATGCCTCGTAAATGGCTGCCGGGCCAGAGAGAGGCGGCGGCGACGGGGGCACTCATAAAACTGGCTCTGGTGGTGGAAGACGTGTTCGGGGACACGGCCCCGGACCTGGTCCCGGTCCACCACGGCCAGGGGTTCGTTGCAGCGGCTGCAGCGGCTCAAGGGCTTGAGCCGACGCCGGGAAATCTTGAGGAGGGCGAAGACTTCCTCCAGCTGCTCCTGGGGGCCGGCCGCGGCCAGGACCAGGACGTCGGGCCGGCCCGGCTCTTTCAGAGGCTGCTGCCGCGTCAGGATGAAGGTGTGGGGCTGCGGCGGCGGCAGGGCACCGGGGGCTGCGGGGGGGAGGCGGCGCACCTCCGCGTCGAACCCGCAGAACCGCAGCCATTTGGCCAGGCCGCCCAGCGGCAAGTCAACCAGGAATTTCATGGCATCCACATGCCTGAGGTTCGGGGCCAGGAGAAGGTGAGACTTCGGTTCACCCCTACCCTGATCCTCCCCTCTCCGGGGAGAAGAAAAGAATCGACTTATTTGGTCAGTGACCTTGATGCCGGCCCTGGTTAGGGCGGGTTTAAAACCCGCCCCTACAATGCGGAAATCTGTTTTTTATTCCGAGGACTACCACCTAAATACCCAAGAACCTGGCCCCGATCCTAAATTTAGAACCCAGAACTCAAAACTAAAAACCGAAAACCAAAAACCAAAAACGGAAAACTATCCTTTACGGCGCCAGGGGGACCACGGTCACCCCGGGAGACGGTGTAAGCACCAGGTCCGAAGGGTTCAGGGGCGGATTCGAGAATCAGCTCGGTGTAGGCCAGGCGGAGTTCGATCTTGGGGGCGGTGGTCTTGAGTATGAGTTTTCCCGGTAGGTCCGGGACCAGGCCGCCAAAATCAGCGAGCTGGGCCGTGAACCGGGGCTCCGGGGCGCCTCCGTACCAGACTTCCTCTTCAGGGTAGAGCCCCTGGGCCGTCACCCCCAGCCTTTCCTGGACCCCGTCGGCCCCACCCCACTCCATCAGGTACTGGGCCTTGGCCGGGTCATATTCGAAACGGGGCGGCGTCCCGCGCCCTCAGAGGCAGCTCCCCCACCAGCAGGCGCCAAGCGCTGGGGCAAGGTGACCGTGGGGGGGATGAAGGCCACCAGGTTCCGGGGAGTGGCCGGACCACAAAAGAGTTTCCCCTCCCGGGGTGACAGCACCTGCACCTGGGAGCCGTCGGTGGCAAAGCTCAGGATGGTGCGGCCGAAAAAATCCAGGATGTCCACCCGCAGGGTGGCGGGGAGAACGCCTTTAAGGAGAGCGGTGCCGGCGTAATTCTGCCGGGGTGACAGAAAGGTGATGCGGCCTTTGGCCTGAAAAGACTGGATATGGCGGTACCGGGACTGGAGCCGGGAGAGGAGCTTCTTCCGGGGTACCCACCGCGGTGGGGGGCGGCGCCGGCGGCAGGGCCCGGCACCCGGCCAAAAGCAGCAAGGGACAGGATTACCAGCCAGGCCGGG
>CAVYJK010000006.1:0-7353 GCA_963768765.1 uncultured delta proteobacterium
TAGCGAAGTTATCTTGATTTTATTTTTTATACAAAAGCAGAAAAGAGGTTCAGGTAGGTATTGGTTGAAGGGTTGAGCTTACCCCGGCCCAAGTAGGCGTCCACGTTGGCCTGGATTTCTTGGAGAAGGGCGTCGTTGCGCTCCGGGTGAAGAGGTGGGCGAAGCGCCCCTGTTTTTTCAGGTATTCCTCCACCGGCAGGCGGGGGTGGGGGATTTTGGTATGGACCAACTGGCCGTCCACGTATTCCTTGAGGGGCCAGATGCCGGTTTTCACCGCCAGCCTGCCGATCTCCACCGCTTCTTTGGGGTCGAAGTCCCAGCCCGGGGGGCAGGGCGCCAGGGTGAGGATCAGGCGGGGCCCTTGGAGATTCTTGGCCTTCTCGATCTTCCGGGCCAGGTCCAGGGGTTCGGCGCCCACCGCGGTGGCCGCGTAGACCGGGCGGTGCGCGGTCCAGATGGCGAAAAGGTCCTTCTTATAGCCCGGGAAGCCCCGGGCGCTCAGGCTGGTGGCGGTGCGGGCCGCGTGGGGGGTGGCCTCCGAGTACTGCTGGCCGGTGTTCCCGAAGCCCTCGTTGTCGTAGCAGAGATAGAGAAAATTGAGCCCCCGCTCCAGGGCGCTGGAGGTGGCGGAGAGCCCCATGCCGTAGGCCGCGCCGTCTCCGGTGAGGACCACCACCTCCAGGTCCTCTGCCGGGCCCATGCGGCCCTTGGCCAGCAGCAGGTCCAGGGCGTCCCTGACCCCCTGGGCCCCGGCCGGGGCCGAAGCCATGGCCGTATAGAGCCAGGACCCCCGGAAGGGCGTGAAGGGATAGGTGGCCAGCAGCGTCAGGCACCCCGCGGCGTTGACGAAAACGGTCTTGGTACCCAGGATGTCATAGACTTCATGGAGCACTTCCAACCCCCCGCAGCCGGCGCACATGGGCGTCCCGGTGCCCAACAGATGGACGGAGGGGAGGGGTTTGGGGGGCTTCGGTTTGGTGGGGTTCATGGCGCTTTTCCTTATGTAAGGCCGTTCCGAAAAGATTTGTTAGTGGGCGGCGCCCATTGCACTGTTATTCTGTTTATTATGCTTTTTAATCTTTTCCCAATATCTCCAAAAACCCAAAGATTCTAAAAGCAATCTTCTCGCTAAATGTTGAACATTTGTTACATCATAAGGGGAGATGACTTGTGTGATTTCTTTGATCTTATGTGATGCAACAAAACTTCTAAGCCAGCTTGCATAATTAATTGCATCAATTAATTCAAGTTCTGCATCTCTAACCATTCCTCTTGACCAATGTGCTTTAGATAGAATAACTGGCTGACGTTCTATTTCTATCTTTCTTTTTGGCCCTCGGATTGTCCAAAGCAAAGTTTCTTTCAAATTTATTCCAGCCTTTGTTAGCCGATCTTCAATATCCTTTTTAACATCAGGATTCCATCTGCCATTTATTATACTAGGTTTTTTTGCAGAGGCTCTTATTTCTAGGCCCAATTCTCCAGGGACAGAGAATGCAGCAATTATGGCATGGCAAAGCCTAACTTGATCATCTGGATACCGAGAAGGTGAAATATGGTTAGACCTGAATGGTTCTAAATCAACATGAGATACAGAACAATTTGTTACGCTAAAGTTATATTTAGAAATTGCGTAAATAAATTTAAGCCGATATGAAGCTTTTGCTGCAATTGAACAGGCAACTGACAAATTTGGTATGGCTATGCAATGTGAAAATTTGATTTTCTTATGCAAAGGGAGAGCTTCTATTTCATCTTCCCTATGTGCGAGAAATTCAAATTCTCCAGCAGAAATTCTTGCTTCACCATCCCAGAGATTGAGGCAACCAATAATCAAGTTCACTGCTCGTTGTGCGGTTTCTCCTGATTTTGTAAAGATGATAATTTCTTTGCCCTCGATTCTCCTATCTTCCTTAGTCTTTTGCAATTTTGCTACCCAATTCTTTCCTTTGCAAGGAGATCGAGGATAATAACGATCATTATCAAGGACAATCAAACCAGTTCTATAAGGTTTCAAAAAAACCTTCACAGCTACTCTCCCAACCTCTGCCTCTCCACCTGGGCAATGGCCTGGAGTTTGCGAACCTCTCGCAACTCCTCCTCCGTATAAAGAAGCCGCGGCGGCGGGGCCTGGCCGGTTTGGGCGGCCTGGCGGGTGACTGCGGCCATCTCGTAGAACTCCTCCGGGCTGAGGTCCCGGCCGCCCAGGCCACCGATGAAGCTGACCAGTACCGGCGCGTCTTTCTGACCGTAGAGAGCCGAAGCCAGTTCCCCATACAGCACCCCGCCCTTGCCCAGGGAAATATTCTGGTCGATGACCGCCGCGCCCTTTTTGCCGGCGAGAATCTTCTTGAGCCGCGCCTCCGGAAAGGGCCGGAGCAGCCGGGGGCGCACCAGGCCGATCTTCCAGCCCGCGTCCCGCAGCCGGTTCACGGCTTCCTTCGCCTTGGTGGCAAAGGAGCCCAGCATCACGAAGGCGAATTCCGCGTCGTCAGTCCGATAGGCCTCCACCGCCTCGTGGCGCCGCCCGAAGGTCCGGGCGAATTCCGCGGCCAGCTCGTCATAGACCGCCAGGCCGTTTAAGGCCGCCAGGTGCATCTCGTAGCGAAAATAGGAATAGGGTATGCCTCCCAGGACCGCCACCGCCTGGCTCACCGGGGCGCTGGCCCGGAATTTTATATTCCCGGGCTCAAAGGGCCCCACAAAGCCGCGGACCGCCTCGGCGTCGGGAAGCACCACCGGCTCCCGGGTGAAGGAGAGGTAGAAGCCGTCCAGGTTGACGATCACCGGCAGGCGCACCCGCTTATCCTCTGCCAGGCGGAAGGCCAGGAGCACGCTGTCCAGGACCTCCTGGCAGGTGGCGCAGTGGATCTGCAGGAAGCCCGAGTCCCGGGCTGCCAGGATGTCGTTGTGGTCGGGCTCCAGGGTGAGGGGGGCAGATAAGCCCCGGGAGACGTTCACCAGCACGAAGGGGGCGCGCCAGCCCGCCACGGTGTAAAGCATCTCCATGGCATACAACAAACCCTGGCTGGAGGTGGCGGTGAAGACCCGGACCCCGGTGGCGGCCGCGGCCCCGGCGGCGGTGAGCATGGAGTGCTCGGACTCCAGGGTCACCAGGCGGCTGTCCATGACCCCGGTGTCCATCCAGTGGGCCAGGGTTTCGATGATCTCCGTCTGGGGGGTGATGGGAAAGGCCGGCACGTAGTCCACCGCGGCCAGCCGCGCCCCCCAGGCCGCCGCGCCGTTGCCGGTCAAAAGCACCCGGGTCATGGTGGGCCTCCTGTTAGGGTTATTGGGGGGAGGGCCGGGGTAAACCAGTGGCCAGTGGTCAGTTGTTTTTCTCTGGCCACTGGCTACTGACCACTGACCACTTCTTTGCGGCCCTTAGCCCCCTCCCCCAACTATCTCCTTTCCCGCCGCCTCCTCCTCCGGGAGGGCCCGGATGGCGTGGGAGGGGCAGGAGGTCATACAGATGAGGCAGCCCTTGCAGTGCTCGTAGTCGATCTGCGGGTAGCCTTCGGCGTTAACGCTGATGGTGCTGTCGGGGCACAGGGTGCTGCAGATCCAGACGCAGCGTTTACAGTGGGAATAGTCGATCACGGGCCGCATGGTGCGCCAGAGGCCGGTGGGCACCTTGGCGCTGCTGGCCGGAGCGAAAATGTCCGGCGCGGAGAGGCCGGCGTCGTCAAAGGGCAGCTCGATCCAGTGGGGCTTCTCGTAGGTGCCCGCCGGGGGCTCTGGGGCCTCCCGCGCGCATCCCGCGTGCTCCGCCAGGAGATCATAGGCCCCCAGGGCCACCTCCAGATCCCTGGCCACGACCGCTTCTCCCAGGTGGGCCAGTTCGGCACGGATGGCCTGGGCCAGGGAGTCCCGGGGAATAACGCCCACAAGCCGGGTCGCGGCCCCGGCGCAGGCGGCGCCGATAAACCGCAGTTCGAGAGGGTCTGTTAGGGTCGCGGCCCGGGGCAGGGTGAGCACCGGACCGGAAAGATTGAGCCTCTCCCGCCAGACCCCGGGTTTTTCCGTGCTGCTGATGAGAAGCACCGTCTGGGCGGTGATCCCTTCCAACACCCCGGCCGCGGGGATCAACACCAATGTGTCATCGGCGACGATGACCAGGTCCGGCCGCCGGATGACGCCTCGTTCATTGATAGGGCGCCGGTCAGCTCGGACATAGGCGAAGATGGGCGCGCCCCGGCGCTCCGCGCCATAGCGGGGGGCATCCTGCACCTCAAAGCCCGCGAGGAAAAAAGCCGTGCCCAAAATGCGGCTGGCGGTCTTCATGCCCTGGCCGCCGCGGCCGTGAAAACGGAGGCGATACATGGAGACTCCTCAGAGGGTGATGCAAATGGATGTTTGGGGGAGTGGGCTAAGGTCCACAGGCGGGACGCCCGTGCCTCGATCCCCTAGCCCCATCCCTCAAAATATCTTTTAAAAAATCGACCAGCGCTTATAGGACATGGCTTTCTTCACCCGTTGGACCGCGAGATTCAGAGCAGCTTCCCGGGGCAGGATATTTTTCGCCTTCGCCTCTTCCAGCACCAGGCGTGTATTGTGACGCACTTTTTCTTCAATGGCTTCGAAGGCAGCGGCCTGGCTTGCCCCCCGGTATTCCATGGCGGCGCAGATCACCCCACCGGCGTTGGCAATGAAATCCGGAACGCACAGGACGCCCTTGTCATGCAGGTATTTTTCCGCCTCAGGAGTGAAGGGGATATTGGCGCCCTGAATCACCAGCTTGGCCTTGAGGCGGTGCACATTCTCTTTATTCACCACATCAGGGCGGGCCGCGGGAATCCAGATGTCGCAGTCGCAGTCGATAACCTCCTCACGGTCAAGCTTCTCGCCCTGGGGATAGTAGGTAACGCACTCACCCAGACCCTTTAACTTGCAGAGTTCATCCACATCCAGGCCATCCGCGTAGTAGACCGCTCCCCTGGAATCAGCTACGCCCACTAGTACGGCTTTCTTGGAGGCAAGGAAACGGGCGGCATGCTTGCCCACCGCGCCGAAGCCCTGAATCACCACCCGGGCCTTTTCCAGCTTGAAGTCACAGTAATCCAAGGCAACATCCGTGGCATGGCAAAGTCCCCAGCCGGTGGCGCCGATTTCGTCCAGGGGGATGCCGCCGACTTCGGCCGGCAGCCCCACCACCCGGCCGATTTCGTCTTTGACCCAGGCCATGCATTCTTCGTCCGTGCCCATGTCCGGGGCAAAGATGTATTCCTGCACATCCCGCAAGGAACAGGCCAGGGCCCGAATCAGGCGCTCCTTATCCGGCTTGGGCATGTTCGGGTCACCGTAGAGCACTACCTTGGCGCCCCCGTGAGGCAAACCCGCAGCGGCATTCTTCAAGGTCATGGCCCTGGCCAGGCGGACACACTCTTCCGTAGTGACGTCGGGGGCCATGCGCACGCCGCCAAGGGCTGGCCCGGCGGCCACATTGTCCACCACCAAAACGGCCTTCAGATCGATGGCGGGTTCATAGACATGAATGATTTTCGCCGGCCCCAGATCGTCGGCAAATTTAAAGATATCGGTCATGGGCATACCCCTTTCAGTTTCCCATTATAAGGCATTTGGTAAATGATGACGAGAAACGAATCAGCGATGATTTGGCCGAATAGTGTTGTTCAAAGAGGTTGTATGACGGCGGCGTGACGTTTTTCAGCGTGGAGAACCCTAAAAGCAAAGGGCGGTCGGGCTCATACCCAGCAAATTGATGGAAAAAGAAGTGCGGAAATGAGATTGCAGGTTTTCGCTATGGTCAGAAACTTATCAAGTAGCTGAAAATTCAACTTATCTGCTATGACTATAAACTTATCAAGTCATCAACAATGAAGGCTATCCAGACCATATCTGCTCTTTTTGGCCTGAAGATTTATCTATTGACTCCCCCACTGCAGGCGTTCTTATCAAAGCGATGGAGATCAAATCTGGTCGGCCGGCAAGCCGCCAGGAAAATAGCTGCTAAGGAAGGATAACCCTCGTTTGGTCAAGCGCGCCGCCACTGATGGGTAAAGGATGAGTTCCTCCTCCTCATAATCCGCGAGAGCCGGGTGGATGGCGGCCAGACGCTGGCGCAGCCCCTCCCGCGACTCCCCTGGAGAGAAACTTATCATTGCTGCCGCATGGCAATCGACCCCGGCCGCAAGCAGGTGCTCCAGGGCCTTGAGCTGGAGAGCAAAACCCTCCGGAACCGCCCCGGTTAGGTGCGAGAATTCCTCCGGGGTGCAGCCTTTGAGACTTACCCGAGCGAAGACCTGCGGGAAGACCGCCAGTTCCCTGGCCCACTGACTTTCCGCACCCAGGATGATGCCATTGGTCTCCAGGATGAAAGCCGAATCCTTGGGCAAATGGCTCAGAACCTCTAGCAGGTGGGTCATCCCCAGGGTGGGCTCGTTGCCACTGAGGCGCACCTGGGAAAAGCCCTTCTTCCGGGCGATGGCCGCGAGGCGCTCAGCCACTTCCGTCGGCTCATAAAACTCCCCCAACCTTTGTTCCTGGTGCAGTTTGCTCCCCAGGCCCAGCAAAAGGCGCAGCGCAGGTTGCACCCCAGGCAGTCGGCGGTGGCGATACCACCATAGAAGCGGGCCGGACGGAAGCGATAGTACTTACCGCCGCGGTCCCCCGACACACCATCCTGGCCGTCTGCTGGGCTAACTCCAGTGGGTCGATCATCGTTCTTAGTTACTTTTTAGGTAACATATAACTTAATATTTTAGTTACCACACACACAGGATAAGATGGTCACATCTGTCAGCCTTGCAGCCTCTGGGGCGGGTTATCCGGCCCTTTCGGTCAAGAACTCTCCCATGGCCGGGTGCGTTGTCATACCTGCATGAGGCGGTGCGTCATCCCGCCGGGAGGCCGGGGCTGGTGCCACACCCGGGAAAACCGGGACGGCGCTCTCTACAGCCTGATTTATGGACGGGTGGCTTCCCTGTCTCTTAATCCCATAGAAAAGAAGCCGGTGTTCCATTTTCTGCCCGGGAGTAGGTGGCTTTCCCTGGGGAGCCTGGGATGCAACTTCCGCTGCCCCGGCTGCCAGAACTGGGAGTTGGCCCACGCCGACCTGGACCGGGAACTTCAATATACCCGGTATCTCAGCCCCGAGGAACTGGTAGCCTTGGCGGTGCGCCGGGGGGCCGAGGGGATCTCCTGGACCTTCAACGAGGCAGCCTTATGGCTGGAGGATTGCATCCTGGACACCGCGCCCTTGACCCGACAGGCCGGCCTGTTCACCAACATCGTCGCCAACGGGGCCCTCACCCTGGAAGCGGTGGATGCCCTGGGTCCCCACCTGGATGTGTACCGGGTCGATATCAAAGGTTACCATCCCCAGACTTACGA
>CAVYJK010000007.1:0-3705 GCA_963768765.1 uncultured delta proteobacterium
TGTTAAGATAAAAAAGGGGCAGCGAGGCCGCCCAGGACCGCACCCGAGGTTGAGGAGTTGAGGGATGACCAAAAGGCGCTGCTTTTTGATTTTAGCGACCGCTACACTTTTTCTCCTTTTCGTCTGGATTCCCGCCCAGGCCCAAAATAATGCCAACCTGCCGCCGGATTTGCAGGCCCTTATTGACGAGGCATTGAAGGCCAATCCGGAAGTGAAACAGAAGGCCCAGCTAAAGTCGGCGGCCCAGGAAAGCATCCGCCCCGCCGGGGCGCTGGACGACCCCAAGCTCTCCGTCAACATCCTGAACTTGCCGGTGGACACCTGGAGTTTCGCCCAGGAGCCCATGACCCAGAAAGAGTTCGCCCTGTCGCAAAAAATCCCTTTTCCCGGCAAGCGACGTCTGCGCTCCGAGGTGGCCGAAGAACAGGCCAAATCGGACAACCTCTCCTATCATGACAAAATCAACGAGATCAGGGCCCTGGTGATCCAAAATTACTGGGGCCTGTCCCTGACTTATAGCGGTTTTGAAATCACCCAGAAAAACAAGCAATTCTGGGAGCAGGTGGTGCAGGTGGCCGAGACCCGTTACGGGGTGGGCCTGGGGAGGCAGGCGGACGTGCTCCAGGCCCAGGTGGAGTTGGGCAACTACCTGAACCAGTTGCTCCAGTGGCGTCAGCGCCAGGAATCAGTCCGGGCCGAGCTGAACGCCTTGCGCTCGCAACCGCCCCAAACCCCTGTCTCTCAGCCCCAGCCCCTGCAGTCTCGGGCCTTCAGGCTCAACCTGGAGACCCTGTTGTCCCAGGCCAAATCCCGGCCCCAGCTGGAGGCCATCAAGACCCAGATCACCAAGCAGGAGAAGGCGGTGGACCTGGCCCACAAGGCCTATTATCCTGACCTCACCATCGGGGTGGCGTATGGGTTCCGGGAGAGCCTGGACAATCCCGCCCGGACCAAGCAGGCCGATTTCTTCACCTCTACTTTCATGTTTGACCTCCCCATCTGGTACGGCTCCAAGATCAAACCTCAGATCCGAGAGCAGGTGGAACGCAAGGGCGCAGCCCAAGAAGCGTACCGGGCCGCCTGGGACCGGTTGGCCGCGGCCATCAAAGACCGCTACGCCAAGCTCCAGCGCCTGAACCAGCAAATAACTCTCTATGAGAAAGGCATCATCCCCCAGGCCCAGCAGGCCGCCTCGGCCTCCCTGGCTGATTACTCGGTGGGGCGGCTGGATTTTGCCCGGCTCTATCAGAATCAAATCGCCGCGTTTAATGCCGAGTTGACTTTGCAAGAATATCTCAAGGATTTTGAAGAAAACTGGGCTGAATTGGAATGGCTGGTGGGCGCCGAACTCCCCCGGCCGCCCGGAGGAAAGAAATGAAGTCAGCAACCCGCAGCAAGTTTTGGCTGGGCCTGGGGCTGGGGATAATCATCTGCCTGGCCGCGGGGGGCGGTCTTTACCTGTCCGGATACCATTTCATGTATATGCCCAAGGCCGCGACCCCCACCACCCAGGAAATCAAAAAGGCCATCTGCTGGGTATCCCCCAAGAACCCTGATTACATCCAGCAGGCGCCGGGCAAGGATCCGGAGGGGAACGAACTGGTGCCGGTCTATCCCGTCCAGCCCGGGGCCCAACCTCCTGCCCCCGGCGCCGCGGCTCCCCCAGGGGAACGCAAGATCAAGTACTGGGTCTCCTCCATGGACCCCAAGTATATCCGGGACAAGCCCGGCAAGGATTACATGGGCATGGACCTGGTGCCGGTGTATGAGGAAGCGGCCCCGGCTCCCGGTGCCGCCGCGCCGGCTGCCGCTCCCAAGAAGGAGCGCAAGATCAAGTACTGGGTCTCCCCCATGGACCCGGGCTACGTGCGGGACAAGCCGGGCAAGGCCCCCTGCGGCATGGATATGGTGCCGGTCTATGAAGACGAAGGGGGGGGGGCGGGGGCCCCTGGCGTCATTGCGGTATCCCCCGCCACGGTCCAGTCCATGGGAGTCAGAACCGCCAAGGTGGAGGTCAAGCCCCTGTCCCGGCATACCCTCACCGTGGGCATGGTAAACTTCAACGAACGCAACCTGGCCGTGGTCAACACCAAGGTCAGCGGCTGGGTGGAGCGGCTTTACATCAATGCCACCGGCGATCCGGTGCGCCAGGGCCAGACCCTGCTCAGCATTTACAGCCCGGAGTTGGTGTCAGCCCAGGATGAATATCTCCTGGCCTGGAGAAATCTGCAGACCCTGGGGAAAAGCCCGGTCAAAGAGATGGCCGAAGGAGCCCGCCGGCTGCTGGCAGCTTCCCAGCGCCGCCTGGAATATTTTGACATTACCCCCTCCCAGATCGAGACCTTAAAAAATACCGGGCAGGTGAGAAAGAACCTGACGCTGATGTCGCCGGCCAACGGCATCGTTACCAAGCGCATGGTGACCCAGGGCATGTACGTCCAGGCCGGCATGCCCTTGCTGGAAGTGGCGGACCTCTCCACCATCTGGGTGGATGCCGACATCTATCAATACGAACTGCCCTGGATCAAAGTGGGGCAGCCGGTCACCATGTCTCTGGATTATCTGCCGGGGGAGACCTTTTCCGGCACCATAGACTACCTCTATCCTTATCTGAAGGGGGAGACCCGCACCGCCAAAGTGCGCCTGCGGTTCCCCAACCCCAAACTCATGTTAAAACCGGAAATGTTTGCCCAGGTAAAGATTATTTCCCCGGTGACTTATAAGGCGGTGGTGGTGCCCACCGAAGCGGTGCTGGATACCGGGGTCAAGCAGCACGTCTTCATCGCCCTGGGAGGCGGCCGGTTTGAACCCCGGGAAGTGAAACTGGGGGTGGAAGGCAATGACGGCCTGCGGGAAGTGCTCTCCGGCTTGCAGGGGGGCGAAGACGTGGTGACTTCGGCCCAGTTCCTGCTGGACTCCGAGTCCCGCTTCCGGGAGGCCATCCAGATGATGTTGGCGCCCCAGCCCCAGGAAGGCCAACCAGGAGCGGCCCCGGCGCCGGCGCCGGCCCCCATGCCGCCGGGGCACCAGCATTGAGGGTTGAAGGCATAATCCCGACCAGGAACGATAAACTTTGCCCCCGGTCTTTCGTTACCTTACCCCCCCCTTTAGAAAAGGGAGGTAAAAACCCTGGCTTTAAATGTCAGGATGATTAGCAAACGCCATTATAGGCCCCTTTAACCTGGAGACCGAAAACTGAAAAACCAGGAAACCCCATGATTGCCCGGCTCATTGAATACGTCGCCAAGAACCGCTTCCTGGTGGTGCTGGTCACCGTCATCCTCACCCTCTGGACCCTCTACGCCTCGTACAACTTGTCAGTGGACGCCATCCCGGACCTCTCGGACGTCCAGGTGATCATCTTCACCGAATTTGCCGAGCAGGCCCCCGAGATTGTGGAAGACCAGGTGACCTACCCCCTGGCCACCGCCATGCTGGCCGTGCCCAAGGCCAAGGTGGTGCGGGGCCTTTCCCAGTTCGGGCTCTCCTTTGTCTATGTCATCTTCGAGGACGGCACCGACATTTACTGGGCTCGTTCCCGGGTGCTGGAATACTTCAACTACGTGCGGGGGAAATTGCCGGCAGCGTCTCCCCGGCCCTGGGCCCCGACGCCACCGGGGTGGGCTGGGTTTACGAATACGTGGTGGAAGACCCCACCGGCCACCTGGACCTGGCGCAGCTCCGCAGCATCCAGGACTGGTACAT
>CAVYJK010000008.1:0-13402 GCA_963768765.1 uncultured delta proteobacterium
AACCAGAAACTATCTTTTTTTCACCACCAGGACCGGGCACGGGGCCTGGCCGATGACCCGTTCGGTGACGCTGCCCATGAGCAGCCGCGGCAGACCGGTGCGGCCGTGGCTCCCCATGATGATGAGGTTAACTTCGTTTCTCAAGGCCACCTGGACGATGGCGTCATCGGGCTGCTGCCCCTGGGGCGAGATGCCTTGAAGGGGGATACCCTCTTGATTGGCCGCCTCCAGCAGCCGGTGGATTATTCCCTGGGCCTCAATGATCTCGCCTTCCTCCCTGGCCGCAGACACCGCAAACAACCGGCTCTCTCCCCGTTCAGCCAGGGTGAGGGCCGCCTTCCAGGCCGCCTCGCTGTAAGAAGAGCCGTCGGAGGCCACCAGCAGCCGGGCAAAACCCAGGGAAACTCCCAGGGGAATGACCAGCACGTCCACGGGACTGTAACCGATGACCCGGGCGGTGACGCTGCCCATGAGTAGGCGGGCCAGGGCGGTTCGGCCGGAGCGGCCCAGGATGATGACGTCGGCCCGAATCTTTTCGGCTGCGGCCACGATGGCAGCGTAGGGCAGCTGGCTCTGGCGGACCAGGGTCTCCACCGCCGCCCCCAAGGAGGCGGCCTCGGCCTTGACGGCCTGCATCTCCTGCCGGACCTCTTCTTCCAGGTTACACCTGAGGTCCGGGGCCACGGCCTCAAACTCCGGGACGATCTCCATTACCCGCAGCACGTACGCTTGGCCGCCGCAGGCCCCGGCCAGGGCCAGGGTTTCGGAAACCGCGTGCCTCGCCTCAGAGGAGCCGTCGGTGCAGACCAGCAGTTTTTGCCAGTGGGAAGGGCAGATGGCGGGTTGCTTCATCTCCATGACCTCGTGTCTTCAATGAGATTAAGAGCGCTTATGGGCAGAGGCAAGCCCTCTTGAAAAGCCAGCCCCAGACGTTCTGGTCCGACAAGTTCGGATATATTAATGGCACCGGCGTCTCGCTTAGGTCCAGTGAATGGGGCGCGTGGCGCACACTGCCTGGGGGGCAGCGCCCACCCTACCTCGGGTCCCCTCCAGCAATCTTTGCCTTTGGCTGCAAGCCGAAGACAACTAGTGGTGTGTTTCATAAATAAGATGACGCCGAAGAGTTGATTTATTACCCCCCTTTTCCAAAGGGGGGTCAGGGGGGATTTCCTGACAACCCATTGAAAATCCCCCTAAATCCCCCTTTTACAAAGGGGGACTTAAGCTTCCCAAGCCATACCTCTCTGGCCCGATTTTATGTATAATTAAATACGAAACACTACACTAGCTAATAGCTGATAGCTATCCTAGCCCTCCCCTTCCTGCCCCGGCCTCTCGTAATGGCCGGCCAGGAAACGCTCCGCCAGGGTCTGGCTGATGTTATCGTCGCTCATGAGCATGTCCATCTGGCGGACGTAGGCCATGAGGCGGCCCAGGAGGTCCAGCCTCTCTTCCATCTCCGGGGCGGGTCGCTTGCGGAAGCGGCCCCGGATCACGTCGCCGTGGATCTCCATCTCAAAGCCCAGGCGTTCCAGCACCGTGGCGATGAGGCGGACCCGGCGGATGCGCCGGGTGTCGTCCGCGGCCCCTCCCTTGAAGGTGAAATTGATGTAGTTGTCCGCGGGCACGTCCCCGATGTAGCTGTCCACGCTCTGAAAGTGATAGCCCAGGCGGCAGGCGTAATTGACGTAATTGGCCCCCACGATGGCGTAGGTCTTGTCCCAAAACTTTTCCGGCGGCCGGATGGCCGTTTGGCCCAGCACCTGCAAAAAGCCGCTCACATTCACGGGCACCGGCCCGGCCCAGGCGATGTCGGGGTGGCTGATGCCCCGCCACAGGGCCCGCATGGGCCGGGACAGGATATCCTCGGGGGGCACCGGGGTCTCGTAGCCGGCCAAACCGTCCCTCAGGTCCACCAGGTGGAGGTTCAGGGGGAGCGAGGTCTTGAGCTTCAGGAGTTTCAAGGCGGGCACCTGGCCGGCGGCCACCTGGTCCATGAGGCCGAACATCACCTGGATGGCCTTTTCGTGGGCGAAGCGGGCGATGTCATGGTAGGTGCGGCAATTTTCCGGGCGGAAAGCGGGGCTGCGGCGATCCACCAGGCTCAGGGGCACGATGAGGTCCGCCACGGACCGGAGTTTTTCGCCGGCGAGGGACTCCCGCGGTGGCCGCCGGGCGGGAAGGCGCAGCAGTTCCTCCACCCTTCCCCGGTACACCCGGCCGTGGTAAGCATCCACCGTCACCACCTCGCCCGGAGACAAGACCTGACTGGCCTTAAGGGTGTCCACCAGCGCCGGGATGCCGTATTCCCGGGCCACCAGGGCCAGGTGTCCGGTGGCGGAGCCCACCTCGGTGACCAGGGCTGCCACCCGGGGCAGGACCGGCGCCAGCCGCGGGGTAGTGCGGGGCGCCACCAGCACCACGCCCGGGGGCACCTGGGAAAGGGAGGCGCCCTCGGGAAGGCAGAAGACCGGCCCCGCGGCCACCCCCGGAGAGCCGACGTGCCCGGCCTCCAGCAGCACCTGGGCCCCAGCCACGGCCTCGGCCATCTCCCGGACGCAGCGGTCCTGGAGGTCGGCCAGCTGCAGGTGACGGGATTGCACCACGAAAAGCTCCCCCTGGAAGTCCTTCACCCACTCCACCCCGTGAGGGCAGCCGCAGTGCTCCTCCAGGGCCCGCGCGTAAGCGGCCAGCCTGGCGAGATCGGCTTCCTGCAGCGCCGGGGCTGTCATCTGTTCCGGCGGCACCGGCTCCTCCGCCACGCGCCCTTCCCGGACCACCAGGCGGTGCTCTTTGCGGGCATAGGTAGCCTGCAACAGACTTCCGGTCTGCTTGGAGACCACGTATTCATCGGCGCTGACCCTGCCCCCCACCAGGTCCGCGGCCAGACCCCAGGTGGCGCTCACCGCCATGCGGTCGGGGTCGCAAGACTCGGGGATGGTGGTGAACATGACCCCGGCGCTCCTGGCCCCTATGAGGCGCTGGATGAGGACCCCCATGGCGGCCTCCTCCAAAAGCAGGCCCTGGATTTTAAAATAAATCATGGCCCGCTGGCCGAACTGGCTGGCCACCACCTGGCGCCAGCGCCCCGCCACCTCCTGGGGGGCCACCCCCAAGAAACTCTCATACTGGCCGGCGAAGGTGGCGGCCACGTCCTCCCGGCCGCCGCTGCTGCGGACCACCAGCAGCTGGCCCGGCTCCGGGGCCAGACGCTGGGCTTCGGCCAGCAAACCCTGGGAAAGCTCCGGGGGGATGGGCTGGGCCAATAGCATGGCCTGGAGTTCCTGGGCGGTCCGCTCCACCGCGGCCTCGTCCGCCAGGTTGAGGCCGGCCAAGCGGGTCTTGAGCCGCGCCAGGAGGGGGTCAGGCCCCTGCTCCATGAACAATTGGTAGGCGCTTAAAGTGGCCACCACGCCATCGGGCACGGGCAGGCCCAATTCATTCTTCACCCGGGCTAAATTTCCGGCCTTGCCCCCCAGGGCCCCATAAAGCTCGGGACCGGCCTCGTTAAGCCGCACCAGCAAGGGGCTGGGGGGAACCAGCGGCTGCTCCTCCAGCCGCCGGCGAATGGCTTCCTTGATGCGCAGGCGCGCCGCTTCCAGCTCCGGCCAACGGTCCCCGGACATGCGGCACAGCGCCGCTACCAGGTCGGCGAAATGACTGTCCAGGATGCCGACGCGGGTTCGCAGGGAATTAAGATCGAGGCCGCCGGGAGAGGAGAGCTTTTCCTCCAGGTCCCCTATCAAGACCAGGGCTCCGTTGTTGCCCGCCAGGACCTGCAGGAAACCTTGCCAGATCTCCTTCAGGGTAGGCGCCGGGAGGACGGATTTTTTTTTGCGGCGGAAGAAATCAAGGAGGCCCATAAAATTTCCTGCCCGAAATTTACCTCGACTTAGCCCGGATGGATATTAATTTTTGACCGCACAGGAAAAAGAATTTAAAGATAGGGAGAAAACGTAGCGTTGGCGCCGCTTTCCTCCGAATAAGTATCTTATATTTATACTAAAATAAATAGATGGCCAGGTTTTTACAAATTGTAAAAATTTCTGACAGGTAAATCTTTCCAGGTCAGGGGTAATAATTCCCCCGCCGCCAAGAATTCCGTTTCTTTCCAGGTAGTTATTCTCCCGGCAATTTTGCCCCATTCTTGGCACGAGCATTGCCAGTAAATCGGTAAGACAAGAGCGCTTGACCAAATATGCACCGGATAGCCCGCGGTTCAGCTATCCCTTAAATTGTGACATGTCGGAGGGAGGTGAACAATAGTGAAACGGTTATCGGTAATCATCTTTAATTTCCTATTGCTGAGCGTGCCTACCCTGGTCTGGGCCGCCGAAGGTCTGGATGTCCCCGAGGAATTGGGGAAAAAGGTGGATCTGAGCAACCTGAGCAGCATCAACTACTTCTTCGCCAAGTGGTACAACGACAATCTCTGGGTTTACGCCACCATCGTCACGGTGCTGATGGGCGTGGTGGGGTTGGCCATCGCGGTGGGCGCCAATGTCATCCTCAAGATGATCGGCATGGAAGTCAGCAAGATCGAACACCACGAATAACCTGGATAGGAGAGATGTAATATGGGTATCTTTGATATTTACCTGCCGATTGCCGGCATGCACTTTAATGCCCTTATCCTGGTGGCCATCGGCTTCTCGGTGGGGGTGCTGGGCGGTTTCTTCGGGGTGGGCGGCGCCTGGGTGGTCACCCCGGCCCTGAACATCTTCGGCTTCCCCATGGCCTACGCCATCGGCACCGACCTGGCCCACATCTTCGGCAAATCCATTGTGGCCACCGCCAAGCACCGCAAGATGGGCAACGTGGATATGAAGTTGGGGCTTCTGTCCATCGTGGGTTCCGTCATCGGGGTGGAGATCGGGGCCCGCAACGTCATGTGGCTGACATCCAAGGGTCTGGCCGGTCCGGTGGTGCGCTATACTTATATGGTGCTGCTCTTCGGGCTGGGCTTCTACATGCTTTATGACTACATGACCAAGGATAAGCGGGCCGCGGCTCAGGCTGCTAAAGTCGCGGCCGCGGCCCGGGCGGGGGTGGCGCCGCCGGCCCGGAAGGCCTGGAACCTGCCGCCCATGATCCACTTCCCGGCCTCGGGCATCACCATTTCCTTCTGGACCGTCACCGGGGTCTTCCTCTTCACCGGCTGGCTCTCCGGTTTCCTGGGCGTGGGCGGCGGCTTCATCCGCATGCCCGCCCTCATCTACCTAATCGGCTGCCCCACGGCCATCGCAGTGGGCACCGACCTGTTCTCGGTGCTGTTTTCCGGGGCTTACGGCTGCTTCACTTACGGGGTCAAGGCCCGGGTGGAGATCATCGCCGCCATCCTGATGCTCATGGGGGCTTCGGTGGGGGCCCAAATCGGCGTCACCGCGGTCAAATACATCCGGGGTTACGGCATCCGCCTGCTTTTCGCCATCATGATTCTCCTGGCCGGCTCCTCCGTGGCCCTGAAGCAGTTCAAGTTTAATACCGCCGCCGGCTGGGTGGTGATGTGCGCCGCCTTGGGGATGTGCCTGGTCATCATGGTCAAGCTGTATAACGGCTTCAAGAAGGAGCAGGCTGAGAAAGCGGCCTACGCCGTGAAAGAGGTGAAGTGATGAAGATCCTGGTTCCCGTGGATGGTTCGGCTTACTCCCTGAAGGCGGTGGAGGCCGCCTGCGACCTGGCCCAAACTAAGGCCCCGTCATCCCTGATCCTGGTGGCGGCTGCCATTGAGATCCCTGAACTGGGAGAAGGAAGGTACATCTACGATAAAATGAGAGCCCAGGCGGAGGCCGCTCTGGCCCGAGCCAAGGAAGTCGCTCAGAATTGTGGCATCAAGCCGGAGGTGCTGCTGGCCACCGGGCCTTCCCCCGCGGATGAGATCGTCAAGGTGGCCAAAGACGAGAAGGTTGACTTGATCGTCATCGGCAGCCGGGGCCTGGCCGGCAAGACCACGTCTTTTCTGGGTAGCACCGCCTCCAAGGTGGTGACTTACTCTCCGTGCTCCGTCCTGGTGGTCAAAACCCAGGATTAATCATAGCGGACCGGGAGGTTCGGAAAGGCGGCTCCTCCCGGGGAGCCGCCTTTTTTTCGCCCCCCCCGGTAGCGCCGCCTTTCCTCAATAAGCGACCAGCAGGTAGCCCATGGCGAGGGTGACGGTGATCATCATGGGCCACCAGCAGGCCTTCATGTAATCCAGGAAGGAGATATGATAGCCCGCCTTCTCCGCCAGGCCCACGGTGACCACGTTGGCGCTGGCGCCGATCATGGTGCCGTTGCCCCCCAGGCACGCCCCCAGGGACAGCGACCACCACAGCACCCCGGACTCTGCCCCGGGTATGGTCTGGTTCAAAAAGGCGATGATGGGCAGCATGGTGGCGGTGAAGGGGATGTTGTCGATGAAGGCGGAGGCAATGGCGCTCACCCACAGGACGATGACGATGGCCGCAGTGAGGTTGCCTTTGGAGACATCCTTGACGAAGTTGGCGATCACCTGGATCAGGCCGGTCTCCTCAGCGCCGGCAATGACCATGAACAGCCCGATGAAGAAGACCAGGGTGGGCCATTCCACCTCTTTCTCCAGCAGCTCCACGATGTCCTCCCCGGAGATGGCCACCAGCACCAGGGAACCCACCAGGGCCGCAATGGCCACCTGCATGTGCAGGAAGCCGTGCAGCGCAAAGAGCAAGATGGTGATGCCCAGGAGGATCAGGCCCTGGTTCATCAGCTTCTTGTTGGTGATTTTATACTGCTCCTTCAAGAACTCGATGGTGCGGGGCACATCCTTCACTTCGGCCTTGAGGTATGACTTTTTGTGCCACCAAAGGAAGAAAAACGACGAGGCTATCAGGGATACGGTGCAGATCAGGGTCAGGTTCTGGATGAACTGGCCGAAGGTCAACCCGGCATAGGAGCCGATGAGGATGTTGGGCGGGTCGCCGATCAAGGTGGCGGTGCCGCCGACGTTACTGGCAAAGGCCTCAGGGACCAGCAGGGTCAGGGGGTTGATCTTCAGGGTGACGGCAATTTCGATGGTCACCGGCAGCACCAGGAGCATGGTGGTGACGTTGTCCAGAAAGGCCGAAATCACCGCGGTGATGATCTGGAGGATGAACGCCAACACAAAGACATTGCCTTTGGCCAGAGCATAGGCCTTGAAGGCCAGGAATTGGAACATGCCCGTCTTTTTCATCACCCCCACGAAGAGCATCATGCCCAGGAGCAGGAAGATGACGTTGAGGTCGATGGCCCCCATGGCGTCGTCAAAGGAAATGATATAAAAGGATTTGTCCCAGGTTCCCAGGGTGTAAGTGATGAACAATATAAGGGCCGCGCCCAGGAAAGAGACCAGGGTGCGGTGCATCAACTCGAAGGAGATGACCACGTAGACCAGCATCAGGATGATGCTGGCGATCCAGAAGCCCGCGGTGATGGTGCGGTGCAGGGTGAGATTCTGGGCCGCCTGGAACAACTTGTTGCCCTGGGCGTCCACCCCAGCCTCCACCACCTGCACCGGGGTGGCCGGAATGGGCTTCCAGGAGGGCTTGAAGGCCTTCACTTCCACCTGGGCGTTGGGGAGGGTCCCGGCGGGCAAAATGAAATCAGCCACAAAACCGCCGGGCTTGCCGGTGACGATTTCCGCCTCTTTGCCCACGGGCTTGACGTGCTGGCCGTTCACCAGCACTTCCACTTCCACTTCCTTGAGGCCCTTGGCCATGGGATTGGTGACCAGCCCGGATAGCGCCAGATGATCCCCCTGGGGAGCCGCCGGGGCAGCCAGAACTCCAGGGGCGAGGAACAGAACCAGCAGGAAGGCGCAGCATAACCGTTGCATTATGCAATAACATTTTCCCATCGTACCTGTACTCCCCTAAATAAAATGGCCGAGATTTATGCTTGTGAATCATTACACTTACCCTGATTTTTTGTCAAAGAAAAAACTGGGGTTGGTGCCAGCTTTTTTTCCACTATTCTCTTGACTTCTGACAGCCAGTCCATTAAAAGGAAAAAATATTTTGTGAATTATGTAACAAAACGCAACGGGAGGTCTAGCCATGCCCTACGAAAAAAAGGTTAAGGATCTGATGATCCCCCTGGAGGATTATCCTCACATCCCCTACTGGTTCACCCTGCGCCAGGCCATGGCCATCGTGCGGGAAGCGGCCATCAAGTTCGAAGGCTCCTTCGAGCCCCGGGCGGTGCTGGTCTTTGATGAGAAATACCAACTCATGGGCATTCTGACCCTCAGGGATATCATCAAGGGGCTGGAGCCTAAGTTCCTGCAGGAGTCGACCCTGGTGAAGATGGACCCCAGCCTGACGGTCATGATGGGGGACCTCTTCGGCCCCAAGATGAAAGAAGAGTCCCAGAAGCCGGTAAGCGAGGTCATGAGCCCCATCAAAGTCACCATCAATGCTCAGGACCCCATCGCCAAGGCCCTCTTCCTGATGATCAAGGAAAACGTCGGCCTCATGCCGGTGATGCAGGACAACAAGGTGGTGGGAATGATCCGGCTCAGCGACCTGTTCGGCGAAATCTCCAAGATAGTCCTGGGCGAATGAGTTGACTGTCGCCTCTCATTCAGACTGATTAAGGAGTTGACCTCATGGCGGAAGAAACCAAGAAAATGCCAGTGGGCGCGGGCCTGCCGGAGATGCCCGAAGAAATCCTTATCGCCCCCAAACGGGTGGTAATCGATTGGAAACGGGTAATTTTTATTCTTTTAGGGCTGGCCTTGTTTTTCCTCTTCTATTTCATGTCGGATTTAGCGGACGCGGTGGATCCCTCCGGCAAGCACTTTCCCCTGCCGCCCCAGGGGCGCATGGCCCTGGGCCTCTTTCTCATGGCCGCGGTCTGGTGGATCTTCGAGGTGATGCCCATCGGCGCCACCGCCATCGCCATCGGCCTCTTTCAGGTCATTTTCATGATCCGCACATCGGATGCAGCCCTTAAGGACTTTTTTGACCCCTCGGTCTGGTTTATTTTCGGCTCCATGGTCATGGGTCTGGCCTTCGCGGTATCCGGGCTCACCAAGCGCATGGCCTATAAGATGCTGAACATCGTGGGCGAGAACACTAATTTTATCCTCCTGGGCTCCTTTATCATCATCGCCGGGATGACCCTGCTCATGGCCCACACCGCGGTGGCCGCGGCCATCTTTCCCCTGCTGGTGGCCATCCACTCCCTCTATAGCGAGTCCGACCAGCCCACCCGGTTCGGCAAGGGCCTGTTCATCGGCATGGCCTGGACCGCGGGCGCGGGTTCGGTCATCACCTTCCTGGGGTCAGCCCGGGCCGTGGCCGGCGCCGGCATGTTCCAGAAGTTCACCGGCGGCACGGAAATCGGTTTCTTTCAGCTCATCTGGTACATGCTCCCCCTGGGCGCCCTCATGGTATTCTTTATCTGGCTCGTCGTGATTGTTTTCTTCAAGCCCGAGAGAGCCCACATCGACGGCTTGCGGGACCGGGTGGCCAGCCTGGGGAAAGAACTGGGACCCATGAACAACAAGGAAAAGTTCGTCATCGCCATGGTGATCGTGGTCCTGACGCTGTTCATGCTCAAGTCCTTCTCTCCCGTCCCCTTCTTCAAGAACATGGACCGGGCGGCCATCATGATCGTGGCCACCGTGCTCTTCTTCCTCACCCGCACCCTCACCGTGGAGGACCTGGAGACCATCCCCTGGAATATTATCCTGCTGTTCGGCGGGGCCATGTCCATCGGCTACTGTCTCTATGACACCAAGGCGGCGGAATGGCTGGCGGTGAGCTGGGTGACCTGGTTCCAGAAGGCCCCCTGGCTGGTCTTCGTCCTGGCCATTGCTTTCTTTGTCCTGGTGATGACCAACTTCATCATGAACGTGGCGGCCATCGCCATCACCCTGCCGGTATCCCTGGTCATCGCCAGGTACCTGGGGGTGGCCCCGGAAGTCATCTTCTTCGCCTCGCTGGCTACCGCGGGCATGCCCTTCAACCTGCTCATCGGCGCCGCCCCCAACGCCATCGCCTATGAGAGCAAGCAGTTCACCGCCGGGGAGTTTTTCATTTACGGCTGGGTCCCCAGCCTCATCCTCATGGCCTTCCTGGCGGGGTTCTGCTATTTCATCTGGCCCATGCAAGGTATGCCGGTACTGGCGCCCAAGATGTAGCACGCGCCGGTTTTATATAGGGAGGGGCCGGTGGCCCCTCCCACCCCTTTATTCCCGCGTCCCCCGGTGAATCCGGCCGGTATTTCATGACCCAGGTTAAACCGCCGGGAACCTGTATTAAGTTTGGGAGCTGTCGGCAACCAGGGCCCCTGCTCCCCCATCGGTTCGCAGACCTCCTTTGACGTAGTACTTGGTTGCGAAAATCAGCGTAAATAATTGCCAGCCTTCTCAAAGACCAGGACTACATAAAGTCCCCCTTTGAAAAAGGGGGATTTAGGGGGATTTCAAGGGGTTATAAAATCCCCCCTAACCCCCCTTTGGAAAAGGGGGGAATAAAAATGGGTCTCAAATAAGCCGCGAACTTCTGCAATTAAGTACTAGCAGGCTGTTGAAAAACGGATTTTTTGTCATCCTGAACGCAGTGAAGGATCTAGAACTTATTAATATGACTAGATTCTTCGCTGCGCTCAGAATGACAGTTTGAAGAAATCGGCAGTTTTTCAACAGCCTGCTAGTGTCGTGTCCCAGAAATATCTTACAAAAGTTCTGCCCAATTATTCCCCCTCCCCTGGTGGGAGGGGGTTGGGGGGAGGGGGAGTTTAATTTCGGCTAACATACCATAATCCCATATCATTGTTACCACCCCCACCCTGACCCTCCCCCATCAAGGGGGAGGGAATAAATACGACCACTTTTTTAAAGATACTCGCGGGACATAATACTAGATAATTGGAACCGCGCCATGATTCTGCTGATGGAGCCCCTATGACCATGAAGTTTAAGACCGCCGCCCAGAGCATAATTTTTCTGTTGTTAACCGGCCTCTTGGTAACTGACGGGGTCCTGGCCGCCGTGCCCCCGGCCCCGGCCGGGGACCGTCTCAGCCTGGCCGGCGCCGTCAAAAACCTCCAGGGCAAAGGGGTCAAAGAAGTGGAAGTGGAAGTGCTGGTCAATGGCCGCCAGGTCAAGCCGGCGGGGGCGGACGCCGTCACCACCGGCAACCAGGGCAACTTCCTGGCGGAGTTGTCCCTAACGGCCGGCACCCTGCCGGCAGCACGGGTGGAGGTGGCGGCCCACAAGCCCAGCTGGCGGCCCCTAACGCCCACCCCGGTTAAACTGCTGGAAGTGGGCCGGGACCAGGCCGGCAACCGCCTCTTTCAGGCCCAGCAGCAGCTCACCATGTACCGCCAGATCACCCCGGCCTTCTGGATCGCCACCCTGGTGCTGCTCCTGGTGTACCTCATCATCGCCCTCGAGCTGATGCACCGCACCCTGGCGGCTTTCCTGGGCGCGGCCCTGGTCATGTTCGTCTCCTATACCGCCGGCACCTTTGATAAAAGATACTTCATCCTCTCCTTCGAGGACGCCATGCGGGCCATCGACCTGAACGTCATCTTCCTCCTCATGGGCATGATGATCATCGTGGGGGTCCTGAAAAAGACGGGGCTGTTCCAGTGGCTGGCCTACAAATCCTATGCCCTGGCCCGGGGTAACGTCTTTATCCTGGCCGCCATCCTGATGACGGTCACCGCGGTGGCCTCGGCCTTTCTGGACAACGTCACCACCATGCTGTTGATGATCCCGGTGACCATCGAGATCGCGGTGACCCTGAGGCTCAACCCCATAGCCTTCCTGATCCCCGAGGTCTTCGCCTCCAACATCGGCGGCACCGCCACCCTCATCGGCGACCCGCCCAACATCCTCATCGGCTCTTACGCCCGCCTCAGCTTTGTGGACTTCGTGACCAACCTCACCGGCATCGTGGCCATATGCATGGTGGTATCCCTGGTCTACTACGTTTACTGGTATAAAAAGTCCTACCTGGAGGCCGAAGTCAAAGACGTGACGCGCACCATCGCCTACCTCCGGGAGGAATACCGCATCACCGACAAAAAGTTGCTTATTATGTGCCTGGGCCTGCTGGGCTTCACCATCTTCCTGTTCGTCATCCACGGGGTGCTCCACATGGAGCCCTCCATCGCCGCCCTCACCGGGGCCATGCTGCTGCTGGCCATCACCCGGGTGGATATCGTGGAGATGTTGGAGCACGAAGTGGAATGGCCCACCCTGGTCTTTTTCATGGCCCTGTTCATCGTGGTGTCCGGGGCGGAAGAAACCGGGCTGATTCAGGCCATCGCCGAATGGGTCCAACAGGTCTCCGGCGGCTCCCTGGTGGTGGCGGTCCTCATGGTCCTGTGGGTCTCGGCCCTGGCCTCCGCGGCCATCGACAACATCCCTTTCACCGCCACCATGCTGCCCATCATCGCCTATCTCAACCAGACCATCCCGGGGGCGGAAAGCGGCGTCCTCTGGTGGTCCCTGGCCCTGGGGGCTTGCCTGGGCGGCAACGGCACCATGATCGGGGCCTCAGCCAATGTGGTCACCGTGGGCCTGGCGGAAAAAGCGGGCTACCATATTTCCTTTCTTTATTATCTGAAGGCCTGCTTCGTCCCCATGCTCATCACCATCATCCTCTGCTCCGCTTATTTGTTGATATTTGAGATGTAAGGGAGGGCGCCGCCCGTGGGTTGATCCCCCCGGGCCTCCGTCTGGTAAGCCGCAGCCCCACGGTAAACTCACTTGACGGGGCGGCCCTCTCGCCCTGCGGGCCGTGGCCGGGCCAGGGGGAGGCGGCAATGGGGGGCCATCTCTTCTCCCTGCCTCCAGGAGTCAGAGCCGAGGTATGAACCCTACCTTTTTATTACCAAGAGCATTAACGAGATTCATTTCCCCATATTAATTTGACGTCAAACTTAGAGCATTTATAGCCGATGGTATCCCCCCGTAAAGCTTAACAAATCCCCCTAAATCTAATACTGTTCACTTAAGCGCCATGTAGGGGCGGGGTCTCCCCGCCCTGGTATAAGAAGGGCCATTTATCGGGCGGGGAGACCCCGCCCCTACGAAAAATAGAAATTGCCAATGCTTAAATGAACAGCATTGCCCCTAAATCCCCCTTTTTCAAAGGGGGACTTTTATGGGAACCCCCTTTAGCTCCGCCCTTTGGAAAAGGGGGGCTGGGGGGGATTTCATCAGGTTGGATCAATACTCTATTTATGACGTACAATTAGTATCCCTCTCCCCCATTGGGGGAGGGGGTCAGGGTGAGGGAGAAAGTAATCTATTTTTCCGCTTTGAGTAACCTCAAGCCGAGGAAGCCACGCCAAACTTGACCGGCTTGCCTAAATTAGCTAAAATATAAACAAAAATCGTAGATTTGTGATTAACGGAACCGGTTACTTACTTAGAAACAGGGGGCCG
>CAVYJK010000009.1:0-7963 GCA_963768765.1 uncultured delta proteobacterium
CAGCGGCAGTTAATTTCGCCCTTATCGTTCTCAGGCGGACGAGCATCATGATAGTTACAAAGTAAATTATTATGTCATGATGCGGGTGAAGCCTGTTGTCGCGGTTGGCGCATGGCGATGGCGACCACTACGCCCGAGACAAAGGTGAGTGCGCCGATGGCCGCGATGGCCCAGGCGAAGCCGAATAATTCGGCGATGATGCCGGCGGTGAGAGCCCCGATGGCGTAGCCCAAATCGCGCCAGAAGCGGTAGACGCTGAGCGAGCGCGCCCGCCAAGCCGGGTGGGAGGCGTCCGAGACTGCGGCGATCAGCGTCGGGTAGACCATGGCCGTCCCGACGCCGAGAAGGACGCTGCCCACGAGCCACCAACCGAAATAGCGCGTAATGGCCGTTAGGAACAATCCGCCGGCCTGGACCCACATGCCGCCAACGATGAGGCCCTTGCGCCCCCAACGGTCGCTCAGCGGGCCGGTGGCGGTCTGCAGGACGCCCCAGACGGCCGGGTAGACGGCCTTGAGAATGCCAATGCGCTCCACCCCGAGCCCCAGGGCCGAGAAGAAGAGGGGGAATATCCCCCAGCTCATGCCGTCGTTCAGGTTGTTGACCAGCCCGGCCTGGGAAGCGGCGAAGAGATTGCGATCACCGAAAGAAGTGCGGCGGAAGATCTCCCAGAACCTCACCGAGGTGATAGGCGAATCGTGCTGGGAGACCTCTAAGGCCACGTGATGGCGGGTGTCGCGGACGAGCAAAGCCGAAAGAGTCAATCCCAAGACCGCATAGCCGATTCCGAGATAGAAGGGGGCTGGTCTCAGACCGTAACGCGCCGCGATGTAGCCGGTAAGGAAGGCGGTAATGCCTACCGAGAGGTATCCGGCGAACTCGTTTAGGCCCACGGCGAGCCCCCTGGACTTGGGGCCCACGAGGTCGATCTTCATGATGACGGTCATGGACCAGGTGAGGCCCTGGTTAACGCCCAGCAGGGCATTCGCCGCAATCACCCAGCCCCAACTCGGCCCCCAGGCGACCATAAAGGGAACCGGCACCCCGATGAGCCAACCGAGGACAAGTAGGCGCTTGCGGCCATAGATATCGGCAAAGTGCCCCGAGACCAGGTTGGTGATGGCCTTGACAATGCCAAAGCTGACGATGAAGGAAACGACGATGGTTGTCGAGGCTATCTTGAACAGATCCGCGCCGATGAGCGGGACCACTGTCCGTTCCATGCCCACCATGCCGCCCACGAAAGCGTTGATGAGGACGAGCAGCGAAAACTGCCGCCAGTTCTCGCGCAAACCGAGCCGGATGCCTTTTGAACGGGTGGCGTTTGATTTCATCGGACGGATCATTCCTCTCCCTTAGCGTAGAGGAGCCAGAAAATCCACAGAGGAGACTAATACCTTGAAAAATGAACCTTACTTTACCCTCAGATTAACTTGGTCATCATGGCAACAGTTTTCTCCAACTTATGGTACAAGTCTTCAGTGTTTGGCTTTCCGTTATGTTCGTGATAGCTCTTTGTTAGATAACTCTTTAACACTAAGGCTGTCACCGATTTCAAGGCGAATTGGGCCGCCCGCAACTGGGTGAGAATCGATTCGCATTCCTTGTCGTTACACACCATGCTATGGAGTCCCCTGACCTGGCCTTCGCTTTTCTTCAGCCGGGATAAGATATTGCGTTGCATTTCTTCCTTCACTTCATCAGGTAAGCACATTTTCTTCCATTATGATAGTTTGTAAGAAATATTGTAGTGAAGTTGTCGAATCTTTCTTTTGCACCTCCCACTTACAGAAGTTTTAACCGGCCTTAATACTTTGCCAGATCTTCAGCTTATTGATGATCTTAGGAATAAAGAGAGAAAAAGCAAATAGGCCTAGTGAGAAGGACACCTTCCAAGTGAGGAGGTTGGCCCACTGGCCGCTGGCCCAGACTTCTTTGATAGTCCCCACGAAAAAGGTAAAGATAAAGGTGCCAACCAGGATGCCTAAGCCTGTGCCCCAGAGGTAATCCCGGAAACGCACCTTGGTCAGGCCCATACCGAAGTTCATGGGCGTGAAGGGGAAATAGACCAGGCGCAGATAGAGCACGGTGGCAAAGCCGTTTCGTTCGATGGCGTCATCGTATTTCTTGAGCCGGTCGCCGATGAGGGAGGCGGCGAATTCCCGCCCCAGGTAGCGTCCGATGAGAAAAGCCCCCGTCGCCCCCAGCATCGCCGCCACCCAGACGTAGACGAAACCCCAATAGGGGCCGTAAATGGCGGCCCCCAAGGTGGTGAGCAGGGTCCCGGGAATGAACAGGCAGACCCCCACGGCATAGATTAGGATGAAGGCCAGGGGAGCCCAGACGCCCACGGCCGTCAGCAGCGCCCCCAACTTTTCCACGGTGAGAAATTCCCTGACGCCGGTAAAACGGACAGTTATCACCGCGGCCACGATAAACATTAGCAGGACGACGGCCTTCATGAGGGCTGCCCTGCGAAATTTACCGGTCTGCATGTCTCGACCTCTACCTCAGCTTGCCGCCCGGCTTCCCGGGCAGACCGATGCCGCGGCCTGGGAAACCAGGCGGCACGGAAAATGGTTACTTGCCGAAGAGGCGGCCCAGGAACCCTTTCTTTTGCGGCTCCGGCGCGGGCAGTCCCAGGTGTCGGCAGATGACGGCCTCCAGTTTATCTTCCTCCACGTCCGCGCCTTCCACCACGATTTCCTCGCCCACCATGATGGCCGGGGCCGTGGGGAGATCCAACTCGAAGTATTCGTCCGTCTGGTAATCGGCAATGGCCTTGGAGATGACCTCCGCCTCGAACTCATACTTTTGGCCCAACCTGGGCACCATTTCCTGGAAATGCTTTCAGGGCTTGCCGTTGGGCTCATTGTAAAAGCATCTGACTTTGAGCATGGTGTTCTCCTGTGAGACCTTAATAAGGCGTTGGGGGTTCAAAGATTTTCCTCGGTTCATGCTCGCACGAGCGATTATCCGTCCTCGTCGGTCAGGGCCGGGAGGAGAAGAGGCTATAAATCTAGCCTCTACCACTTTACTTTTTCGGCTGGGGCTGGGCCGGCTGCTGTTGCGGCATCATCTGCCGCATGGGGCACGCCTGCCACCACTCCTGCATCTGTTTCATTTGCTCAGGGGTCATTTGCTTCTGCATCATCGTCATGCAGGGGCACATCATCATAGGCCCCATTTGGGGCTGCTGAGGTTGTGGCGTGGCGGGAGCCTGCTGGGCTATGGCCACACCGGAACCGGCAATCAACGCCAATGTCAGCATCAATGCCAATGCCAGTTTCATGACTTCCTTCTCCTTGGATGAACGTTCCGCTTCATCCTGCGGTTTTTCAGGCTCGTGCAAGCATGAACCAAGGAAACTCTTTTAAAGCCGATCCGGCGCCATTGGCGGCAGCCCCAGATTCCGGCGGATCACCGCTCCCTTGCATAAGGTGCTCCCGGTGTTGGTTGAACCCTGTTATTTTTTAAAGAGACGTTCCAGGATTCCCTTCTTGGCCTCTTGCGGCAATTCCGGCAATCCCAAATGGCGACGAATGGCGGCCTCTATCTTCTCTTCGGAAATATTAAGTCCCTGGCTCACCAGCTCTTCAGCCACCATCGCGGCCGGGGCCGGCGGGAGGCCCAGTTTAAGGTATTCAGCGGTCTGATATTCGGCCCGCGGTTTGGAAATGGTCTCGACCTCAATTTCATATTTTTGGCCCAACCTGTGCAGCATCTCCTGCAACTGCTGTCAGGGTTTACCGCAGGGTTCGTTCACGAAGAATCTCACTTTCAGCATTTTTCTTTCTCCTTTGCAGATTTATTCTTTAGCGACTGCCGCCATACGGGAGAGCATCTGCTCCGGCGGTAGGTAATCCACCAGGCGCAGGTCGGGCCGCTCAGTTCCCTGGCGGTCCAGGAAGACCAGGGTGGGCACCCCCTTGACGCGGTGCTGGTCCAGCAGGCACTGAATCTGAGGGTCGGTTTTCCGGGTGAGGTCAACTTTGATCATGACAAAATCCCGGCCCGCCAGCTGTACCACCTCCGGGTGGTGAAAGGTAATCTCGTCCAACTCCCGGCAGGGGGTGCACCAGGCCGCGGTAAAATCCAGGATCACGGGCTTTTGCTGCTTGAGGGCCTGAGACACCAGGGCCTCGGAGTAGGGCTGCCAATTGACGCCGGGGCCGCTGCAGGCCCAGGAGCCCAGGAGCAGGGCGGCCACCACCGGACCCGCCAGGGCTGCGGCGGTCTTAAGCCACCGAAAAACCCGGAAAGAACCCGCGGTTCGGTCCAGCCAGCCCAGGTGAACGCTCGCGGCCAGGGCCACCGCCGCCAGCAGCATCGCCTCCAGGCCCCGGGGCAGCAAGGGACGTAGAAAATACGTCGCCATGACCATAAGCACCCAACCCATGAGCTTTTGCACCCAGATCAGCCACTCCCCGGACCGGGGCAGGCGGTTCAGGCTGCCGGAAAACATGGCCAGGACGAGCAGGGGCAGACCCAGACCCAGGCTCAGGGTGAAGAATACCAGGAACCCCAGCCACGCCGAGCCGAGGGTGGCCACCCAGGTGATGAGGCCCAGGACAAAGGGGCCCAGGCAGGGCGCGGCCACCACGCCCAGGGTCAGGCCCATGAACAGGCTGCCGAAGTAGCCGGAAACCGGCCTGGAGGCGGCCCGGGTCAGGCCCGCGGGCAGCCGCAGCTCCCAAAAGCCGAAGAGGGATGCGGCGAACGCCACCAGAACCGCGGCCACCCCCAGGAGCACCAGAGGATTTTGTAGCAACGACCCCAGGAGGCCGCCGGTTAAGGCCGCGGCCACCCCCAGCAGGGAGTTGGTGACCGCCAGGCCCATCATATAGCAGACCCCGTGCAGAGCCAGGCGCCCTCGGCCCAGGCCGCTTTTGCCGCCGAAGTAAGAGACGGTGATGGGAATCAGGGGATAGACGCAGGGCGTCAGGTTGAGGGCCAGGCCTCCCGCCATAACCCCCAACAGGGTCCAGACCGTACCCCAGCCGAGAAGGGAACCGAAGAGCAGGGCGGCACCGGCGGGTTCACACCCGGTCCAGGGTGCGGTTGCCACCGGCAGGCCCTGCTGCTGCCAGTCGGGAAAGCCCCGGGGATCCCGGTGGACGTTCTGATAACCGAGGCTCACGGCCACCCGGGCCGCCGAGTCGCTACGGACTCAGGTCAGCCCGGCTCAGTAGAAAACGATGAACTTGGTTTTGTCCGGCCCCAGCAAGGCCGCCAGCCGTCCCCGGGCCGTGCGCCTGCCCCACCAGGTAGGTTCCAGGGGAAAATTTACCGCTCCTTGCATGTGGCCGGTGCGGTACTCCCACTCCTGGCGGGTGTCCACCAGGAGCAGGTTTTGGGCCTCCTGGCGGTGGCGGACCGCCAGCTCCGCGGTGCTGATAAGAAGGTAGCCGCCCCGTCTTGCTTCGGCCTGGACTTCCTCCCAGGTGGTGGGCTGGGGCGCCGGCAGGGGCCGGTGGGCATACCAGAGCCCGCCCAGGGTCAGGGCCACGGCCAACAGGGTCAGGAGCGCGGTTCGTTTGAGTTCCATAATCAACTGATCCTTCAACCCTCCGGCAGCCGGCCTTCTCTCTTGAGCTTGTTTAGCAGGAAAGCGACCCCGGAAATAGGCAGGCCCAGCTTTTGCGCCAGGGTCGGGGCCTCCAGCGCCGGGGCCTCCCTGACCTGGGAAGCGATCTCGTCCTCCAGCTGCTCCAGCCACTCCTCGAATAGGACTAACAACTCCTGGTCCGCGAAGGCCATCAGTTGCCGGGAGCGGGTCAGCTTGTCCACCAGGCTCTGGCACATCTCAGTGGGGTCGACACCTTCGCCCATGCAGGTGGCCAGTCAGAGGTGGACCAGGCTGCTTACCTTGTCGCCGCCAGCCGCGCCCACCAACTTCATCACGAAAATGAGGCGGGCCTCCTCCCCCAGGACCGGGAGAAGTCTGCTCACCGCCGCCGCCAGGACCGCCAGGGCGTCTTCCGGGTCCATGGAATCGATGATCTGTTGCAGCAGCTCATCCGGGCTCATCCACTCGTCTCCCATGACTAAAAGGTGGTCCTGGCCGCCAGCAAATCCGCGGCCAAGTCATCCAGGGCCTTCAGGATCCCCGGGATCCTGGCATCGGACATTTCGTAATAAATAAAAGGCCCCCGCCGCTCCACTCTCACCAGCAGGGACCTCTTCAATTCCTTGAGATGATGAGACACCAGGGGCTGGGAGAGGTTCAGCTCCTCCACGATGCCGGAGACGGACTTTTTTCCGTTTCCCAGGCTGAGGAGGATGCGCAGCCGGTTTTCGTCTGCCAGGCTCCTGGCCAGGAATGCCAGGGTGTGGAGGCGCCCCTCCAACATGTAAGCTCCTTGGGGACCGCTTTATAAATATATAAATACCTGTTTATATGAAAACTTGGCCCCCTCCCTCAAAAAAACCTTTCTTTGCGCCCCTGCCCTACTTCCCCAATAACCGCTCCAGGAAGCCCCGCTTTTTCACTGCCAACTCCGGCAGCCCCAGGTGCCGGCGGATCGCCGCCTCCAGGGTCGCTTCCGGCACGTCGGCCCCCTCCACCACGATTTCGTCGGCCACCATGACGGCCGGGGCCACCGGCAGGTCCAGCTCAAAGTATTCATCGGTCTGGTAGGCGGCGACGGGCTTGGAGACGTACTCCACCTCCAGCTCATATTTGGCGCCCAGCCTGGGCAGCATCTGCTGGAAGTGCTTTCACGGCTTGCCGTTGGGCTCATTGAGGAAGCATCGGACTTTCAGCATGAGGCTCTCCTTTTCAGGCTCGGAGGATTTTTGGTTTCTCAGGAAAAAAAGCTTGACAGAGTTTTCTTGCCCCTATATATTTAAGCATCTACTTAATTACTAAAATATCTTAAGATTTTCCCATGACGGAATTGGAATCCTTTGAAATGTTCAAGGTCTTGGCCGTGGAAACCCGGGTTAAGATACTTGATCTCTTGAAAGAACAGGGACCCCTGGGGGCCACAGAGATTGCCAGATTAATGGGCATAACCCCTGCGGCGGCATCCCAGCATCTAAAAATCTTGAAGCAATCGGGCCTGGTCAGAAGCGAACGAAAGGGGTACTGGATTCCATATTCACTTGACGTGGAAGCCTTGGAAAAATTTCGTCGCATTTTGACCGAAGTTTGCACCTGCGGCTGCCAGGGGACCGGCAACTGGAAAGAACGTGAAATGAATGAAGCCGACCTGGAATCACTGAAGAAATATGCCGGCGACTTGCAGAGGGAGCTAAAAACTATACGGGAGAGAATCAAGGAATTGGAATCCAAATAAAAGTCGCCGATTTTTTTTGGGTAAATAATTAAGTATTTAATCAAATACCTTAAAGCAAAGGAGGTGAGAATAATGGCGCAAAAGAAAAATCCTTGCGGCTGTGGGTGCGGCTTGAAACAGGATGCCGCCAAAGCGGAAAAAGACCAGAACCAGGAACAGGCTAAGAACACCAAAGATTCTAAGTAAATCAGATTCTTAGCCGGGATCGAGGGGGCCGGATCAGCGAACCTGAATACCCGCCCCCTTGGTTTGTAAAGAATTTGAAGGTCCATCTCGCCTCCCGATTTTGGATGATCGAAAGGAATTTAATCCAGGTGGCGGCGAATAACTTCTTCCAATTTTTCTTCCGAGATGTCCGGACCCTGCCCGGCGAGCTCGTCACCTACCATCACCGCCGGGGCCGTGGGCCGGCCCGAGGCTTTGTAGGCGTCGCCCTGGTATTCTTCCCTGGATTTGGAAATGGTTTCCACGTCCATCTCGTATTTCTCGCCCAACCTGGGCATGATTTCGTGGAGCCGTTTTCAGGTCAGGCCGCAGGGATCGTTTATAAAAATCATGATCTTGAGCACGGTTTTTCTCCTCTTTAATAAGTCAAGTTTAGTACCCCCTGCTGGAGGTAGAAGTATTTGAAAGCATTGGTGATAACGTTACGTCCTCGCGGT
>CAVYJK010000010.1:0-7551 GCA_963768765.1 uncultured delta proteobacterium
GAGCCCCGGTACATCGATCCGAGCAAATGCACCGGTTGCGGAGAATGTGCCAAGGTCTGCCCGGTGAAGTATACCGGATGAGTTTAACCAAGGGTTGGCTGAGTGGAAGGCCGCTTACCGCCTTTATCCCCAGGGCTTTCCCCCGGCCTTTGCCATCAAGAAACTCGACCGGGCCCCCTGCGTGCGGGCCTGTCCCGCCAATCGTCAGCGCCCAGGGCTACGTGCAGCTGATCAAGGTGCGGAAATACGAGGAGGCCATGGCCCTCATCATGGAGCGTCTGCCGCTTCCCGGGCACCATCGGCCGCATCTGCCCGCACCCCTGTGAAGAGCGACTGCCGCCGCCAGGAAGTGGACGAGCCCATCGCCATCTGCAACCTGAAGCGTTTCGTGGCCGACGAGGTGGACTGGGACGCCCTGCCGGTGCCCGAGATCCCCCAGAAGAGCGAGAAAGTGGCCATCGTGGGGGCCGGGCCCTCGGGTCTGAGCTGCGCCTACCACCTGGCCCTGAAAGGCTATCAGGCGGTGATTTTCGAAGCGGCGCCCGCCGCCGGCGGCTGGCTGCGCTACGGCATCCCGGCATACCGCCTGCCCCGGGAGGTCCTGGACCGGGAAGTCGACTACATCAAGCGCCTGGGCGTGCAGATCCATTACCACGCCCCCATCGGCGGCGATCGCACCGTCAACGATCTGCTCACCCGGGACGGCTTCAACGCGGTCTTCCTCGGGGTGGGCGCCCAGGACTCCATCCGCCTGCCGGTGCCCGGCTCCGACGCCCAAGGCGTGCTCTGGGGCGTGGAGTACCTGAAAGACTCGGCCCTGGGCCAGAAGTTCGACTTCAAGGGCAAAAAGGTGCTGGTCATCGGCGGCGGCAACGTGGCCATGGACGTGGCCCGTACCGCCCGGCGCCAGGGAGGTAATGTCACCCTCATCTGCCTGGAGACCCGGGAAGAGATGCCCGCCTCCCCCTGGGAAGTGGAAGAGGCCGAGCACGAAGGGGTGGAGATCGTTACCCGCTGGGGCGTCAAGGAGATCAAGGCCCAGGGCGGCAAGGTGAGCGGTCTTACGCTCAAGGCGGTGGCGCGGGTCTTCGACGAGCAGGGCCGGTTCTCCCCCACCTATTTCGAGGATAAAACCACCGCCCGGGACGCCGACGTGGTGATCATGGCCATCGGCCAGAGGACCAATCTAAAATTCCTCACCGACGCCGACGGCATCAAGCTCACTCCCCGGGGCCTCATCGAAACGGACCCGGTGACCAAGGCCACCTCTCGCGCCGCCGTCTTTGCCGGCGGCGACGTGGAGACCGGTCCCTTTATCGCCATCGCCGCGGTGGCCGGCGGCCGGGAGGCGGCCACCTCCATCGACCGTTATCTGCAGGGGCATGGACCTGAAGGCCGCACCGGGAAGCGCGGCTTAGGCCCATCAAAGATGGGAACTGGACTCCTATCCCGCCGGATCTTCCCAAGGAAGCCGCCGGGCGGTCATGCCCGAGTCTGCCCCGGAGGAGTGGGGCAATAGCTTTAAAGAGATCACCCAGGGCTTCACCGAGGAGCAGGCCCAAGCCGAGGCCTCCCGCTGCCTCAACTGCGGCGTCTGCTCCGAGTGTATGCAGTGCGTGGCCGCCTGCGAAGCCGGGGCTGTGGACCACAGTCAAAGGCCCGAGTCCCTGGAAATCCCCGTGGGCGCGGTCATCCTGGCTGCAGGCTTCCGGCCTTTCCAACCCGGCCACTACCTGCCTTATCATTACACCTATTTTACCAATGTCGTCACCAGCCTGGAGTTTGAGCGCATACTGTCGGCCTCCGGGCCTTTCCAGGGGCACCTGATCCGTCCCTCGGACCACAAGGAGCCCAGGAAGATTGCCTGGCTCCAGTGCGTCGGCTCCCGGGACCTGCATCCCCACGACCACCCCTACTGTTCGGCCGTGTGCTGTATGTACGCCATCAAGCAGACGCTCATCGCCCGGGAGCACAGCAAAGAGCCCCTGGACACCGCGGTTTTCTTCATGGATATGCGCACCTCCGGCAAGGACTTCGACAAATACTATCAACGGGCCAGGGACCAGGGGGTGCGGTTCATCCGCTCCCGGGTGCACAGCCTCGACCAAGTTCCCGAGACCGGCGGCATGTTGCTCCGTTATGTGACGGAAGAAGGGAAGATGGTGACCGAGACCTTTGACCTGGTGGTCCTGTCCGTGGGTCTGGAGACCGCGCCGGAGGTGGTGGATTTGAGCCGCCGCCTGGGAGTGGAGGTGAACGCCCACCAACTTCGCCCGGACCTCGCCCTTTGCCCCGGTAGCCACCAGCCGGCCGGGCATCTTCGTCTGCGGCGCCTTCCAGGGCCCCAAGGACATCCCCCAATCGGTCACCGAGGCCTCGGCGGTGGCGGCGGCGGCCGGCGAACTCCTGGCGGAGGCGAGGCACACCCTGGCCGTGCAGAAGCCGGAATACCCCGAGCGGGACGTCAGCCAGGAGGAACCCCGGATCGGGGTCTTCATCTGCCACTGCGGCACCAATATCGCCGGAGTCATTGACGTGGCGGCCCTCAAGGAATACGCCGCCAACCTGCCGCAGGTTCTCCATGCCGAAACCAACCTGTTTACTTGCTCCCATGACACCCAGAAAATCATCAAGGAGCGCATCCAGGAACTTTCTCTGAACCGCGTGGTAGTGGCCTCCTGCTCGCCCCGCACCCATGAGACGGTATTTCAGGAGACCATCAGAGAGGCCGGGCTGAACCCGTATCTTATGGAGATGGCCAACATCCGGGATCAGGATGCCTGGGTGCACCAGCAGGAGCCCGAGGCGGCGTTGGAGAAGGCCAAGGACCTGGTGCGCATGGCCGTGGCCCGGGTTGCCAACCTGGAGTCGCTTAAGAAAACTTTGTTTCCAGTCTCTAAAAGCGCTTTGGTCCTAGGCGGCGGCGTGGCCGGGATGGAAGCGGCCCTCTCCCTGGCGAACATGGGATTCCCGGTCAACCTGGCGGAAAAGGCCGAACGCTTGGGGGGTCAGGCCCGGAACCTGGTGGTGAGCGCTCAGAGGCCATGACTATCAGGAATATCTGCGGGACCTGATCCAGACCGTGGAACAGCCACCCTTTGATTCAAGTCGCGTATCAGGCCCAGGTGAAGGAGACCGGGGGGTTCATCGGCAATTTCCGAACCAGGCTTGCCACCCCCACCGGCGACCTGGAAATGGAACACGGGGTGACGGTCCTGGCCACCGGCGGCCAGGCCTACATCCCCACGGAGTATGGTTATGGGCAGCACCCCGACATTTATCTGGCCGCGGATCTGGACCAGGCCATCGCGACTCAGAACCCCGGGGTGGTAAACGCCAAGCAGGCGGTGTTCATCCAGTGCGTGGGGTCCCGGGAGCCGGAGCGCCCCTACTGCAGCCGGGTGTGCTGCGCCCGCGCGGTGGAGAGCGCTTTGGTGTTGAAGGAGCTGAATCCGGGCATGGACATCTTTATCCTGTACCGGGATATGCGCACTTACGGCGAACTGGAGGCCCTCTACCAAAAAGCCCGGGAAGAAGGCATCATGTTCATCCGGTTTGACCCGGAGAACAAACCCGGGGTAGAAATTACCCCTGAGGGCGGCCTGGAAGTCACGGTGTATGAACCAATCCTGGGGCGGCAGCTCAAGCTCCAGCCGGACATCATCACCCTGGCCAATGCCATCCTTCCCAACCCGGTCCGGGAACTGGCCGAGCTCTTCAAGGTGCCCCTCACTGCCGAAGGCTTTTTCCAGGAGGCCCACGCCAAGCTGCGCCCGGTGGATTTCTCCGCGGACGGCATTTATGTGGCCGGCGTGGCCCACTATCCCAAGCCCCTGGACGGAATGCATCGCCCAGGCCAAGGCGGCGGCGGCCCGGGCGGCCACGGTGCTGGCCCAGGAGATGGTGGCGGTGGAGCCCTTAGTGTCCCGGGTGGACCAGGATCTCTGCCTCGGCTGCGGCTTTTGTGAAATGGCCTGCCCCTATGGGGCCATGCGCCTGGTGAAAATCCCGGGCAAAGGGTACCGCTCCGAAAATCTGCCGGCTTACTGCAAGGGATGCGGAGTGTGCGCCGCCGGCTGCCCGGCCCGGGCCATCGACATGTCGCACTTCCGGGACCGGCAGATTCTGGCCGCCATCCACGCCGGCGGGGGAAGTGAGAACTAGGCAGGCTCTGACCCTTAAGCATCCCTGCGGGTTGATCAGGGACGGCGGAGAGTGATTGCTTCGCCCCCAAGGGGAACGGGGAAACGGAAGGTACCCATTTAAGCAGCGATTAACCACTGAACCTCTTTACGGGGCGGAGGCCCTTGAGGAGGGAGACATGGGCGACGGATATGAGCCGAAGATTCTGGCTTTTCTCTGCAAGATGGTGTTCCTACGCCGCCGCGGACCTGGCCGGGGTCTCTCGCCTTCAGTATCCCCCCAGTATCCGGGTCATGCTCACCATGTGCTCCGGACGGGTGGACCCGGTATATGTGCTGGAGGGGTTAAGCAGCGGCTTCGACGGCGTCTTCGTCTTCGGCTGACACCAGGGCGATTGCCATTACCTGGACGGTAATGTTTACGCCGCTAAACGGATGCAGGTATTGCGTCACTTACTAGGGGTGGCAGGCCTCGGCCAGGACCGGCTCCAGGTGCGTTGGGTCAGTTCCGCCGAAGGGCAGCTCTTCGCCGAGTATGTCACGGAACTAACCGGAGTGATTCGGGAATTGGGCCCACTGGATAGGCAACGGCTCCAGCTCCCGCTGGCGTCAGCGGAGAGAGCCTTGCAGACCATGCAATTGCGCTGGCTCATGAACATGGAGCGGCAGCTAACCGAGCGGGAAAACGTGTTCCACGAAAAACTGGACACCAAGGCCTACGAGGCGGCGCTCAGACGGACCACCGAAGAAGTATACCAGCAGGCCCTGCTCTGGGAAGTCCTGAGGGGAGGGCCGAAAACGGTGCTCCAGATGGCGGAGGAGACGGGCCTGCCGTTGTATACCGTGTCCCTCAGGTTGAACGACCTGGAACGGTCCGGCTTGGCGGACGTCTCCGGCCACGAGGGCACCACGTTCAAATTTAAACTCCTGGCTGCTTAAACTCCCCTCTTCCCCAAGAGGGTTAGCGGAGAGCATCCACTTCACCGAATCAACCGATCAAACGCTACAGGATTGCCAGGAGGTTAGCGGCTATGAACCCAAAGGAAACCGGCCAGGTTGGCGCAGTGTTGGTGGTAGGAGGCGGCATTGCGGGCATGCAAGCTTCCCTGGATTTGGCGAATTCCGGGTACTTTGTCTATCTGGTGGAGCGGTCCCCCACCATCGGCGGCACCATGGCGCAGATCGATAAGACGTTTCCCACCAACGATTGCGCCATGTGAATTATCTCGCCCAAGCTGGTCGAGGTCGGCCGGCACATCAACATCGAGGTCATCACCTGCACGGAGCTGGAGTCCCTGGCGGGTGAGCCCGGGAATTTTCAGGCGGTCTTAAAGAATCAGCCGCGCTACATCCTCCCGGAGAGGTGCACGGCTTGTGGCGACTGCCAGCGAGCCTGCCCCGCCCAGGCGGTCAACGAATTCAACCTCGGGTTGGACCGCCGCACCGCCACGTATATCAAGTATCCCCAGGCCGTGCCCCGGGCCTATATCATCGACCGGAGCACCTGTCTGGGGTGCGGCCTGTGTGAAAAGGTCTGTCTGGCCGGGGCGGTGAAGTACGACGACGAACCGCGTCTCAGAGAAGTGCAGGTGGGGGCGGTTATCCTGGCGCCGGGTTTTGAGATCTTCGATCCTACCCATCTGACCCCGTACCACTACGGCAAGTCCCCCAATATCTTGACGAGCCTGGAGTTCGAGAGGATTCTCAGCCCCTCCGGGCCTTACAAAGGCCATGTCATGCGCCCCCTGGACCGGCGGGAACCCCGGAAGATCGCCTGGCTGCATTGCGTCGGCATGCGGAGCGAACGGGAAGACGCCCATCCCTACTGTTCCAATTTTTGCTGCATGGTCGCCTTAAAACAGGCCATCATCGCCCGGGAGCACATCGGGCCGGACCTGGACATGGCCCTGTTTTACATGGACATGCGCACCCCCCGCAAGGATTTTGAAAAATACTGCGTCCGGATCAAAAATCAGGGGGCCCGGCTGATCCGCTCCCGGGTGTTCGGCGTCGAGCCGCTGCCGGACTCCGGGGACCTGCGCATTCACTATGTCACTGAGGCCGGTGAGCCCAAGGACGAGATCTTCGACCTGGTGGTCCTGTCGGTGGGTGGAGTCACCAGCACCGATACCATCAACCTGGCCAAAAAGCTGGGAATCAGATTGAGCCAAAACAAATTCATGGACGCCCAATGCTTCGAGCCGGTCACCACCTCTCATCCGGGAGTGTTTTCTTGCGGCTTCTTCAACGGCCCCAAGGACATCCCCCAGACGGTGATGGAGGGCAGCGCCGCGGCCGCGGCCGCCGCCCGGTTGCTGGCCGAGGCCCGGGATACCATGGTCCGGGAGAAAGTCTTCCCGCCGGAGAGGGACGTCTCGGAAGAGCCCCCCCGCGTCGGGGTGTTCGTCTGCCACTGCGGCCTCAATATCGGCGGGATCGCCGATGTGCCCGCCGTGGTGGAATACGCCCAAACCATCCCCAACGTGGAATTTGCCCAGGCCAACCTGTTCACCTGCTCCCAGGACGCCCAGAACCAGATGGTGGAGATGATCAAAGAGCACCATCTTAACCGGGTGGTGGTGGCGTCCTGCTCTCCCACCACCCACCAGGCCACCTTCCAGGATATGCTGCGCAGCGCCGGCTTGAACAAGTACCTCTTCGAGATGGCCAACATCCGCAACCAGTGCACCTGGGTGCACCTGAATCAACCGGCGGCCGCCACCCAGAAGTGCAAAGACCTGGTCCGCATGGGGGTGGCCAAGGCACGCCTGCTGGAATCCCTGGATTATATCAGCGTTCCGGTGAACAAAACCGCTTTGGTGGTGGGCGGCGGCGTCACCGGCATGACCGCCGCCCTCTCTCTGGCGGACCAGGGCTTCGAGGTTCATCTGGCGGAACGCAAAGACCGTCTGGGGGGTAATGCTCTGAAGCTGCACACCACCTGGAGGGGAGGCCTGGTAGGCCCGCACCTGGAGGAATTGATCGGCAACGTCAAAAATCACCCCAACATCACTATCCATTACCAGTCCATCGTGACGGACGTATCCGGAGTGGTGGGTAACTTCCGAACTACCCTGTCAAGACACCAGGTGATCGACCACGGCATTGTCATTATGGCCATCGGGGCCGAACCTTACCGCCCCGTGGGCCAGTATCTCTATGGCCAGCATCCCAACGTGCTGCTGTCCCTGGACCTGGACCAGGAATTCGCCGAGCAGAGCGATCGGCTGATGCAAGCCCAGGCCGTGGCCTTCATTCAGTGCGTCGGCTCCCGGACGGCCGAGCGGCCTTACTGCAGCAAGGTGTGTTGCAGCCACTCGGTGGAGACCGCCTTAAAGCTGAAAGAGTGGAATCCCGACCAGGAGGTTTACGTCCTCTTTCGGGATATGCGCACCTATGGGGAACGGGA
>CAVYJK010000011.1:0-9299 GCA_963768765.1 uncultured delta proteobacterium
ATCAGTAACGGCCCGACTGGAGGAAACTGAGATGACCCGACGCCCGGCAATTTTGACCTTGCTCCTGGTGCTGGCCTTAGGCATGGGGCCGGTCCTGGCCTGGGATAAAGCCCCTGGCCTCCGGGAGTTGAAACAGGCGGTAAAAGATAATCCCACCGATCCCCAGGCCTACTTTAACCTGGGATTGAAGTATGAAATCCTGGGCCGGGACAAGGAAGCCATCAAGGCGTTTCAGCAGGCGGTCAAGCTCAAGCCGGACTACGCCGAGGCCCAGTACGAGTTGGGGCGGCTGAAGGGCGAACGGGGGGATACCGGCCAGGCCATCAAAGATCTGCAGCGGGCCGTCAAACTCAAGCCTGATTTCAGCGCGGCCCGGGCCGGCCTGGGAGGGGAGTACAACCGCCAGGGCCTGGATTTCATCGAGAAGGGGCAGTGGGGCAAGGCGGCGGAGGCCTTCAAAGAGGCCCTGGGAGCAGACCCCCAGGCCCAGGACGCGGCCCGCAACAACCTGGGGGTGGCCTTGGCCAGCGAGGGTCAGTATCCGGAAGCGTTGGAACAATTCCGGCAGGTTCTGGAATCGGACCCGGGCAACCCCAACGCCCACTACAACCTGGGGGTCACCAGCCTCCTCACCGGGAACAAGGTGGACGCTTTTCGGGAATATTTGATCCTCAAAGAGCTGGACCCGACCTCTGCCGGTGAACTGTCATATCTCATCTTTTTGCCCAAGAGGAAGAGCGACGCCAAGTAGCGACTGCAGGATTGAGAAGTCGGTTATCTTGATGCAAGGTGCGCAATGCGCATCCTACTCCGGTGGGCCGGGCCCACCCTAAAAGCCATCATGCTCAGGGTTGTCAAAGGCGCCTGAGAGGCTATGGTCAATCCCACTCGATCAAGGATGAGTCAACCCTGAAGTATGAAGCATTTCATGATGTCGACCAATACCTTGATGAATTCCTTGGTCAACGCCCTTTAGCAATCTGGGAAGAGTACTGCTACTGAAAAGAACGCCATGAGGGCACGCGAGGACATCGAAAAGGTGCTGCGGCTGATTCATGATAAGGTAAAATCAGAAAATGATCCTTTGTTCTCATTTGGAATATCGTCACATTCAGCTTCTTTGTTGCAGCACTCATAACCAAACCTCCAACACAAAATCCCATGGTTATAATATCCCCCTCCCCTGGTGGGAGGGGGCTGGGGGAGGGGGGATTTGTGCTCAACATTTTTAGAATCTCAGAAAATTTTGCCACCCCCTACCCTGTCCCTCCCCCATCAAGGGGGAGGGAGATGGCAAATTGCCATTGAAAAAGTATTTCACAAGACGATACTAATAATGTGAGTTAAAAGTTCTGAGAACCGAAAACCGAAAACCGAAAACCGAAAACAGTTCTGCTCGCAAAGTCTACGCAGTCTCCTTGGGTTGCCCCAAAAACCTGGTGGACACGGAAATCATGCTGGGCCGGCTGCGCGAGGCGGGCTGGGAGGTCGTAGGCAGCCCCGAGGCCGCCTCGGTGCTCCTGGTGAATACCTGCGCCTTCATCGAAGACGCCTGCCAGGAGGCGGTGGACACCGTGCTGGAGTTGGCCCGCCACAAGGACTCCGACCCGGGCAAACGCCTGGTGGTGGCGGGCTGCCTGGTGCAGCGCTTTGGGGCGGAACTGCTGGGGGAGCTGCCGGAGGTGGATTATTTCATCGGGGTAAACGATTTCCCCCACCTGGCCCAAATCCTGGAGCGGGAGGGTCAGGGCCAGGCGCGCCTGTTTAATCAGGCCCCGGCCTACGGTTACACCGGGGCGGAGGCCCGCTACGGAGCCACTCCGCCACACCTGGCTTATCTCAAGATCGCCGAAGGCTGCAGCCACCGCTGCACCTTCTGTATCATTCCTCGCATCCGGGGCCCGCACCGCAGCCGGCCCCTTGAGACTCTGGTGCGTGAGGCCCGGGCCCTGGCCGCGTCGGGAGTCAGGGAACTGGTACTGGTGGCCCAGGACACCACGGCCTACGGCCGGGACCGCAAGGGAGGCCCCGGCCTCGGGGAGCTGCTTAAGGCCCTGGCGGCGATCCCGGAGTTTACCTGGATCCGCCTGCTTTACAGCCATCCGGCCCACGTAACGCCGGAGCTGCTGGAAACCATGGCGTCCCAGCCCCGCATCTGCCCCTATCTGGACCTGCCCATCCAGCACGGCCACGACGAAGTTTTAAAGCGCATGGGCCGGGGCTACAGTGGGCGCCAGGTGCTGGAGCTCACCCGGCACATCCGGGAGGTCCTCCCCCAGGCGACGCTGCGCACCACCGTCATGGTAGGCTTTCCCGGGGAGACCGAGGCCCACTTCCAGGCCCTGGCGGAACTTATCCAGGAGGTGCGCTTCGAGCACCTGGGGGTCTTCCTCTACTGCCCCGAGCCCGGCACCCCGGCAGCTCTTCTCAGCACCCAGGTGCCCCGCCGGGTGGCCCGGCGGCGGGCCCGAGTTCTCAAGGAATTGCAGGCCGGCATCGTCAAAGAAAGGCTGCGGGCCCTGGTGGGCACGGTGCAGCCGGTGCTGGTGGAAGGCGTGAGCCAAGAGAGCGACTACCTTCTTTCCGGCCGGCTCAGCAGCCAGGCGCCGGAGATCGACGGCCAGGTCTACCTCACCGCCGGGGTGGGGAAAGTGGGGGAGATCCAGCCCGTGCGCCTCACCCGGGCCCTGCCCTATGACCTGGTGGGGGAAATCGTGGAAACCGGCGAAAAGGCGAAAGGGGTTAAGGAACGGTAGGGTCCGGCAGGTACTTTGCATTATCGGCACCAAGGAAAGATGTAGCCGCAGGCTTCAGCCGGCGCTGGCACAGGCTGGAAGCCCCTGCCACCAAAAATTCCTTTATGGAGGGAAATCCCAGACGATTTCCTCTCCACATCCATGGGGGGCGGGCTCGCTCTAAATTCAAGGCGCCTCTGCCTAACCTATGGAATAAAGGTGCGGACGCTAATGGTTCAGGAGGGGAGCTGAGCCTCATCTCGCACTTTCCCATGGGACCCTGGAGATCTCCTAAAGAATTGACTTCCCGGCGGAAGTACGTTATTTTCTTCACATGCATAAGGCCACGGCGGAAATGCGACAAAGCGTTCTCAAAGAGCTGGGACCAGAGGTGGCGGCGATCAACCGGGCGCTGGCGGCCAACCTTAAGACCCATGTGCCGCTCATCGCCGAAGTGGGGAAGCATATCCTGCTCAGCGGCGGCAAGCGCGTTCGGCCCCTGCTCTTTCTGCTGTCGGCCCGCATGTGCGGCTGCCGGGGCAACCATCTGCACGACTTTTCCACCATCTTCGAGTACCTGCACGCCGCCACCTTGCTGCACGACGACGTCATCGACGCGGCCAGCCTGCGCCGGGGGGCGTCCACCGCCAACACCATCTGGGGCAACCAGGCCGTCATCCTGGTGGGCGACTTTCTCCTGGCCAAGGCCCTGTCCCTGGCCGTGACCACCAACAAGCTGAAGATCTTGCAGGTTTTGTCCCAGGCCACCACCATGATGGCGGAAGGGGAGATTTTGCAGCTGCTGCACGCCGGCAATCTCAAGATCACCGAAGGGGAATACTTCGAAGTCATTACCCGCAAAACCGCCATCCTCATGTCGGCGGCCTGCCGGATCGGCGGCATCCTGGGCGAGGCCCCGGCAGCCCAGGAAGAGGCCCTGGCGCAGTTGGGCCTGGATCTGGGGATCACCTTCCAGGTGGTGGATGACATTCTGGATTACACCGGCGAAGAACAGGAACTGGGCAAACCGGTGTGCGCCGACCTGCGGGAAGGGCGCATCACCCTGCCCCTGATCCATGCCCTGGCCCAGGCCAAGCCCCAGGACCGGCAAAGGCTCCAGGAGATGGCCCGGAATCTGACCCCGGATCTGACCCAGGGTCTTCGGGAGCTGTTGGATAAATACGGTTCCCTGGACCACGCCCGCAACCTGGCCCGTCACTATACCCGCAAGGCCCAGGAATATCTGGCAGTCTTTCCCGCGTCTCCCGAAAAGAGCTATTTTGAGGCCATCAACGAGGAACTGTTGGACCGGTCCCACTGAAGCCCTGGCCAAGTCGGCACGGCAAAGGCGGCCCTGGCCCGCAGTAGCGCTATTTTTTCTTGACATGGGCCAGGGACAGCTTTATAGTTTATTTTGAATAGCATGTCAGACTGAGGACAGGGTTGGGGCCCTGGATTAAATCGGAAGGGTATGCTAAGAACCTTTCCGCTTTTTTTTGGTCTGACTGCTCATGCAGTCCTGCTCTGGGTGGCAGGAAAAGTTCCACAATTTTCAGGAGGTTTGCAGTCAATGAGGGAAACTGGCAAGGTTAAGTGGTTTAATGACGCCAAAGGATTCGGTTTCATCTCCCGGGATAACGGGCCTGATGTCTTCGTGCATCACAGCGCCATCCAGAGCGAAGGTTTCCGGACCCTGGCCGAAAACCAGGAAGTCGAGTTCGAGGTAGTGCAGGGGCAGAAAGGACCCCAGGCCCAGAACGTCGTGAAGATCTAACCGCGGGATGCGGTTTGAAGACAATCTTTCATCATTGGTTGGATTGAGCCGAGGGCTGACAGTCCAATCGGCGGCACGGGGCTTCCGCGCCACCGGCGGAGGCCAGCCTTAGGGAAACAATTTGCCCTGCCTGATGGGTGGACTTCGGGGGCCATTTTCCCCTGGCGTTCCTGCATCTGGAGCCGTGGAGGAACGCGGTGGCACGAAACCGTTATGGCTGGGAAAAGCGGGCCAAAGAAATAGCCAGGAAACAGAAGCACGAAGAAAAGATGAAGCGCCGCCATAACAAGCCCCGGCCCGGGGAGGAACAGGCTGTCGAATCCCAGGAAGGGACCGGCGGCGCCGAACCCGATGATCTTCCAGGCTGAAAAAGCACAATCCCTATCCCGGGGAGGTCCGGGCGGCTGCCAAACCTGGCCCCGTTAACCCCAATAATGGCCGCGGACCTTCGGAAGAAGCTCCTTCCCAGGAACCCACCCCCGAGACCCGTTGCCGAGGAGAATTGATGAGCATAAAACTTTATGTTGGCAATCTCCCCCCGCAGATGACCGAAACCGAATTAAGGGATCTGTTTGCCGAGGCCGGCAACGTGGCTTCGGCCAAGATCATCACCGACCGCCAGACCGGCCTGCCCCGGGGGTTTGGCTTTGTGGAGATGGAAACCAAGTTGGAAGCCCAGAAGGCCATCTCCATGCTCAACGGCAAAACGGTGGACGGCAAGACTTTGGCCGTCAACGAAGCCAGGCCGCAAGCCCCGAGGAGAGGCGGCTCTTTTGGCGGCGGCGGCGGGGGCCGCGGCCGCGGTGGCGGCGGCTACCGCTAAGCGGAATCCCCTTTAGGGGATCCCCAAGGCAACACCACGCCGGCAAGACCCAGGAGGTCTTGCCGGTTTTTCTCTGGCAGGGGGCCGCCCGGCTAGCCGCCGCCGGCCCGTCCAGGCCCTGCTCCACTCAGCGCCGGGAGGTTGGATGGCTTTTTTACTACCGGCCTGGGGTTCGAAAATAGCAACCGTAATTCCCCGGTCTTTTGTGATGGTTAAGCGATTATCGGCCAGGTATATTGGGGCATTCATGTCTCCTGGCGTAGTAAAAATTCTCCGGAGAAGAGAAAACCAGGCAATAGTGTAGTATGTTTCTGCCATGAGTTCCTTCCCTGACGCCCATCCTAGCGCCAACCACTGTCGAGTAAATCCACTTAACGAAACCAAAACGGAGAGGGTAAGGATATGCAGGGTATGTATGCGGCCTCAAAGAAAATTTTTCGGCTCCTAGTGAAAGGCTGTGCCACCGTCAGGTCTCACCCCCCCGTGCCCGCTTCCCTGGAAGAAAAGGTGCAGGTGCCCGGATTTCCGGGGGTGCGGGGCTGGGGGGACGCCCTGAGCCAGAGCCTGCATGAGAGCCTGGCGGAGGCGTTTCGTCAGGAATTGGCGGCCAGGCCCGGTAAACCGGCCGGAGAACTCGCGTCTGAAAAGTGAGGACGTGCTGGTTCTCTCCGGCGGGAGCGACAACGGGGCCTTCGGGGCCGGGCTTCTCTGCGGCTGGACCGAACACGGCGACCGGCCCACCTTCAAGCTGGTGAGCGGCATCAGTACCGGGGCGCTCATCGGCCTCTTCGCCTTCCTCGGGCCGACATACGATGGGCAATTGAAAGAAGCGTACACCACTATCTCCGCCAAAAATATTTTTAAAGTTAAAAATATCTTCTCGATACTGACCTCGGAATCCATCGCCGATAGCCAACCCCTGGCAGAACTTATTGCCAAGTACGTGAACGAGAAGATGCTCGGGGACATCGCCGCTGGCCACCGGAAGGGCCGGCGTCTCTTCGCGAGTACCACCCAACTGGACTCCCAGCGCCTGGTGGTCTGGGACCTGGGGGCCATCGCCGCCAGCGGCCACCCCCAGGCCTTGGCCCTCTTCAGAAAGGTCCTCCTGGCGTCGTCGGCCCTACCGGGGATATTCTCCCCGGTTTACTTCGAGGTGCAGGCGGAGGGGCAAACCTACGAGGAGATGCACGTGGATGGAGCAACCGCGGCGGAGGCGATCACCTACGAGCACGCCGTGCAGCCTTTGACTGCCATCCAGAAGGTTGAGGCCCGTGCTCGTGCAACGCCCCCGCCGCCTTTTCATCATCCGGAACGGCCGGCTGAGGCCCGAGTGGCAGGAAGTGAAGCCCCACCCCCTGTCCATTATGCCGCGGGGCCTCGCCACTCTCATCAAGAACCAGAGCGTCGGCGATCTTTATCGGCTGTATTACGAAGCCCAGGGGGATGGCTTTGACTACCACCTGGCCATCATCCCGGAAGATTTCCAGGCACTGCGACGGGAGGATTTCGACACGGCCTACATGAACCAACTTTTCAAGCGAGGATATGAGATGGCCCGCCGGGGCTACCCTTGGGCCAAGAAGCCGCCGAGGCTCTGATGAGTGAGGGAAAAAGATTTGGGGGAGGGGGCCATGGGCCGACGGTCCCTGCCCCTCCCCAAAACCCCTCCCCCAGGGGTTTCCTATCCAATGCACCCTGGAGTTTCAATGGGGCCGGCGCCGCCGGCTGCCTGAGGTTATAGAGCAGATTTTCTCATTGCCTCACTTTCCTTTTTTGCCTCCACGCCATCTGAAGCTGTAAGGCATTAGAACCTTTTTCATAAATAGACTCAGGAAATAGAGACGCCAGCTTTCTTACTGGATTGCTCCCCAGGAAACGAAATACCCAGTTGGGAATCTTCTGTAGTTTGGGGTGCAACCTGGCAATCCTCAGTAACAGGACGAGAAATGTTTCATAGTTCTTCTGATACCTTACGTAACTCCCGGTGTACGACCTGAAGATCTCTACATCAGACTCCTTAGTAAAGCCGTCTTTTATCGCCCGTTCATAGATCGGCGTACCTGGATAAAATGATAAAAAGAACAGATTCGGCTTCAAGCGCGGCGGAAGATCAAGCAGGAAGTTATATGTTTGTATTATGTCATCCTTGGTCTCATAAGGGTTGTCAATGATAAAGTCAACGACAATTGTAAGATCTCTCGTATACGAATATGGTGCGATCTCTTTGATGACGTCCCTTGTCTTTGCCAGAGAGATTTTTCTGTTGTAGACTTCATTGATCACCCTTTGGCTTCCCGACTGGATACCTATGTTAAAAGCAGTCAAGCCGTGGTCTAACAAGATTTCCATTTTTTTCGTTCTATATGTTATTGGCGCTCGCGGCTACGCCAAAAGGAATTCCAATTTCCTTCTTGTACCGCACTGCAAAGGCTTCTATTTGTTTTTGTGGTCTTGCTAAGAAATCATCATCGCCGAACGCAATGAATTCAATGAAAGGAAGTGTGGTTAGGGTATGCTTGATCTCATCGATTACGCGATCCACGCTATAAAACCGCATTACGTTCTTTCCAAACATTGATACATACCTGCAATTGTTGCAGTAAGAGCATTCGTGTGGACAACCTCTGGAGGTGAGGAAGTATAGGGTTGGTACATAAAAGGGATACTGTTCGGTGAGCCCTTTGACCTTGTCCATTGTCAATGGCAGCAATTCTCCATCCAACAGGAATTGATTATCGAGGCTATAGTCGTAATAGGGAAGGCTGTCTAGATCAGAAAAAGGAGGCAACACATCGTTGATGACGTAAGATCCGTTCACCTTAAATGCCATATTGGGGATATCTAAGTAATCTGCTCCAGCATCTAATCTGTTCACCAACTGAACTGCAGCCTCATCGCCTTCTGAGAAACAGACTGCATCAGCATACTTGAGGCTCATTTCCGGTGTGGCAATGCAGTGCGGCCCCCCCCATACAACCTTTAGGCCTGGAAATCTTTGATGAATAAGATTGGTAATCCGAATTGCCCTCCCCAAGTAATTACTGTACACCGCCACCATCACGAGGTCTGTATTTTCCAAAATCTCGTTCAACCTTTCCAATTCGGTCAATTCATATTCAGGCTCACGTCTGGCGAGGTATACGTTCTTCACCTGGTGTCCAGCTCTCTTAAGGAGTGATGATACCAGTCGAGAGCCGTCACATGCGAGCCTGCCACTCACACTAATTAGAGTGATTTCCATATCGATATTTCCTTTTGTTCTCTTGACCTTATGGAGATGTATTATGTCTTATTGATCACGGCTTCCATGCCCTTAATGTCATGAATCTATTATCCAGGATTATGCAGCAGCATTGGCCGCCTTTGCCTAAAATAGTTATTGGGACATCTTGGCCGGAAGAAGGTCCCCCAATTACCCTTTTTTGACGCCATCATGGCATAAAGTTAGCTGAAATAAACCTTTTTTGCAAGATTAGAGGCAGACCAGACCCTCAATGACCAGATAGCTCGTTGCCCGCAGTCTATGCACTCCAAGCCGGCACCGCCCGAAAATGGGGGACCAGGGGAAAGGCTGGGGCCACCTGCACAGGACACCTCCGGGCCTGGTTAAAGCCCTGGCCCTCATTTTGATCAACCGTAGATCAGCCATTCGATGGACCACCGCACTTCCTGAGCCCAGACGCAGAACTGCCGGATTATCTGCAGAATGTCGGAGAGAAAACCATCAGCCGAGTCTGGTTGGCCTGGAAGGGTTCTGAACTGTTGCTAGAAAGTGATGTTTACTGTTATTTAGGCGCGGTTTAAACGCCAACAAATACTTGATATGATCGTCACACCTGTGCGCCAGTCTCGCCGCGGAGGCCCCGGGCCATGGTGGCCGCGGCCTTATAAGACATATTGAGGTAACCAGAAGGCAACCGCGGAGATCTCTCAAGATATCTCCCCGGCCCCTCCCTTTCTCTTG
>CAVYJK010000012.1:0-82654 GCA_963768765.1 uncultured delta proteobacterium
TTATTAAAGACTTCAGAACCTGGCGTCGGCTGGCAACTAAATCGGGAGGGGGGGGCCCAGAGGCCCCCCTCCGATGCAAGCGTTAGAAAGGTATTCCGAATTCCCGGTAATTTGGAAATGTTACCCAGCGGGCCACAAGAAGAGGCCGGTCTCCTCATCGAGGGCGTGCTGGAAAACCATCTCCGACCGGTGCTCTTGCATCGCAAATTCACAGGCGAAGACCACCGTCCCTTCGGCCAGGTGCCCCCCGAAGGCGTTGCCGGCTTCATCCCCCAGGGTTACATGGGCATGGACAAAGGGCTGGCCGTCCTTGAGGGAGACGTTGCCGGTGAGGGCCAGAATCTCCAGGGGCCTGTCCAGTTCGAGGAACTGATATTTTTGCTCCCCCTGGTTATAATAGCCCACCCGGGCTTTACTGACGGCGCCGATGGCCTGCACTTCTCCCAGGGTGAGGTGGTGGGCCCGGCTAACGGCCTCCAGGGCCGCCAGCAGGTCGTCTCCCTTGGTAAGCCGCCCCATGATCTTGCGGCCTGGGGTTATGGTCCTGTACATAGTGAATCCTCCTGGGGGCGAAGTTGATGGAACTAGGCGCCTTAAGCATTTCATGCGGTTCCCCTAAATTCTATCAGAAAAATCGCCAATCTCTCAGATGTCTCGGGCGGGAAACACTCTTCCTGATGAATTACGAAGCTGAAAAATTGTTGGGTTAGTCGGGGGAAGGCGCGAAAATATTTTAAATCTGACGATTCCCAAGGAGCCTTGCTTATGCCTTCCGCCCCGGCGGTGAAAGTAATAGTCTACGATGCCCCCACCGTAGGCTCCTCCAGTTGCGCCTGCGGCTGTGGCCATCATGACCACCACCATGAGTCGGTGGATCCCCTGGAGACGGTGAACCTGGAGTTCCAGACCCAGGCCCTGGCCATGACCCTGGAAGCCGCCTTCCCCGGCAAGGTGAAGGTCGAATATATCAATGTTCTCCAAGACCCCCGGGGGCCCGCGTCTGCCCCAGACCGCATTGCTGGCCTCCCTGGCCTATCCCACGCCCCTGGTGTACATCAATGGGCAGGGACGCTTTGCCGGGGCCCTGCCGGCGGAGCGGATCCGGGAAGAGGTGGGGAAGATCCTGGCAGGTGAATAATCTCAAAAAACCTCTCAGCCGGCAAATGGCTCTCCCGGTCTTAAGGAGCCGGGATTTTCCGGCAGCACCCCGGCAAGGTTGAAATCCAGCCTGGCGGCAACCCGTTTTCCCGGCCGCTGATCACCCTCCTCACCGATTTCGGATTGGCCCGCCAGATTCTGAACCCGCATAGGTTGCGAAGCCAAGATGAAGATGTGGCGAGCCTCCGGTCCTTTTCTCAGAACCAAGGAGTTTCCTGGTAAATTTTTCTTGTATATCCAAGCGTTCTGTGTAAAATTTGTTTAAACTATTTTCCTTATACAATTGCTTATGCCCCGGGGGAAAAACAAACGTAGTCGAGGAGGGGACGGAGGGGACCTCTTTCTGATCAATGAGGTCTCCCGGTTGGTGAACCTTTCCCAAAAGCGGATCAGGGAGTACGAAAAAGAAGGGTTTATCAAACCCTTAAGGGAAAAGAACACCAACAACCGGCTCTATTCCCCTTTTGACGTAACCCAGATCAATCAGGTCAACAGTCTGATCCACGATCGGGGCTTTACCCTGGCCTGCGTCCGGAACCTCATGGTGCTGGCCCCCTGCTGGAATATCTTCGACTGCAAAGAAAAGGAAGAATGCCCGGCGTTCCAGCTTCCCTGGCGGCCTTGCTATGAGGTGCGCGAGTATCGGGACACCCTGTGCAACGGCCCCTGCTCCCGATGCGCCGTCTATCTGAACCGAAATGTCAAACGGGAAAAAATCCTGGAGAAATTCCCCCCGGAAACTTGATCCTCCTGGTTGAGCCTGCCCTTCCTGAAAGAAATTTCCTGTTTTGGTGGCTAAGGCAGTCCCTCTGGCGTGGCTCGGGGCGCGGTTAGGGCGCGCCCGTTGGGGGCCGGGCCAACCGAAGCGGGCAGGGTCGCGGTTCGTTTCCCTCAGAAGGGCGGCGGAGGTCTTTGAGAGATTTTAATGGCGGCAGCTAACGTTCAATTGGGGGGAACGGATCAGCTGGCCCCGACCCGGAGCCAGGACCCCAGAGCCCAAAGCACCGGCGCCATCCTGGCGGGCGGCGGCAGCCGGCGTTTGGGGCGGGACAAGGCAACCCTGGAACTGGGCGGTCAGGCGCTGGCCCTGCGGGTGGCCGCGGCCATGGCCCCCTTGGTCTCGGACTGCTGGCTCATTACCAACCAGCCCCTGGCGCACCTTGGGCTCGGGTTGCCCCTGGTCACCGACCTGTGGCCGCACCAGGGACCCGTGGGAGGCCTCCTCACCGCCTTGTTCTATGCCCGTACCCCCTGGGTTCTGGCCGCGGCGGTGGATAACCCTTTTCCGGTGGCGGCCTTGATGCGCGAGTTGGCGGCCCGGGCCTTGAAAACTTCCCGGCCGGCGGTGGTGTGCCGCTCGTCTTGGGGGCTGGAGCCTTTCCCCGGGCTCTACTCCGTACGCCTGTTGCCTCGCCTCACCGAGTTTTTGCAGCGCGACCGGCGCCCCACCCGGTTCCTGGAAGTTTGTCGCCCCCAGGTGATTTCTGAGCAGGAAGTGCAGCGCCTTGACCCCGAAGGCCGCAGTTTCTTTAACCTGAACACCCCGGAGGATGTTGCCCGGGCCGGGGCCTGGCTGGCGGCGCCTTGCGGCGCCGCAGACCGCTGATCAATTGCAGCGGGCGGCGCCTTTTAGGCGTTGGCACCGCCCGGACGCTATTGACACCATTTTGCCGTTCAGATATAAAAACCGTTGCGGTCCCATCGTCTAGCGGCCTAGGACACCGCCCTCTCACGGCGGAGACACGGGTTCGATTCCCGTTGGGACTACCAAGAAAATCCGCTACCCATCGGCCTTTCCAGACTTCGGGAGGGCCTTTTTTTGTGTCCCCAGACTGTCCCCAGGAGTGTCCCCGGTGTCCATAGTATCGCAATAAAAATACATCTCTCCGGCCATGAAATTAGTCGGTCCTCACTTCCTAAAAAAGAATTAACCAAATGCCCTCACCCGTGGCATAATGCCCTTGTGAGGGCTGGATGAATCCCCTGGAAAGCTACCTCAAAGAGCTTGCCGAAATTCGCGTTCTCCGGCTGACCTGCATGATTTTTCACCTGGGACAATAAAGAGGCATCGTCCCAATGGAGGCGCTGGGAGGAAGCCAGGGAGGAAATGCAGCGTTTTCTGCATAAATACGAAGGCCTGGAGGAATTGGCCGAGGTTTGTGCGGAGATACGAAAATTTCTGGGGCAAGTTCCGGACGGCTAAAGGTCCCGGCCATCTAAATCTTTACGGGGTGAAGCGGGTAGGGCTATTCGCTTGCCTCTTGTAGCTTATTACCGGGTCCTCGCTCATAGCACCCGACCTGCCCCTGCTGGCGCCACCCCATCTCCCTATAAATTCCGGCCCCGGAACCCAAACCCCGGAGATTGGGACTCCTGCCCCCGCTGGTGAATATTATCCGTACGGAAATTTTTTGATTTTTCAATGATGAGGTTCGACAAGAGAATGCCAACAGGCTCTGAGAGACACCTATGATAGCAATATCAAAATATGATTTTCAGCTCGTAAGGAATTGATAAATAGCAGTAATCTTCAATCCCCGTTCATGTCCAGTTCGTGCTCCCCGTCTCTTTTCCATCAGGAAACATGCCAAGTATAGGTGGAAAAGAGCCCTCCAAACTTTTCGCCCTGGGATTCCTGGAAAATCTCGTTGATAAGCTCTTCCCAGGGTAACAAAATTGTAATAAGGTTTTTGAATTTGAGGACTTGAACAAGCTCTCGGACAAACGTACTTTATAACAAATCAGTGTGGTATGAATACAACTCCCTGACAGGGGGCTCCATCATGGCATGGCAAATTAAATGGCTTCGAATATCCCCTAAACGTATTCCGGTGGTGCTCGAAGAGATTAATTACGGCTCAGAGCCGGCCGGAAGATATTATGCCCTGGTGGCCGCTTCAACGCTCATCGCCGCCTTAGGGTTAACAGCAAATAGTACAGCCGTAATCATCGGTGCCATGGTGGTGGCGCCTCTGATGACCCCGATTTTCGGCTTGGCTCTGGCCCTGGTGCGGGGAGATGTCAAACTTTTGGGTCGAGCCCTCCAGGCTGAAATCATGGGGGTGATTATTGCCGTTGGCATCGCGGCTCTTTTTGGATTCCTTCCCCTGGCTTTGGAAGTAACCCCTGAGATGCTTTCCCGCACCCAGCCCAATTTGCTGGACCTCCTGGTGGCGATGTTGGCGGGATTTGCCGGTACCTACGCCATGATTGATGAGCACCTCAGTCCTACCCTGCCTGGGGTAGCCATTGCGGTCGCTGTGGTCCCTCCCCTGGCCAATACCGGCCTTTGTCTGGCAGTAGGGGCCTACCTGGGCATGTACGGCTCCTTCCTCCTTTTCCTGGCCAACGTCCTCTCTATTCTCCTGGTGTCTGCGGCCGTGTTTATTGCTGCAGGGTTAGCCAGAAATATTCACTTGGAAAGCACCTGGGAACTTATCCGCCGTTTCGGGGTGGCCAGCCTCGGGTTCATTATCGTGGCTATCATCCTCACTCACACCCTGGTCCGGATTGTCAAAGAACGGCATTTGACCAATACCATTAAAGGAATTGTGGCCTCCGAATTTGCTGACATGCCCATTTCGGCGCTGGTCAATATTGTCCACCAAACCTATGATGGCAACCTCTACATTCTGGCTACCATGCGCTCTCCCAAGGTCATTTCGCCCGACCGGGTCAAGCTTATCCAGGAAAACCTGAACAAAAAGCTTAAGAGGCCCACAGAATTTATCGTGCGGACGATTCTGGCGAAAGATGTCAGCGCCACGGGTTCCACCAGCCAAGTAGCCACCCAAAACTTAGATGGCTTTTTCCTTGCGGGTAAATTACCCCCGAACGTTTTGGCGGTTCAGCTTGCAGAACAATCTTTGCGGGAAACCCTGGCCTCCCGGCCGGAACTCACTCTCATGGATGTGGACTTGGTCAATTTTCCCCGTGGACCGATGATCCTGGCTACTATTCAGGGCTCACGGGCGTTAATTCCCTTGGAGGTCAGGCAGTTCGAGAAGGCCATGCAGGAGCGCCTGCATGATACCAACATCGGCCTGCTCATCCAGAACCTTATTACCGTAAATGTGGATGGCAAAGGACAAATTCTTTATGGTGCGGCCCATTTTGGCACTGAAACGCCCGAGGAGAAAGTCCTGCGGGAGGAAGTGGAGACCAAAGTAAGGGAAGAATGCAAAAAAGTTCCCGATCTGATCCTTACGAATGTTGACGCCATTCGCAACAACCATACCTGGCATATCCGAGTCGAAGCAGTGGGAGCCCGGGTTCCCAGAAGGAAAGATGTAGTTGAATGGGAAGAAGCAGTATCCCGAACCATCAATCAGCCGGTGAAGATCTTTCTCTGGTCTCGGGCAGAAGCCATGGTGACTTCCGAAGGCTATGCTTCCCTGGAGGATTTCACTCAGAAGCGGTTGGAAGCCCAGGAGGCCCCTTGAGGGGCAGTCTGCAGCATAGCCAGTTGGAGCTTTTCTTGCTCATTCGCTCAGAAGGGCTCATACTTCTCAGGTTGGGCCTTGGGCGCCGAGGAAGGCTTTTTAACCGGGGGCGGCGCAGCCTGAGCTGGCGAGGGACCCAGCAATTCTGGAGGGCTCGGTGGCATTCCTGTTTCTTCGGGGGGAGCAGCTTCCTCGGCTTTTCCCTTGGCGGCTGCCGCAGGTCTTTGCCTTACCCGCCGGATCACCACCCGTTCCACGGAAAGATCCCCCATTTCCAACCAGCCGGTCTCCTGAGTGCGGGCCACCGCGACCTTGGCCCACCCCCGGGGGGTTTGCTCCAATAGCTTTACTTGATCGTTGGTCCGTAACCTGGAAATAGCCCTGCTTTGCTCTTTGGGTTCATGCCTAAGGAGTACTCCCCACCGACGGACGAAAAACTCGGAAACCGGGTCAACCTCCAAATATTTCTCGCTGATCCAGCCCTGGCGTCCGTCTTGAGTGCGCACCAAAAACCAACCAGCCTGGCCTCGTTCTAATTTCTCCACCCGCTCATTAAGTTTGACCGTTCCCGCATCAGCGCTATCGTAATCAGGGGAACTCTTGAGCTTCATTTCTTCAGCGCCGACATAAAAGTACACCTTCGTCTCTCCCCGCGGAGCCGCGACACGGTCTGCTTGTCCCGAGGCGCAGCCTAAGAGCCCCAAAACCATCATCGACAACAAAAATTTTTCTGTCATCATTTTTATTATCCTTACAGTCAGAGGAAACCTGGGAGCTATAAGCAGGGTGATTGAGCCGGAGGTTTTTCTCCTTGACGTTAAGATAAATCTAGTCGAACGAAAGTCAAGCATTTGTGCAAAGACCAGCAGATGCACGATCCGCTCTGGCCATTCCCAAAAAGGTGCTTTGCCCCAATGTCTTTGAACTGCTGCCAGCTTATGGCTGTATCACATAGCTCCACTTCCCTTCGAATTAAGAATTATGATTTGGAAAAGGAGAATTGAGATTGTTGATATTGAGAGATGGAGGTGATTACTTGCCATTATCTGCACTTTCTCATTTCTATGGATAGCTAATAAACAATATCTTTTCTGGTCCCAAAATCTTCATCTTTCTCTCGGGCGCGGGTTGGGGTATAGTAAAACTTTAAGAAGATTCTGAGAGGCACAGATAGGGAGAACTATGGCGGTCCGGTTGGAAATCGGCTGGCGTCCGGAGCTGGCCGACGCGGAAGGGGAGGGGGTGCGCCGCAAGGCCCGGGAGTATTTCGGCCTGGAAATGAAGAGCGTCAGGGTCCTCCGGGTCTTGACGCTGGACCTGGAGTTGTCCCCGGAGGAACTGGAGGCCGTCCGCACCGGGATCTTCACCCATCCCGTCACCCAGGTCTCCGATTATGCTCCCCTGGCCCGGGACTTTAACTGGGCCATCTGGGTGGGCTTCAAGCCCGGGGTGCGGGACACGGCCGGGGCGGTGGCCAAGGAGGCCATAGAGGCCTTTCTGGGGCGGCCGCTGCCGCCGGAAGCTGCGGTGTACACCTCCAAGATTTATCTCTTCTCCGGCTCCCGGCTCACCTTTGCCAAGATGTCCCAGGTGGCCCGGGAGCTCCTGGCCAACGACATGATCCAGGAATTCCGGGTCTTTTCCAACAAAGATTGGGACCCGGCCGCGGGGGTGGGGATCATCTTGCCCCGGGTGCAGTTAACCCACACCCCCCAGGTGGCGGTCTTTGAGATGGATTCCCTGGACACCCTGCGGCAGATCAGCCGGGAGCGCTACCTGGCCTTGCGGGACCCTGATCTCCCCATCATCCGGGACTATTTCCGGCGCCCCGAGGTGCTGGCCCGCAGGCAGGCCGTGGGCCTGGGGCCAGCCACCGACGTGGAGCTGGAATACCTGGCCCAGGCCCGCAGCGACCATTGCAACCATAACACCTTCCGGGGGCGCTTCCATTACCGGGACCTGGCCACCGGCGAGACCTTTGTCCTGAACAGCCCCTTTAAGGAGTGCATCGAGGCCCCCACCCGGGAGATCGCCTGGAAGAAGTCCTGGGTGGTCTCCGTCCTGTGGGACAACGCCGGGGTGGGGCAGTTCGACGACGACTACTGCTACGTCATCAAGGGGGAGACCCACAACTCGCCCTCCAACCTGGAGGCCTACGGCGGCGCCCTCACCGGCATCGTGGGGGTCTACCGGGACCCCATGGGCACCGGCAAGGGGGCCCGCCTCATCGCCGGGATGTACGGCTTTTGTGTGGGGCCCCGGAATTATGCCGGGCCCCTGCAGCCCCGGCTCCACCCCCGGAGGCTGCTGGACGGGGTTATCGAAGGCGTGAAAGACGGGGGCAACAAGAGCGGGGTGCCCACGGTGGACGGGGCCTTGTACTTCGACGAGACCTACCTGGGCAAATGCCTGGTGTTCGTGGGCGCGGTGGGCCTGCTGCCCAAGGAGGTCCAGGGCCAACCCGGGGCCAAAAAGGCGGCCCGCCCCGGCGACCTCATCGTCATGTGCGGCGGCCGGGTGGGCAAAGACGGCATCCACGGGGTCACCGCCTCCTCCGAGGTGGCCTCCCCCGGCACCCCCGCGGGCCACGTGCAGATCGGCGACCCTTACACCCAGAAGAACGTCCACGATTTTCTCCTGGAGGCCCGGGACCAGGGGCTCATCACCTTCATCACCGACTGCGGCGGCGGGGGACTGTCCTCGGCGGTGGGCGAATCGGCCCAGATGGCCGGCGGCGCCGAAGTGGAGCTGGCCCAGGTGCCCCTGAAATACCAGGGCCTGGACCCCTGGGAGATCTGGGTCTCCGAATCCCAGGAGCGCATGGTGGTGGCCATCCGCCCGGAAGAGGAGACGGCCTTCAAGACCCTGGCCCGGAAGCACGCGGTGGAGGCCACCGTCATCGGGGAGTACACCGACCGGGGGGTGCTGGAGGTCAAGTACCAGGGCCGCGCCTGTGCCCATATGGACCTCTCCTTCCTGGAGGAGGAGTTTCCGCCCTGGGAGTTCGAGGCCCAGTGGCTTCCGCCGGACCGCCGCCTGACGGAGCCGGTGTTGGGGGAGCCGCAGGACCACCTGGCGGCCCTTCTGGCCATGCTGGACCGGCCCAATATCTGCGCCCGGGACTGGATCACCCGCCAGTACGACCACGAGGTCCAGGGCACCAGCGTCATCAAGCCCCTGGTGGGCCAAAAGCCGGTGCCCGGAGACGCCGCGGTGCTGCGGCCCCGGCTGGACTCCCACCAGGGCCTGGCCCTGGCCCTGGCCCTCAACCCCGCTTACTCCCGCATCGACACCTACCACATGGCCGCGGTGACCATCGATGAAGCGGTGCGGCGGCTGCTGGCCGTGGGCGGGACCCTGGAGCACCTGGGCGGCGTGGACAACTTCTGCTGGCCCAGCGTAGAGTACGACGCCTTCCGGAACCCGGACGGCAAGTACAAGGCGGCCCAATTGGTGCGGGCCTGCTACGCCCTCAGGGACCTGTGCCTGGCCTACGGCATCCCCCTGCTCTCCGGCAAGGACAGCATGTACGTGGACGGCCTCCTGCCCGGGGCCTTCGGCGAGATGCACCGGGTGAGCGGGCTGCCCACCCTGTTTTTCACCGCGGTGAGCCTGCTGCCGGACGTAAGAGACGCCATGACCCTGGATTGGAAAACCCCCGGCGACCTCATCTACCTGGTGGGAGAGACCCGCCCGGAGCTGGGGGGCTCCGAGTTTTACGAGATGCTGGGCTACGCGGGGCTCAGCGTGCCCGAGGTGCGGCCCCCGGAATTTTTAGCCTACTACCGCCTGGTGGAACTCTGCGGCCGGGAGGGGTTGCTGGCCTCAAACCACGGCCTTTACCGCGGCGGCCTCCTGGTGCACCTGGCCCTGGCGTCCCTGGCCGCGGGGCTGGGGGCCGAGCTGGACCTGAGCCCGGTGGCGCCTGAGTCCCCGGCCTACGCCGCCCTTTACTCCGAGTCCGCCGGCCGCTTCCTGGTGAGCGTGACCCCGGCCCAGCGGGGCCGCCTGGAGGAGCTGTTCCAGGGGCAGCCCTGCTATCTGTTGGGGGAAGTGCGCCCGGAGCCCACCCTCAAAGTTACCCGCCGGGGCCGCACCCTGCTGGAGGCCTCCCTGGAGGCCATCCAGACCGCCTATCAGCGCCGCTTCGGCGACCTGATTTGAGGTAAGGCGGTTTTTGTGATAGAATATCTTAGGGGAGGGGGCCAGGGGCAGCAAGCCCCTGCCCCCTCCCCTAAAACCCTTCCCCCAACCCCTTAAGGTTTTATAATTCTGGGCCGGGGGAGTCGGAGCCGCAGGCTCCGCCTTCCCCGGCCCCTTATGGGGGTTGGGAGGGGGCGTGGGGGAGGGCAGGGGCCGTTGAGCCCCTGGCTCTCCCCCACCAAACCCATTTCAAGGATTTTAGACATGCACGCCGAGATGCTGGTATTGCGGTTTTCCCAGGAGGTGGTGGACCAGCCCATCATTTACCGGCTGGTGAAAGACTACGATCTGGAGTTCAATCTCCTGAAGGCTACCATTTACCCCCGGAAGGAAGGGGTCATCGTCATGGAGCTCCGGGGCCACCCCAAGAATTTCCGGCTGGGCCTCAAGTACCTGCGGGACTCGGGGGTCAAGGTGCAGCGGGCCGCCCGGGACGTGCGGCGCAACGAGGAGCGCTGCTACCAGTGCGGCACCTGCACCGCGGTCTGCCCCACCGGGGCGCTGTACGTGAAGCGGCCGGAAATGGAGGTATTGTTCGACCCCGCCAAGTGCAGCGCCTGCGAGCTGTGCTGCCCGGTGTGCCCGGCCCGGGCCATGGAGGTGCGGCTGGACCGCACCGCTTTGTAAAGCCCGGCCCCGGCCTTGGTTTCCTTTTTCATAGGCGTCTATTCCGCCGTCATCTCCGTCGCCTACTTCCTGTTGCCCCTTTACCTGAAGGGGACCCTCCGTTTCACCGGGGCCCAGATCGGGGTCCTCTATGCGGTGCTCAGCCTCAACGCCATCCTGGTGTCCTTCCCGGTGGGGGTCACCGGCGACCGTCTCCCGGCCCGAATCCTGACCCGCCTGGGGCTGGCGGGCATCGCCGCCTCCCTCTGGGGGATGGCCGGGGTGGGGAGCTTCTGGCCCTTTCTGGCCGTCTTCTGGGGCTTCGGCTTGAGCTTGCAGCTCTTCCGGCAGTCCCTGGATATTCTCCTGTTTAAAGAAACTGGCGGCGACCAGGCCCGGCGTTTCGGTGAGTTCAATGCGGTGCGCATGGGCGGCATGGTGGCGGGGGCCTTGGCCGGGGGCTGGCTCTTTAATGAGCTGAACTTTCCCGTCACCCTGAAGCTCTTCGGTGCCGGGGTGCTGCTGATGCTCCTGGCCACCGGGAGGCTGCCCCTCACCATCGGGGTGCGCACCCCCATCCTGCAGTACGGCCGGGACTTCTTCAACCGGCCGGTCCTCTTCTTCGCGGCCTGGCTCTTTCTCTTTACCCTGCACTGGGGCGCCGAAGCCACCAGCTTGGCCCTGTTCCTGGAGAACAACCTGGGCCTCCAGCCCCTGGGGGTGGGCGCTTACATGGCCGGCGAGTTTGCGGTGATCTCGGTCACCGCCTATCTCTACGGCCGCTTCTGGGCCGGGCGCCTGAAACCCCTCACCTTCCTGGCCGTGGCCCTGGTGCTGCTCCGGCAGCGGCCACATCCTGATGACCGTACCCAACCTTCCCTGGTCCTTCGCCATGCGGGCCCTGCACGGTTTCGGCGACGGCTTGATCCTCATGGAGACCTACACCACCGTGTCCCGGCTCTTCCACGTGGAGCGCATCGGGGGGAACGCCTCCCTCATTTCGCTGGCCACCACCCTGGGGGTCTTCGCCGGCTCCCTGATCTTCGGACCCCTGGGGGCGACCTACGGCTACGCCTGGCCCCTCATCGTCTCCGGGGCCATCAGCCTGGCCCTGCTCCCCATGGCCTACGCGGGTTTGAAGGAGTGAGAGGAGGAATTTCTGAGGAGAGGGCCGGGGGGATTTTTTGTAAGGGATTCCCCCGCCCTCCCCACAAGGGAGGCCAATTTGTCAAGGAAGTGCGATGAAGGCCCTTCATTTGAAATCCTCCCCAAGACCAGTTATGGAATTGCCCCCAAAAGCAAATGGCCGACCCGGTTTTCACGAATCGGCCATTCTCCTGCTCCGGCAAGGTATGGTAGCAGGAACCACCTTTGCCGCTATTCTCTGCCTCGTCTTGTCTGCCCTGCCTTGCATTATTTCAGGCAAGACCTTGGAAAACAACAGACAAGGAAACAGAGAGTGAAATAAATATATCTCAAAATTCATTTCCTGTCAAGGCATAGATGAATAAAATTCCCTTAAATTCCCCAATCCCTCATTAACTTTTATAAAAAAGTTAATAAACCATACCCCCGCATACGGCACCTTATAGAAGTCACTAACTTGCCATTATCATGAGCTTTCGAAAATTATCGATAACGTATCGAAATCTAATCCTTGAATATAGTTTGACGTAAGTAGGTGAAAGGCTATTGCTGGGGAAAGAAAGGGGCCCGGCGCGGTTGCCTATCTCCCTTTAACTCCCGGCCCGGATACGCTCGATGAGCGTGCTGGTGGAGTACCCCGGCACGAAGGGCAGGGCCAGCACCCGGCCGCCCCGGGCCTCAACCACTTCCCGGCCCACGATCTCGCTCGAGCTGGTAGTCGCCGCCTTTGACCAGGACGTCGGGCTTAAGCGCCGTGATCAACTCCAGGGGAGTGTCCTCCCCGAAGAGCACCACCCGGTCCACGCAGGTGAGCGCCGCCACCACCCGGGCCCGGTCGCCTTCCGGGGTGACGGGGCGCCCGGGGCCCTTGTACAGGCGCTTGGCCGAGGCGTCGGTGTTCACCCCCACCACCAGGGCGTCGCCCAGGGAGCGGGCCTCCTCCAGGTAGCGCACGTGGCCCGGGTGCAAGAGGTCGAAGCAGCCGTTGGTGAAGACCACTTTTTTGCCCCGGTCCTGGAGGTCCCGGACCCAGCGGGCCGCGGCCTGCCAATCGGTCACCTTGTTCGCAGTGCTACATTCCGTCATAGCGAGCCTCGGAAAATCTTACCACAGAGACACGGAGGGCACAGAGAAACCTGATTGTGCCGAACCGGCACAATCAGGTTTTAAATTCTCTATCTTTCTCTGTGTCCTCTGCGCCTCCGTGGTGAATCATTATCATGCTTAACCCGGGCCACGGTAAGGATCTCCACCCGGCGGGCCCCGGCCCGGCGGAGCACCCGGGCGCACTCCCTGACCGTGGCCCCGGTGGTGTAGAGGTCGTCCACCAGGAGGACGTGTTTCCCTTTGACCAGGGCCGGGTCCGGCGTCGCAAAGGCCCCCCGGACGTTGTCCCGGCGCTCCTTGGGGTTGAGTCTGAGCTGGGGAAGGGTGTGCCGCACCCTTACTAAAGCCTCCCGGGAAATTTGCGCCTCGGGAAAGGCCTGGGCCAGAAGCAGGGCCTGGTTGAAGCCCCGGGCCTTGAGGCGCCGGGGGTGCAGGGGCACGGGGACCAGCAGATCGGCCGCCGCCGCCAGCTCCAGGCAGGGGGGCTCCCGGAGCCAGCTTTGCATGAGCGGCAGCAGGGCCATCTGGCGTCCGAACTTTAATCTCTTGACCGCCGCGGCCACCGGCCCGACGTAGAGGGCCGCGGCCCGGGCCCGGGCAAAGGGCGGCGGGTCCGTCTGGCAGGCGCCGCAGAGGTGGTCGCCGCCGTCTGGGGCCGTAAAGACCACCCCGCAGCAAGGGCACAGGGGGCTGGCCACCCACTCAATTTCGCCTTCGCACTCCGGGCACAGCGCCAGGGCCGCCTCCTCTCCCACCGCGGCCCCGCAGAAGAGGCAGAGCCGGGGCAGGAAGAACTCCAGGATGTTCAGTCCCAAGCGCTTGAGCCACAGTGACGGGCCGACGGCCGGCAAGCTCATCCCTCCGGGGTTAAAAGGTGAATTTATATAAGTACGGCAGGCGCGGGGCTGTCAAGCTCTTTTAAACGATGGGAGGCAAAGCAAGAGGACTGAGGATTTAAGACCCAGCCCTCGGCAAGTGGAAAGCGTCGGTCATTGCACCGGCCAACAGCAGGTTAAGAGGGGCATGGAGTTATGCCAGGTAGGGGCGGGGTAACCCCGCCCCTACCATGTCTGGCTTCCACTGAAAGTTGATTCGAATATTAAAATGGTTTTCTCTGTCCGGTGGAGTGGGGGCCGGAGCCCCCGCCTGCGGCGCTGATAACTTTCTGTTTTTCCAGGAGGGGGTTTGGGGGAAGGCCAGCGGACTTTTTCTGATAAATGTCCCGGGCCCTCCCCCTCAACAGGTTTTTCTTCCCTCGCCCCTTACAGCCCCGCCAGGCGGCGGGCCAGGGTTTCGGCGTCGCTGAAGAGGGTGTCGATGGCGGGTCCCCGGAGCCCCGCGCCCCGGGCGATGAGTTCGGCCTCCCGCCGGGTGATGAGGTCCCCGGGGCTGTGGGCGTCGGTGTTGAGGATGAGGGAGGTCCCCACTTCCAGGGCGGTGCGGGCCACGTGGCCGTTGGCCAGCGAGTGCCCCTTGCGGGCGGTAATCTCCAGAAAGATGCCCCGCTCCCGGGCCAGGGCCGCTTCCTCCAAGGTGATGAGGCCGGGATGGGACAGGATGTCGATGTCGGCCTCGATGGCCGCCCGGTTGGTGCCCGGGGCCACCGGCTCGGACAGGGTCTCGCCGTGGACGATGATGAGCGGCACCCCCAGGGCCCGGGCCTGGGTGGTCAGGGGCCCGATCAGGGCCGGCGGCAGGTGGGTGAATTCCAAGCCGGGGATCAGGTAGGGAGGCTCCCCCCGGTTGAGGCTCAAGGCCGCGGCCTTCAGGCGGGCGAACACCACCTCGAAGTTGGACCCATCCACGTGATCGGTAATGCCCAGGTACCGGTAGCCCTTCACCTGGGCCCGGCGCCACAACTCCGCGGGCACCAACTCGCCGTCGCTGAACATAGAATGGGTGTGCAGGTCAATCATAAAAGACGGTTTTCGGTTTTTGGTTTTCGGTTTTTGGCAAAAGCCAAAAATTTAAGACAAACAGAATAAGCTTTTATACCATATTTCCGGTGGTGATAACCAGAAGCAAATGACTGGTTATTTCACCACCCTTGGGGTGGTATGAAGGGAGGTGGCAGGCAAGCGGAGGATATGGGGTCTGTATTGCTAACCGGAAACCGAAAACCGGAAACCGAAAACTGGCTTTTTCACATCTTGTATTTGCCGAAATCTTCGGGGTCCAGGCTTTCCAGGATTTCGGTCCACTTTTTGGCGTCCTCGGTGGTGATGGCCTCTTTGGCAGACAGGTCCACCCGTCGGGCCTTCTGGATCACCACTTCGGCCACGAAGATGGGGGCCTTGGTGCGCAGGGCCAGGGCGATGGCGTCGCTGGGACGGGCGTCGATACTGATTTCCTTGCCGTCCCTGAGGAGGTAGATGAGGGCAAAGTAGGTATTGTCCCGAAGATCGCAGACCTCCACCTTGGTCACCTGGGTGTTCATGAGATCCATGATGTTTTTCAAGAGATCATGGGTCATGGGACGGGAGAACTTGATGTTTTCCAACTCACTGGCGATGGCCGTGGCCTCCAGCAACCCGATCCAGATGGGGACCGCCTTATCCGAGTCCACATCCTTCAAGATCATGATGGGGCTGTTGGTAAAGGGGTCGATGGTCAGACCGGAGACGGTCATTTCTCTCAACATGATAGCTCCTTTGGGGATGCGGGGAGGCGATCCGCCAGCGGTTGCGAGGTTAATGGGACTTCCAGGGGCATCCCTTTCAGGGAATGGGGGTGAGCCTCGGTGATCTGAAGCAGCATTAGGCTTCCGATCCACTCCCGGGGGCCGGGGAAATTCACCACCTGGTTGGTCCGGAGGCGGCCGCAGAGCTGGTCCGGGCTGCGGCGGCTCAAGCCCTCCACCAGGACCTCCCGCACCTGACCCAGCAGGCCCCGGTGGGCCTTCATAGTAAGTTCATCCTGGAGGCTTTGCAAGTGGGCCAGGCGCTCCGCCTTCACCTCGTCCGGCAGTTGGTCCGGAAAACCGGCGGCCCGGGTCTGGGGCCGGGGCGAATATTTGAAGGAAAAGGCCTGGTCGAAGGCGGCCTCCCTCATGAGGTCCAGGGTCTGCTGGAAGTCGGAGTCCGTCTCTCCGGGAAAACCCACGATGAGATCGGTGGACAAAGCAATACCGGGGGCGGCTTGCCGCAGCCACGCCACCTTCTCCAGATATTCTTCCCGGGTGTAGCCCCGGTTCATGGCCTGAAGGATCCGGTTGGCCCCGGATTGCACCGGCAGATGCAGGTGCTCGCACAGGGGCGGCAGCTCGGCAAAGGCGACCCTCAGGTCCGGGGAGAGGTCCCGGGGGTGCGAGGTGGCGAAGCGCAGCCGGTACAGGCCGGGCAGGGCGGCGACCCGGCGCAGCAGCTGGGGAAAGGTCACCGACTCCGGCAAGCCCCGGCCGTAGGAGTTGACGTTCTGGCCCAGCAGGGTAATTTCCTTACCCCCGGCGGCCAGGAAAGCGGAGGCCTCCGTTAGGATGGCCCCGGGGTCCCGGCTCATTTCCCGGCCCCGCACATAGGGCACCACGCAGAAGGTGCAGAAGTTGTTGCAGCCCTGCATGATGGTGACCAGGGCCTGGAGCGGGGCCCCCAACCACTGCCGCCGGGGTAGAGGCGGAAAGCACGGCGCCAGTTCCACGTCCACCGGGCGGGCTCCCATCCAGGCCCGACGCACCAACTCCGGCAGGCGGTAAATGCCCTGGGTGCCGAAAACCAGGTCCAGGTGCGGCGCCGCCGCCAACAGGCGCTCCCCTTCCTGCTGGGCCACGCAGCCGCCCACGCCCAGGACGAGCTGGGGCCGCCGCTTTTTCCAGACCTTGAGGCTTCCCAGCAGGCTCCGGACCTTCTCTTCGGACTTCCGGCGAATGGCGCAGGTGTTGATGAGGTACAGATCGGCTTCCTCGGCCCGCTCCGTCAGGACGTAATCGTCAGCCAATACCTGGGCCATCACTTCCGAGTCGGCCACGTTCATCTGGCAACCGAAGGTCCGGATATATACTTTCTTTGTCGGCAGCGCCATGCCTTTTATTTATTAGAAACTCCTCCCCTTGTCAACTGCGCCCGCGACTGGCTCTGGACAGGGAAGGTGGACTGGAGTAAAATTTGCTGGGTTTGAGGGCAGGGCCGGGGAAAAGCAATTCCCCCGCCCTTCCGCCCAAAACACCATACGGAGCGGCACATGATCCCGATACGCGGGGCGCCGGCCCGGCACCGCTGGCCCTGGGTCACCCTGGGCCTCATCACGGTGAACGTGGCGGTCTTTCTCTACCAGCTGCAACTGGAACCCCAGGCGGCCACGAATCTCTTCTGGCAGCAGGGGGCGGTGGCCTCCAAGCTGAGCCAGCCCAAACTGCTCAGCTCCTACCAGGCCCTGTGGCTCCTGCCCACCATGTTCAGCTCCCTGTTCCTGCACGCCGGGTGGTTCCATCTCATCGGCAATATGTGGTTCCTGTGGGTGTTCGGCGAGGCCCTGGAGGGCGACCTGGGACCGGGGCGCTTTCTAGCCTTCTACCTTTTTTGCGGATTTTTTGCCGGTCTTTTCCACGTGCTGGCCGCGTCCCGTCTGTCCGTCCCCCTCATCGGGGCCAGCGGCGCCATTGCCGGGGTGCTGGGGGGATACCTGGTGCGGCTGCCCAAGTCCCCCATCCTGACCGTGGTGTTCTGGCGCCTGCGTCCGGAATTCGCTTACATCCCGGCCTTTGTCTGGCTGGGTCTGTGGCTGGCGCTGCAGTTTTACGGCCTGCGCCAGGGCGGCACCGTGGCCTGGATGGCCCACCTGGGGGGCTTCGCCATCGGGCTCTTGACCGTGTCGCTCTTTACGCCGCTCAAGGCGGCGCCGGCCGGGGCCGCCAACCCCGCCCTCAAAAAGAAGGGACCGAAGGGCAAAGGCAAGAAGAAGTGATTTAGGCAGGTTTTTTTCTCGTCCCCAAGCTCCTGCTTGGGGACGCAAATATAAACGAAGCTCCGCTTCGTAATCCTTCCAAAGCTGGAGCTTTGGAAAAAAGGGCGTTCCCAAGCAGGAGCTTGGGAACCAGATGAGAAATGATATCCATGGCTGGCATGGCCAGAACCACTTCCCTAGAGCCTGAATAAACCAGGCAACCCGGAGGGCGTCATGCAATACCGCGAAGGCAGGCTGGGGCGGATCTTTGTCTTACGGCTGGAGCAGGGAGAGCCTCTGAACGCCACCATTGAAGCTTTTGCCCGGGACCACGGCATCGGGGGGGCCATGGTGATGTACCTGGGGGGCGCCCAGGACGGCAGCCGCATGGTGGTGGGGCCGGAGGCCGGCCGCGGGGCAGACGTCGTGCCCCTGGTTTACGCCCTCAGCGGCATCCAGGAAGTCCTGGCGGTGGGCACCCTGTTTCTCAACGAAGGGGGCGAACCGGCGCTGCATATGCACGCGGCCGCGGGCCGGGAAGGCGGGGCCACGGTGGGTTGCACCCGGGCCGGGGTGGAAGTCTGGCTGGTGGGAGAAGTGGTGATCCTGGAGATTTTGGGGACCGCCGCCCGGCGCCGGCAGGAGCCGCAAACCGGCTTTCAGCTCCTTAACCTGGCCGGGGAGTAGGACCGGTAGCGGCTCCGGGAAAATTCCCGGTAAAATGGGGCATACAGAACTCGGTTCATAACTAACTGCAGTTATTTATGATTTCAGGCAAATCGAGACCGCGCCCCTTACCAGATCCTTAACCAGTGATTAGCTTACCTTTAGAGGCAAAGGCAGGCACACGGGAGATCGTGCCCCTGCCGGTTTTCTAAAATTCCTTTGGAGTCCCGGAGGCCGGGTCTCTTGGGGGGAGGTTGAACCAGATGCTGGAAAAAGTGGTCCGCATCGGGCGGCAGGCCGCCCTGGCCGCGGGGGCGGTGCTGCGGCAGAACTACCTGAAGCCCCACCGGGTGACTTTGAAGGGGGTCATTGATCCGGTGACCGAGACGGACTATCAGGCCCAGGAGATCATCGTGGCCATCATCCGCCAGGCCTTTCCGGGCCACGCCTTCCTGGCGGAGGAAAGGGAAAGGGAGGGGGGTGCGGCCCAGCCGTCCCCGGCCGGGCCGGAAAAGGAGGCCGGACTTCCGGCTTGGGAAGAGGACCCCTCGCCTTACCGCTGGATCATCGACCCCCTGGACGGCACCGTCAACTTTGCCCACGGGTTTCCCATGTTCTGCGTCTCCATCGCCTTCGAGGCGGCAGGCCGCCTGGGATACGGCGTGATCTACGACCCCCTGCGGGATGAACTCTTCGAGGCGCAAACCGGACAGGGGGCGCGCCTGAATGGCCGGCCCATCCTGGTCTCCTCCACGGACCGCCTGGAGGCGGCCCTGGTGGCCACTGGATTTCCCTATGACATCCGGGAGCGCTTGCCGGAGACCATGGCTCGCATGGGCCGGGTGCTGGGCGCGGTTCAGGGGCTGCGCCGGGCCGGGTCCGCGGCCCTGGACCTGTGCTACGTGGCCTGCGGCCGCTTCGACGGCTTTTACGAGGAAAACCTGAAGCCCTGGGACACCGCCGCGGGCCTGCTGATTATCGAAGAAGCCGGCGGCCGTATCACCACCCTGGGCGGCGGGCCTTACGACATTTACTCCCCCAACATCCTGGCCAGCAACGAAATATTGCATTCCCAAATGTTAGAATTGCTAAAGGGCTAAGGCATATTCTCGAAATTCTTAATTACATCGGAGAACTTCTCCAAATCGCCCTTTAAATTTAAATTAAAAATTTCTGACATGCTTTGACAGATATTCCTAAAATAGGAGAGATTTAATAGTATTGGTTGGGAAAAATATTTCTTATCGCTATCAGGATCGTAGTCGGGATCAAATTTTATAATTCCTGTTTTTGCCCTAGGCAAGACAGCTACAGGATCAAGATGGTCAATCCAACTCAAGGCCTTATAACCTTGCTTGTAATGTTCCGATAATCCAGCATTATCTGCCATCTCATAAATGCTTATCGGTTCATGCCAATGCTTTGCTTCTACAAGCTTTCCTTTTTTCTTAAATTTATATAGGTTCTCAACTTCACTTAAATTATTCTTAACCTCTACTTTAAATTCAGTACCATAATTGTCAGGTGCTCTGTCGATCGAATCTTGCCAAATTTTCCAAGACCATCCCAAATATCGCTTACTTCTTTCATCTCGTTTTTCCAAATCATCGCATAATATCCAATGAAAAATAAAAAACAAGTTCATTAGGCTCCTCAATATAACTAAGGCGCATCTACTCATACCATTTTTACATAGAATTATAATTGATAAAAATCTGCCATACGCCTCGCCGAACAATATTGCTGCACATTTATTAAAAGGCGGACTTGTCTTATCTAATAAACTTTTCTCATTCATTTCTCTCATAATTGTATCTGCCATCTCCAATAGGGTCATAGAGGAAGAGAACATTTCCTCAAAATCTATATTTATTTTATGTTTTATTTTATCTATCGATTTCATAGATTTCAAAAATTCAATCTTCTAATGCTGAAAGAAACTCTTCCGCAGATATTCCCGCTCGCGCGATGAGGCTGCGCAGGGTGCCGCGGGCTACGTGGGGGTGGTCGGGGATGGAGAGAGTGGCCATGTGACCGGGTTTGGTCATGATAATGTGGCTGCCTCGTTGCCGGGCAACTTCCCAGCCGAGTTTTTCAAAAACCTTTACTACTTCCCTGGGCTTTAATAGGGGGACTGTCCCCATTCAACTTCAACCTCAATCTGGCGGGTCGGCACTGTCAGAGGCAATCCCTTCTCGGCTCGCACTTCCAGACATTCTTTAATGGCCTTATGGATATTCTGCTCCGCCTCAGCCTCCGTCTGCCCCTGGCTGACACAGCCGGGAATCGCGGGACATTCGGCGACATACATGCCATCTTCATCTTGAAATATGGTAATTAGGAATCTCACCTCATTTCCTCCGGAAAGAAAGGTTGCCTGAATTTGAGAAACATATTGACGCGGCTGACGATTTGATTATACAATAATCTTAGCTGGGAAAATGAAAAAGTTCAATTCAATCAACTGGTGCTGGTGGCCCGAGATGGCGGATTCGTGAGGCGCGTCCACCGGCAGGTGTAATATTGGGGGCCCCTCACGAGAGGGGCCCCGGTTTTTTGGCGCAACAAAGCCGTGGCCCACAGGGCGCCCGGCTTTTTTAGTTTGATTGTGGTATGGTGGAATAGGGAGCGAAAGATGCACCGGCGGGACGCCTGCGCCACTAATCACTTTGGGCACGGCTCGCCGTGCCCCTACGGGGAAAGAAAGTCGCCTTTTCCGGGGTGTATAGAAGCACGCACTACAGAATATTTTGCCAGGGGTTTAAATTCGTGGCAAGGGCGACCCAACGGGTCGCCCTTGCTTAAGGGGTTGGGAGTGGGGGTTTGGGGGAGAGAGGGGGTTACAGGCAAGACGCCTGTGCTACCTGCCCCTGGCCCTCTCCCCCAACTTTCCCCAAAATCGCAGATTTTGGGTGGGCCGGGGGCCGCAGGTCCCTGGCCCACCTCTAAGAATATAAAACTTCTTCATTTCATTCACGGAGCGGTGCATGGTTAATCCGGATTTTGCCCAGTTCAGCGACCTGGCCCGGCAGGGCAACCTCATCCCGGTGTACCGGGAAATTCTGGGGGACCTGGAGACCCCGGTGTCGGCCTACAAGAAGTTGCGGGGCGAAGGCTGGTCTTATCTCCTGGAGAGTGTGGAGGGCGGCGAGAAATGGGGGCGGTTCAGCTTCCTGGGCCTCAATCCATCGCTGGCCCTGGAGGTGGAGGGGGGGGCTACCACCATCCGGCGGCAGGGGACCCTTACGACCCTGGCGCCCGGGGCGGACCCTTTTGAACACCTGCGGGGCTTGCTCTCCGGCTTCGCGGCGGTGCCCACCACGGGGCTGCCCCGCTTCTGGGGAGGCCTGGTGGGCTACCTGGGCTACGACATGGTGCGCTACATCGAGCGCCTGCCGGAACACACCCCGGCGCTGGCCATGCCCGAGGCCCGCCTGCTCCTGGCCGACAATCTGCTGATCTTTGACAACCTGCGCCAGACCATCAAGGTGGTGTCCCTGGTGCACCTTAACCCCGAAGTTCCTTTGCAGGTCCAGTACGACGGTGCGGTGGCGGCCATCGAGGTGCTCATCGACCGCTTGCGACAGCCGGTGCCCAGGCCCGAGCCCCGGCCGCCTTCGGCCCGGTCGCCCCTTTCTGCCAACCTTACGAAGGAGCGCTTCGAAGCCATGGTGCGCCAGGGCAAGGAGTACATCGCCGCGGGCGACGTCATCCAGGTGGTGTTGTCCCAGTGCTTTTCCACCCCCTTGCGCCACGACCCCTTTGACCTGTACCGGGCCCTGCGCTGCATCAACCCTTCCCCTTACATGTTTTACCTGGATATGGGGGACCTGAAGCTGGTGGGGGCCTCGCCGGAAATCCTGGTGCGCCTGGAGGGCGACCAGATCATTTACCGCCCCATTGCCGGCACCCGGCCCCGGGGGGCTACGGAGGCGGAGGACCGGGAGCTGGAAAGGGAGCTTTTGGCCGACCCCAAGGAGCGGGCCGAGCACCTCATGTTGGTGGACCTGGGGCGCAACGATGTGGGCCGGGTGGCGAAGGTAGGCAGCGTCCGGGTCCCGGAGCTCTTCACCGTGGAGCGCTACTCCCATGTCATGCACATCGTCTCCCAGGTGGAGGGCGTCCTGGCCGAGGGGCGGGACGGCCTGGACCTCCTCAAATCGACTTTTCCCGCCGGGACCGTCGCCGGGGCGCCCAAGGTGCGGGCCATGGAGATCATCGAGGAGCTGGAGCCCACCCGCCGGGGGCCCTACGCCGGGGCCGTGGGCTACCTCAGCTTCAGCGGCAACCTGGATTTTTGCATCACTATCCGCAGCTTCACCATCCACCAGGGCCGGGTCTACCTCCAGGTGGGGGCCGGCATCGTGGCGGACTCCGACCCGGCCCTGGAATACCAGGAGACGGTCGACAAGGGCATGGCCCTGATGCGGGCCCTGGAGCGGGCGGAAGAAGGATTGGTATGAGGGATGGTTTGGGGGAACCCTACTTTTTTTCAAAAGTAGGTTCCCCCAAACCCCCTCCTGGCAAAAACAGATGGGGGGCTTTATCCTAAGGGGTAATTATGCTGGTAATGATCGATAACTACGACTCCTTCACCTACAACCTGGTGCAGTATTTCGGCCAGCTGGGGGAGGAGGTGCAGGTCTTCCGCAACGACCAGATCGACCTGCAGGGGCTGGAGGCGCTGGGCCCCAGCCGCCTGGTCATCTCGCCGGGCCCCTGTTCTCCCAGCGAGGCCGGCATCTCGGTGGCCGCCATCCGGCACTTTGCCGGGCGCATCCCCATCTTGGGGGTGTGCCTGGGGCATCAGGCCCTGGGCGCGGCCTATGGAGGCAGGGTCATCCGGGCCCCCCGTCTCATGCACGGCAAGACCTCCCTCATCTACCACGACGGCAAGGACTTGTTTCAGGGCATCCCTTCCCCCTTTGAGGCCACCCGCTACCATTCCCTCATCGTGGAGCGGGAGACCCTGCCCGATTGCCTGCAGGTCTCGGCCCAGACCGCAGTGGGCGAGATCATGGGCCTGCGCCACCGGGAACACGCCGTCTACGGGGTGCAGTTTCATCCCGAGTCCATTCTGACCACGGAGGGGCTAAACCTGCTCAGGAATTTTTTGAAGCGCAGCCGGGGGTAAGTTTGGTGGCACTTTGGAGCGTAGGGCTGCAGTTCTTTCTGGTGACCGCGGCCATTGCGGTTTCGGGCACCCAGCTGTGCCGGTACGGGGACGTCCTGGCGGAGAAGACCGGCATGGGACGAACCTGGCTGGGCCTGGTGGTGCTGGCCGCGGTGACCTCGCTGCCGGAGACGGCCACCGGGGTCAGCGCGGTGCTGTGGGTGAACGCCCCGGATATCACGGTGGGGGACTTGCTGGGGAGCTGCGTCTTTAATCTGTTGATTTTGGCGGTGGTGGATATCCTTTATCCCCCGGGGCCGGCCCTCACGGTGGCGGACCGGGGCCACATCCTGGCCGCCTCCTTCGGGGTGGTGATGCTGGGGGTGGCCGTCATGGGGGTGATGGGCCCCTCGCCCCTGTCCGGCTTTGCTTGGGCCCACGTGGGGCTCAGCGGCCCGGTGCTGCTGGTCTGCTATCTGGTGGCCATGCGGTCGGTGTTCCGCTACCAGCGGCGCCAGCGGGAAGCCTATCTGGCGGAACACGAAGAGAAGCTGGTTTATGAGGCCATCAGCCTGCGGACGGCCGTCCTGAAGTTCGGGCTGAACGCCCTGGTGGTGGTGGCCGCCGGCATTTTCATGCCCCGGGTGGCCGAGAACCTGGCCCGCCTCATGGGCTGGCAGCAATCCCTGGTGGGCACCACCTTCGTGGCCGCCGCCACCTCCCTGCCGGAGCTGGTGGTGACGCTGGGGGCCCTGCGTCTGGGCGCCGTGGACCTGGCGGTGGGCAATCTCTTCGGCAGCAACCTGGTGAACCTGGCCCTGCTGGGGGTGATGGAGCTGCTTTACCTGCCGGGGCCCTTGCTGGAGGTGGTCTCCCGCCACCACGCCGGCACCGGGGTGATGGCCATCGTCATGACAGGCATCGCCACCGCGGAGCTGATGTACCGGCCCCAGAAAAAGGCCCTGCGCTGGATGAGCCTGGGCGCTTTTGCCCTGGCTTTCCTGTACGCCGCCCATATATTTTTGCAGATGCTGGCCCAATGATCATCGGCAGGGGCGGGAAAATCGAGGCCCTCCTGGCTCAGGGGGGCAATCCGGCCGGGAAAATCCGGGTTCAGGCTAAATGGCGATTGCAAGCCCCCCCGTCTTTTCTTAAGATGCGTTAGCGAACTGGATGACGAAATCAGCGATGGATGAAGACGTGACCGAGAAAAAAGCGCAACCCGGGGTTGAACCCGGGGAAGAGCAGGCTGAGAAGCCGCACCCGGAATACGAGATCGACATCTTCAAGGACTGGTGCAAGTCCTGCGGCATCTGCGCCGCCTTCTGTCCCCGGGGCTGCCTCAGCCTGGACGCGGAAGGCAACCCGGTGATCGACAAACCCGAAAGGTGCACCGGCTGCCGCTGGTGTGAGCTGCACTGCCCGGATTTCGCTATCTGCGTCCGGGAACTGGAGGCCGGGGAGGCTAAAGCCGAGGAAGCGGATTGAGCCCGGAACCGATGCAACCTAGAAGAATGCACCACGGAGACACAGAGAGCACAGAGCCATGATGGCGCCTGACTGGCGCAATCATGGTTGCTTAAGGTTTTCTCCGTGTCCTCTGTGCCTCTGTGGTAAATAGAGATAGAACAGCCATGGATGATAAAGCCACCGGACAACCCCGCCTGCTGCAAGGCAACGAAGCCGTGGTGGAAGGCGCCCTGGCCGCAGGCTGCCGGTTCTTCGCCGGCTACCCCATCACCCCGGCCACCGAGATCAGCGAGGCCATGTCCTGGCGCTTGCCGGCGGTGGGCGGCACCTTCATCCAGATGGAGGACGAGATCGCCTCCCTGGGCGCGGTCATCGGCGCCTCGCTGGCCGGGGCCAAGTCCATGACCGCCACCAGCGGCCCGGGGTTTTCCCTGATGCAGGAGAACCTGGGCTTTGCCTGCGTGGCCGAGGTCCCCTGCGTCATCGTCAACGTCATGCGGGGCGGCCCTTCCACCGGGCTCCCCACCCACGTGAGCCAGGGGGACGTGCAGCAGGCCCGCTGGGGCACCCACGGCGACCACCCCATCATCGTCCTGGCCGCGGCCACCACCCGGGACTGCTTCGACCTGACGGTTACGGCCTTCAACCTGTCGGAGAAATACCGCACCCCGGTCATCCTGCTGCTGGACGAAGTGGTGGCCCACACCCGGGAGAAGATCGTCCTGCCCCCGGCCGCGGAGGTCAAAGTGGTGGACCGGGTCCGCCCCGACATGCCGCCGGAATGGTACGTGCCTTACGCCGACAACGCCCGGGGGGTGCCGCCCATGGGGATCTTCGGGGACGGCTACCGCTACCACGTCACCGGGCTCATCCACGACGTGCACGGCTTCCCCACGGAGCGCCCCGATGAGATCGTGCCTTTTCTGAACCGGCTTTTCCGCAAGATCACCCAGCATTTCGCCGACATCCAGATGGCGGCGGCGGAACTCACCGACGACGCGGAAATCCTGGTGGTGGCCTACGGCTCCGTGGCCCGCTCGGCCCAGCGGGCCGTTTTGGAGGCCCGGGAGCAGGGGATCAAAGCCGGACTGCTCAAGCTCATCACCCTGTGGCCCTTTCCCCGGCGGCTGCTGGAACCCCACCTGAGCCGGGTCAGGGCGGTGCTGGTGCCGGAGCTCAATATGGGCCAGATGTCCCGGGAGGTGAAACGGGTGAACCAGGGGCTCACCCGGGTGGAGACATTGAATCGGATCGATGGGCAATTGATAACGCCGGAGGAGATTGTGGCGCGGCTGGTGAAGATGTGAGGGGTCAACTATGCCAACTATTAAGAAAAAAGTCATAGAAGTTTTTCGAGGTAGAATCGGAGAAGAGTTTTTGAGAGAAGGATCATTGATTTATTAGTGAAAAATTCTGAAACCAAACGAGCAAGCGTGATTCCATCGGATTATTGCTACAACATGGTCAATGCTGATTTGACCATTTATTTGAATCTCTTGGAGAAAGGAAAGGGCAATATCGATGCTTAGGGGAATATTATGCATATAACGGGGCATTTATTGGAAGCCTTGGCGCACTTGTGAGCAAGTTGGGGAATGGAAGGATGGAAGATTTCAGCTTGGGAAAATGCTCCTCAAAGAGCACTTCAAAGATAGGGAGCAGATCGGTGGATAGACCCGCGCCAATAAGGGAAATAGCCCAGGCCTCCGGCCTGTGCTGAGCACCGGCTGGAAAGCCGGTGCCACCAGGAAATTGGTGGGCGGTGCCCACCCTACATTTAAGGTCGGCGGGCACGGAGGCCCGCCACCAACCAAGAACAAAAACCGAAAACCGAAAACCAAGAAACCAAAAACCAAAAACCAAAAACTAAAAACTAAAAACTAAGAGCTGACCGCTAACCGCTGAATGCTGAAAGCTGAGAGCTGAGAGCTAAAACCATGCCCGAAGAAGTCACCGAACTCATTCATAAGTACCTGGGCCATGAAAAGAAGTTTCCCCGCGTCTGGTGCCCGGGGCGCGCCCACAGGCCCCTCGGCGGCGCCAGGGCAGACTATTGTGGAGGTTAAAGTCAAGCGTGGAATCTTTCCGTCATAATCTTTCGCCGGTTGAAGTAAAAATTTTATTAACCACAGTAAAGGATCTAACCGAGAATCTTTGCATCCTGTACTGTATTAAAATACCGGGTCCTTGCCCCCGGTGTGGTCAGGAGGAGATCTGTCAAAGCAGTGCGGTTAGTTTATTCAGCAGCAGTTTCGATAAGATAACCCATGAAATTAAAGCCTGCCTCAGATGCGGGTGGAAAGATTTATCCATGCTTTTAATGGTGGAGAGACTGTAAGAGGCCGCGCTGCCAGCTTTTTCCCCGCCCCCGCGCAGGAGCCTGGGGACGAGCCCAAATAAGTTGGATGCACCAGCCTCCGGCCTGGGTTTCACCGGCTGGAAGCCGGTTCCACTATATTTTAAATTTACTGATGACTGACCACTGACAACTGACCCCTGGAGCGAAGCGCCCATGCCCGAAGTCACCCAACTCATCCACAAGCACCTGCGCCACGTAAAAAACTTATCCGGGGAGCCGTTATGCCTGCTACCGCCCGGGAGGTGATGGACACCTCCTTTTCCACCCTGGCGCCGCGCCAGACCATCGCGCAGGCCTTCACGGTCATCAAGGAGGCGTCCGCGGCTTCGGGGCAAGTGGTCTTCGGCCTCATGGTCATCGATGCCGAGGGGCGGCTGGTGGGCATGCTCTCCATGTACGACATTTTTCTCCTGATCCGTCCCAAGCATATCCACATCTGGGGGGAAATGAGCGACCTGGAGGTCTCCGGCATCATTGACGCCGCCTGTCAGCGGGCCAAAACCATCCTGGTGAGCGATGTCATGACCACGGACCTCATCACCATTACCCCGGATACCCATGTCCTCCACATCATCGACATCATGATTAAGAAACACGTGCGTCGTCTGCCGGTGCTGGAAGCCGGCCGGGTCATTGGGATTGTCTATATTTCCCGGGTGTTCGACTATTTGCTGAAACGCTTGGGATGAACTATGGCAGTTTGGTAAATCACCATGCCCATCATCGATCACCAGGGGGTCCTGAAGGGGGTAACGGTCCAGGAAGCCATGCGGCGACAAGTGGTGCGCCTGCCCCAGGAGGCGTTCCTGGCCGCGGCCATCCGCGCCACCATTAAATTTAAGGTCAATGCCCTCCTCATCACCGATGAAAGGTTGACCGGCCTGGGAGTGGTATCCAAGACCGACCTCATGGGCGCCTATTATGCCGGGCTCCCCCTGGAGACGCCACTGGGCCACGTTATGGTGGGGCCCCCGGTATTCTGCTCACCCCGGGATTCTCTGGACGCCGCCCTGGACCGGATGCGGGAGCATCAAATCCACCGCCTCTACGTGGTGGGCGAGGCGCCGCAGCAGCCCATCGGCGTTTTGGCCTATCCGGATATCGTGGGACTGCTCTACCGTTTCTGCAAGAACTGCGAGAGAAATGTGATGAGAAAAAAAGGAGGCGACTCGGCTCACCTTCCGGCAGACCATTACCGGATGCGGGAAGTAATGACCCCCAGCGTCTATGCCCATAGCGCCGGCGACAGCCTGCACCGGGTGATGGAAGGCCTGGCGGCCAATCGGTTCGGGGCCGTCCCCATCCTGGATGAATATCAACGGCCCGTGGGAGTGGTTTCCAAAACCGACCTGATGGCGGCTTATCTGCACGGGGTCCCCATCCACACGGAGGCGCGAGCCATCATGACCTCCCCCGTGCAGGCCTGCGATCAAGAGGAATTCCTGGTGGTGGCGCTCCAGCAGATGATCTTTTCCGATATTCACCGGCTCTTTATCTCCAAAGGCAGTCTAAGTAACCTGGTGGGGGTGTTTTCGCTGTCCGACGCGGCCCGCATCCGTTCCGGCACCTGCCGGGCCTGCGTCACCAGCCGCATTAAGATTGGCTGAGGTCGATTAGCAACGTTCAGCCTCAGGGGGATAGGATTGACAACGGGGGAGATTTTGGAGCGCTTGGCGAAGTTGTAGCAAATCTGGAGCGGGCCTTGCCCGCCATAATGCCCAGGCGGTGGTGGGCGGTGCCCACCCTACATAAAACCGAAAACCGAGCAAACTATGCCCGAAGTAACCAAACTCATCCACAAGTACCTGCGCCACGAAAAGAAGTTCCCCCACGTCTGGTGCCCGGGGTGCGGCAACGGCATCGTGTTGGGGGCCCTCATCCGGGCCATTGATAAGACCGGTTTCACCAATGACGAAATCGTCCTGGTCTCCGGCATCGGCTGCTCGGGGCGCCTCTCCGTGTACGTGGACTTTAATACGCTGCACACCACCCACGGCCGGGCCCTGACCTTCGCCACCGGGGTGAAGCTGGCCAACCCCAAACTCCAGGTCATCGTGGTCATGGGGGACGGCGACGCCACCGCCATCGGCGGCAACCACTTCATCCACGCGGCCCGGCGCAACCTGAACCTGACGGCCATCATCATCAACAACAACATCTACGGCATGACCGGCGGGCAGTACTCGCCCACCACCCCGTACGGCGCCCGCTCCACCACGTCCCTGTATGGCCACATCGAGCACCCCTTTTCCATCGCCGAGTTGGCGGTGACCGCAGGGGCCGCCATGGTGGGTCGGGGCACGGTCTATCATGCCACCTTGCTGGCTGAGTTGATGGAACAGGCCATTTTGAAGCGGGGCTTCGCCGTGGTGGAAGTCATCAGCCACTGCCACACCCAGTTCGGCCTGAAAAACAAACTGGGGGGCCCGGTGGAAATGATGCGCGCCCAGAAAGAGATGGCCGTGCGGGTGGAAAAGGCCAAAACCATGACCCCGGAGGAACTGGCAGGCAAAATCACCATCGGCACCCTGGTGGATCGGGACCTGCCCATCTATACCCAGGAGTACCGCCGCATCCGGGAAGCGGCCCGGGCGGCGCTGGAAGGGAAGGAAAAATAGTTCAAAGTTCAAGGTTCAAAGTTCAAAGTTGAAAAACCTCAAACCTTTGAACCTTGAACTTTGAACCTTGAACTTTGAACCTTGAACTTTGAACTCTGAACAGGTAAGCACTCATGCAAAATCGTTACGAAATCCGGCTGGCCGGCTCCGGGGGCCAGGGATTGATCCTGGCGGGGGTCATATTGGCGGAGGCGGCGGGCCTCTATGACGGCAAGTTTGTCTGCCAGACCCAGAGCTACGGGCCCGCGGCCCGGGGCGGCGCTTCCATGGCCGAAGTGGTCATTAGCGACTCCGAGATCGACTACCCCAAGGCGGTGCATCCGGACGTGCTCCTGGCCATGAACCAGAAGTCCCTGGATACCTATGGCTCTTGGACCTGAAGCCCGAAGGCCTGCTCGTGGTGGATGCCACGTTTGTCAAGGAGATTCCGGACCATCATCGGGTGTTTGCCATCCCTTTCACCGAGATGGCCCGGGACCAGACCGGCAAGGTGATGGCGGCCAACATCGTGGCCCTGGGCGCCCTGGGCGCCCTGACCGGGGCCGTGACCCTGAAGAGCCTGGAGGCCGCGGTCCTGGCCCGGGTCCCCCCGGGCACCGCCGAGATGAACCAAAAGGCCCTGGCCGCGGGCGTCCAGGCGGCGGCGCGGCTCCTGCGGGAAGAGCCGCAGGCCAATCCGAGTTATGAAGAAGAGGGGGTGTGATAGGGGCAGGTAGGGGATGAACGACTTTTTCTCCTGGCAATTCTTCCAGGCCCTGCTTAACGGGCGCAGGCCAAACTCTGCGACACCTCCTGCGGCCCCAGCATCCTGCACCAAGGAGGTTGCCAGATTTACTGGCAAAGTTGATAATATATTTAAATCAGAGGAATATTTTATTCTTACCGGTATCCAGACCTGGGCTGCAATCAAGTACAGTTATAATTTTAGGGAGTGAAAGATGCTGAAAGAAGCCATCTTGAAGGTGGTCACCCGGCAGGATTTGACGGAAGACGAAATGACCCGGGCCATGGAGGCCATCATGGAAGGCCACGCCACCGAGGCCCAGATCGGCGCCTTCATTACGGCGCTGCGGATGAAGGGCGAGAGCGTGGCGGAAATCACCGCCGCGGCCCGGGTCATGCGGGCCAAGGCCACCCGTATTCCCATCTCCGACGGCCTCATCGACCTGGACCGGGACGAGATCAACGTGGAGTGGGAGACCGTGGTGGACACCTGCGGCACCGGGGGGGACGCCACCGCCACCTTCAACGTCTCCACCACCACCGCCTTCGTGGTGGCCGGCGCCGGGCTCAAGGTGGCCAAGCACGGCAACCGGGCGGTATCAAGCCGCTGCGGCTCCGCCGACGTCATCGAGGCCCTGGGGATTAATCTCTCCCTGACCCCGGACCAGGTGGCCTGGTGCATCCTGGAATTGGGCATCGGCTTTCTCTTCGCCCCCCAGCTCCATGGGGCCATGCGCTACGCCATCGGCCCCCGGCGGGAGATCGGCATCCGCACCATCTTCAACGTCCTGGGGCCGCTCACCAACCCGGCCAACGCCAACGTCCAGGTGCTGGGGGTCTATGACCCCAGGCTCACGGAGCCCCTGGCCCAGGTTCTGGGGAACCTGGGGGGCAAGAGCGCCTTCGTGGTTTACGGCGAAGGCTCCTTTGATGAAATCAGCATCGTGGGCCCCACCCGGGTGAGCCAACTCAAGGACGGGGAGGTCAGCACCTACAACATTGCGCCGGAGGATTTCGGCCTCAAAAGGGCCGCGTTGGAGGATATCAAGGGCGGCGACGTCTTTGAGAACGCCCGCATCGTGCGCGCCGTGCTGGAAGGGGAGGGGGGGCCCCGGGAAGACATGGTGGCCCTGAACGCGGCCGCGGCCTTCATCGCCGCGGGCCTGAGCCCGGATTTTCCCCACGGCATCAAGCTGGCCCGCAAGACGATTCATAGCGGCAGGGCCTTGCAGAAGTTGAATGATTTGATCGCCAAGAGCAAGTCATTCGGGGAAGTTTAGCGGTCAGCTATCAGCCTGATTTTTTTAAGTTGAAAGCTGACTGCGGAAAGCTGAAAGCTCATGGATTTTTTAGCAAAAATTGTGGCCCAGAAGACTGGAAGAGTAACGCTCCGCCTGTTCGAATCTGGGAGGATTGTGGAATTCAAGGCCGCCATCGCCAATAGGTCGGCGCCCTTATCGCTGAAGGCGGCCCTGGACGGGCGGCGGCCCGCCATCATCGCGGAGATCAAGAGGGCCTCTCCCTCCAGGGGCGAATTCGCCATGGGTCTGGAGCCGGTGGAGCTGGCCCGCCGCTACCAGGAAAACGGGGCCGCGGCCATCTCGGTGCTCACCGAGACCCATTACTTCAAGGGCGACCCGGATTTCATCCGGCAGATACGCCCGGTGGTCAGTTTGCCCATATTGCGCAAGGATTTCATCCTGGAACCCATCCAGGTGTATGAAACCGCGGCCCTGGGGGCCGACGCCCTGCTGCTCATCGTCAGCCTGCTGGAATCGGGGCAACTGCTGGCCTTGCTGCTGCTGGCGCGCTCCCTGGGTCTGGAAGCCCTGGTGGAGGTGCACACCCGGAAGGAAATGGAGACCGCCCTGGCCGCGGGGGCCAGGGTCATCGGCATCAACTCCCGTAACCTCCATACCTTCGAGATGTTCCCGGACCGGGCCCTGGAGCTGGCCCCCCTGGCGCCCCCGGACGTGACCCTGGTGGCCGCCTCGGGCCTGAAAACACCGGCCGACCTGGAGCGCTACGAGCAGGCCGGCATCCATGCCTTTCTCATCGGCGAAACCCTGGTGACCGCCCCCGACCCGGGCGCGAAATTGCGGGAGTTTGTGGGATTGGATGTTGGGGGAGGGGGCTAACGGGCAGCCCGCCCTCGGCCCCTGGCCCTTCCCCCCAAAAACCACAACTTAGGCTCAGATATGGTACGTATTAAAATCTGCGGCATCACCAATCTGGAAGACGCGCGGCTGGCCGCGGGTCTGGGCGCCGACGCCCTGGGGTTTATTTTTTATCCTAAAAGCCCCCGGAAGGTGGCGCCGGAGGCGGCTCGGGAGATTATCGCCCAGTTGCCCCCCTTCGTCTTAAGCGTCGGGGTCTTCGTGGACGAAGACGCGGCCCGGTGCGGGACCTGGCCGCCCGGGTGGGCCTGGATTGGCTGCAACTCCACGGTCAGGAATCCCCGGAATACTGCCGCTCCCTGGGGCGCCGGGTGATCAAGGGCTTCCGCATCCGGGACGAAAACTCTCCTGCAGGACCTGGCGGCCTACCGGGGCGCGGCCCAGGCCCTGCTGCTGGATACCTACAAGCAGGGACAGACCGGCGGCACCGGGGAGACCTTCGACTGGCGCCTGGCCAAAGAGGCGAGACAATTCGGCCCCATCATCCTGGCCGGGGGCCTCAATCCGGACAACGTGGCCCGGGCCATCGAGATGGCGCAACCCCAGGCCGTGGACGTGGCCAGCGGCGTGGAAACCGCGCCGGGGAAAAAAGACCCGGAAAAACTAAAAAGGTTTTTCGCCGCAGTTGGCGGCGTTAAATGAAGTTGAGGGAGGGGGCTAGGGGCAGAAGCCCTTACCCCCTCCCCCAAACCCCCTCCCCCAACCCCTTATGAGTTTTCAGGATAAGGCCTGGGAAGTCGGGGCAAAAGCCCCGCCTTCCCAGGCCCCTTAAAGGGTTGGGAGGGGGGCTTGGGGGGAGGGCAGGGACTTCGTCCCTGGCCCTCCCCCACCAAACTGGGGAGCGACCACCAAAACTAAGGAGGTTCATTTTGTTACCGGATCGGCATGGCAGGTTTGGGCGGTATGGGGGTCGGTTTGTGCCGGAGACCCTGATGCCGGCCCTGTTGGAGTTGGAGGAGGCTTATCGAAAGATCAGCCGGGAGCCGGAGTTTCGCCAGGAGCTGGCCTGGTTCTTGCGGGATTATGTGGGGCGGCCCACGCCCCTCTATTTTGCCCGGCATTTGAGCGCGGCCCTGGGCGGCCCCCAGATATTCATCAAGCGGGAGGACCTGGCTCACACCGGGGCCCACAAGATCAACAACACCCTGGGCCAGGGTCTGCTGGCCCGGCGCATGGGCAAGACCCGGCTCATCGCCGAGACCGGCGCCGGCCAGCACGGGGTGGCCACCGCCACGGTGGCGGCCCTGCTGGGGCTCACGTGCGACATCTACATGGGCACCGAAGATATCCGCCGCCAGCGCCTCAACGTCATCCGCATGCGCCTGTTGGGGGCCAAGGTGGTGCCGGTGGAGTCCGGCAGCCGGACGCTGAAGGACGCCATGAACGACGCCATCCGGGATTGGGTCACCAACGTGCGCCACACCCACTACGTCCTGGGCTCCGTGGGGGGGCCGCACCCTTACCCCATGATCGTGCGGGATTTCCAGTCGGTCATCGGGCGGGAGGCCCGGGCCCAGTTGCGGCGGCGCACCGGGCGCCTCCCCAACTGCCTGGTGGCCTGCGTGGGCGGCGGCAGCAACGCCATGGGGCTTTTTCATCCCTTCTATGACGATCCGGTGCGGTTCGTGGGGGTGGAAGCCGCGGGGCACGGGCTCACCAGCGGGTACCACTCCGCCACCCTGGTGGCCGGAACGGTGGGCGTTTTGCATGGGGCGTTCAGCTATCTCTTACAAGACGCCTGGGGCAACATCCAGGAGGCCCATTCCCTGGCCCCGGGGCTGGATTATCCCGGGGTGGGGCCGGAGCACTCCTTCTTCAAGGACACCGGCCGGGCCGAATACGCCGCGGTGACGGACGTCGAGGCCCTTGAGGGCTTCCAACTCCTGTCCCGGACCGAGGGCATCCTGCCGGCCCTGGAGTCCGCCCATGCCGTGGCCTACCTGCGGCAACTGGCCCCCCAGTATAATGGCGACGATATCATCATCGTCAATCTCTCCGGCCGGGGCGACAAAGACGTGGACGCGGTGGCGGAGGCCCTGGAGGTGTCCGGTGACGCGGATTGAGCAAGTCTTCAAGCGGCTGCAAGCAAAGGGGGAGAAGGCCCTCATTCCTTTTATCACCGCCGGGGACCCGGACCTGGCCACCACCCGGGCCCTGGCCCTCACCATGGCCGCTCGGGGGGCCGACCTGCTGGAACTGGGCATTCCCTTCTCCGACCCCCTGGCCGACGGCCCCACCATCCAGGCGGCCAGCAACCGGGCGGTGCAGGGCGGGGTGCACCTCATTGACGTCCTGAAGCTGGCGGGGGAACTGCGCCGGGAAACGGACCTCCCCCTGATCCTCATGGGCTACTACAACCCCATCCTGAAGTACGGCCTGGAGCGCACCGCCAGCGAGGCCGCGGCCCGGGGAGTGGACGGCTTCATCATCCCGGACCTGCCGCCGGAGGAAGCCGGACCCCTGGCGGGCGGCCGCGGCCCAGGCCGGAGTGGCCGCCATCTTCCTGGCGGCGCCCACCAGCGGGGCGGCGCGTATCAAGACCCTCGGGCACCTTACCAGGGGCTTCCTGTATTACGTTTCGGTCACCGGCATCACCGGGGCCCGCGCCGAACTGCCCCCGGACCTGGCGGCGGCGCTCACGGAAGTGCGCTCCCTGGTGAAGTGCCCCCTGGCCGTGGGCTTCGGCATCTCCACCCCGGAACAGGTGGCAAGCCTCGCCCCCTACGTGGACGGCGTGGTGGTGGGCAGCGCCATCGTGGCCCGGGTGGCGAAGGTGAAAGAGAAGGGATTAGAAAGATTGCTCCTGGAGATCGGCGACTTCATCGCCGCCCTCAAGGAGCCTCTGCGGGCTCGGAAATAAAAACGCATCCTCCGCAAAAGCACCTATCATGTCATTCTGAGGGAGCGAAGCGACTGAAGAATCTCTAAGATGCGAGATTCTTCGCTGCGCTCAGAATGACAGAAGGGCTTTTTGCAAGGCTTTCGAATTGAGGGGAGGGCCGGGGGAATGGTAGCACAGGCGTCTCGCCTGTGATCCCCCGCCCTCCCCTCAAACTCCCCTCCCAACCCCCTGAAATGGAACCAGGGAAGGCGGGACCTTCGGCCCCGACTTCCCTGGCTTTCATACCACGTTGCCTTCAAATAAGTGATACGGATTGCACCCAACAACGTGTTTATTATGTAGGGGCGCACCCATGTGTGCGCCCTCAGAGCGGGCGGACACGCAGGTCCGCCCCTACAAAAAATTCCTTGTCTGACGGCGACTTGGTATAAAATGTAGGGTACGTCTTACGCACCATTTATGATTGCGGAGTAAAGTAATTTGAGGGGAGGGCGGGGGGTAACGAATCCCCCGCCCTCCCCTTAAACTCCCCTCTCAGCCCCCTGAAATGGTAAATAGAAAGTTGGGCTTTAGAAATAATTAAATGGAAAATATGGATATTTCAGTAGGTTTTTTCAATACCTGAAGAACTGCTCGATATTTCAATTTTTGGGCCTCATTATATTTTTTTTCAAATTTATTTATTTCGGCAGGCTTAATCAAATTCCAATAGTAATAATAATGCTCTTTCTTCTTTTTAATCATATTTTTTATATAATCGGAAATCGTTGATGTTTCCAAGCAACTTATAATATTCTGGGGTAAATTTTTTTTAATTATTCGGCATTGTCCAGGCTGTATTTTTGGTGTTCCCTTTTCATTATCTAAGTAGGCATTAACATAGGCATAACCGTGTAAAAGGTTTTTATCAATGCCTTCAAATTCAATCCGTTCTTCATAATCAAACTTTCCAAATGCGATTGAACTTGTTAACATGAAATTAGCATTGATCATCTCTTTGTTTATTTGCTGTATGACAACAAGCATATCAATTAAGTGACTGATTTTATCGCATGATTGATAGCTTCCATTGCCTTCTCTTACAAATAATATGCCAGCATCTGATATGAATAATCCTTCCACCATAATATTATTATCTCTATTTTGGTTCTTTAATGAATCGTATCCAATTTGATAAAATTTGTCCAATGCCTTTAATGCCTCTTCAGCGTTTCTCATTAATTCTTTAAAACCAGAAATATCTAGCCAAGCGACAAAAGTTTTACCATGAAAAGTTCTAATAGTCATTTATTTTTCCTTTATTCTTGTTCAAAGTGTAGATGTTTTATAAATACCCGCAAATTAGTAAGTCCGGACCCATCTGGTGGATTTTGAAATCTTTTGCTCGCGGGCGCGTCCTTCAGGCCAGCGATGCCCGGGCCCCCCAGGACCCCGGGGGCTTCTTGGCCGCCCAGGAACAGGGGTGCATAGAAGAAGTAGAACTTGTCCACCAGTTTCTGCTTGAAGAAGGCGCCCAGGACTTCTGCGCCGCCTTCCACCAGCACGCTTTGCACCTGGCGGCGGCCCAGGAGCTTCAGCAGGGGCTTCAGGGCGACGCGGCCACCACCCGGGCCGGATTCGTCCCCGCCCGCGGCCGGTAAGACCAGGACTTCGGCCCCCAGGTCCTTAAGGGCTTTGAACTTTTCTTTGGGGGCCGCTTCGGTGCAAGCCACCCAGGTAGGAGCGGGCGAATCCAGGTGCAGGAGCCGGGCTGTCAGCGGCAGGCGCAGTCGGCTGTCCAGGAGGATGCGGATGGGATCTTTGAAAAGACGGTTTTCGGTAAATTCGAGAAATTGGCGGCTCTCCCTGGTTTGCTCTGAAAGAACAGCCGGGGGCGGCTGTGCCACATTTTTGAAGGGCTCTCCCTCACCATGCACAGGCGGGACGCCTGTGCCACCATAAACATATGGGATTGGGGGAGGGGGTTTGGGGGAGAGGGCAGGGGGTTCCCACAGGCGAGACGCCTGTGCTACCTGCCCCTGGCCCTCTCCCCCAACCATCTTCCGCCCTCCACCCAGCCGCACCGTCAACTGCGGGTCGTCGGCGAGAATAGTTTCTATCCCCACCAGGATGGCGTCGCATTCATGGCGCAGGCGGTGGCCGAAGGCCCGGGCGGCTTCCCCGGTGAGCCACTGGCTTTCGCCGGTGTGAGTGGCGATCTTCCCGTCCAGGGAGCAGGCCGCCTTGGCGATGACGAAGGGCAGCCCCGTCTCCACCCACTTGAACCAGGCTTCGTTCAGACGCCGGGCCTCCGCGGCCAGCAGCCCCGGGGACACCTCCACCCCGTTGGCGGCAAGGAACGCCGCGCCATTGCCGGCAACCAGGGAGTTGGGGTCCCGGGTGGCCAGGATGACCCGACCCACCCCGGCTGTCAAGTATGGCGCGGGTGCAAGGAGGGGTGCGGCCCTGGTGGTTGCAGGGCTCCAGGGTGACGTAGAGGTCGGCCCCCCGGGCGGCGTCGCCGGCCCGGCGCAAGGCCTCCACTTCGGCGTGAGGCGCCCCGGCCCGGCGGTGATACCCCCGGCCCACGATCTTACCGTCTTTCACCACCACCGCGCCCACCATGGGGTTGGGGGAGACCCAGCCGGCCCCTTTGGCCGCCAGCCTTAAGGCCAACTTCATGTAAGTTTCGTCAATGGAATTCATAAAAAAGATTCACCACAGAGGCACAAAGGGCACAGAGATTCACAGAGATATATAGAGATATTTTTTAAAGTGACGGGTTTACCCCGCCACTTTAAATCATTTTTCTCTGTGTCCTTTGTGTCCCTGTGGTGAGAATATTTTATTCGCCCTTCTCTTCCTTCCGGCTGGCCAGGAGGTGGCGGATTTCTTCCATGAAGTCGGTGGCGTCGGTGAAGTGGCGGTAGACCGAGGCAAATCTGACGTAGGCCACTTCGTCCCACTGCCTGAGCTGCGCCATGACCCGTTCGCCTATCCAGGTGGAGACGATTTCCCGCATGCCGCTCTCCAGCATCTCCCGTTCCAAGGCGTCCAGGAAGTTTTCGATGGCGTCGATGGAAACGGGGCGCTTTTCGCAGGCCTTGGTGATGCCCTCGTAGACCTTGGAGCGCTGAAAGGGTTCCCGGCGCTCGTCTTTCTTGATGATGAGGGGCATGGTCTCTTCCACCTGTTCATAAGTGGTGAAGCGCCGGTGGCAGTGGAGGCATTCCCGCCGCCGCCTTATGGCGTTGGCCTCCCGGCTGGGGCGGGAATCGATGACCTTATTGTTGGTGCTGCGGCAATAGGGGCAGCGCATGACATTATTTTCCAATAAAAAGCGTTAAATAGCAAATGGTACCAGGTTGAGCTTATGAAGTGAGGAAATCTTCCGGGTTGCAGGGTCGTAGGCGCTGGGGTTTTAGGAGTAAGGTGGGCAAAACCGAAAACCGAAAACCGAAAACCGAAAACGGTATTAAAGGCGCGCCGCCTGAGGCGACGAGGGACTTTCCAGCAGCCATTCGTCCGCGAACAGGGGGAAGCTGTGACACAGGTCCCGCACCTGGGCCTCCAGCTTGAGCAGAAGGGCCTTGTCCTTGGGTGCACTCAAGGCCTGGTGCATGAAGTCGGCGATGACTTCCATCTCCGGTTCCTTCATGCCCCGGGTGGTCAGGGCCGGGGAGCCCACCCGGATGCCGCTGGTGATGGTGGGCGGCCGGAGGTCAAAGGGGATGGAGTTTTTGTTCACGGTGATGCCGGCCAGGTCCAGGGCCTCTTCGGCCTCCTTGCCGGTGAGCCCGGTGGGGGTGAGGTCCACCAGGATGAGGTGGGTGTCGGTGCCGCCGGACACCAGGCGGTAGCCGCGCTTCGTGAACTCCCGGGCCAGGGTGCGGGCGTTGGCCACGATCTGCTCCTGGTAGCGCTTGAAGGAGGGCGCCAGGGCTTCCTTAAAGGCCACGGCCTTGGCCGCGATGATGTGCATCAGCGGCCCCCCCTGCATGCCCGGAAAGATCTGGCTGTCCAGGGCCTTGCCGTATTGCTCCTGGGCCAGGATGAGGCCGCCCCGGGGCCCCCGCAGGGTCTTGTGGGTGGTGGAAGTGACAAAATCGGCCACCGGCACCGGGTTGGGGTGGACGCCCGCCGCGATCAACCCGGCGATATGGGCCATATCCACCAGCAGATAGGCCTCCACTTCCCGGGCGATGTCGGCGAAGCGCTCGAAATGAAGCGCCCGGGGGTAGGCGCTGGCCCCGGCGATGATCATCTTGGGGCGGTGGGTGCGGGCCAGTTCCGCCACTTTGGCAAAATCGACCTCTTCCGTCTGCCGGTCCACCCCGTAGGTGACGGTGCGGTACAGGCGGCCGGAGAAATTTACCGGGGCCCCGTGGCTCAAATGCCCCCCATGGGACAGGTCCATGCCCATAATGGTGTCGCCCGGTTTGAGGAAAGAAAAATAGACCGCCATGTTGGCCTGGGTGCCGGAATGGGGCTGGACGTTGGCGAAGGGGGCTCCGAAGAGCTCTCTCACCCGGCTCAAGGCCAGCTTTTCCGCGGTATCCACGAACTCGCAGCCCCCGTAGAAGCGGCGTCCCGGATAGCCTTCGGCGTACTTGTGGGTCAGAATGGAGCCCTGGGCCTGGAGGACCGCGGCGCTGACGAAATTCTCGGAGGCGATCATCTCCAATTTATGCAGTTGCCGCTGCAACTCCCGCTCAATGACCGCGTAAATCTGGGGATCAGTGCGGGCCAGGTCGTCCATGCAGTCCATTAATCGGCTCCTGATGGGGGGAGTATCCTTTGGGTCAGGCGCTCCAGGAGGTCCAGGCGCTCCTGGTGGCGGCCGCCCTCGAAGGGGGTAGTGAGCCAGGTGCGCACAATCTCTTTACCCAGGTCCGGCCCGATGACCCGCCCCCCCATGACCAGTAAGTTGGAGTCATTGTGGCGTCGACTCATCAATGCCGCATAGATATCATGACAAAGGGCCGCCCGGATGCCGGGGAAGCGGTTGGCCACGATGCTCATGCCCAAGCCGGTGCCGCAGATCAGGATGCCGCGGCTGTGGGGCCGCGCCAGAATGGCGTCCACCACCTTTTTCCCGTACAGGGGGTAGTGCACCGATTCATCGGGGCTGGCGCAGCCTAGATCGACAACCGGGGCCTTGAGTTCCTGTAGAAGCTTGAAGATCTCTTTTTTCAGGTGATAGCCGGCGTGATCACAGGCGATGGCGATGATTTCCGGCTCAGGCTGCCCGGGCGGTAATGAAACTGATGACATCCTGGACGGTCCTCAGCTTTTCGGCTTCCTCATCGGCGATTTCCATGCCGAATTCTTCTTCCATGGCCATGATCAACTCCACCAGATCCAGGGAATCGGCCCCCAGGTCATCCACGAACACCGCTTCAGGGGTGACCTCGGAGCGATCCACGCCCAGTTTGTCCACGATGATGTCAATCACCTTTTCATCAATTGCACCCATCGACAAGCATCCTCCTCATTTTTTAAACCATCAGCATTCCGCCATTGACATGGATCACCTGGCCGGTGATGTAAGCCGAGTCATCGGCAGCCAGAAAGGCCACGGCCCGGGCCACCTCCTCGGGGGTGCCGAAGCGGCTCAAAGGGATCAGGGCCAGCATCTGGGCCTTGGTGTTCTCCGGCAGGGCCTCGGTCATCTCGGTTTGGATGAAACCGGGGGCCACCGCGTTGACCGTGATGTTGCGGGAGGCCAGCTCCCGGGCCACGGTCTTGGTGAGCCCGATGAGCCCGGCCTTGGACGCCACATAGTTGGCCTGGCCGGGATTTCCCATCACCCCCACCACGGAGGCGATGTTGATGATGCGCCCATACCGCTGTTTCACCATGGCCTTGCTTGCGGCCCGGATGCAGTTGTAGGCCCCCTTGAGATTGACGGAGAGCACTGCATCCCATTCCTCTTCTTTCATGCGGACGATGAGGTTGTCCCGGGTAATGCCGGCGTTGTTCACCAGGATGTCAAGGCGGCCGCTCTCTTTGATGATCCCGTCCACGGCGGCGCTCACCCTGGCGGCGTCGGCCACGTTGAATTCCACCAGGTGGGCCGCCGCCCCCCGGGCTTTCACCTCCTGTTGGGTGGCAGCCGCGTCTTCTCCCAGGGCCACGTCATTTAGATAGATGGTCCAGCCGGGACGGGCCAGGGCCAGGGCGATGGCCCGCCCGATGCCCCGGGCGGCGCCGGTTACTAAAGATACTCGGTTGGTGTCGTTCATCTCATTAAACCAGGATTGCCGTAACCGCCTCCGCCTGCCGATTCAGGGTCCCTAAATGTGATTACATAAAACGAATTTCAAGAAATTGAAAGAGGTTTATGATACTTTTTTTCACATTCCCCGGCCCGGCCGCGCCGTCTGGAGGGACATCGGCCGCCCGCGGCTGGACCGCGATATTGCCGCCCTTGCTCTCACAAACCGCGGTCCTTCTTGATCTGCTGGATCAGGGCCGGGACGATTTCGAACAGGTCCCCCACCAGCCCCACGTCGGCCACCCGGAGGATGGGCGCCTGGGGGTCCTTGTTGATGGCCACGATGAAATCGGAGGACTGCATCCCCACCAGGTGCTGGGCCGCGCCGGAGATGCCGCAGGCGATGTAGAGCTTGGGGGAGACGGTCTTGCCGGTCTGGCCGATCTGATGGGGGTAGGATATCCAGCCGGCGTCCACCGCGCCGCGGGTGGCGCCCACCGCGCCCCCCAGGAGGTCCGCCAGCTCCTCCAGCAACCGGAAGTTCTTGGCCTCTTTCAAGCCCCGGCCGCCGGCGACGATAACCTCCGCGGTGTTCAAGGGAACGCGCTCCTTGATTTCGGCCACGGTGGCTACAAAACGGCTGCGGGCCGGCGCCGCCAGGGCGGCCACTTCCACCGGGAGCACCACTCCCTTAGGTTCGGTCTCCGGGGGCCGCGCCTTGAAGACCCCGAGGCGGGCCGTGGCCATCTGGGGATAGGTGCGGGGCGTGATGATGGTGGCCATGATGTTGCCGCCGAAGGCCGGGCGGGTCTGGAGCAGCAGGCGGTTTTCCGGGTCGATGGCGAAGGCGGTGCAGTCCGCGGTGAGGCCGGTCTTCAGGGCCGCGGCCACCCGGGGGATGAAGGCCCGGCCCAGATAGGTGGCCCCGGCCAGGATGATCTCCGGCTGAAACTTTCGGGCCAACTCGGTCAGGGTCGCGGCATAAGTCTCTTCCAGGAAGTCCTTGAGGCCCGGATGCTCGGCCAGGTAGACCTTGTGGGCCCCGGCGGCCAACAGGGCCGGGGGCAGGTCCGCCACCCGGTCCCCGAGGAGCACCGCGGCCACCGGCGTTTTTAGCTCCTCGGCCAGTCGCCGGGCTTCCCCCAGGAGTTCCAGGGTCACGGGCGCCAGAACGCCGTGCCGCTGCTCGGCAAAGACCCAGACCCCGTCCGGGGGCACCCCGGGGCGGGGAGCCGGGGCCTCGGTCGCCGGCAAGGCCAAAGCCTCCACCTCGCAGACCTCCACGCAGGCGCCGCACAGGTTGCAACCCTCGCCAATAACCAGGGTCTCGCCCTCCAGGCGCAGGACCGCGAAGGGGCACACTTCCACGCACTGGCCGCAGGCAATGCATTTTTCGGAGTAAAAGATCAGGCTCATTTTAATACAGTTTTCGGTTTTCGGTGGGGCGGGCCTCCGTGCCCGCCGACATTATGTAGGGCGGGCATCGCCCGCCATATACAAAACCAGGTAGCACAGGCGTCCCGCTTCTGCCGGCGCAGGCTAAAGCCTGCGGCTACCGGAATATATTATTTTTCTGGTTCCCAAGCTGAGCTTGGGAACCAGAATGGGTAACAAATTATCTATCAACTGTTCTTAATATTTGGGTCTTTTTCTTCAAGGTTCTGATGGTCAGATAGATGATCAGGCTGACGGTGAAAATCATTAGCCAGGCTTGGTCTAAAACCAAGGTTCCCCTTTGCAGGCTGTCCCGGATAATTGCTAAGGCAGTAAATGAGGCTATGGTGGCAAAGAAGGAGGAATACTCCCGCTTCAGCGCCGATTTCCAGGAAAACGACAGCTCCGGCGGCCGCCAATTCTTCAGCCTGGGAATAATGGCCGGGGTGGTGGCGGCCCAATCCAAGAAGGTGGCCCCGAATTTTTCCCGCAAAAACTTCTCTTCGGCAAAGATGATTCTTTCATAGAATACGATGAAGCACAGAATGACGATTATCGTCGCCCACCAGACTTTAATAAACAGGGACAATCCCAGCCAGATAATGAAATTCCCCAGGTAAAGGGGGTGCCGCACCAGGGAATACATCCCCGAGGTATTCAGGGAATCCGCCACCTGCCCCCGGGTGTTGCGGCCCGAGGTGCCCCGGGGCGCAAAGCCCACGGTGAAGAAACGGATACCCAGGCCGGCCATGGAGACCAGGAGGCAGCCCATTTGCCACAGCCGGTCGGGGCGGGGCGATGTTGCGGGATAGGGCTGGCTCAACAAGGCCAAGATAAATAAAGCCCCCATGAAGAGCGGCAGATAACTGCGCCAGCGAAAAAACCGGTTGCCGAGGTTTTCAAACTCTTCTTGTAGGGCCATGTCTCAGGAGCTATCAGCGGTCAGCGTTCAGCTATCCGCAAAGATCAAACGCCAAATGTAGGATGGGCGCCGCCCACCTTTAACCGCAGTTCAAAACCCTGCCCAAGCCGGAGCTTTGGACAAAATGGCGTTCCCAAGCAGGAGCTGGGGAACGAGAGTAAAATCGTAATATCCAAGGTAGGGGCGGGTTTTAAACCCGCCCCTACCGGACTGGCTTTAAAGAATGGTTATCCTAAACTGCGCCCTGGGACATCTCCTTCAGCCGCTGCCAGAGGCGGGTCGCCAGCTCGGCGGGGTTGCCTTCCCAGGTTTCGGAGGCCCCCCGGGCCGGCGGCGGAAAGACCTTCACCACCTGGGTGAAGGAGCCGGCCAGGCCCACTGCTGCCGCCGGCAATCCCAGGTCCGCCAGGCCCCAGACCGGGATGGGTTCTTTCTTGGCCTTGAGCTTGGCCTTGAAAGAGGGCACCCGGGGTTCGTTGATCTCGTTGACCACCGTGATCAGGGCCGGGAGGGTCGACCTCCACCGCGTCGTAGCCGTGGTCCAGGAGGCGTTCCACGATGAGAGACCCGTCGGCGCCGAAGGTGAGCTTCCGGGCCCAGGCCGCATAGGGGATGTCCAGCACTGTGGCCAGCATGGGCCCCACCTGGGCGGTGTCGCCGTCAATGGCCTGCTTGCCGGTAAAGATGAGGTCGGCGCCGCCCAACTTGTCGATGGCCCGGGCCAGGGTCAGGGCGGTGGCCCAGGTGTCGGCTCCGGCAAATTTTTTGTCAGACAGTAAAACCGCCGCATCCGCGCCGTAACCTAAGGCCTCCCGCAGGGCCGCCTCGGCCTGGGGCGGGCCCATGGAGAGCAGCGTCACCTGCCCGCCCCGGGCCTCCTTCACCCGCAGGGCTTCCTCCAGGGCGTAGAGGTCGAAGGGATTGATGATGGCCTCGATGCCCTCGCGCTTCAGGGTGTGGGTCACCGGGTCCAGTCGGACTTCCTGGGTTTCGGGCACCTGCTTGATGCAAACGATGATGTTTAGCATAGTTTTTAGTAAGTTATAGGGGGGCAAATAAAGGCCGATAGCAATCGTCTAACGTTATTCAAACCCCGTTCCCAAGCCAAGCTTGGGAATCAGAAAAAAAAGTGATTTAATTCCCCCTCACCCTAACCCTCTCCCCCATTGGGGGAGAGGGGATAAAGAAGGAACTCCTGTAACGCTCCCTCTCCCCCCTGACAAGCTCCCTCTCCCCCCGCTGGCGGGGGGAGAGGGCTGGGGTGAGGGGGGAGACAGGAACCGTCACCATATTGAGAAATCATGTACTTAGCTTGCGAACCAGAAAGAAAAAGGAAATGGTGGGCAGTGCCCACCCTACATTTTTTCGTCTTCCTGTCATGCTGAGCGCAGCGAAGCATCTCGTATTAAGAGATTCTTCGGTCGCCTACGGCTCCCTCAGAATGACAGAATGAATGAATTTGTAGTACATACCGGGGCCTAAGCGAATATCATTGGGGGAAGGCGCCAGTCAAATATTGCCATTCATAGTCCCTGGCCCCTGACCCCTAACCCCTGGCCCCTATTTCTTCCTCGAATATTCCTTATTCAGCGCCAGGCCGATGATGTTGCGCATGATCTGGTTGGTGCCCTCAAAGATCTGGAGGATCTTGGCGTCCCGCATCATCTTTTCCACCGGGTATTCCCGCATATAGCCGTGGCCGCCCATGACCTGCACCGCGTCCACCGTCACCTGCATGGCCATGTCGGTGGGGAAGAGTTTGGCCATGGCCCCTTCCTTGGAGAAGTCCCTGGGCTTGGAGTCGATGTAGCGGGCCACGGCGTAGACCAGGGCCCGGGCCGCCTCGATTTTGGTGGCCATGTCGGCCAGCATATGCTGCACCGCCTGGAAGGAAAAGATGGGCGCCCCGAATTGCTGGCGCTCCTTGGCGAAGGCCGCGGCCTCGTCCAGGGAGCTCTGGGCCAGCCCCACGGCCAGGGCCCCGGCCCCGGGACGGGCCAGGTCCAGGGTCTTCATGGTGACGATGAAGCCCATGCCCTCTTTGCTGATGAGGCGGTCCCGGGGAATGCGGCAGTCTTCCAGGATAATCTCCCGGGTGACGGAGGCCCGGATGCCCATCTTTTTCTCTTTCTTGCCGAAGGAGATTCCCGGGTCGCCCTTTTCCACCAGGAAGGCGGAGGCGCCCCGGGCCCCTTTGGTGCGGTCCGTGAGGGCGATGATGGTGTTGAACTCGGCTTCCCCGGCGTTGGTGATCCACTGCTTGGTGCCGTTGAGGACATAGGTGTCGCCGTCTTTCACCGCGGTGGCGGCAATGGCGCCGGCGTCCGAGCCGGCCTGGGATTCGGTGAGGGCGAAGGCCGACAAAACCTCGCCCTTGGCCAGGGGGGGCAGGTAGCGGCGCTTCTGGTCCTCGGAGCCGAACAGCAGCAGGGGATAGGCCCCCAGGAAGCTGGCGGCATAGGTGGTGGCCACCCCCACGCAGCCCTGGGCCAGGGCCTCCAGCACCAGGCAGTTCTCCAGGCAGCCCAGCCCCAGGCCGCCGTATTCTTCCGGGATGATGGTGCCGCAGAGGTCGGCCTGGGCCAGGTCCGCCATGAGGTCCCAGGGGAAGGTCTCTTCTTCGTCCAGCTGGGCCCGGATGGGTTTGATGCGCTCCTCGCTGATCTGGCGGGCCAGATCCTGGAGCATCTGCTGCTCCTCGGTGAGCAGGTAATCCATGGCGTCCTTACTCCGCCGCTTTCGGGACTACCAGCCGGCCCTTGTAAAACCCGCAACTGGGGCAGGCGTGGTGGGGCAGCCGCGGTTCGTTGCACTTGGGACAGGTGGACAATTGCGGCGGGGTAGGATAATCATGCGAGCGGCGCATGTTCTTCTTGGAGATGGATTTCTTACGTTTGGGTAAAGGCACGGGAAATCTCCTTTTTGAAAATAGCAATCAGCGGTCAGCTTTCAGCTAAAGCGAAGAGGTGGATTGAAACGCAGAATCGGCCCTAGATCCCCTGTAAGAAGGTGGGCACTGCCCACCATGCCTGTCTTTCGAAGCAGCCGAGGGCGGCTGTTCCACACTTTATCATCGCGCGCACGAACAAATTTGGGGACCAGGCTTTACCAAACTTTCAGCTTCGCCAGCCCGGCCAAGGGGGAATCACCCTGTTGCACCGTGCAGTTGCAGGTTTCCCGGTTGAGGTTGGCCCCGCACCAGGGGCACAGGCCCTGGCAGGTCTCGGCGCACAGGGGCTTGAGCGGCAGCATCAGGATGATCTGTTCCCTGAGGATGCTTTCCAGGTCCACCACTTCCCCGGAGTAGAAATCCAGGTCCAGGTCGGCGGCGGACAATTCTTCTTCTTCCGGGCCCAGGTCCTGGGGCCCGGGCATTAGGAGGAGGTCAAAGTCGGTCTCCACCGGGGTGGAAAAGCCCTCCAGGCAGCGTCCGCAAATCAGGCCCAGGCGTCCGGAGAGGTGCCCCCGCACCAGGATGTCCCGGCCGTGTCTGGCCAGGTGCGCCGACCCGGTGATGGCCGCGTCGGAAAATTCCAGATTCGGGTCCTCGGCGCGCCAGCGGGCGAACCACTCTTTTCCCAGGTCCAGGCTGAGGTCCTTGCCGATCCCGGGGATGGAGTTAATGGCGATTTGCAGGGTTTTTTTGGTGGTCATCTTGCCAGCTTCGGGGCTAGCCCAAATAAGCCCTTGGCTATCACCCGTAAAACATTTAATATAAAGAACTATAACAAGGTGTCAAGGTTTTAAGGGAAAAACCTGGGGGGCTCCGGGCCCTTTCCTGAGGTCTTTGGAAGAGGGGGACAGGGGCAGATGGCCACCTACAATCCCTCTCCCAAACCCACTCCCCCAACCGCATATAGGGGGTTGGGAGGGGAGTTTGAGGGGAGGGCGGGGGAATCGCTTTCCCCCGAGCCATCCCCTCAACCTGCCTCTCATTTATATGATATGAAAATCGCGCTCATCGGCCAACCCAACTGCGGCAAAAGCACCATTTTTAATTACTTCAGCGGCTACAAGGCCGCGGTGTCCAACTTTCCCGGGACCACGGTGAAGTTTACCGTCAGCCAGGTGGTGTTCGAAGGGGAAGAACTCACCTGCGTGGATCTCCCCGGGGTCTATTCCCTGACCTCCACCGACCAGGCGGAACTGGAGTCCCGGAACTACCTGCTGGCCGGGGAATCGGAAGTCATCATCAACGTCATCGACGCCTCGCTCCTGGGGCGCAGCCTGGAACTGACTCTGGAGCTCATGAGCCTGGAGCGGCCCCTGGTGGTGGCCCTCAACATGATGGACGAGGCGGTCCGCAAGGGCATCGACATCGACGCCGCCAGGCTTTCCGAGCTCCTGGGGGTGCCGGTGGTGCCCACCATCGCCGCGGCGGGCCGGGGCCTCTCGAAGCTTTTGCGCGCCGCCCTCAGCGCCGGCCGGGCCGGGGTGCGGCCGGTCCAGACCCTGTTCAGCCGGGACATCGAAGAGGAAATCGACGCCCTGGCCGACCAGCTGGACTTCAGATTGTCCCAGAAGCTGGGCCTGCCCTGGCGCTTCATGCTGGTGAAGGCCTTGGAAGACGACCCTCACATCCTGGAGGAGATCAGGCGCCGGGACGGCCAGGCCATTCCCTGGGTGAAGAACAGCCAGAAGATCCTGGCCCAGAGCCACGGGCGGCCCCCGGAGACCGTCATCTCCTCGGAACGCCACGCCCTCACCGTCAACATCTTCGAGCAGGTGGCCCGGGTCAAGCCGGCGGAGAAGCCGGACTGGCGGGACCGCCTGGATAGGATCGCCACCCACCGGTTCTGGGGCTACGTGGTGCTGGTAGCGGTCCTGAGCCTGTTTTTCCAGGTGGTCTTCCGCTTCGGCCAGTACGCCGAAAACTTTTTAATGGGCTACCTGGCGCTGGCCCAGAAACTGGGGCAGAACTGGCTGGGGACCCAGACCCTGGCTTACACCGTGGCCGAAGGCCTCCTCATGGGCATCTTCGGCGGCGTGGCCATCGTGCTGCCCTATCTCACGCCTTTCCTCGTCGGCCTGGCCCTCCTGGAGGACAGCGGCTATCTGCCCCGGGTGGCCTTTCTCATGGACAATCTCATGCATCTTATGGGGCTGCACGGCAAATCCATCATCCCCTTCATCCTGGGGTACGGCTGCAGCGTCCCCTCGGTGATGTCCACCCGCATCCTGGAGAGCCCCCGGGACCGGCTGGTGGTCTCCATGCTGGCCGTCCTCATTCCGTGCTCGGCCCGTTCGGTGATCATCTTCGCCCTGGTGGCCTACGCCCTCGGGCCGTACTGGGCCCTGGGGGTCTACTTCTTTCAATCTGCTGGTCATCGCCATTTTGGGCCGAATCTCCACCTGGATCCTGCCGGAGGTCTCCCCGGGGCTGCTCATGGAGATCCCCGAGTACCGCCTGCCCACCTGGAACAACGTGGCCCGCAAGTCCTGGCACAGCTTGAAGGAGTTCATCGTGGTGGCCTGGCCCATTCTCATCGTCGGCAGCCTGGTGCTGAGCCTGCTGAAGTATTTACGGCCTGGAGGCCTACGTCAATGCGGCCTGCGCCCCTTCACCGCCCTGCTGGGCCTGCCGGCGGCGGTGGGGGTCACCCTGATTTTCGGCATCATGCGCAAGGAACTGTCCCTCATCATGCTCACCGAGGCCCTGGGCACCACCCAGATCACCACGGCGCTCACCCATCGCCCAACTGCTCACCTTCACCGTCTTCGTCCTGTTCTACATCCCCTGCGCCTCCACCATCGCGGCCCTGAGCCGGGAGATCGGGCTGGAAGGGCGCGGCCACCGCGGTGGTGCTCTCCCTGGCCCTGGCCACCGGCCTGGCCGTGCTCACCCGGGCCTTCGGGGCCCTGGTGTTTTAGGGAAGCAACGATTCTTGGCGGGAAAGACGGGGGGAGAATCTTCCCTCACCAATGGCGGTCTTGGTCTTGGGGCCATGGGGCCGAGCCAAGGTATCGGCGGCAATATTATCGACCGGCGGAAAGGAAGGAAACATGGACCTGACCATTTTTGCCGACATGCAGCCCGGGACTTGCGGGAATACATCCAGTTCTTGCTATGGCATTACCGGGTGATGGACTCCTTCTGGTACATCTACCTCGCCGAGCTCTTCGACGAGGCCACCGCCGATCGGTTGAATGAGAAAGGTCTGGGGCAGGATCCCCTCCCTGGCTGCCCGAGATCTGGTGCAGCGGTTCAACATTCGAGAGCGCGGTTTAGAGGGCTTTGTCCAGGCCTTGCGTTACTGGCCCTGGACTATCCTGGTGGGGTATCAGATTGAGACAAAGGGCGAGGAAGTCATCATCACCGTCCCCTCTTGCCCCACCCAGGAAGCCCGGCTGAAGCGGGGCCTTAAGGAGTATCATTGCAAAGAGATGCATCGGGCGGAATTTGACAGCTTTGCCAAGGAAATCGACGGGCGCATCCAGACGGAATGCGTCTTTGCGCCGCCGGATCCTCATCCGCCGGAGATGGTCTGCAAGTGGCGGTTTTTTCTGGGAAAGCCGGCCAGTAAGCTTTGGGCCGGCCCCAACCGGGTTAGCGAGGGGTTCATGTCCCGTAGGGGCGGGGTCTCCCCTCCTTAAGCCAGGGCGACGGAAACCTCGCCCCTACGACTCCGCCGGCGTTCAAAAAATAGGCAGTTTGGGGTTTACCCATTTTGGGGGCTGGGAGGTTTGTTATAAGGGGGAGGGCGGGGGGACTTACAAAAAATTCCCCCGGCCCTCCCCTCAAATACCCAGCCTTGGCTGGGTAGCGGCGGGTTTAAAACCCGCCGCTACGTTGTCTCGGAAGAATCACCTCGTCAGCCAGTGGCGATCCCGGACGGTGAAGAAGGCGTAAGGGTAAATCCACTGGAGCAGGAAGAAGGCATAGTAGCTGTAAACGACGCCGTAGACAAATTCCAGGTCCCGCTCCAGCCAGAGGTAGTAGGTCAGGTTGAGCAGGGACCCGAGGCCCAAGAGCGCCAGGAATTTAACCAGGATGGGCGGGTAGACCACCGCCGAGGCCAGAAGTATGGCGCCAAAGAGCAGGGTCAAGGGGTATTCCAGCTGGGCCAGGAAGAATTCCACCATGGGCAGGAGGCGATGTTTGGGGCGGTACCGGGTGAACAGGTAGCCCAGCTGGACGAAGGACTCCCGGACGTTGCCCCGCTCCCAGCGCAGGTACATCCGGCACACCCCCCGGTAGGTTTCGGGCACCAGGGTGTGGACCACCGCGGTGCGCTGATAACAGGTGTAGTAGCCGCCCCGCAGGATGAAATTGGTGAGGGCCCGGTCTTCGCTGTGAGGGCAGGGCGCCCCCAGAAAGGTTTGCCGCCGCCAGGCCGTGAGATGCGGCAGCAGGGCGGCCCGCCGGTAAGCCGACAGGGACCCGGGGGTGCAGACCACGGTGCCATACCGGGACTGCGACGCCCGCAGATAGTCAAGGTTAACGAAACGCACCCCTTGCATCTTTGCCCATGAGGCTGCCTGGCGCCGGTTGTAGACCTTGACGTTGCCGGCCACCGCCCCCATCTGGCCGTCTTGCATGAGCGGGGCCACCAGGTGGCGCAGGGCGTCTTTGGCCACCACGCTGTCTGAGTCCACGGTTACGAAGATCTCCCCCCGGCCCTGGGTGAACCCGGCATAAAGGGCCTCTTTTTTGCCCCGGTTTTCAGCAAAGCGGATGGTCTGGACCAGGTGGGGGTAGCGCTCCTTCCCCCTGAGGATATGGGTCCAGGTGTCGTCCGTGGAGCCGTCGTCGATGCAGATGATTTCCAGCAACTCCGCCGGATAGTCGCAGGCCGCCACCGCATCGATGGCTTTTGCCACCATGGCCCCTTCATTGTAAGCCGGGAGGATGACGGTGAGGGCGGGGAGCGGACCCTCGCCTAGCGGGTACGGTTGGTAGCGGGCCCAGAGGACGGTGCGCATCACCTGGAAGGCCAGCAACACCAGGGTATAGGCGGCCGCCAGGCCCGGCAGCCAGGAAGTGTAGGCCCCGGCGCTGCAGCAGATTGACATAGGCCCGGAAGGACCCGAATTTGAGGGCAACAACCAGGGAAACCATCAACAGGACCGGCACCAACAGCTTTATCGTCAGATCGCCCCAAGGCGCTTCCGTCCAACGGGGGACGGATTGCTCTTCGATTTCAGACCGGCGCCCCCGGCGCCAGGATATGGTGGAAGTGGCGTTACGAATCACCCGGTTAGCCTTCACAAGTGCTAAATCGAAATTGACCCGTCTTAAATGCAGAAATGTCCGGCAATGCTAACTCCCTTTCCCGGCCGCCAGGGCGGTAAGCCGGGGAAAGGCGGCCACCAGGCCCGGGGGCAGCTTGAAGGAGCGGCCTTGAAGCAGGTGGGCCAGTTCCAGGGCGTTGGCCACGGCCTGGCCCGCGGGGTGGTTGTTGAAGATGACGTAGGTCTCCCGGGCCTTCTCCATCAACTCCCGGGTCCGGTCCGCCAGGTCTGCCAGCTCCTCGGGGGCATAGAGGTAATCGTACCGGGCTCCCCGGTCCTCCCCGAACTCGAACCAGGTCTCTTTCCGCCGCCCATGGCAGCGCAGGTACCCCAGGGAGCCGGTGACCCACCGGGTGGCGCCCATGGGGTAGGAAACCAGGGGCTGGTCCACGTTGCAAAAATCCAGACCCGCCTCCGCCAGAAACTCCTTGACGGCCCGCTGCTGCCAGGAGCGGTGACGCACCTCCACCGCCAGGGGGTACTCCGGCAGGGCCTCCTTGAGTTTTACCAGATAAGCGCGGTTTTCTTCGAGGTTGTGGAAGGAATAGGGGAACTGGGCCAGCAGCACCCCCAGGCGTCCCGCGGCCAACAGGGGCTCCAAGCCTTCCCGGAATTGGCCCAACTCCGGGACCGGCAGCCGCCGCTCATGGGTGAAGACCTGCCACAGCTTGGCGGTGAAGCGGAAATCCGGGGCCTCCTCAACCGCCTCCAGCCAGCGGGGGGCCATCTCTGGGGCGAGAGCCCGGTAAAAGGTGACGTTGATCTCCACCGCCCCGAAGAGGGAGGCCAGGAAGGTGAGGCGGTCCGTGCCCTTGAGACCGGCGGGGTAGACCACTCCCTGCCAGTCGGGGTAATCCCAGCCCGCCGGCCCGATGTGGAGTTTGGGGTTTTCGGTTTGCGGTTTGCGGTTTTCGGTTGCAGTCAGGGCGGATCCCAATTCCCCAATCCCCCTAAATCCCCCTTTAAAAAAGGAGACTATTCCCTCTAAAGAAAAATCACAATTGATTTTCCCCCCTTTTATAAAGGGGGGTCAGGGGGGATTTCTATCACTGGCGGGCAAGGTCTCTTTTGCTCAAGAGGTTACGCTTAACTGAGACGCGGTTGACAATACTTTAATGCCGGCATTCGGCGTAGTGGGCCGGCTCCAGGGCCAGTTGCTCGGCCCCGAACGGGTGCTTTTCCCGGGCCAGCACCGCCTTCAGGGCCTCCAGGGCCACCTCCAGCTGGGAGTCGTCGGGCTCCAGGGCGGTGAGGCGCTGGGTGGCCAGGCCGGGCCAGAGAAGAATCCGGGCCAACGGGTGCCCGGCGCGTTTGCCGCCCCAGCGGATAATTTCGTAGGACCCCGCGGCGATGGGGAACATGAGGCCCACCTTGATGAGCACCTGGACCAGGTTGTTCATCAGGCCGGTGCGGGTCAACGGCGGGAAGAGCGGGAAAAAGACGGTGAAGATGAGGATGCTCACCAACAGCACCACCAGGATGAAGGAAGTGCCGCAGCGGGCGTGCGCCGTGGGGTGGCGCCGGGCGTTGGCTACGGTAAGCTCTTCGCCGCACTCGAAGGTGCAGATGGATTTGTGCTCCGCGCCGTGGTATTCGAAGACCCGGCGAATGTCGGGGAAAAAGGAGATGCCCCAGATATACAGCAGGATGAAGACGGCCTTGATGGCGCCGTCGATGACGTGGAAGGCGAATTGCGCCGGCGTCAGGGGGTGGCCGAAGAGGTAGCCCGCCATGCCGCTGAGCCAGTGGGGCAGGAAGCCGAAAAAGAGAAAGGCCAGCAGGAAGGCGCTCCCCAGGGTGAGGGCCAGGCTGCCCCAGCCCAGGGCCGGTGCTTCAATTTCAGGGTCTTCCTCTTGCAATGCCGCCTGGGCCGAAAAGGTGAGGGCCTTGACGCCGGTGACCATGGCCTCGATGAGGACCAGCGGGCCCCGCAGAAAGGGGCGCTTGAGCACCGGGTAGCGCTCCGCCAGGGAGGTATAGGCTTCGTCCTTGAGGAGCACCGTGCCGTCGGGGCGCCGCACCGCCACCGCCAGGGCATGGGGGGAGCGCATCATGACGCCCTCCAGCACTGCCTGGCCCCCCACGGCCAAAGGATATTCTTCAGGCTTCATCCGGCCTGTTCAGAGCCCGTGTCTTTCTGCAGATGGGCGTACTTCCGGCGGAAACGCTCCACCCGCCCGGCGGTGTCCATGAGCTTCTGTTTGCCGGTAAAGAAGGGGTGGCACTTGGAGCAGATCTCCACCCGGATATTCTCCTTGGTGGAGCCGGTGACGAACTCGTTGCCGCAGGCGCAGCGCACCTTGGTCTGGTAGTATTTGGGATGGATGTCTTTTTTCATGACCGCGTTTTTCTCCCGTTGGTAAGCCTGAATGTTTAAATTTATCCGAATTTTCCAAAAAAGCGAGAGAAAATCTGCAGCAGGCCGGCCAGGGGGGCAACCGGTCATCTCGGCCCCGGTTGGCACGCCGGGCAGAAGAAGGTGCTGCGGCCTGCCTGCACCAGGCGCTGGATGGCGGCGCCGCAGCGGAGACACGGCTCTCCGGCCCTGCCGTAAACCTGAAGCTCCAGTTGGAAAAGACCGGCCTCGCCCCGGCTGTTGAGGTAGTTGGCCACCGTGGTGCCGCCCTTCAGGATGGCGGCCTTGAGGATGCGCCGGCTCTCTTTCAGCACCCGTCGCCAATCCGCCGGAGAGAGGCGAGACGCCGGGGTGGCCGGATTAAGAAGAGCGGCAAACAGGATCTCGCAGGCGTAGATGTTGCCGATGCCGGCCAGGACCCTGCCGTCCAGCAGAAAGTTTTTGATGGGCCGGCTGCGCCCCCGGGCCCGGTCCGCCAGCCAGGCGGCCGTCACCTGGGGCGAGAACGGCTCCCGCCCCACCTGCGTAAGAGGCGTCAGGGGCGCCCCGGGGGGAAAGACCAACACCTGGCCGAAGCGGCGGATGTCCTGGAAGCCCAACTCCAGGCCGTTCTCCAGCTCAAAGACCAGGTGGAGGTGGGGCAGGGCCGGGAAGGGGGCCGGACCCAGCAGCAGCCGGCCGGTCATGCCCAGGTGCACCAGCAGGCGGACTCCGTCTTCCAGGTCAAAAATCAGATACTTGCCCCGGCGGTTCAGGTCCAGAATACGGCGGCCGCTGACCCAGCGCCGCAACTCCGCAACCGGGCTCTGACGGCGCAGGGGCTTTTGGCCCCCCACCACCCCCAGGACCCGGCGCCCGACGATCCGGGGGGCCAGACCGCGGCGGATGACTTCTACCTCGGGAAGCTCAGGCATGGCGGCTAACCGAATACGAAAACGGGGCGCCATAAGTTGCGCCCTTACGTAGCTTCAGAAAGGTAAACTCGAAACTTGAAACTCAAAAAAGCATGTCCAGGAAGTGCTCGTGGTATTCCTTCAGTTCTTTGTGGCACTCGCCGCAAAAGAGGCGCACCTCGCCTTGAATCTCGGAGTCGTCGCTCATCGCGGAGAAGCTGCCGTCGTCGTTCTGCACGTAGAAAGTGGTGATGGTGACCCCTTCCGCCACTTCGTAAAAATCCGTGTCATTGCCGCAATAGGGGCAGGAGATCCTCATTGGCCTTGTTCTTGGTCCATGACTTTTTTGATGTCCTGGCGGTATAATGCATTGTGGGGCTCGAGTTTGCGGGCCTGTCCCATTTCGATGGCGGCCCGCTTGAACTGCTGCCGGGAAACCCGCTTTTTCCCCTGCCGCTCGTAGACCTCCCCCTGTTTGACAAACAGCCGGGCCAGGTAGAAATGGGTGCGGGCGCTCCTGGGATTCAACTCGTTGGAGGCCTGCAGCTCCTGGCGGGCCTGCTTGTACTTCCTCTGGTGGTAGTGGATGATGCCCAGATTCCGCCACAGGATGGGCTGATAAGTCTTGTCCTGGGTCTTCAAGGCCTTAAGGAGCACCAGTTCCAGGCGGGCCATGGTCTCCTGGTCCTGCAGGGTGGAGTTGCCGTTGGCCAGCAAGCGTTCGCTGAGGTCCGCCACCTCCCCGGGGGAGAGCTCGCGGCCCGTCAAGGCGTCCTTGAGGCGGACCTGGTCCGGGGTTCCGGCAGCAGGCTCCGGTGACGGCCCTATTAGAGCGGGGCTTTCGGAAGGCAGAGCTATGGGGGCCGAACCGCAGCCCGCACAGCCCGTCAACCAAAGGATTACCAACCAGACAATGGCTTTTGATTTCGTAGACAAACCAGTGGCTCACCCGGAAGTAACATCGAACTAGTACCGTATCCGGGCGGGTCCGTCAACCCCCTTTTTACTTCAGCAGGGGACCGCGAATCTAAGCCTGTCTACTCTCAGGGAAATATTGGAACCCCTGGCGCAAGACCTGACGGTGAGGCGGCGGGGGTGCAATCGCTTCAGGAAGTGGTCGGCCAGCCGGTCCGCCTGTCCCTGGTCGCCGCAAGTGCAACCCCTCAGGTCCTGGGTTCGACCACATCTAATTTTACCAATGGAAAACGCCTGTGGGTGTCAATAAAAAAGACCTGGCCGGCCGGCGGCCTGCCAGGTCCCCCGCAAGCGCCCCGGTCCTCAAGCCACCAGGTCCAGGCTCTGCAGCAGGGGCCGGGGGTCCACCAGGTGGCGGGCGAACCAGCCCTCGTAATCCCTGGCGCCCAGGGCCAGGGCCAGGATTTCCGAAAAGTGGAAGACGGGGACCTTGACCTGGGAAGTGCAGCGGATCTCCAAATTCAGCTGGCACATGGCGCAGGCCGTCACCACGCAATGGGCCTCCACGGCCACGGTGCTGTCGATGATCTCATTGACCAGGGGGGTGACGATGTCCGGCCGGGTGGCGGACAGGAAGGAGCCGCAGCAACGGTGCATGAAGGCCCCGGGCACGGCTTGGGCTCCCAGGGCCGCCAGGACGTTTTCCATCTCGCCCTGGAAGTATCTCTTCCGGGTCAGGGCCGGCGGGCGGTACAGGGTGCAGCCGTAGTAGGGCACGTACCGCAAACCCTGGAGATCCCGAACGGCCTTTCCCTTCAGGCGGTCCAGGCCGTAGCGCACCAGGACCTCCAGGAAGTGGACGATCTCCAGCTCCAGGGGAATGGTCCGGCCCCAGTAGGCTTCCAGGGCCCGCCGGGTTTCGGGGTCCCGTCCCAGGCACGCCTGGGCGTAGCGCAGCTGGTGCAGGCAGCGCGGGCACATCACCACCAGGGGCCGGCCGGCAGGGGCCAGGGACAGATTGCGGGCCGACAGGGCGATGGGGAGCTCCTGGCTCACGCTTTTGGCCGCAGCCGAGCCGCAGCAGTTCCAGTCTTCAAGTTCGATGAGGTTGAAGCCCAGGATCCGGGCGGACTCCACCAGGGAAAGATTGCTCTCCGCCGCCGTGGTGGCCAGGGAGCAGCCCGGAAAGTAAGAAAAATCCTGAAGGTTCTTCACGTGGCTTCCCCCGTGTATCCCTTGATAAACGGCGCAATCTCTTGCAAGGCCCGCACTCGGGAGGGCTTGAACTCCAGCTTGCGCCGGGCCAGCATCTTGAGGCCCACGTCCATGTCTTTGAGCCAGCTGCGGGTCTTGAGCTTGTAGCGCCACATGATGCCCAGCTTGTGGGCCCGGCCGTAGCGCTTCAGGGACCGCAGCACCTCCTGGTGGAAGCCCAGGATGTCAGGCTCGGCCACCACGGCCCCTTCCTCAATGGCCAGGTGCCGCAGGACGTCCATGACGGCCCCCATATCGATGGCCATGGGGCACTGGCTGGAGCAGGTGTTGCAGCCCACGCACACCCAGATGGCGCCACAAGTTAAAACCTCCCGGCGCATCCCGAACTGCACCAGGCGCAGCACCGCGTTGGGCCGGTAGTCCAGGGCCTGAATGAAGGGGCAGCCGTTGGCGCAACTGCCGCAGTGATAACACCGGCTGATGTCCTCTCCGGTGCGCTCCATGATCTCCCAGGCCAGGGACCGGTCCAGGCGCCCAGCCGGGATCACTCTTTTGGGGAGCCGCGGGTTTGGCCAGCACTTGCGATGGACTCATTTAATCTAACCGCCTCAAACCTGTATTTAAGATAATAATATAAGCATAATATATATAAAATCAATATAGTATGAAAATTATTTTGCATATCCGTCCATGGGCGGGGGCGCCCCTGAGCGGCAGATTCAGGCGGGTTTTACCGGCTTTTCGGTCGGCAGGGAGACTTTTAGGCAAGCCTCGCGGCTCCCTTGCCTTGACAGGCGGTTTTAATCGAGGTTACCATTAGTTAACTTGGGACTCGGACCCCCCGGCGCTTTTAAGGGGCAGGGCGGCGGCCTTTGATTAAATCAAAACCCATCTCTTAAGAGGAAAGGCCTTGCTTATGGAATTGCTATTTCGCCCCCGGCGGCTGAGAAGGACGGACGCCCTGCGGCGCATGGTGCGGGAGACCCACCTGCGGCCGGAAGACTTCATCTACCCCATGTTCGCGGTCCCGGGGAAGGGGGTGCGCCTGGAAGTCCCCTCCATGCCCGGGGTCTACCGCCTGTCGGTGGAGCACCTGGTGCAGGAAGCCAAGGAGGCCGCGGACTTAGGGGTTCCCGCGGTGCTGCTCTTCGGGTTGCCCCAAAAGAAGGACGACACCGGCTCCGAGGCCGCCTCCCCTCGCGGCGCGGTGCAGCAGGCGGTGCGCCAGTTGAAAAAGCAACTTCCGAACCTGGTGGTGATCACCGACGTTTGCCTGTGCGGCTACACCTCCCACGGTCACTGCGGCCTTATTCACGGGGGCGAGGTGGACAACGACGCCACCCTGGAGGTCCTGGCCCAGGTGGCGGTGTCCCACGCCGAGGCCGGGGCGGATATGGTGGCGCCCTCGGACATGATGGACGGCCGGGTGGGGGCCATCCGGGAGGCCCTGGATGAGCGGGGCTTCGAGATGGTGCCGATTATGTCTTACGCGGTGAAGTACGCCTCCAGCTTTTACGGGCCCTTCCGGGACGCGGCGGAGTGCGCCCCGGCCTTCGGCGACCGCCGCTCCTACCAGATGGACCCGGCCAACGTTCGCGAGGCCCTCAAAGAGGCGGCCCTGGACGTGGAGGAGGGGGCCGACATCCTCATGGTGAAGCCGGCCCTGCCGTATCTGGATGTCATCTCCCAACTGGCCGGCGAGTTCGACCTGCCCATCGCCGCCTACCAGGTGAGCGGCGAGTACGCCATGATCAAGGCCGCGGCGGCAGAACGGCTGGCTGGATGAAAACGCGGTGATGCTGGAGTCCCTGCTTTCCATCAAGCGGGCCGGCGCCGACCTCATCCTCACCTACTTCGCCAAACAGGCGGCAGCTATGCTTAGTAAATGATGGAAGATGTTTAATGCAAAAGGAAAACCCGAGTGGAAAGTTAATCCTAGAATCTTTTCATAAGCTTTATCGAGCGAATGACTGATGGTTGAAACAAAGAAACCAAGCAACAAGAACCCTGGTGGCACAGGCTTCCAGCCTGTGCAATCTTTTCAGGTCACCAGGCGGAATCTGCCTCATTGGCAGGAGCCGGGGATGGTTTACTTCATCACCTGGCGTTGTAAGCAAGACCGGACTCTTGCACCAGAAGAGCGCACCATTGTCATTAATACCCTGCGCCATTGGGATGGTTTGAAATGGAAGCTTTATGTTGCAGTGGTTTTGCCGGACCATGTCCATGTCCTGGCACAGCCTCTGTCAACGGGCGAAGGCGGCACCTTCCACCTGGCTGAAATCATCCATAGCGTCAAGAGCTTCAGCTCCCAGAAAATAAACCGGCTTAGCGGAAATTCGGGGTCTTTGTGGCAGGATGAGCGCTATGACCGCATTGTCCGGGATGATGCGGAATTCTTGGAAAAATGGCAATATGTCAGAAATAACCCCTTAAAGGAGGGGTTGGCCTCGCATCCTGAAGAATACTCCTGGCTTTATGAGAAAGAATAATAAGCACAGGCTGGAAGCCTGTGCCACCATAGCTCAATAAGTCAGGTCGTTGACTCAACATGATAAAGAATAACGAATTAGTTGAAACATTTTGTTCTTATTTTCATGAGAATATTAGAGAAATTGATAAATTAAATAACCCTCTTTATCGCAAGGTTCTTATTGTTGTTTTGATGGGATATTGTCCCGGGTGTGGACAAAAGGTATAGAAAATAAAAATAAATTAAGATTTTTAAAGTTGATAAGAGAATGTATAAAATGGGAACACTCTGATAGAATTAGTGTTCCATTGACAATTTATAGGTTAGGAAAACTAAATCTCAAGAATAATGCCCCACTAAAACTAAAATTTGATGATTTATTTAATAATTTCCAAAGTGGAAGAATTCTTAGGATAGATATTGATCCATTTTACTCTGAAATTAAGGATATTGCAGAAAGCCAGGGAGAAAGATAATTGTTAAAGAATTCACGCCATGCGGAACTTCTTTATACATATCGGAATAATCTTATCCATGAATTTAGAACTTCTGGTCATGGTATGGAATTCAGTGATGATAATACATCACCCTATTATCACGGGATGACTGATTTAAGTAGCCAAAAAAATACCTGGGAGCTTGTATATCCAACGCATTTTCTTGTAAATCTTTCGAAAGCTGCGTTAGATTCAATTAAATCATTCCTAACTTCAAATAACCTGGATCCATACAGTTTTTTTAAATTCGGTTCCCCATGGTAAAGGTTATTGGCTAGATAATTGAATGCTCCGAGCCCTGGTGCTATCTGGTTCGCGCAAGAGATTATTAAATATTATTTATGAATAATATTGAATCGTTAACAATCCCGGCCCTGCGCCTGCTGGCCTGGGAGGTGACGAGGCGCTGCAACCTGGCCTGCCTCCACTGCCGGGCGGCGGCGGGCTCCGGGCCGTACCCCGGGGAGCTGACCACCGACGAGGGCGTTAAGCTCCTGGACGACCTGGCGACCATGGGCCAGATAGTGGTCATTTTGACCGGCGGCGAACCCCTGCTCCGGGAAGATATTTTTGACCTGGCGGCCTGCGGCACCCGGCGCGGCCACCGCATGGTCATGGCGGTGAACGGCACCTTGTTGACGCCGGCCATCGCCGGTCGCCTGAAAGACGTGGGCATCCAACGGGTAAGCATCTCCATCGACGGGGCCAGCGCGGCATCCCACGACGCCCTCCGGGCCGTGCCCGGGGCCTATGAAGGGGCGCTCTCCGGCATCGCCGCCTGCCGGGAGGCGGGGCTGCCTTTCCAGATCAACACCACCGTCACCCGGGCCAACCGGGAGGAACTGCCGGCCATTTATGAACTGGCCATTAACCTGGGGGCCGCGGCCCACCACGTCTTCGTGCTGGTGCCCACGGGTCGGGGCGAAGCGATGCGGGAACAGCTGGTGCGCCCCGAGGAATACGAGGAGACCCTGCGCTGGCTCCTGGAGCGCCAGAAAGAAGGCCGCCTCTTCCTCAAGCCCACCTGCGCCCCCCAGTACTACCGGTTGTGGCGCCAGGACGCCCACGCCCGGGGCGAAAAGATCATCGCGGCCACCCACGGTATGGAGGCCATGACCAAGGGCTGCCTGGGGGGCCAGGGCTTCGCCTTCGTGTCTTATCAGGGGGAGGTGCAGCCCTGCGGCTACCTGGATCTCCTGGCGGGCAACCTCCGGGAGACCCCCTTTCCGGAGATCTGGGCCGATTCCGAACTTTTCCGGCAGCTTAGAAGGGTGGACGACTACCGGGGCAAGTGCCACTCCTGCCGGTACCGCAAGGTCTGCGGCGGCTGCCGGGCCCGGGCCTATGCCCTCACCGGCGACGTCCTGGCGGAAGACCCCATCTGCCCGTACGAACCCGTCGGTTAAGAGAAACGAGTAGTATTGTAAGTCCAGTAACCGCAGTAAAAAGTGCGAAGAGCACAAAGTACCCTCCCCCTTGATGGGGGAGGGCAGGGTGGGGGTGATTTATGGGGGCGGTGCAAGAATGGCCCCTACATCCCCCTCCCCCTACCCCCCTCCCACCAGGGGAGGGGGGAATAGGGTTCACGGTTATGTCCAACTAATTCTTAAACACTAATGCGGTTTTTTTGACCATGCCGAAAACCCGAAACCGAAAACCGGAAAACGAATCCCTGGACGACCTGGACCGGGCCATCTTAAACGAGATCCAGTCCCATCTTCCCATTGTCTCCCGGCCCTATGAAGAAGTGGGCAGAAGGGTAGGGGCCCCGGAAGGCGAAGTCATCCGCCGGGTCCGAGCCATGGCCCGGGCCGGCATCATCCGCCGCCTCGGGGCCAACTTCACTTCCCGGAAGCTGGGCTACACCAGCACCCTGTGCGCCGCCATGGTGCCGGAAGCGAAGCTGGAGCAGTTCGTGGAAGTGGTGAACCGCTATCCCGGGGTGACCCACAACTATCTCAGGCGCCACCGCTACAACGTCTGGTTCACCCTTATCGCCGAATCCGAAGCGCGGCTGGAGCAGATTCTGCAGGAGGTTTCCCGGGCCTCGGGGGTGGAGGTCCTGAGCCTGCCGGCCCAGGAGATCTTCAAGATCAAGGTGGATTTTCCGGTGTAAAAAGATGGGGGGAGGGGGCTAAGGGCAGAAAGCCCTTACCCACCACCCACAATCCTTTAAGGAGACCTCTGCAAAAGTCCAAGATAAATGCCCTCGCAAGTGGGAGGTCTGATAATCCCCCCTTCCCCCCTTTAAGAAAGGGGGGAAATTAAAGGATAACCCCCTGCTAAATCAAGTAATTTCTCTTAAGTCCCCCTTTTCTAAAGGGGGATTTAGGGGGATTACTAAAGCCTTCTCATCTCGCTTTAGCCTTTTTCAGAGCCTTCCTTAAGGGATGAATGAATTACCGGGGAAATCTGGGCTGCAAATCCCGCCTTCCCAGGGCCCTTATGTGGGCTAGGAGGGGAGTTTGAGGGGAGGGCGGGGGACACTTACGAAAAATGTCCCCCGGTCCTCCCCTCAACTCACTTTTCCGCCTCCGATAACGGCACGCAGAGCACCGGGCAGGGCAGCAGGCGCTCCACCGTTCTCTGATGGATGACGTGCAGCAAGATGAGTTTGGCCCCGAAGCGCCGCCCCAGATTTGCGGCCAACCGGAAGGCGGCGCCGGCGCAGTCGGAAAAATCGGTGGCCACCAGAATCGCCTTTAATTCCATATGTTACGCCCCTGGTCCTACCGGGTTGCGGCCGATCGCATATTTATCCGGCACTTTTTTGGGTGGCGCAGGCGTCTCGGCGCTGCGGCGCAGAGCTAAACGCTCATGGCCGATTATGGCCGCTCCCGAAGATGAAAGCATTGGGTAGGGGCGGGTTTTAAACCCGCCCCTACAGGGACTTCCACGGTCAAGTCCGCGGTCTCAAAAACCGCCATTTGAGCTCAACGGTATCAACTTGTGCCATTGGAATAAAGTAGGAACGGACCCGGCGGGTGTCAAACGGGGGGAAAGGGACAGGCCCCAAAGGGGAGCTGGAAGGCCTGTCCCGGACTCTCTGATTATTTCACGACCTTCTGGATTTCTTTAACAATCTCCTCGGCGTTGTCAAAAGCGCCGATGTGCACCCAGAGGATCTTGCCAGCCTTGTCCACAATAAAGGTCACCGGATAAGGGCTGAAGTTCAAGGCCTTGCCGAGGCTGCTGTCGGGATCCTGAATCAGCGGAAAGGGAGCCTTTTGGACGGCCTTCCACATCTTCATGGCCATTTCATCATTCCCTTGGCCCACCGCCATGAATTTAACCTTATCCTTGAGCTTGGCATCCTGCTGCACCAGGTTGTAGACGCTGTTCAGGAACGGAGCCTGATGCATGCAGTGGGGACAGCTGGTGTTGAATTGCTCCACCAGTACGAAAGGTGCTTTTACGTCCTTGATGGTAAAAGCTTCCGGTTTCGCCAGGCCCAGATATTTGGCGTCTTCAGGCGACATGGGTGCCTTAAATTTTACACTGCCCAGCACCTGGCCCACCTGGGGCTCCGCTTCCGCTCCCAAGGCGGCGGCACAAAAGACCAAGATTAGCGCCACACAGCATCCCAGGGCCAATACCTTGCTTGAACGACTCATCGCGTCCCCTTTCTCAGATTAAATTTTTTCCGCATAATAAATCAACCGGACCCAAAGGGCAAAAGAAAATGATGGTTTTCGGTTTTCGGTTTTCAGTTTTCCACAAAGAGACCTAAACTCCCCCAAAAGGTTAAGCTTATATTAAGACCTATGAAAAACTCGTATGAGGGTAGGGCCGGGGGAATTTTTTATAAGGGATTCCCCCGCTCTCCCCTCAAACTCCCTTCCCAAGCTACTATATGGGGGTTGGAGGTGGGTTTCAGGTAGGGGGTAGGGATCGTCGGCCCCTAGCCCCCCTCCCTGAAAAGGGTTTTTAAGAAAAGAACCGCTCCTCCCGCCAGTCCACGGGGAGGCGCACCAGGGCCCCCTGGCGGTGCTGGTAGAGCAGGTAGCCGTGCCGGACGCCAAACGCAAAGAGGCGGTGGGTGAGGAGCACGTCCTGGCGGCAATAGGACTCCAGTTCCTCCCACTTGCCCGCGGCGTAGAGCTCCAGGGCCAGGAGACCGTCGCCGCTCTTTTGCTCCCCCAGGGTCCTTTCCGCCAGGTGGTTGAGGGAAAGCCGGGTGCCCAGGGTGGTGTAAACCTCCTCCAGGATGTCCAGGGTGGGAAGGTCTGCCAGCCTGACCTTGGTGTAGGGCTGCAGCACCCGGTAGTCGAAGCGCTTGATGTTGAAGCCTACCACCAGGTCCAGTTTCTTCAACCGCTGTCCGAGGCGCTCCAGGTCGTGTTCGCGGTAAGTGGTGGCGACCCCCGTGTGGGTTTCATGAAGCACCGCCAGGGAGACTCCCATGCGGTGGCACTGGTCCCAGCCGCCCACGTCCGCGGCGGAACAGCAGGTCTCCAGGTCCAGAAAGCCCAACTTGCGGCGGCTAAACCAGGGGACGGCCCCGGGCTGGGGGTCCGGCCGGGGAGGGGGGGCAGGCTCCTCAATAACCAGGACCTCCGGGGTCGGCTCCTCTTCCAACCCCAGCAGCAGGCCGGCGATTTTCAACGCCGCTTCCTTGTCCAGGGGTTTGTTGCCGGAGCCGCACTTGGGCGAATGGATGCAGGAGGGGCAGCCATCCTCGCAGGGGCAGGCGGAGGTCAGTTCCTGGGAGCGCTTCAACAGGTCTTCCAGGATCTCGTAAGCCCGGGCCGACAGCCCCACCCCGCCGGGATAGCCGTCGTAGATGAAGATGGCCGCCTTCCCCACCTGGGGGTGGGCCGGGTGGGAGATGCCCCCGATATCGTAGCGGTCCGCCAGGGCAAACAGGGGAAACATGCTGATGAGCACGTGCTCCAGGGCGTGGATGCCCCCCATGAAGTGGCCGCCTGCCGCGTACACCGCGTTCTTCACCGCGTCGGGGATCTCCAGCCACATGCCCACGGTCTCAAAGATCTGGGGCGGCAGCTCTAACGGCACCTGGCCCAAGAGCTCCTGCCCCGGCAAGCGCCGCTTTTCGTAGGACAGGATGTGTTCGGTGACCTTGAGGCGCCCCATGCAGGCCTTGAAGGAGGCCACTTGCCGGGACTCCAGCACCTCCAGGATCTCCGTTTCCTTGTCCGTCTGGATGCGGGTGAAGTAGTTGGGCTCCATGGGGTTGACCCAGACGTTGCGCCGGGCCAGATCCAGGCTCTCCACCACCCAGGTTTGGGCCTTGTGCAGGTAGACCGCGCCGGGGTGGCACTCTCTCAGGGCCCGGTGGCCGTCGATGGAGCCCAGGGGGCGCTTTTTCCCCACCTGGAAAATGGGGAAGCTCTCGCCGATGCCCCGGATATTCACCTCTTTCTGGGGGAAGCGGGCCCGGGCAAACCAGGCGTCCCCGGCGGCGGAGTGCAACAGATGGCGCTCCCGGGCCAGCTCCGCAAGCACCGGCTCATGGACCTTAAGGTCGAAAAACTTCTCGCCGGCGACGCTGAGGGGCAACTCCTGGGCGGCGCAGGGCAGATGCGCCTTCACCACGAAAGGATTGTCCGGGTCCACCACCGCGGTCTCCAGGGGCCGCCCGAAGAATTGCTCCGGGTACTTGATGAAGTACTGGTCCAGGGCGTCGGCCTGGGCCACCAGGACGATGAGGGAGTCCCGGCCGGACCGCCCCACCCGGCCGGCCCGCTGCCAGGTGGTGACCATGGTGCCTGGGTAGCCCACCAGGATGCAGACGTCCAGGCCGCCGATGTCGATGCCCATCTCCAGGGCGCTGGTGGAGATCACCCCCCGCATCTTGCCGCTGGCCAGAGCGCGTTCGATCTCCCGGCGTTCTTCCGGCAAAAACCCGGCCCGATACGAACTGATGTAGCGGCGGAGCTCCGGGGCCAGACGCTGGGACCACAGGTGGATCAGCTCCGTGAGCTTGCGTGCCTGGGTGAAACAGATGGCGCTCAAACCCTCACGGATGGCCCGGGCGAAGATCTGGGCCGCGGTGGCCGGGGCGCCGGCCGGCGGGTTGAGAAACAGAAAATGCCGCCCGGACTGGGGGGCGCCGCTCTCCGCAATGGTTTCCACCTCAAGTCCGGTTAACTGCTTGATGAAAGAATCGGGCTGGGCGATGGTGGCCGACGAGAACAGAAACTGGGGACTGGAGCCGTAATGGGCGCAGAGGCGCCGCAGCCTACGCAGCACCTGGGCCATGTGGCTCCCCATGATACCCCGGTAAGTGTGCACTTCGTCGATGACTACGAACTTGAGGTGGCCGAAAAACGAGGACCAGGAGGCGTGATACGGGAGCAGCCCCATATGCAGCATGTCGGGGTTGCTGATGAGCACGTGGGGCGGCCGGGCCTTAAGGGCCTGGCGCTGGGCCGGCGGGGTGTCGCCGTCGTAGATGGCGGCGGTGAGCGTGGGGAAGGGCAGGGCGGCGTCCAACTCCTTGAGGGCCTTGAGCTGGTCCTGCTCCAGGGCCTTCAGGGGAAAGAGATAGAGGGCGTGGCCCTGGGGGTCTTGTAAGAGAGATTCCAACACCGGGAGGTTATAAATCAGGGTCTTGCCACTGGCGGTGGGGGTCGCCACCAGGATATGTTTGCCCGCCCGGATGGCGTCCAGGGCCTGGGCCTGATGGCGATAGAGGCGGGGAATGCCCAGGCGTTTCAGGGCCGCGACCACCGGCGGCGACAGGCCCGCCTCCCCGGGGGCATACTGCGCCGCCTTTTCAGGCAGGTAGTGGTAATGGCTGAGAATGTCGCGGTATTCGGCGGCATCTTTCAGGGATTGGATGAAGTCTTGCAACATAATGGGCGATGAATTTTTGTAGGGTGGGCACTGCCCACCAAATTAAGGATAAATTGGTCCAGATGGTGGGCCATGCCCACCCTACATTAACCCTCGTTCCCAAGCTCCTGCTTGGGAACGAAAATTTTAGCCCAAGATCAGCTTGGGCACCCCAATTAATTAATCAACTGTAATCCTGCAAAGCGGAGCTTTGCGCCCACAGGGGTTCCCAAGCAGGAGCTTGGGAACCAATAAAATTTCGTAAAATTAAAATATTATTTTTTCAATAAAGACAGCCAGTACCCGCCCTACATCAAAACCCTGGTGGCACAGGCGTCCCGCCTGTGCAAGGGCAGGCTAAAGCCTGTGGCTACCAATTATTTTTAAGGATGGCGGGCGGGGACGCCCGCCCTACCATTTAAGGGCTTTTCGTAGGGTGGCCGTCTCGGCCGCCGTTTCTCCGAAAACCAAAAACTCAAAACTCGAAACTCGCCCCCCCCTCACTTCGTCCCCACGTCCACATGCTCCCAATCGGTGTTATAGCCGAAGTAGATCCATTCCTGGGGCAGGCGCATACCCAGCCATTTGGCGGCCCGGTAGTACCAGGCCGGCAGTGGCGGGCGTCGAGTTTGTGCATGGCGTCCCGGTTGTACTGGCGGGCGGCCCGGCTGATGGGGTTGGGAGGGCCGTCCACCACGCCCTTAAAGTTATAGTCGTTCAGGTCCAGGGCCAACCCCAGGCGGTGGTTGGAGGTCTTGCTGTGGTGGCCGTGGTAGATCTCCGAGAGGTCGTTAAAGCGGCACACGGCCACGGTGGCCGCCAGGGAGTCGCCGTTATCATCGGGGAAACTTAGGCACTCCGCCGCCACGGGGCCGGAGTCGGCCCGCACCGCAAAGGTGTCCTCCCCGCCTCGCACCACCAGGAGGGGCACCCGCCGGGAGACGTCATAATAGCCTTCCCGGAAAACATATTCCAGCAGCAGGGCCGCCAGGGGGGCGAATTTACTGTTGACTTCGAACTGGATCAGTTCCGGCCGGTAGCGGGCCCTATCATTGATTTCCGCCATGGTGCGGACGTGCCACACAAAGCCCGAGGGCCGGGGGGTGGTCAGGGCCACAGTCTGCCATTTTTTTTCGAAGCCGCAGTAGGTGGGGAGCTTTTGGGCCCGGGCCGGCACCCACACCGGGGCGGACAGCGTCACCCCCACCTGGTCGCCCCGGGGAAAGCGGCGGCGCCGCAGGTCTTCCCAGGAGACTTCCTTTCCTTCAGGCAGCAGGGCCAGGGACTGGCGGCGCAGTTCCACCAACCGGTTCACCTCGAGAAGACGCCTGGCCAGGGCGGCTTTCTGGAGGAAGTCGCGCTCCCGGTCCGCGGCGGACATGCCCGGCGCATAGGTAAGGGCCACCTGCTGCAACATCCTGGCCGCCTGGGGGGCCCGGGAGGCCTCCAGGATTTGCGCCCGGGGAGGCTCGGACCCGGCCGGAGCCCCACGGGAAGCGTCCCCGGCCGCCCGGCCCCCAGGCCAAACCGCCCCAAGTGCCGCGGCCAGCAGCAGGAACGCCAGGGTCCAACCACGTCGCATGCCTAATTTTATGCGAGCCGGGGAGGGGAGTCAATGCGAGTATTGCCGCGTTCCTAATATGGCTGAGGTTCTGGGAGCTTAGGGAACAGCATTTTATATGTGGAACATATTTTCACTTTTTCGCAATTTTTGGAAAGTTTCGATTTTGGCAAGTTAGTCGCTATCAGGACCCATTACCGGCGGCGCCAAACGGTGTCAGGCCGCTGAGGCTGGTATCTGGTCGCTGAGGTTCTTATATGCCCAAAAATCTGAGGAAAATAATCTTTAAGAAAATTTGTGCTATCATGGCGTCGACAAGAGGATTCGGATTTATGGACAGCAACTTTGGGGTATTTCCTTCGGACCAAAAGGTCCCAAAAACCATTTTTGGACCGTAATGGCCAAGACTGGGGCATAATCTCGGATTATACCGATTCGCATAAGATGCCGTGATAAAGGGGCAGCTGATACAAAGGCGTTTTATGCGGGCAGGAGACCGAATCTTCACATCTTATGCGGACAATCTAATTATTGTTAAGCAGATTCAGATTTTGGTGAGAAAGGTGATGCACTTGAGAACAACGTCTGCACCGGACTGGAAGACCAGCCCATGGCCTTATTTCATACTGGCTCTCGGATGGTCTTGGCTATTTTGGCTCCCAGTCGTGTTCACAGGCATGGACATTTCCGTGACTCCAGGAATAGTCTTGTTTATCATCGGCATTTTTGGGCTGGCAGCCTCGGGGATACTTCTAACCTATCTCACAGGTGACCAAGAAGAACAGCGGGATTATTGGAGCCGACTGACTAGCTTCACGCGCATAAGACCAAGATGGTACGCAATCATCATATTGATAGCGCCTGTCTCCAGCGTCCTGGCTATCCTGACGGGATTTGTGATCAAGGGGAACATACCTTCGGTTGATACCGCGGTCAGCTATGTGACCCACCCGTTGACCATTATACCGTTCGCAATGGTGACAATGATATATGGACCGTTACCCGAAGAACTTGGATGGCGCGGCTACGCCTTAGACCGTCTCCAGAGAAAATGGAACGCACTAGTCTCCAGTCTTGTCTTGGGGGTGATTTGGGCAATTTGGCACATGCCGATATTCTTCATGCGTGGCTCATTGCTGTTGGAGGTACTCCCACTGTGGTCAACGCAGTTCTGGGTATCAATGGGACCGGGCATCTTGGCAATAGCCGTGGTCATGACATGGATCTACAACAACACGCAACGCAGCACACTTGCGGCGATCCTATTTCACTTCATGATGAACTTCACCCTTGAGTTTCTGCGTCTGCCCGGAGACCTCAAGATCTATCAATTCGTGTGGCTGACAATAATCGCGATTGTGGTGACACTAGTCTATGGACCCGCCACGCTCACAGGGAAAGTCCGTAGGCACTCGGTTGGCATGGAGCAAGAATCTGCCTGACAGATCGTTGGAGCAGACGCCTTGAGGGCCGTCTGAGACTGCGGGCTCATGGCATTAAGAAACCTCGACCCCTTACCTGTGGGCGGCGGCGCTGCTCAACGCTAGGTTCACCCTCTCCCTTCCTCTCGCTCCACCGGCACAGAATCCTCATGCCCCTCGACTGAGTAATCCCCTGTAAAATATCTGCTATGACCCAGAACTTATCGCGATTTCAAAAACTTTCCATCTCCAGATCATATCTGGCATTTTTCCCGCCCACGCGATAATTGCCGAACCTGGCAAGTTATAAGAGGGTCCCACCTTAGCGGGTAACCACGTTTAGGAGGCTGGTTGGTATCTAAACTAATATTGCCAAACCTTGTCCACCAGAGTTTGCGCACATGGTGGGGCCTAGGCTCCCATGCTGATTAGGACCACTTTTTTCCAAGCTCCTCCAGGCCGCCCTTCTGGAGATCCTCCGGCGTCATCACTATATGGAATTCTACATCAGCGTTAAAGGTGAGAAACCAGGGTTCGGCAAGTGCGGGCACCTTGGATGGGTCAATCAAATCAATAATCAGGATTGCCCCACGCTGCCCATTCTGTTCGGTAAAATAAACGGCCTCGGGTTTGATGTCTTCCAGAATGCATCGCATTTTATTGCCTATGCTCCCGTCCCTGACTGCCTGGTTGAACTCCTCATGGGGGAATTTTACCTTTAGAAGCATTCGCATGGCTAACCTCCAGGTTTTGAGGAATATAACGAGCAAATATACCTAAAGACTAAATATGGCAATGAACGATTTCAAGGCGGAGAGTTTTCTTTTCATGGTTCTGGGGGTTTTGTCACCAGACGGGAACTATTTCGATATGAGGGTCATATCCGCAACTTTCAGGGGGAAGAATGATGAGCATCGATCATGGCAAGATAATGCGCATCGGCCTTCCTCCCATTGCCAGAATTACTTACCTGCGGTCCCACCGAAAAGGGAACCAAGGAGACTGGCTTGGATTCTAAAAGAATACCGGAGCACCTTTGGAACCTGACTTTGCACATAGGAGTGATCCGCTATTAACGAATAGCCTCCTCATTACAAGATTTCGACCCAGTTTCCTCGCTGGAGGTTGTATCAAATTGCCTTTGCCTTCTCTTGATGCTCCGGTTACACAAAGATTTACAAAGCTCGGCTTGACATTCACAGGGTTTGGGAGTATGGATGGAATTAATTCACAAGGGCATTAGCCATGAGAAAATGTTCCATCCTCTTGGTTTCCCTATTACTGCTGCTGAGCGCCTGCGCTTCCACCACTCCTGAACTCTCCACGAAAAAACCGGGCTCCCAGGAAGTATTGGTCACTGGCCGCGTGGACGTCCTCCTGCCGGAGAAGCCATTGTTTTGGGTCTTCGTCGTCCCCAAAGAGGGGGAAAGGTCTGGGACCATCAGGTAAGCGGGGACGGCACCTTCTTCTGGTACTTGCCCCCGGGAAGCTATGAGATTCCCTCATTTCAGTGGCGGGAGGGCACCAGGACCAGCAGCGGGCAGGCCTTTGCTCGGTTTACGGTACCCCAAGGCAAGCCAGCCGTCTACATCGGCACTTTGACCATAACTTTCTTAAAAGGTGGCCGCTATAGAATCAAGGTCTTTGATGACTATGACTCCGGGGGGAGTGCCAAGCTAAATGAGAAATTTCCGGAGATGAAAAAAGAGGATGTGGCTAAGAGCCTGATGGCCTTAGGAGGACGGTGATGAAGCGCTGGAGGTTGATACTGGCTTTGACCCTGATGGGGGTGGTCGGCTGCGCCACGCCCCATGTTATAATTCCCATTTATCCCAAGGTGGGGAACCCGAATTTTCCCACGGGGGTGGATAGCTTGCAGCCCACTCTAAAGTGGCAGCCTGTGGACAGCGGAAACGTTACCTATGATCTAGTTATTTACGAAGTCATCAAGACTTCCTCTGCCTTGCAAGGGACTAAAAAGGCCTTGGGCCGGGAGGTGTACTACCGCAAGGGCCTTACCGGCACGGAGCACCGCCTGGAAGAGCCGCTGAAACCAGATTCCGAATACTTCTGGTCTGTCAGGGTTCGGAAAGGCGACACCGTCTCCAAATGGGCGACTTATGACTATGACTTGTTTCTGGGCGCTGTCTTATATGTGGGCCCGGAACAAACCCTTTATATTCAAGACCCCTGGTCAGTAGCAAATCCATGAATCACCCGGACGTATCGGGGAGCCTCTGGAGCATCGCGCCAGCGGCCCAACAAGAATTAGCATTCCCCAAAGATATCCAACAGTCCCCATAAGGACACTCTTCAGACGTGCTCTTCTCTTTCAGGATATTACAGGATATTAAAAGAGTCATGGGTTTCGTTATGCAGATCATATTTGCAATTTCCCCCGGTTTGGAGATAAGTATCGAATTTGGCTAGCTATATGCTATCCAGTTATTCCTCTTTTTACATCAATAGCTTGCCAACTATCCCCTTGTGGTATGTGACGTGGCCTGCGCTTTTGCACTAATTCACCATGACTGGTCAGTACTGGTTAGGGTTCTTCGGCTGCCTATCAATAATACTTGGTCACCGATGGTCTGGTATGCCTGGAATCTGGAAAGAACTTGATACCTTAACAAATATCGTGATATCCTGCCTCCCCGAGAAGGGTTGCCTTCGAGAAAAGGCTCGTTTTGGGGTTTAAGGTCGGGGAAAGAGGTTTCAATTAGCAAATTTGGGACATAGGCAACTAGACTGGCGCATAATCTCGGCTTAAGGGGTGGGGGATGAGGCAGGGACCAGTGCTTCCCGCAATCTTTCTCTCGAATTTATTCTTAGCATCAACATTGCTGCCGCCACCAGGTGACGCGAAAAGGTAAATTGCAACTCTCGGCAAAGGAGGAAAAATAAAATGAAAGCCAATAGCCAGGCTAGAGGCTTTTCGTTTTGGGTCCTTATTGCTGCGGCGCTATTGGTCTTAGCATTTATTCAGACCGGCTCAGCGGCTTGTGAAACGCTTCGCTTCGTTTTCATGGGTGATAGCCGGAACGGCACGATAAATACAAGTGCCTTGAAAGACCTCAATTCACAGATTTTGGCTTTATCCCCTAAACCTTCCTGTGTGTTCTTCGGCGGAGACATGGCCAGATGGGGAATCAACAGTGATGGGACCGATAATTTCCAAACCTTCAGAAATAACATGCAATCCCTGGGTGCAGCCGGCATTACGGTTTATTATATGGCTGGGAATCATGAGCTTTACCAAGAGGCTGACTACGATACCACCATGTATCGCGCCAACCAACTAAGATATCAGCAGGTATTTAACGACATGCCGTCCAATGGGCCGGCCGGCTATCAGAGCCTGGTCTATTCCCTTACCTCGCCTGGCGGTTCCTGCTTCTTTGCCGTGCTCTATCCTTATTATATGAATAATTCCACGCCGTCGATGCCGGATAACGAAACGGGTACCATCGATGCAACCCAATATGCCTGGCTGTCTCAACAGATTGCCCAGACGAACGCCACCTATAAATTTCTCTTTGTCCACGTGCCTACTTATAAAATGACCAGTAATAGTGTGGATAGCAGCTATCTCAACCTTTGGAGCCTTCTAGACAGCAACAAATTTACTATCTACGGCGCCGGTCATGAACATCTCTATTCCCGCAGGACTATTGACGGCACGATTAATCCCAACGCCCAGAACAATGTGGTCCAATTGGTCTGCGGCGACGCGGGCGCTCCGCCAAATACCGACCCGATAGTGAAAGATGCGGTGTCCTGGAATATTTACTCCGGCTCTTATTATTATTCCGTCATTGATGTTATCGATAGTCAGGTGAGTGTAAGTTCTTACGGGGGAAGCAACGGGAATTATAGCTTGGTGGACAGCTTCACCATTCCTCCCACTAAGACTTCTAAAATGCTCTTACTTCTAGATGATTAACAGCGGGGCAGGTGGACGTAAGGGGCCAAGGCTGGAAGGCCCGCGACTTCCAAAAGCATGGAGGCAGAAAATCTCGTTTCAAAAATGCTAACCCAGGGAAAGGAGAGGCCGGAAATGACACCTAAGAGAACAGTATGCTTGGTGTTAGTAGCATTGGTCCTGGTGGCGATGATGGGGATGAAGGTATTTGCCGCGGGAGCCTGGTACATCTGTGATGTTAAAAGTGCCGGTCCCATCGCCACGGCCCATAATTATGGGACGCGCATCTTTTTGACTGATACTGCCAAATCCCCCGCTTTTCAAAACCAAGAGTTTCAAGTTCCCCTCGCCAGATCTAAAGAGTTTCTGGCTGTAGCTCTAGATGCGATCGATCAGCGGAAAAAAGTTAAAGTTTATGTTAATGATTCTGGAGCAGGCGCCATTCCCACTGTTTTCGCGCTATATTTGGAGGCCCAGTAAGTTTCGCCTTTTATCAGGGCCGACGGGTTTTTCTAAGTGCTCCCCTGTCCTCTCCTCAATCTTCCCTCCCGGGGGCGGGGAAGGCGTGGCCTGTGGCCCTGACTTCCCCGGTTTTCTTTAAGCTTAAGGGATTTGGGGACTGAAAAAGCCTAATTTTTACCCCCGCCTGCCGTAGCGTCCTTGGGCCGCTTTTTGTTGCCCCCATAAGCAAATCGTATCGGACTGTGAACGAGGAGCTCAAAAGGCCCATGAAGGACAATGATGGCCGGAGACGGGAATAGATAACTGCTATATATCAGCGTAATGAGTCTCGTTAAAATGTTTTTGATATACTAAACATTGCCATCTTTCGTATCTCGCTCCAGCCGGGCCACCTCCTCCCGGAGGCCCAGGACGATGGCTTCGTAATCCCGGGCGTCGCTTTTGACCCGCAGTCCCGCCACTTGCAGTTCAGCCGCCGAAAACTCCCGGCCAAAGACCACCCGGATGGGGTGGGGCCGGGGGCAGGGGGCGTTGGCGCCCCAGGCTTCAAAGGAGCCGCCGATGTAAACCGGGACGAGCTTGACGCCCAGCTCTTTGGCCAGGATGGCCACGCCTTTCTTGAATTCCCGCAGCTTGCCGCTGATGCTGCGGGCCCCTTCGGGAAAGATGCACAGGATGCCGCCCCGCCGGAGCACATAGGCCGAGGCCTGCATGGCCTCTACCAGGTGCCGGGCGGAGTTCACCGGGATCACCCGGATGAGCCTGATGACGTCCTTGACCACCGGGATCTCAAAGTAGTTGCTGTAGCCCATGAAAAACAGGTGGTCCCGGAAAGCGTAAGGGACGGAGCCGGATATCAGGAAGCCGTCCAGGAAGCTCGCATGGTTGGGGCAGAGAATGTAGCCCGCCTCCCCCAGGCGCTCCCGGCCAGAAACCCTGAGCTTAAAGAAGAGCTTGAACCACAGACCCAGGATCAGGGAGAGCAACAGGGTAAACAAGCGGCCCGGGAACCCGAGGTCGAGGCCGATTTTCTGCAGCAGGGCAGGGGAGGGGTTCAGCTTCAGGAGATCGCTCCAGGACCGTTCCAGCCCTTCCTCTTCTGCCTTTTCCACCGGCTCCTTGTCTTCCAGGAAGCGGATGAGTTCCCCCACCGTGAAGATCTCCGAAAATTCCTCTTCCTTGATCTCCACGGCCAACCTCTGCTCCAGGGCGGAGGTGAGCTCCACCAGGGCCAGGGAGTCCAGGCCCAGGTCAAGTTCCAGGTGGTCGTCCAGGTAGATCTTGTCGGCGCCCGTCTTGTCCGCCAGAATCCCGATTACCCGCTCCCCCAGGGCGGAGACGCCTTCCTCCAGCGCAGTCTGTCGCGCCTCATAGCGTTTTCCCGCCCGTTGCCGGTAAAGGGCCGCCACTTCATAGCCCTTGATCTTGCCCAGCCTGGTTTTGGGCAACTCCTTGTTATAGAGGACGAAATCCCGGACCCGTTTATACGGCTCCAACTGCTGGGAGAAAAACTCCAGCTGCCACTTCACTTCGCCGTAGACGTCCGTCTCGCCGGTTTCCCGGAAGTGGTCGAAGTCGGGGACCACCACGGCCACCAGCTTCTCTTCCCGGATGTCGGGCATGACGTAGATTTCTTTGATTTTACGGGACTTAAGGTAGTGCTGGGCCACTTCCTCGGCGGAGACGTTCTTCCCTGAGCTCAGGACGATGAGGTCTTTCAGCCTGCCGGTGACGTAAAGGTAGCCGTCCTCATCCCGGCGGCCCAGGTCGCCGCTCCCGAACCAGCCGTCCCGGATGGCCTCCCGGGTGGCGGCCTCGTTTTGGTAATAGCCCGCCATGACGTTGTCGCCCCGGATGAAGATCTCGCCCACCCCGCCGGCGTCGGGATTGAGGATCTGCACCTCCACCCCGGCCAGGGGCTGGCCCACGGAGCCCAACCGGGGGGCCTCCGGCGGGTTGATACTCACCACGGGAGCGGTCTCCGTCAGGCCGTAACCCTCCAGTACTTCAAAGCCCAGCCTGCCGAGGTCCCGGGCCAGGCTCTTCCGGCAGCTTGGCGCCGCCGCTGATGAAATACCGGAACTGGCGGCCCAGGACGTCGTGGAGGCGCCTCAGCAGCGGCCCGGCCAGGTTGATTCCCAGGCGCGGCTGCAGCCTGCCGGCCAGGTCCAATCCAGCCTCCAGCAGCGAGCCCAACCCCAGGGGCAGCTCATCCAGGCGGCGCCGGATACCCTGGTAAAAATGCTGCAGCACCTGGGGCGTCACCACCAGGATGGTCACCTGCTGCTCCTGGATGCACCTGAGGATGGCCTCGGCCTTGAGGGTGTTGAGGTAAGTAATCCTGGCCCGGGAAAACAGGGGCACGATGAGGTTGGCCATGAACGGCAGGGAGTGATGCAGGGGCAGCAGGGAGAGGAAATTGTCGTCGGGGGTCACCGCTCCCAGTTTTAAGATGCCGAGAAAGTTGGCGTAAAAATTCCGGTGGCTCAGCATCACCCCCTTGGGGAGTGCGGTGGTGCCCGAAGTGTAAATGATGGAGGCCAGGTCTTCGGGGGCCGACGTAGGCAGAGGGCAGTCCGGGGCGGCGGAGGCCAGAATCTCGGAGAAGGCCGCGGCCTTGGCCAGGGACGGGTCAATCTCCCCCACCACCACGATTTTTTCCAGGGACGCCAAGCCCTGCAGATCCTGGAGACGGGCTTTGTCCGAGGCAAAGATGACCCGGGCCCGGGTCTGGTCCAGGATGTGGCGAATCTGCTCGGCCCGGTACTGAAAGTCCAGGGGCACCGCCACGGCCCCGGCCAGGAGGATGCCGAAATAACTGAAGCACCACTGAGGGCGGTTCTCCAGGAGGATGGCCGCCCGGTCGCCCGGGCGGACGCCGGCCCGGCAGAGCCAGTGGGCCACTCTGAGGCAGGCTTCGTAAACCTGGGCGTAAGTGAATTGGCGGACGGCGTCATCTTCCCGGGAGAGGATGGCCACTTTCCCGGGGACTTCCCTGGCAACTTCTTGCAAGCAGTGGGACAAAGTGGAGATCATGGGCGGCAGTCTTTACAGATATAGCGGCATTTATGCCATAACCATCCCAATTATGCCATACCTGCCAAGGGCGGGGCGCGAACCACCCCTACCATGGCAAGTAACCAACTAAATCCATTTAATCTGGTCCCCAAGCTCCTGCTTGGGGACGAACTTGGGTTCCAAGCTCTGCTTGGACAATTAAGGTGCCTAAAGCCTATCCTTTTACAATGAATGGAATTTTAAGCAAAGCGGAGCTTCGCAGGCAAGCCGGTTCCCCAGCAGGAGCCTGGGAACCAGAAATGCGCCCGCCTTTAATAAACCTCCAAGATGAAACACTTCAGGTAGAGGCTTTCGGGGAGCGACAGCAGGGCAGGGTGGTCCCGGGCCGCGCCCCGGCGCTCCACCAGGCGGGCCTGGCGCCCGGCGTCCGCCGCGGCCTCCCGCACGATCTCCAGAAACTCCGGCTCGCTCAAGTTGTAGGAGCAGGAGCAGGTCACCAGGGTGCCGCCGGGGTTCAGGAGCTGAAAGGCCCGGCGGTTGATCTCCTTGTAGCCCCGGTAGGCGCCGGGCCGGTCCCGGCGGCTCCGGGCGAAGGCCGGGGGGTCCAGGACAATGAGGTCATAGCGGGCGCCTGCGCCCACCGCAGACTTTAGATAAGCAAAGACGTTTTCCCGCACCATTTCCAGGTTGTTAAGGCCGTTCAAGGCGGCGTTCTCCCGGGCCCGGGCCAGGGCCGCGTCGGAGGACTCCACCAGGGTGACCCGCCGGGCCCCCGGGGCCAGGTGCATGGCAAAGGCGCCCTGGTAGGCAAAGGCGTCCAGAACTTCACCCCGGGAAAAGGGAGCCGCGGCGGCCCGGTTCTCCCGCTGGTCCAGAAAGAGCCCGGTTTTCTGTCCCCGCCTGATATCCACCAGGAGGCGCACCCCGTTTTCCTGAACCTGGACGGTGTCGGGCAGCTCCCCCCAGACCGTCTTGACCTCCAGAGGCAGGGCCTCCTGCAGGCGCACCTCGGCGTCGTGGCGCAGGGTGATGGAGGCCGGGGACAGGGTCCTGAGGAGAATCTCGATGATTGCCGGGAGCAGGCGTTCCATGGCCGGATGGTGGGCCTGCAGGGCCAGGTGGCCGGCGTACCAGTCCGCCACCAGCCCCGGAAAGCCGTCGGCCTCACCGAAGATGAGGCGGTAGGCGTCGCTGTGCCGCACCACCCGCCGGCGGTATTCCAGGGCGCGCTGCAGCCGCGCCTCCCAAAGGCGCCCATCCACGGTCTCGGAGCCATAGGTGACGAACCGCAGGGCGATGCGGGAGGCGGCGCTGTAAAAGGCCTGGCCCAGGAAGCGCTCCCCGGGGCCCCAAACCGCCACCAGGTCCCCGGGGGCCGGCTCCGGTCCAGGGGCCAGGTCGTCCCGGTAGATCCAGGGGTGCCCGGAGCGCTGCCACCGGACGCCCTTGGCAGTGAGAAGTACCGGCGGCAGTTCTTTAACTCTGGTTTCTTCCATGAGATGGCATGCCGGCGCGGCGACGTCGGCCCTTTATAAAAACGTATGGTGGGCAAGCCCCACCAAGAAAATTAGAAAAAAATCGGCTCCCATTCATAGACGATATGCCTGATCCCTGAGATTGGCGAGGCAGGGTAGGGGACTGATATAATTGATTTTACACAGAAAATCCCCCTCAGGCCCGTCCCTCAAGAGGTATACCGGCGCCGCTTTTCCAGATGGTCGGCGTATTTCTTGCGAAGCAAGCGCCTGGCGAAGTCAGGATGCCCGAAATAATTGGCGGCCAGGTCCAGGGCCCGGGCCTCCATCTCTTGGAGAATCTCGGGGACCTCCTGGGCGGCGATGAAGTTGCGCTCATCCTTTTGAGAAAAGACGAACTCCGGGCCCAAGGCGGCCCTCACTTCGCTCGCCTGGGAGCGCAAATCCGGCGGCAGGTTGCCCACCTTGACGGGAATCGTTATGCGGGACTCCAGGGCCACGTACCAGCGGTCGCCCGCCACCGGCCGGGAGTGGTCCCAAAATTCCAGGGTGAGGCCGTTGCCCAGGGAATGGCGAGAAAGCAATTTTTCCGGGTTCATAGGCTCGATTCAATTTCGAGATTATAGTATACCTATCTCATATCCGTTGCAAAACCAATCTAGAAGGAACTTCTATGCGTCGCAAGACCTTAATTCTCGCCCTGGCCGTCCTGGTCCTGGGCGCCGCCCTGGCCGGCGGCCTCTACTGGCGCTGGCACCAATCCCCCCGTTATGCCCTGCAGCAGATGGCCCTGGCCCTGGAGTCCAGGAACATGGATAAGTTTTTTAAGTACTTGGATATAAAGGGGATTTTCAATAATTTCCTGGAGGCCTCCAGCAAGGACCTGAACGCCCCCCAAGACCCCAACGCCGACGAATGGACCCGGATGACCCAGCGCCTGGGCCGCAAATTTACCCGGTTTTTGCTGCCTAAATTGTTCGACACCTTCGAGTCCCAGATTCGCGGGGCTGTGGAGAAGTACCTGCTCAATCTGGACAACTCGCAAATTCTGGCCATCGCCGCCGCGGTGACGGTGGCCAAGATCGACACCCGGGGGGACGAGGCCCAGGTGACGCTCACGGACCCCAAGACCAAAGAACCTTTGCGTTTTCAGATGCGCCGGGACCCCAAGCGCGGCCTGTGGCAGATCGTTTCGATTAACTACCAGGATTTAAAAAGATTTTACCAGCGGGAGTTTAGGTAGTCCGGGGAATAACGTCTGATAATATATATTATGTAAACTAAGACATGATGGTGGAAGAAAAATGCCCCCGGTGCGGGTATGTGACCCTGAGGCACCGCAACCCGGTCCCTACGGTGGACATCATTATTGAGTACGAAGACCAGGGACTGGTATTGATCCGGCGCGCCCAGCCGCCCTTGGGCTGGGCCTTACCCGGCGGGTTTGTGGATTACGGTGAGTCCCTGGAGGACGCCGCCCGCCGTGAGGCCCGGGAAGAAACGGGCCTGACAGTGACCCTGCTGGGGCAATTGCACACTTACTCCGATCCCCGGCGGGACCCCAGGCAGCACAATATCAGCACGGTGTTTGTGGGGTGCGCCCGCGGCACGCCTCGGGCCGCGGACGATGCCCGCAGCTTGAGGATTTTTGCCCCCGAAGATTTGCCTGAGACCTTAGCCTTTGATCACGCCCGGATCCTGGCCGATTACCTCAAGGTGCGCCCGGACTGGCTCCATAAATCTAAGAAGAACTGTTAGATTTTGATCCAGAAAAGATCAATAATATTAGGTTATCAACTGGTTAGCGCCATGGCCGGCCTGGTGGGCTGGCCATATTTTTACTGGCACCTGAAATCCCGGGGCCGGGGCGAAAGTTTCTTGCCCCGGCTGGGCTTGCGGCTCCCCGAGGGCGCCCCCCCGGCCGGGTCGCCCCGCCTCTGGCTGCACGGCGTTTCGGTGGGAGAAATTCTGGCCGCAACGCCGCTGGTGCAGGAACTCAAAGCCCTGCTGCCCCGGGCCGGCCTCATTATCACCACCGGCACCGAGACGGGCCAGGCGGTGGCGCGCCAAAATTTCCTTCCCCTGGGCGCTTACGTCTGTTATTTCCCCCTGGACTTGCCCTGGGCGGTGAGCCGATACCTTGACCACCTGCGGCCGCAGGTCTTCGTGGCCCTGGAGTCGGAAATCTGGCCCAACTTCCTCTACCAGGCCCACCGCCGCGGCGTGCGCCTGGCCATGGTCAACGCCCGGTTGTCGGACCAATCCTTCAGAAGGTTTCTTAAATATCAGAGATATATAATTGATATACTTAAACTAATAGACCTGGTAGCCGCCGGCTCCCCCGGGGATTACGAACGGCTCCGGCAGTTGGGAATCCCTGCTGACCGCTTGCACCTCACCGGCAACCTGAAGTACGACCGTCTCTTCCAGGCCCAGGATAAGCCGCAGACAGAGGAGTTCCGGGAGATCTTGCAGGGCGGTTCCGAGGACCGGAAAGCCCCGGTCTTGCTAGCCGCCTCCACCCACCCGGGGGAGGAAGAAGCGGTGCTGGCGGCGTATGAAGAGCTTCGGGCCCCCTACCCTGCTCTCCTGCTCATCCTGGCGCCCCGGCACCCGGAGCGGGCCCCGGAGTTGGGGCGTCTCCTGACCCGGCGGGCCCTGCCCTACCAGTTATGGACCCGGTTAAAATCCGGCTCCGAAACCCGGCGCGCCCCCGTGGTGCTGGTGGACACCATCGGCGATCTCCTCAGCCTCTACGGCGCGGCTGACATTGCCTTCGTGGGCGGCAGCCTGGTGCCCCACGGCGGCCAGAATATCCTGGAGCCCGCGGCCCAGGGCCGGGCGCCCCTTTACGGGCCCCACCTCCACAACTTCCGCTGGGCTCAAAAAATCCTGGAAGAAGCCGGGGCCGGCATCCTGGTTAAGGACGCCACCTCCCTGGCCGCCGCGGCCAGAAACCTGCTGGACCACCCCGAAACCCGCCGCGATTTGGGCCGGCGGGCCCAAGCCGCCCTGATCCCCCACCGGGGCGCCGCCCGCCGCCAGGCGCAGTTGATTGCGGGGTTGCTTGGGGGAGAGGTCCAGGGGGAGAGGACCCCTGCCCTTGCAAAAAACTCCCCCCAACCCCCTAAAGATAAGATTATCCCTAAAGCCGGGACCAAAGCCCCGGCTCCAGCCGATAACCCGGGGCCGGAAGTAGAGGGGGAGGATTGATTTGGGTGTCATGACCAAGATTTGAGCAGACAATTACCAAATCGAGATCAGATAAAATCTGACATTGAGGAAAAATTTAAAGTGGCGGACGGATCTGAGATACAACTACGATAACCATATCAAATATCATTTATTTCGATTTA
>CAVYJK010000013.1:0-9089 GCA_963768765.1 uncultured delta proteobacterium
GCCGCGGCGCTGTTGGGGAAATGATATGAATTTGGGGGAGAGGGCAAAGGGCAAAAGCCCTTTCCCCCTCCCCCAAACCCCCACCCCCAATCCCTTAAGTAGAACAGGCTTTCAGCCTATGTCACCATGAGAAAAGATTATGTAAATTATATGACTGGCAATAAATCTGACAAAATCCCTCCCTTGCGCCTCCTGGCCTGGGAGACCACCCGCCGCTGCAACCTGGCGTGTCTCCACTGCCGGGCGGCGGCGGGCTCCGGGCCGTACCCCGGGGAGCTGACCACCGACGAGGGCATTGCTCTCCTGGACGACCTGGCTCAAATGGGCCAGGTGGTGGTGATCCTGACGGGCGGGGAGCCATTGCTGCGGGACGACATCTTTGAGCTGGCGGCCTACGGCACCCGGCGCGGCCACCGCATGGTCATGGCGGTGAACGGCACCTTGTTGACGCCGGCCATCGCCGCTCGCCTGAAAGACGTGGGCATCCAACGGGTGAGCATCTCCATCGACGGGGCCACCGCGGCCAGCCACGACGCCCTCCGGGCCGTGCCCGGGGCCTATGAGGGGGCGCTATCCGGCATCGCCGCCTGCCGGGAGGCGGGGCTGCCTTTCCAGATCAACACCACCGTCACCCGGGCCAACCGGGCGGAGCTGCCGGCCATCTACGAGCTGGCCATTAACCTGGGGGCCGCGGCCCACCACGTCTTCGTGCTGGTGCCCACGGGGCGGGGCGAAGCGATGCGGGACCAGCTGGTGCGCCCCGAGGAATACGAGGAGACCCTGCGCTGGCTCTTGGAGCGCCAGAAAGAAGGCCGCCTCTTCCTCAAGCCCACCTGCGCCCCCCAGTACTACCGGTTGTGGCGCCAAGACGCCCTCGCCCGGGGCGAAAAGATCACCGCGGCCACCCACGGTATGGAGGCCATGACCAAGGGCTGCCTGGGGGGCCAGGGCTTCGCCTTCGTGTCTTATAAGGGGGAGGTGCAGCCCTGCGGCTACCTGGAACTCCTGGCGGGCAACCTCCGGCAGACCCCCTTTCCGGAGATCTGGGCCGATTCCGAACTTTTCCGGCAGCTTAGAAGGGTGGACGACTACCGGGGCAAGTGCCACTCCTGCCGGTACCGCAAGGTCTGCGGCGGCTGCCGGGCCCGGGCCTATGCCCTGACCGGCGACGTCCTGGCTGAAGACCCCATCTGCCCGTACGAGACGGGAGCTTAAAAAAACCACGCCTCAGAGCCTGTTTCTTTTATTTTGATCCTGTGAGCCGACAGGCTTGATTTTTCCGCAACCATGCCGAAAACCGGAAACCGAAAAACGGAAACCGAATCCCTGGACGACCTGGACCGGGCCATCTTAAACGAGATCCAGTCCCATCTTCCCATTGTCTCCCGGCCCTATGAAGAAGTGGGCCGAAGGGTAGGAGCCCCGGAAGGCGAGGTCATCCGCCGGGTCCGAGCCATGGCCCGGGCCGGCATCATCCGCCGCCTCGGGGCCAACTTCACTTCCCGGAAGCTGGGCTACACCAGCACCCTGTGCGCCGCCATGGTGCCGGAAGCGAAGCTGGAGCAGTTCGTGGAAGTGGTGAACCGCTATCCCGGGGTGACCCACAATTATCTCAGGCGCCACCGCTACAACGTCTGGTTCACCCTTATCGCCGAATCGGCGGAGCGCCTGGAGCGGATTCTACAGGAGATCTCCCGGGCCTCGGGGGTGGAGGTCCTGAGCCTGCCGGCCCAGGAGATCTTCAAGATCAAGGTGGATTTCCCGGTGTGAAAATATTGGGGGAGGGCGCTAAGAGCGGAAGCCCTTACGCTTAAGAAAAACTCCCCCAAACCCCCACCCCCAAACCCATATGGGAAAAATCTTGAGCCGGGGAAGTCGGGCGAAGCACGCCTTCCCCGGCTCCATTTTAGGGGGCTGGGAGGGGAGTTTGAGGGGAGGGCGGGGGACACTTACGAAAAATGTCCCCCGGTCCTCCCCTCAACTCACTTTTCTACCTCACTCCAAGGCACGCACAGCACCGGGCAGGGCAGCAGGCGCACCACCTTCTCGGCGGTGGAGCCGAAGAAGACCTCCTCGAGGGGGCCCCGGCCGCTGCGGCCATAGCCCCCAATGGCCACCAGGTCCACCGCCAGGTCCCGGGCAATCCCGGCGATCTCCTGAAAAGGCAGACCCACCGCCACCATGGACTCCACTTCCAGGCCGTCAGTCCCCCAGCGGCTTAGAAAATCACTCAGCTGCTGCTGGGCCCGCTCCCGCAGTTCCGGCAGCAGGGTCTCCGGCACCACCTTCAGGTATTCCGCCAGGCGCTCCACCGTTCTCTGATGGATGACGTGCAGCAAGATGAGTTTGGCCCCGAAGCGCCGCCCCAGATTTGCGGCCAACCGGAAGGCGGCGCCGGCGCAGTCGGAAAAATCGGTGGCCACCAGAATCGCATTCAAATCCATCTTTAGAAACCTTTGGTTAAGCGAACTAATCGCCCCAGCACCCCCGCTCCCTCCTCACCGTAAAGGCGCCGGGTGCCTCGCCGTCCGGTAGCGGTACAGCTGCAGCAGCAATTGGCTGCCGTCCGAGAACTTCACCCGGATGGGATAGTTAGGAACGGACCCGGCGGGTGTCAAACGGGGGGAAAGGGACAGGCCCCAAAGGGGAGCTGGAAGGCCTGTCCCGGACTCTCTGATTATTTCACGACCTTCTGGATTTCTTTAACAATCTCCTCGGCGTTGTCAAAAGCGCCGATGTGCACCCAGAGGATCTTGCCAGCCTTGTCCACAATAAAGGTCACCGGATAAGGGCTGAAGTTCAAGGCCTTGCCGAGGCTGCTGTCGGGATCCTGAATCAGCGGAAAGGGAGCCTTTTGGACGGCCTTCCACATCTTCATGGCCATTTCGTCATTCCCTTGGCCCACCGCCATGAATTTAACCTTATCTTTGAGCTTGGCATCCTGCTGCACCAGGTTGTAGACGCTGTTCAGGAACGGAGCCTGATGCATGCAGTGGGGGCAGCTGGTGTTGAACTGCTCCACCAGGACAAAAGGTGCCTTTACGTCCTTGATGGTAAAAGCTTCCGGTTTCGCCAGACCCAGATATTTGGCGTCTTCAGGCGACATGGGTGCCTTAAATTTTACACTGCCCAGCACCTGGCCCACCTGGGGCTCCGCTTCCGCTCCCAAGGCGGCGGCACAAAAGACCAAGATTAGCGCCACACAGCATCCCAGGGCCAATACCTTGCTTGAACGACTCATCGCGTCCCCTTTCTCAGATTAAATTTTTTCCGCATGATAAATCAACCGGACCCAAAGGGCAAAAGAAAATGATGGTTTTCGGTTTTCGGTTTTCAGTTTTCGACAAAGAGACCTAAACTCCCCCAAAAGGTTAAGCTTATATTAAGACCTATGAAAAACTCGTATGAGGGTAGGGCCGGGGGAATTTTTTATAAGGGATTCCCCCGCTCTCCCCTCAAACTCCCCTCCCAAGCCACTATATGGGGGTTGGAGGTAGGTTTCAGGGAGGGGGTAGGGGCCGTCGGCCCCTAGCCCCCTCCCTGAAAAGGGCTTTTAAGAAAAGAACCGCTCCTCCCGCCAGTCCACGGGGAGGCGCACCAGGGCCCCCTGGCGGTGCTGGTAGATGAGGTGGCCGTGCTGGGCCCCGTACTCGAAGAGGCGATGGGTGAGGGCGACGTCCTGGCGGCAGTAGGAATCCAACTCCTCCCATTTGCCCGCGGCAAAGAGTTCCAGGGCCATCAGGCCGTCGCCGCTCTTTTGCTCCCCCAGGGTCTTTTCCGCCAGGTGGTTGAGGGAAAGCCGGGTGCCCAGGGTGGTGTAAACCTCCTCCAGGATGTCCAGGGTGGGAAGGTCTGCCAGTCTGACCTTGGTGTAGGGCTGCAGCACCCGGTAGTCGAAGCGCTTGATGTTGAAGCCTACCACCAGGTCCAATTTCTTCAACCGCTGTCCGAGGCGCTCCAGGTCGTGTTCGCGGTAAGTGGTGGCGACCCCCGTGTGGGTTTCATGAAGCACCGCCAGGGAGACTCCCATGAGATGGCACTGGCCCCAGCCGCCCACGTCCGCGGCGGAACAGCAGGTCTCCAGGTCCAGAAAGCCCAACTTGCGGCGGCTAAACCAGGGGACGGCCCCGGGCTGGGGGTCCGGCAGGGGAGGGGGGGCCGGCTCCTCAATAACCAGGGCCTCCGGGGTTGGCTCCTCTTCTAACCCCAGCAGCAGGCCGGCGATTTTCAACGCCGCTTCCTTGTCCAGGGGTTTGTTGCCGGAGCCGCACTTGGGCGAATGGATGCAGGAGGGGCAGCCATCCTCGCAGGGGCAGGCGGAGGTCAGTTCCTGGGAGCGCTTCAACAGGTCTTCCAGGATCTCGTAAGCCCGGGCCGACAGCCCCACCCCGCCGGGATAGCCGTCGTAGATGAAGATGGCCGCCTTCCCCACCTGGGGGTGGGCCGGGTGGGAGATGCCCCCGATATCGTAGCGGTCCGCCAGGGCAAACAGGGGAAACATGCTGATGAGCACGTGCTCCAGGGCGTGGATGCCCCCCATGAAGTGGCCGCCTGCCGCGTACACCGCGTTCTTCACCGCGTCGGGGATCTCCAGCCACATGCCCACGGTCTCAAAGATCTGGGGCGGCAGCTCTAACGGCACCTGGCCCAAGAGCTCCTGCCCCGGCAAGCGCCGCTTTTCGTAGGACAGGATGTGTTCGGTGACCTTGAGGCGCCCCATGCAAGCCTTGAAGGAGGCCACTTGCCGGGACTCCAGCACCTCCAGGATCTCCGTTTCCTTGTCCGTCTGGATGCGGGTGAAGTAGTTGGGCTCCATGGGGTTGACCCAGACGTTGCGCCGGGCCAGATCCAGGCTCTCCACCACCCAGGTCTGGGCCTTGTGCAGGTAGACCGCGCCGGGGTGGCACTCTCTCAGGGCCCGGTGGCCGTCGATGGAGCCCAGGGGGCGCTTTTTCCCCACCTGGAAAATGGGGAAGCTCTCGCCGATGCCCCGGATATTCACCTCTTTCTGGGGGAAGCGGGCCCGGGCAAACCAGGCGTCCCCCGCGGCGGAGTGCAACAGATGGCGCTCCCGGGCCAGCTCCGCAAGCACCGGCTCATGGACCTTAAGGTCGAAAAACTTCTCGCCGGCGACGCTGAGAGGCAACTCCTGGGCGGCGCAGGGCAGATGCGCCTTCACCACGAAAGGGTTGTCCGGGTCCACCACCGCGGTCTCCAGGGGCCGCCCGAAAAATTGCTCCGGGTACTTGATGAAGTACTGGTCCAGGGCGTCGGCCTGGGCCACCAGGACGATGAGGGAGTCCCGGCCGGACCGCCCCACCCGGCCGGCCCGCTGCCAGGTGGTGACCATGGTGCCGGGGTAGCCCACCAGGATGCAGACGTCCAGGCCGCCGATGTCGATGCCCATCTCCAGGGCGCTGGTGGAGATCACCCCGCGCATCTTGCCGCTGGCCAGAGCGCGTTCGATCTCCCGGCGTTCTTCCGGCAAAAACCCGGCCCGATACGAACTGATATAGCGGCGGAGCTCCGGGGCCAGACGCTGGGACCACAGGTGGATCAGCTCCGTAAGCTTGCGGGCCTGGGTGAAGCAGATGGCGCTCAAACCCTCACGGATGGCCCGGGCGAAGATCTTGGCCGCGGTGGCCGGGGCGCCGGCCGGCGGGTTGAGAAACAGAAAATGCCGCCCGGACTGGGGGGCGCCGCTCTCCGCAATGGTTTCCACCTCAAGTCCGGTTAACTGCTTGATGAAAGAATCGGGCTGGGCGATGGTGGCCGACGAGAACAGAAACTGGGGACTGGAGCCGTAATGGGCGCAGAGGCGCCGCAGCCTACGCAGCACCTGGGCCATGTGGCTCCCCATGATGCCCCGGTAAGTGTGCACTTCGTCGATGACCACGAACTTGAGGTGGCCGAAAAACGAGGACCAGGAGGCGTGATACGGGAGCAGCCCCATATGCAGCATGTCGGGGTTGCTGATGAGCACGTGGGGCGGCCGGGCCTTAAGGGCCTGGCGCTGGGCCGGCGGGGTGTCGCCGTCGTAGATGGCGGCGGTGAGCGTGGGGGAGGGGAGCGCCGCGTCCAACTCCTTGAGGGTCTTGAGCTGGTCCTGCTCCAGGGCCTTCAGGGGAAAGAGATAGAGGGCGTGGCCCCGGGGGTCTTGTAAGAGAGATTCCAACACCGGGAGGTTATAAATGAGGGTCTTGCCGCTGGCCGTGGGGGTGGCCACCAAGAGGTGCCGGCCCGCCCGGATGGCGTCCAGGGCCTGGGCCTGATGGCGGTAGAGGCGGGGAATGCCCAGGCGTTTCAGGGCCGCGACCACCGGCGGCGACAGGCCCGCCTCCCCGGGTGCATACTCCGCCGCCTTTTCAGGCAGGTAGTGGTAATGGCTGAGGATGTCGCGGTACTCGGCGGCATCTTTCAGGGATTGGATGAAGTCCTGCAACATAATGGGCGATGAATTTTTGTAGGGTGGGCACTGCCCACCAAATTAAGGATAAATTGGTCCAGATGGTGGGCCATGCCCACCCTACATTAACCCTCGTTCCCAAGCTCCTGCTTGGGAACGAAAATCTTAGCCCAAGCTCAGCTTGGGCACCCCAATTAATTAATCAACTGTAATCCTGCAAAGCGGAGCTTTGCGCCCACAGGGGTTCCCAAGCAGGAGCTTGGGAACCAGTAAAATTTCGTAAAATTAAAATATTATTTTTTCAATAAAGACAGCCAGTACCCGCCCTACATCAAAACCCTGGTGGCACAGGCGTCCCGCCTGTGCAAGGGCAGGCTAAAGCCTGTGGCTACCAATTATTTTTAAGGATGGCGGGTGGGGACGCCCGCCCCACCATTAAATTCTTTATTCCCAACCCCAAACCCCAGAACCCGGAACCTAAACCCTAAACCCCAAGCCCTAAGACTCAAGAACCTAAAACCTGATACCCGGAACCCTCACTTCGTCCCCACGTCCACATGCTCCCAATCGGTGTTATAGCCGAAGTAGATCCATTCCTGGGGCAGGCGCATACCCAGCCACTTGGCGGCCCGGTAGACCCAGGCCGGCATCTGGCGGGCGTCGAGTTTGTGCATGGCGTCCCGGTTGTACTGGCGGGCGGCCCGGCTGATGGGGTTGGGAGGGCCGTCCACCACGCCCTTAAAGTTATAGTCGTTCAGGTCCAGGGCCAGCCCCAGGCGGTGGTTGGAGGTCTTGCTGTGGTGGCCGTGGTAGATCTCCGAGAGGTCGTTAAAGCGGCACACGGCCACGGTGGCCGACAGGGAGTCGCCGTTATCATCGGGGAAACTGAGGCACTCCGCCGCCACGGGGCCGGAGTCGGCCCGCACCGCGAAGGTGTCCTCCCCGCCTCGCACCACCAGGAGGGGCACCCGCCGGGAGACGTCATAATAGCCTTCCCGGAAAACATATTCCAGCAGCAGGGCCGCCAGGGGGGCGAATTTGCTGTTGACTTCGAACTGAATCCACTCCGGCCGGTAGCGGGCCCTATCGTTGATTTCCGCCATGGTGCGGACGTGCCACACAAAGCCCGAGGGCCGGGGGGTGGTCAGGGCCACGGTCTGCCATTTTTTTTCGAAGCCGCAGTAGGTGGGGACCTTTTGGGCCCGGGCCGGCACCCACACCGGGACGCTCAGCGTCACCCCCACCTGGTCGCCCCGGGGAAAGCGGCGGCGCCGCAGGTCTTCCCAGGAGACTTCCTTTCCCTCAGGCAGCAGGGCCAGGGACTGGCGGCGCAGTTCCACCAACCGGTTCACCTCGAGAAGGCGCCTGGCCAGGGCGGCTTTCTGGAGGAAGTCGCGCTCCCGGTCCAGGGCGGACATGCCCGGCGCATAGGTAAGGGCCACCTGCTGCAACATCCTGGCCGCCTGGGGGGCCCGGGAGGCCTCCAGGATTTGCGCCCGGGGAGGCTCGGACCCGGTCGGAGCCCCACGGGAAGCGTCCCCGGCCGCCCGGCCCTCAGGCCAAACCGCCCCAAGTGCCGCGGCCAGCAGCAGGAACGCCAGGGTCCAACCACGTCGCATGCCTAATTTTATGTGAGCCGGGGAGGGGAGTCAATGCGAGTATTGCCGCGTTCCCAATATGGCTGAAGTTCTGGGAGCTTAGGGAATAGCATTTTATATGTGGAACATATTTTCATTTTTTCGCAATTTTTGGAAAGTTTCGATTTTGGCAAGTTAGTTGCCTAATTATCCAACCATTTGATGCTAAAATTTCTTAGGACAGCCGGAGGTGGTATGTCCACGTGGCCTTAGCCCTCCACCTTACACACTATTATCGGGCGGTAGCGGTCTGTAGTTCATAAGTGGCCGCCCCGCAAATTTCTGAACCAAGGGGGTGATATGTTTAAAATCTGCAAAAAAGATGCATATTGAGGGGAATTTGTATTATCTTGCCTTCAAAAAGACAATCGGGCTGCTAAAAATCGCCGGGTATTTTTGATCCACCTCAAAACGAAGGACATCAGAACATGAGTGCCATCAAACTACTTTTCGTCTTCTCCCCTTGGATTGTTTTCTGGATTATTGCAGCGGGCCATTCCCCGCTGCGGCTCCGGATAGGAATATGTGCGGCTGCAGTGATGATAGTTGTAATGGGAATCACCAGACTCCATCGGGGCGTTATCCTTTGGACAGGAGTTGTGTTCTTTTCGTTCGCCATGGTTTCGGTGGTCTGGCTCATGAATGTTTGGGTCATCCATCACTTGGGAATCTTTGCCAGTGGTAGTCTTTTTTTGGCTACACTTTTTCGATGCTCATCGGGCGGCCCTTCACCGAGGATTACGCCCGGGAAAAGGTTCCGATCGAACTGTGGGACCACCCAAATTTCATCCGCAGCTGCTTCATTGTCACAACTGCCTGGGGACTTGTCTTTCTCGCCAACACTCTGGTTAATGTGGCTAAGCTCTATTACCCTGATTTCAATGAGTGGCTTTACAGAGGCGTAGAGTTTGCGATCATAGCCTCAGGGGTTGTATTCACCAAGATTTACTCTGAGCGAGCTAGGCGGAAGCGTGCGACAGCAGAGTTATCACAGACTTAACGGATAGTAATGGTGGATGATTTTGGTCGTTAAAGGATAATTGCTA
>CAVYJK010000014.1:0-217397 GCA_963768765.1 uncultured delta proteobacterium
AACAGAAATCTAAGGCGTCGAGGTTCGCTTTGAAGGCACTGTTGGCATTGGAAGACGGACTGGTCCTCAAGGGCCGGTCTTTTACCGGTCCCGGCGAATGCGCCGGCGAAGTGGTGTTCAACACCGCCATGACCGGCTACCAGGAAATCCTCACGGACCCGTCCTATAAGGGCCAGATCGTCACCATGACCTATCCCCTCATGGGCAATTACGGGGTCAATTTCGAAGACCTGGAGTCCCGGGGGGTGCAGGTGGAGGGGTTCATCGTCAAGGAGTACCACCCCTACCCTTCCAACTGGCGGGCCCGGGGGAATCTGGCCGATTATCTCAGAGGCTCGGGGAAGCTGGGGGTGGAGGGCTTCGACACCCGGGCCATCACCAAGCGCCTGCGGGAAGTGGGCGCCATGCGGGGCCTGGTCTCCACCGAGGACCTGGACCCCGAGTCCCTGGTGCGCCGGGCTCGAGAGCTCCCCAGCATGGACGGCCTAGACCTGGTGCCCCTGGTCACCTGCCGGGCCCCCTACTGGTGGCCGGAATTTCCCGCCGACGATTCCCCACCCCAAGACCTGGAAACCCTGTGGCGGCAGCGCCCCGGCAAGAAGGTGGTGCTCTACGATTATGGCGTAAAGTTTAATATTATCAGGAACTTGAAAGAAAAGGGCCTGGAAGTCCTGGTGGTGCCGGCCACCACCCCGGCCCAGGAGGTGCTCAGGCTCAAGCCCGACGGCATCGTGCTGAGCAACGGCCCCGGCGACCCCGCCGCGGTGACCTACGCCATCGAAAACGTGCGCCAGTGCCTGGGGGACGTCCCCATGTTCGGCATCTGCCTGGGGCACCAGCTCATGGGCCTGGCCCTGGGGGGCCGCACCTTCAAACTCAAGTTCGGTCACCGGGGCGCCAACCAGCCGGTGAAAAATAAGCTTTCCGGCCGGGTGGAGATCACCTCCCAGAACCACGGTTTCGCCGTGGACCTCAAGTCCATCCCCGACCCCGAGGTGGAGCTGACCCACTTCAACCTCAACGACGGCACCCTGGAAGGCCTGCGCCACCCCAAACTGCGGGCCTTTTCCGTGCAGTACCACCCGGAGGCCTCCCCCGGCCCCCACGACGCGAACTATCTTTTTGAACAGTTCCTGGAAATGGTGGAGCGATCTTGAAGTAATTCGGTAAGAGCCCTGGCCGCCGCAACCCTGGGTTGGGAGGCGGACCGGGACGAGCAAGGGTAAAGGCCGTAAAAATTCCGTCACGGCTGCAGATGAAAAAGCCCTTACTGACCATCCTTCTGGTAATGCTGCTGGCCACCCTGATCTGGGCCGGTAACTTTTACTGGCGCCAGCTGCGGGGCATGGGCCCTGCGGTCCAAAGCCCGCCCCAGGACATCGCCCGGCTCCTGGGATCGCCGGCGGCACCGGCCGGGTCGCCAGGCTCAGCCAATTCCGCCCCCATTCCCCTGAAGCTGCCCCTGGGGTTTGAAATTTCCATCTTCGCCACAAACGTGCCCGGGGCCCGGGTCCTGGCCCAGGACCCCGCCGGCAACCTGCTGGTCAGCCTCACCCGCCAGGGCCGGGTGGTGGCCTTGCCGGATAAAAACGGCCGCGGGGTGGCCGATGAAGTGGTCACGGTGTTAAGCGGGCTGGAGGAGCCCCACGGCCTGGCCTTTGGCGGCGGCCAGCCGCCCCGCCTTTACGTGGCGGAAACCCGGGAAGTGGCCGCCTACGATTATCATGAAAAAACCCTGACAGCCGATAATAAGAGAAAGATCATCGACCTGCCTCCGGGCGGCCGACACTTCACCCGGACGCTGCTTTTTATGCCGCCGCCCCAGGAGCACCGGCTGCTGATTTCGGTGGGCTCGAATTGCAACGTCTGCGTGGAAAAGGATTGGCGCTACGCCAAGATTCTGGTGGTGGATGCGGACGGCAAGAACCTGAAGACCTTTGCTTCGGGCCTGCGCAATTCGGTGTTCATGGCGGTCCACCCGGTCACCGGACACATCTGGGCCACGGAGATGGGCCGGGATTATCTGGGCGACAATCTCCCCCCCGATGAAATCAACATTATCATGGAGGGCGGCCATTACGGTTGGCCTTACTGCTACGGCAAGCGGGTGCACGACGACCAGTTCGACCCCAGGGGGGTCGCAGAGGAGTTCTGCAAGGACACCATACCCTCTTATATCGATATTCCGGCCCACTCCAGCCCCTTGGGGCTGGCCTTTTTCCCGGAGGAGTGGCCTAAGGATTACCGCTACAGCCTGCTGGTGGCTTATCACGGCTCCTGGAACCGCACCGTGCCCACGGGTTACAAGGTGGTGCGCTACAAGCTGGACCCCCAGGGGAATTATATGAGTGAGGATGACTTCATCACCGGCTGGCTGACGCCGGCCGGCGCCCTGGGCCGACCGGTGGACATCTTGATCCGGCCCGACGGGATCATCTTTATCTCCGACGACAAGGCCGGGATGATTTACCGGGTGGCTTGTGGAAAAGTGTGTAGATAATAGGATGTCCTCGTTCCTGCGGGCGACGTTAAGGAGCTTCTAATCCGGAAGCCAAGAGCGGGCCAACTACCCCTTTGGCCCTGGTGCGACAAAATACTGGATACCTCACTGAAGGAGTCTGGAAAATGACGCTGAAACGCCGGTTGGCTCTGATAGCCGTGTTGTCTCTGATTATGGTAATTCCTGGGCTGGCGAACGCCGCGGTGGTGGGCCACTTCACCCTGGCGGAGGGGCAGGTGAACCTGTTGAAGCAAGGCAAACTCCCGGCCCTGCCCGCCAAGGTCCAGGACGGGGTGGAGCCCGGGGACGTGATCCGCACCAAGTCCAAATCCAGGGCCCAGGTGCAGTTCGTGGACGACACCATCATCACCCTGGCGCCGGAGAGCCGGGTGGCGGTGGCGGACTATTTTTACGACGAGGCCCAAGGCCAGCGCCGGGCCGTGGTGCGCCTCTTCCGGGGCCTGGTGCACACCGCGGTCACCCGCCTCCTGAAGGCGCAGGAGCCCAACTTCATCATGGAGACCCACACCGCGGTCATCGGGGTCAGGGGCACCGACTGGTACACCTTGCTGATGCCCAATTTCACCAGCGTTTACCTTATCCATGGCTTCTTGGAGCTGAAATCCAGCGACCTCCGGATTCCCGCGGTCCTGTTGCTCAAGGCCATGGAATTTACCCAGGTCCTAATGGGTTATCAGCCCCAGCTGTCCAAACCCATCACCCCGGCCATGTTGCAAATGCTGCAGCGGATGATGGCAACCGGGGCGCGGGACAGCTCCCTTCTTGGCGGGGCCGGGTACGTGGGCGGCACCCAGGGGCTGCCTGAGTTCAAACTGCCGGTGAGCCCGGACCAGATGACCCAGCCCATCATTCCGCCGACAGTTGCGCCCCCGGTGCGGGAGCAGCGGTCAATAACCCCAGAACAATTTTAGCCGGGAATGATAAATCTGGCAGAGCACCGGGATATTCAAGGCTGAGCCTTAAGGCGCCAGGGAGGCTCAGGCACCCTTTCCCGAACCAGCGCCTTCCTCCCGGGGGCAGGAAAATTCTGCTGGCCTTGGGGTTGTCAAAAGATATAGAATAATATCGTTTATGGGCATCTTTCTGGAGGCGCAGGGCGTGGCCCCGGCCCCGGGGTGCACGCCTCCGCTTTATGGTGTCCTGGCGCCATGTCCCAGGGGCCCCAGCGCCTCCGCACCGGCCGGTTTTATTGCAGGGGCGCCGGCCGGAGGCTCCGGGAAGGAAAGCCCCGGTTGTTTCGAAAAGCCATACATTATCTAGGGTACCGTTTCGGGAATAACTTTTTCATGCCTTTCTCCCTCCCCTTTGAGGGGGGAGGGTCGGGGTGGGGGCGATAATTCCTTGGGACCTCGGTGGCTTATCCCCCTTCCCCCACCCCCCTCCCACCAGGGGAGGGGGAGATTTGCTGCCGAAAACTTTTTAAAGGTCCTTTAAAAACACGATACTACAGGCTATTGCAAAACCCCAACTTTGCCATTAAATGTCATTCTGAGCGAAGCGAAGAATCTAGGATTTTGGGATTATTCGGTCGCTTCGCTCCCTCGGAATGACGGTATGGATGACTTTTCCAGAGTTCTCATAGCTGTTAGAACCTTATGCCTAAACGCACCGACATCAAGAAGATCCTGATCATCGGCTCCGGCCCCATCATCATCAGCCAGGCCTGCGAGTTCGACTACTCCGGCACCCAGGCCTGCAAGGCCCTGAAGGAAGAGGGCTACGAGGTGGTGCTCATCAACTCCAACCCCGCCACCATCATGACGGACCCGGAGATGGCGGACCGCACCTACATCGAGCCCATCACCCCGGAGATGGTCTGCCAGGTCATCGAACGGGAGCGTCCCGACGCCCTGCTGCCCACCCTGGGGGGCCAGACCGGGCTGAACTGCGCGGTGCAGGTGGCGGAAACCGGCATCCTGGAGAAATTCGGGGTGGAGATGATCGGGGCCAGGCCCGACGTCATCAAAAAGGCCGAAGACCGGGAGCTCTTCCGGGACGCCATGGCCAACATCAACCTCCGGGTGCCCAAGAGCGCCATTGTGCGGTCTCTGGCGGAGGCCCTGGACGCGGCCCCCAGCATCGGCTACCCCATCATCGTGCGCCCCAGCTTTACCTTGGGAGGCACCGGCGGCGGCATCGCCTACAACCTGGAGGACTTGAAAGTGCTGGCCGCCGAAGGCCTGGCCGCCAGCATGATCATCGAGGTGATGCTGGAAGAATCGGTGGTGGGCTGGAAGGAATTCGAGCTGGAAGTGATGCGGGACTTCCGGGACAACGTGGTGATCATCTGCTCCATCGAAAATGTGGACGCCATGGGGGTGCACACCGGTGATTCCATCACCGTGGCCCCGGCCCAGACCCTCACCGACCGGGAGTACCAGGCCATGCGGGACGCGGCCATCGCCATCATCCGGGAGATCGGGGTGGAAACCGGCGGCTCCAACATCCAGTTCGCCATCCATCCCGGGACCGGCGAGATGGTGGTCATCGAAATGAATCCCCGGGTGTCCCGGTCCTCGGCCCTGGCCTCCAAGGCCACGGGCTTTCCCATCGCCAAGATCGCCGCCAAGCTGGCGGTGGGCTACACCCTGGATGAGATTCACAACGACATCACCCGGGAGACCTACGCCTCCTTCGAGCCCACCATCGACTACTGCGTGGTTAAAATTCCCCGCTGGGCCTTCGAGAAATTCCCCGGGGCGGAAGATTTCCTGACCACCTCCATGAAGTCGGTGGGCGAAGTCATGTCCATCGGCCGCACCTTCAAGGAGGCCCTGCAGAAGGGCATCCGGTCGCTGGAGATCGCCCGCTTCGGCCTGGGGGCGGACGGCAAGGACCTGCCGGAGTTGTCCCCGGACGCCCTGCGCGGCAAGCTGCGGGTCCCCAACTCCCAGCGCCTCTTCTACCTGCGCCAGGCTTTCAGGTCCGGGATGAGCGTGGAAGAAACTTACGAATTAACCTTCATCGACCCCTGGTTTCTGCACCAGATTCGGGACGTGGTTATTTTTTCGGATGAACTGGCCACCTTCGGCAAGTTGCTGGCTCAGGGCCGGGGTCAGGACCAGTTGGAGGACGTACTGCGGCGGGCCAAGGAGTGCGGCTTTTCCGACGTGCAGCTGGCTCACCTCTGGGGCGGTACCGAGGAGCAGGCGGCCCAGATGCGCCGCGAGCACGGCGTCACCCCGGTCTACAAGCTGGTGGACACCTGCGCCGCCGAGTTCGAAGCCTACACCCCCTACTTTTATTCCACCTACGAATGGGAGGACGAGGCCCGGAAAACCGATCCGGGACAAGGTGATGATCCTGGGGGGCGGCCCCAACCGCATCGGCCAGGGCATCGAGTTCGATTACTGCTGCTGCCAGGCCTCCTTCGCCTTGCGCGAACTGGGGGTGGAGTCCATCATGGTGAACTCCAACCCCGAGACGGTGTCCACCGACTACGACACCTCGGACAAGCTCTACTTCGAGCCCCTGACCCGGGAAGACGTGCTCCACATCGTGGCCGCGGAGAACCCCCTGGGTCTGATCCTGCAGTTCGGCGGCCAGACTCCGCTCAACCTGGCGGTGCCCCTGGGAAGAGCGGGGGTGCGCATCATGGGTACTTCGGCGGAGGCCATCGACCGGGCCGAGGACCGCAAACTCTTCAAGCAACTCCTGGTCAAGCTCGGGTTGCGCCAGCCCCCCAACGACACGGCCCGCACCGTGGACCAGGCCCTTACCATCGCCCACGCCATCGGTTACCCGGTGCTGGTACGGCCCTCTTACGTCCTGGGGGGCCGCGCCATGCAGATCGTGGCGGATGATGCGGCCCTGGTCAATTTCATGAACTGGGCCCTGGAGGCTTCGCCGGAGCACCCCATCCTCATCGACAAGTTCCTGGAGGACGCCATCGAAGTGGACGTGGACGCCATCAGCGACGGCAAGCGCACCGTCATCGGCGGCATCATGGAGCACATCGAGGAGGCCGGCATCCACTCGGGGGACTCGGCCTGCGTGCTGCCGCCCTATTCGCTGTCCCGGGCCATCCAGGAAGACATCAAGGCCCAGACCCGGGCCCTGGCCGCGGAACTGGGGGTGGTCGGCCTCATGAACATCCAGTTTGCGGTGAAGGACGAGCAGATCTTACGTCCTGGAGGTCAACCCCCGGGCCTCCCGCACCGTGCCCTTCGTCAGCAAGGCCACCGGCGTCTCCCTGGCGAAGCTCGCCACCAAGGTGATGTTGGGTCATACTCTGGAAGAGTTGGGTTTTACCGCCGAAATCGAGCCGCCCTACTTTGCCGTGAAGGAGTCGGTCTTTCCCTTCCGGCGCTTCCCCGGGGTGGACCCCATGCTGGGGCCCGAGATGCGCTCCACCGGGGAGGTCATGGGGCTGGACGCCGACTTCGGCCTGGCCTTCGCCAAGTCCCAGCTGGCCGCGGGTCAGGTCCTGCCGCTGGCCGGCGGGGTGCTGTTCAGCGTCAAGGACTCGGACAAGGCCGCCACCGTGGCCCTGGCCCGGGGCTTTCAGGAAGAAGGCTTCCAGCTCTTTGCCACCGGCGGCACCGCGGCGCACTTAAGGCAGCACGGCCTGGAGGTCACGGAGGTCCACAAGGTGCGGGAGGTGCGGCCCCACATCATCGACCGCATCAAGAGCCGGGAGATCGCCCTGGTGGTCAACACCCCCCGGGGCCGCTACACCCCCGGGGACTCCTTCTCCATGCGCCGGGTGGCCCTGGAGTACAACATCCCCTACACCACCACCATCGCCGCCGCCCGGGCCACCCTGGACGCCATCCGGGCCCTGAAGCGCGGCAAACTGGAAGTCAAGAGCCTCCAGGAATATCATGAGATGGTGACCAGAGGCGCCGGTTTGGCCAAGGCTGCAAGTCGGAAATAATAGGTTTCCTTTTCCCCCTCATTCCCAAGCGGGAGCTTGGGAACGAGGGGGAAGATAGTGGCACAGGCGTCCCGCCTGTGCCACTTGATGTAGGGTGGGCATGGCCCACCAATATGAAACGGCGGGCATGGCCCGCCCTACACTTCTATCTCTATCGTTTTGGACTAGTCATTGAAACAGCGGAGGTCCTTATGAAATTCCGGGTAATCATCGAACAGGATGAAGACGGCGTCTTTGTGGCTCATTGCCCGGCCTTGCCGGGGTGCGTCTCCCAGGGGGCCAGCCGGGAGGAGGCTCAGGCCAATATTAAAGAAGCAATCACCGGTTATCTGGGGAGCTTGAAAAAGCATGGAGAGCCGATTCCGCCGCCCATTACCGAGGAAATCGTGGAAGTAGCGGTATGACCCGGCTGCCGGTTGTTTCCGGCCGCCAATTAGTCAAGGCGCTGGCAAAGGTGGGATACCTCTTCGATCATCAGGAAGGGACCCATATTATTCTCCGGCACCATTCCCCACCCCACCGTCGCCTCACCATCCCGATCATAAAGAGATCGCCAAAGGAACCTTGCGACAGATTATTCGCGAAAGCGGTTTAACGGTAGAAGAACTCGTTAACCTTTTGTAAGAAAGCCTATCCCAAATCAAGAGGTTTTGAAAAAAGCGCGTTCCCAAGCGGGAGCTTGGGAACGAGAATAAATGTAGGGTGGGCATGGCCCACCAATATGAAACGGCGGGCATGGCCCGCCCTACACGTTTTTGCAGGAAGAAAGGCTCTGGTAGCACCGGCATCCTGCCGGTGCAGGGCACAGGCTGGAAAGCCTGTGCCACCCGGTCAATATCATAATTGAGCCAACCTCTAATTCCCTCCCCCTTGATGGGGGAGGGTTAGGGTGGGGGTGGCGAAGGATTCAGTTCCCCTCCCCCTACCCCATCCCACAAGGGGAGGGGGAAATAACGCCGGCTCTATCCTGCGGCTACCAAAATTCGGGATTTCATGTTAACTTTAAAGTGCCTGATTTGAATTTGCCAAACTTGCTGCCGGGCCCATGACCATAACCGAAAACCGAAAATCCCCCCTGACCCCCCTTTGGCAAAGGGGGGAACGGAAAAGCGAAAACTGCGCCAGCCAGCCGCAGGGCGAAGACAAACCCCGGGAACACTGCGGCGTCTTCGGCATCTACGGCCACCCCGACGCGGCCCGCCTCACCTACTTCGGCCTCTACGCCCTGCAGCACCGGGGCCAGGAGTCCTGCGGCATCGTCACCGGCGACGGCACCCACGTCCGCCAGTACCGTGGCCTGGGGCTGGTGGCCGAGGTCTTCAACGATGAGGTGCTGAGGCAGCTGCCGGGGCATCTCGCCATCGGCCACGTGCGCTACTCCACCACCGGCTCCACCATGCTGATCAACGCCCAGCCCTTCGTGGTGCAGCACGGCGGCCAGACCATCGCCATCGGCCACAACGGCAACCTCACCAACGCCCGGGAGATCCGCTGCCGCCTGGAGGAGGAAGGCTCCATCTTCCAGTCCACCATGGATACGGAAGTCATCGTCCACCTCATGGCCCGGCACCGCCGGGGCAACCTCATCGACTTCATGGATTCCCTGGCCGCGGCCCTTTCCGAAGTCAAGGGCTCCTATTCTCTGGTCATCTCCACCGCCGACCAGGTCATCGCCGCCCGGGACCCCCACGGCTTCCGGCCCCTGTGCCTGGGCCAACTCAACGGCTCCTGGGTGGTGGCCTCGGAGAGCTGCGCCCTGGACCTGGTGCAGGCCGACTACTGGCGGGAAGTGGAGCCGGGCGAAATCGTGGTCCTGGACGAAGGCGGCCTCCACTCTGTGAAGCCCCTGGCCCCGGCGCCGCCCCGCTTTTGCATCTTCGAATACATCTATTTCGCCCGGCCCGACAGCCGGATCTTCGGCCAGAGCGTCTACCTGGTGCGCAAGCGCCTGGGCGCGGCCCTGGCCCGGGAGCACCCCTTGAAGGCCGACCTGGTGATGCCCTTCCCGGATTCCGGCACCTACGCCGCCCTGGGCTACGCCTCCGCCACCGGCATTCCCTTTGAGATGGCGGTGATCCGCAACCACTACGTGGGCCGCACCTTTATCCAGCCTTCCCAGACCATGCGGGATTTCTCCGTCCGGGTGAAGCTCAACCCGGTCAAAGAAATCCTCAAGGGCCAGAGGGTGGTGGTGGTGGAAGACTCCATCATCCGGGGCACCACCACCCGCTCCCGGATCAAATCTCTCCGGGAGTCGGGGGCCACCGAGGTGAGCCTGCTGGTGAGCTGCCCGCCCCACCGCTTCCCCTGCTTCTACGGCATCGATTTCTCGTCCAAAGGGGAACTCATCGCCTCCCAGCAGGAAATCAACCAGATCCGGGACTTCCTGGGCCTGGACTATCTCGGATATCTGAGCCTGGAAGGCATGGTGGCGGCCACCAACATGGACCAAGACACCTTCTGCCTCTCCTGCTTCTCGGGGGACTACCCCGTGGTCCTGGAGTCGGATTTCTCCAAAACCTGCTTCGAAGATGAGGTCTGCTCCCCGAGCCATGGGGAATCCCTCCTGCCGCCGGTTTGCGAGCGAAAGTGAGAAACTAAGATATTTGAGGGGAGTCCGGGAGAAAACGATTCCCGCCTCCCCGCCAACTCCCCTCCCAACCCCCTGGTCCCACAGACCGGGACCCTCAAGCTCCTCCTCATTGCCGCACAAATCCTGCCGTTTGCCGGCGTCAGCGCTAATGAAATCTTGAATTTTAACCTCTCCTCTATTAATATTGATTAAAAATGGTGAATTTCACGGGACTTAGTCGTTTTCTTCAGGATAGCAAAAAGTTAGATACACGGAGGGATTGCCATGCCCATATGCGCCTGCGGCTGCGGAGAATCCACCAAGGGAGGAAAATTTCTCCCGGGTCACGAGCAAAAGTTGCGGAAATCTCTGGAGGAGAAGGTGGGCAGCGTGGCCCTTCTGGGCCGCCTGGTAGAAGCCGGGAAGCTTTACGCCGACGGCAAGATAAGCCTGGAGGACCTGGGCTGCCTGGTGCAGCTGATTTTCCGCCAGGATTGACCGCCGTTCCTGCCCCCATTTAAATGGGGTGACTTAAAGTATTACCACCGGGACACCGAGACCACAGAGCCGATCCATTGGTATTTCTCTGGGTCCGCTGCGCCTCTTGAGATAAAGATCCACGGATTCACCCTTCGTTATGACTCCTGCCGACTCAAGGGCCGTTACTCCGGGTTATGGCTGAGAAGCGCGTCGGCGTGATTTCCGACACCCACGGGCTGCTGCGGCCCGAGGCGGTTAAAGCGCTGGCCGGGGTGGAACTCATCATCCACGCCGGGGACGTGGGCGGTCCCGAGATCCTGGAAGCCCTGGGCCAGATCGCGCCGGTGCGCGCAGTGCGGGGCAACACCGACCGGGGCGAGTTCGGCCAATCGCTGCCCCTGACCCGGGTAGTGGAGGTGGGCAGTACGCACCTGTACGTCCTCCACGAACTCTTTACCCTGGACCTGGACCCGAGGGCGGCGGGCTTTGCCGCGGTGATTTACGGCCACTCCCACCGGCCCCGCCAGGAACACAAAGACGGCGTCCTCTATTTGAATCCCGGCAGCGCCGGGCCCCGGCGGTTTACCCTGCCGGTTACTTTGGCTCTTCTCCACGTACGCGATCATGATTGTAAGGCTAAGTTTTTAAATTTATTAGAATAGGCAATGGACAAATGGACAACATAATATCTTTCTCTTAGGAGGTCATATGCCGGCGAGCATTGCCCACATGCTGGTTTCAAGAAAGGTACGGGAAAGATTGCAACCCATGGAGAGTTTTAAGGATTTAAGCAATTTTTTAGAAAATTATAAAAATTATATGGACTTGGGTTCCCTGGGCCCTGATCTCCCCTACTATGAGAGCATGGTAAGGTCAGGATTCAATCTGCTGATGGACCGATCCGACAAGCCCATGGGTGTGGACCAGTGGTCGTACCAGCTGCATTCAAAAAACCCAAATGTCTTTCCCCTTAAATTGATTGAAATCGCCTGGAGGGAAGCGAACCCTGAGATTGATGAATGGGAAGAAGATGACCGGCAGAAGTTTGCCTTTACCTGCGGCTTCCTGACGCACATTGCCGCGGACCAGATAATTCACCCGCTGGTTAACAAGATTGCCGGTCCCTATTACAAAGCCGGCGACCACCGTGAGGTCCACCGGGAGTGCGAAATCTACCAGGATATGGTTATTTACCGGAAATTAAACAATAACAATAGCTTGATGGACGAGAAGCCCAACCTATGGTGCGACCTGAACCCCGGTTGGGGGGAAAATACGCCGGTTTGGTTCAGATATTTTCTCCAGAAGGCTTTTGTCGAGACCCACGCTATCATGCCCTCGGAAGAGAATATCGAGGACTGGGTTGATGGGATTCTCTTTACCCTGAGGGGATTAAATAATTTCGGCCCTTATGTCAAAGCGGACCGCGATTTCTCCAATAACGGCGAGGGGAGCGACAGCTATAAGAGGTTTTACCGAGACCCAGGCTACGAGAGCTTTTTCCAAAAAGCCATAGAACTGTCCCTGATTTATGTAAAGACAGTTTTCGCCCTTTATGACATCGACCATCTCTCGGCGGACGAGCGGGACTTTTTCCTGGAGGTCGTCCAGGACGCGGATCTTTCGGCGCCGTTGCAAAAGGATATTTATGAAAGTGCTAAAAAGAGATTTGATCAGGGTGTGAAGGCAACAGCTGCAGCCCAGCCCATAAAGCAATAAACACAGGCGAGACGCCTGTGCCACCAAATTATGGCTTAAGGGATTGGAGGGAAGGGTTTGGGGGAGTTTTTTATAAGTGTAAGGGCCCGCCGCCCTTTGCCCCCTCCCCCAACTGCCCCGCGCCGGGCGGGCCAGGGGGCTCAGGTTCTTGGCCAGGTCCATTTTTTTATCGCCCCGTCCCCCCCCTCACGGCGCGATCCAGCCCTTCGTCTTTTTGGAAAACAAAAGAGGCAGGGGATTACCCCTGCCTCATTCGGCCTGAAAGTGTGGGAGCTTCCGGTAGCTTCGCTTAGCCGCCGAGGTAGCCCCCGGCAATGTGGGTGGCGTCCCACCAGTTGATCTTTTCCACGATCTGCTCTTTAAGTTCTTCGATCTCCATCTTGGCCTTGCTCCAGTCGGCCGGACATTCCGCCATGAGCCGGTCGATTCTCCGGCTCAGATCACCCACCAGGATGTCGAGTTCATGGGTCTGGGGTCTGATTCTGGCCCTGGCTTCCACCGGCATCTGGTCGATGACCCGGAGGATGTCGTAAATCCTCGCCTTCATGCCGGTCAACTCCGCATACATGGACTCGCAGTAATCTCTGGTATCCATTTTGCAAACCCCTTTGTGCTCTTGTTATTTTTAAAGATATTCCAGGTCAACCACGTTGTCAATGGCCCCCATCATCTATATAATGCCCATTGATAACCCAAACTGCAGGAAACCCCGGGGACCGGAGTGATTTCTTTAGCAGACGAGAGTTGTGGCCCGGGACCAGTATTTTGTTCCCTAAAATAATGTGATATGAATGCATTCGAAAATTGGGATTCCAGGTTTTTAAGTCCCCCTTTTTTAAAGGGGGGTAATTTTTAGCTCAACTTAATGCCCTTAGCTGAGATTAAATGTCATCTTAATTAATGAAGGTCACACTTGGGATTGAAACCAGCCATGACCACTAAACATCCGGTCTACCCTTTCGCCGCCCTGGTGGGCCAGGAGCGCCTGAAGAAGGCCCTCATCCTCAACGCGGTCAATCCCCTCATCGGCGGGGTGCTGATCCGGGGGGAGAAGGGCACGGCCAAGTCCACCGCGGCCCGGGGGTTGGCGGAGTTGTTGCCCCCCATCGCCATGGTGGCGGGCTGTCCCTTCCATTGCCATCCGGAGGAGATCGAGTTGATGTGCGACTCCTGCCGCCGGCGCCTTGAGGCGGGCGAGGTGCTGCCCCGCCGGGACCGCCCCATGCCGGTGGTGGATCTGCCCCTGGGGACCACGGAAGACCGGCTGTTGGGCACCATCGACTTGGAGAAGGCCATCCAGCGCGGCGAGAAGCATTTCGAGCCGGGGCTCTTGGCCGCGGCCAACCGGGGCATTTTGTATGTGGATGAAGTGAACTTGCTGGATGACCACCTGGTGGACGTGCTGTTGGACGCCGCGGCCATGGGGGTCAACGTGGTGGAGCGGGAGGGTATTTCGTATGCCCACCCGGCCCGCTTTATCTTGGTGGGTACTATGAATCCCGAGGAGGGGGAGCTGCGGCCCCAGCTCCTGGACCGCTTCGGCTTGTGCGTGGAGGTGACGGGGCTCCACAACTTAGAGGCTCGCATGGACGTGGTGCAGCGCCGGCTGGCCTTCGAAGCGGACCCGGAAGGGTTCGGGGCCCGGTGGCTCTCGGAGCAGGAGGCCATCCGCCGGGCCATTCTGGCGGCCCGAGAGCGCCTGCCGCAGGTGGGCTATACGGATGACATCCTGCGCCTCATCACCCTCATCTGCCTGGACCAGGGGGTGGACGGACACCGGGCCGACATCTACATGCTGAAGGTGGCCCAGACCCTGGCGGCCTACCGGGGCCGGGAGGAAGTGAGCCCCACGGACGTACGGGAGGCCGCGGAGCTGGTGCTGCCGCACCGGCTCCGGCGCAAGCCCTTCAGCGACAAAGCGATGGATCAAAACAAGCTGGAGGAAAGCTTCCGCAAGCACCAGGAGGAGATGGAGCAGCGCCGGGTTACGACGCCGGCCCCGCCGCCCGGGGGCGGGAACCCCGACGGGGAGGAAGTGGCCCTCATCGGCGAGTCCACGGTGGCGCCGGGGGCCACCTTCCCGGTGCGGCCGCTCACCCTGCCCCCGGACCGCCAGACCAGGAAAGCGCCGGGCAGCCGCACCCGGGCCCGGAGCGACGATCACACCGGGCGCTACGTGCGCCCCACCCTGCACCAAGCCGGGACGCCGGACCTGGCCATCGACGCCACCCTCAGGGCCGCGGCCCCCTACCAGATTATCAGGGAGAAGGGCAACCTGGCCCTGGCCATCACGGAACCAGACCTGCGCTACAAGGTGCGGGAGAAGCGCATCGGCCGCCATATTCTCTTTGTGGTGGACGCCTCCGGGTCCATGGGGGCGGACCGGCGCATGGCGGAGACCAAGGCCGCGATACTCTCGCTCCTCATGGACGCCTACCAGAAGCGGGAGCGGGTGGGGCTCATCGTCTTCCGGGGCGTCGAGGCCAAGGTGGCGCTGCCCTTCACCCACAGCGTGGAAATGGCCCAGCGGTGTCTGGCGCAGCTGCCCACCGGGGGCAAAACCCCGCTCCCCCACGCCTTGCACCTGGCCCAGGAAATATTGCGGCAGGAAAAGGCCAAGCATCCCCAGGACGCCTTTCTCCTGGTGCTCATCACCGACGGCCGGGCCAACATCAGCCTGGGGGGAGCCAGACCCATGGAGGAAGTCAAGGAGCTGGGGGCGCAATTCCAGACCCTGGGAGTCAATTCCCTGATCCTGGACACGGAGCCCTTCGCGCCCTGCCTGGACCTGGGGTGCCTGCCGGAGCTGAGCCGCCTCATGAACGGCCAGTACCACTCCCTCCAGAGCCTGCGGGCCCCGGAAGTGGTGGCCCGGGTGGAGGCGGCGCTGCGCTAATGGCAATTTAGGAATTCTGCAGAAGGCTTTTCAGGGAGGGGGCTAGAGGCTTTTTCTTAGGTGGCCCCTCCCCTCCCTGAAACCCTCCCCCCCCCATATAAATAATGATCCCAATTCGCATTCCCAAAACTGCTTCCTGAACGTAGGAGGCGCACCCAGGTGTGCGCCCTGATTTGGGGCGGACACGGCGGGTCCGCCCCTAAATTAAAAATCCCTTTGAATACAACTCGCTATGAGTAGGCTACGCCCGGCCCGGAAATTCCTGCCGCTCTTTTCATGGCTCTGCCATGGCCCACAGTTTTGGAAAATCGAGGCCCAGGCCCTCCTTAAAAAATGAGCCCCTCCAGGGAGTGGTTAAAAACTTCTTGAACTCTGTGAAAAATGCCCTTAGGATAGCAAAGGGCAGAAGTCTGATAAGGGAGGGTGTGCCCTCAAACCGTAATTCATAAGGATTCTGGTGGGTTATGGCCTGGCGACTGGGCAGCGTGGCCGCTTTGGGGGCCCTGCTCTTCTTGAGCAGCCCCGCGGCCGCGGGCATCCAGCGCTATGTGGACAGCCGGGGGGTGGTGCACATCCGCAATACGGTCCCCGGAGCCCAGCCCAGCCCTGTGGACTCTCAGGCCGCCTCGCCGGTGGCGGAGTCGCAGCCTGATCAGCCGCAGACCCCCACTCCCCAGCCTGCCGCCGCCGATTTGAGCCCCCAGGCCCAGCCACCCCAGGGCCAGGCTGAAGCACTGCCGGAAAGCCCCGCCCCCCAGGCCATTGCCAACCGCGGCCCCATCCAGGTGGCCCATGAGGTTCCACCGGGGACCCGGTCCGCCGAAGAGGCCGAAAACGGCAGTCGGCTGCCGCTGCAAAAGGTGTCTTATCCGGTGGCGGAGCCGGCGGCCGTCCACGTCAAGGGGGCAGGCCGGGGGCCAGGGCCGCTGGAGGCCAAGGAAGACATCATTTGGCACTTCCGGGATAGGCGGGGAGTGCTCCACATTACCAACCTGGCGCCGCAGCCGAAGGCGGCGGCCACCACGGAAGCCGATGCCGGCGCCTCTGAGAGCCGCCCCCTGGCCCGGGAGCCGGCCGCCGACACGCCTTATCGGCAGGTGTCCTGGAGCGATAGCGGCGCGGCTTCACCCGTAACCGCAGCCATGGCGGCCCCCGGAGGGCCGGACCCTGCTCCCGGAGCCATCCGGCGCTACCGTGACGGCCGGGGGGTCTTGCACATTGAAAACGTGCCGGCGGAAGGCCGGCAGGCCGAGCCGGCGGTGACGCTGGCCCGTCCCGGCAAGGGCCGGAAGCATATCGAGATCTTTGGAAATGACGGGGCGCCGCTGCTACCCCTGAAGAAGGCGGCCTGGACCGCCGAAGCCGTTACCCGGGGACCGCCGCTGGGTTTGTCCAGGGAGATCCCAGCCCCTCAGGTGGATATCCTGGCCGAAGGCTCCATCCGCCGCTACCGGGACGGCAAGGGAGTCCTGCACATCGAAAGCGTGGATTATCCGGGGCCGCAGGCCGTGCCGGCTCCCATGCTGCTGGCCAGACCGGAGATTGGCAGGTCCGGTAGTCCCACCTACGCGGCCCTGGCACCGCCGCCGGGGAACCCGGCAGATGGTTTTGCCGGTCGGGGACCGCCCGCCGCCGGTTCCAGGGTCATGGCCTACCGGGACCGCAAGGGGCGTCTGAGCATACGGAACCAGGCGCCGGCTCTCCAGGTGGCGGAGGCGCCGCCCCGGCCACCGGCCATGGCGCAGCTGGACCCCATCCTCCAGGAGGCCTCGCAGCTCTACGGCTTGCCGGTGGCCCTGATCCAGGCGCTGATCAAGGTGGAGTCCAACTTCGTTTTCTGGGCCGTGTCCCCCAAGGGAGCCATGGGGCTCATGCAGCTCATGCCCGGCACCGCCACGTTCCTGGGGGTGCACGATCCCTTCAACCCCCGGGAGAATATCCACGGCGGCTGCCGGTATTTGCGGCTGCTGCTGGATTTCTTCGGGGGCTCCCTGCCCCTGGCGCTGGCGGCATACAATGCCGGGTACCAGCGGGTTATCTCTTGCGGGTTCCAGGTGCCGCCCATCAAGGAGACCCAGGAATTTCGTCACCCAGGTGTTGGGGCGCTACTTTTCGGCGCAGAAACGAGGCCGAAGTCCCTGGGTCTGACCGGGGGGTCGTAAGGAGACCCCCGCCTGGGGGCCCCCATCAAAAAGAAGCTCATGTGGCTTATGGGGGCCTGTGGGGTGTTTTACCTGGTCAAGGGCTTTCTGTTGTGACCTGAGAAGGTAGGGGGCCGTCCCTGGCCGCCAGCGGTGGCGGGCACGGAGGCCCGCCCTACTTTTCTGTTGCAGGGGTGGTTTATCACATCCATAAGGGCGCCATGGCTGGCGCCCTTACGATTTTCAGGGGAAAACGTGTTGGCTAATAGTGGAAAAACGGCACTCGGAATAACAGGAAGAACCCATTGATGGACAGCAGGGTGCCCAGGCTGGCGGATACCAGGGCGAAAATAAACACCGACCTGGAGTGGGCCAGGATGGCGATGGAAGCCATAACGATGGCGATCTGCAGCAGGACCTCGGCGTAGTCGAAATAAGGGTCCTTGTTGCGATAGACATCCCGTTCGTGCTCCAGCTTTTTGGCGTCCTTCTCGATCTCTTTCTTTTCGCCGCCATAGCGCGCCTCTTCCGCCGCCATTTGCCGGAGCAATTGTTCATAGCGTTGCTTGACTGCCGGCTTCAGGGAGTCCTTTTCCAGGAGGTCCAGCTCCAGCCGCATCTTCTGGCCCCGGTAGAAATGCTCCCGGATGACCTTGGCCTGGTAAAAGGCCCACTGGTCCGAAGCCTGCTGCTGGGCCAGGAGCATCTCCTTCATGGCGTTGTTGCCGCCCAGGGAGGTAATGGCCAGGATGACCGCAAAGATGGCGGTGGTGAGGGCCACGTGCCGGGTGAAGGCCTTGGCCTTGGCTTCTTCCAGTTCCTCGGGATGGGGCAGTTCAATCTCCGACATTTCCGCTTCCCTCTCACAGGCTCATTTCACGTAAATCTTTTCTCCCGCGGTCAGGGCCCCGTCCAGCCCCACTTCGTTGCCCCAGGCGTCGTAAACCTTGCGCCCCGATTCAATTTCCGGCAAAAGCCCGGCCTGGATCAGGGCGTGTTTCACCGTCATTCCGGGCCAGAGGTCCACCGGGGTCTCATTAACATAAACTCGCATCTCAGTCCACTGCTTTGATCCTGCCCTCGACTTTGGGGGCCACCTTTTTTCTGGCCTGGATATACTCGATGACCAGGTCCCGCAGCCACCTTCCGGGGTCGTTGTACACCAGGTTGGCGCTCTTCAAGGTCCCGCCCAGGTTGGCATAGTCCCCCGCGGCCCGGATGGCATCGCCGAATGCCTGGTAGCCGTCGCCGCCGGCCGCCAGGAAATCGTTGGTGGCGATGACGTATTCCTTATCCGGGTTCAGGGGCCCCCCGCCGATGGTTACCTCCTTCACCCGGGAGCCCACCGGCGCCGAGGGGCTGTAGGTGAAGGAGAGCCCGGAAACCTGGGGGAACCGGCCGGCGGGTTCATCAAGGGACGAGACGCCGTGCTCCAGGGCCTGCTTTACTTGCCGGCCCGTGAGCCGGATGGCCACCAGGTAATTGTCGAAGGGCAGGACGGCATAAACCTGTTTCTTGGTGATCTTGCCCTGATTGATGCTGGTCCGGAGGCCGCCGCCGTTGATGATGGCGGCCTGGGCCCCGGACTTCTCCCGCATAACGTCGGCCACCAGGTCCCCCAGGTTGGTTTCCCGGGACCGCACGTGTTCGGTCCGGCCGTCCAGGTCCACCGCGGCCTGGCCGATGGTCCGGTTCAGCAGGGAGTCCACCTTCTGGGCGTAGTAGGTGACAATCTTCTGGATATCCGGGTCTTCTCTGCCGGCCACCGGCTTGATTTCCAGCAGGTAGCCGTTAAAGGAGGCGACCTTGCCGCCCGTAACCGTCAGGTCCAGCACCCCCAGGGCCTTGGCGTGTTCCCAGGCCTGGACGATGATGGTGGGGCCCACCGTCACGGGCTGCATGAGTTTGGTGTGGGAGTGGCCGCCGACGATGACGTCAATCCCGGGGACGTGCGCCGCCAGGGCCCTATCCGCTTCCAGGCCCTCGTGGGCCAGAACCACAATGATATCCGCCTGGCGCCTTACTTCGGGGAGGTATTTTTTGACCGCGGCTTCCGGGGACATGAATTTCAGCCCCGCCACATTCCGGGGATGGGTGGCCACCGGGGTGTCTTCGGTGATGACCCCGATAATGCCCACTTTAAGACCCCCCACCTCTTTGATCACGTAAGGTTTTAAGGGGGGCAAGCCCTCCACGTTGGCTCCCAGGACCGGGAATTTGGCCTGCCGGATTCGCTGTCTGAGCACCTGAAGGCCGTAATCGAAGGCGTGGTTGCCCGCCACCATGGCGTCGAACTTCATGGCGTTCATCAGCCGGATGGCCGACTTGCCCTGAAACAGGTTGGCCCAGTTACTGCCCTGGATCATGTCGCCGGCCGCCAAGAGCAGGGTGGGTTTCTCTTGGCGCAATTGGTCCACGTAGGCCGCCAGGTAGGCCACCCCGCCCAGCATTTCTGTGGACCCCGGCGGTTGATAGGGCTCGGCAAAGCCGTGAAAATCGTTGACGTGGAGAATCCTGAGCTCCGCCGCCTGAGCCGGCGCCCACAAACAGGCAAGCATCGCCAGGACGGAGAGCACTAGGGCGATCCTGAGTCTTTTCATGCCGCTCCTTCAGTATTTACGTAAGAAGATCCCCCCGCCCCACTTAAGAACAGGTGTAAGGCAAGGCCGGGTTTGAGCCCCCTGCCCTTTCCTCCAAAGACTTAAAGTCTTTCCCGGTTTTTTGCCAGGAAAAAAACCATGGTGGATGAGAAAATTGGCGCCCCGGGACGACAAAATGGACCCCGGGGTCAACCAGGCCGCCAGGGCTTAGGTGGGCGGCTAATAATAAGGTATTCTGAGCCGGAGAAGGAAGAGTTTGGGGGGGGCCGGTGGGGCCGGAAAACTTGCAGCGATGTTCAGGACCTTTCCAGGCCGGGGAGGCTGGCTGCCGCCCCTGCCCAGGAAAAGGAAATCTGCATCGCCCGCTAGCCGACCTCAATTTCCCCTGACAGGGAGACCATTGAGGCCGGGTGTGCCGGTATGGACGCCAAGGATTGAATGTCATTAAAAAAGGGCAGGCTCTGAGCCTAACCCCTTGAAATCTTTATGGTGCCGGAGGCCGGACTCGAACCGGCACAGGGTTGCCCCCGGGGGATTTTGAGTCCCCTGCGTCTACCAATTCCACCACTCCGGCGGGCAGCAATATTTTAGCTTGCTAGGGTCCGGTTTGGCAAGGGGGCTAAAGAAAAAACCCGGGCTGCATGGTCTTCAGCGAGTTTAAGAACTCTGCCAGATTCAGCCAATCCCTGCCGGGGCTTTTTACCAGTAGCGGTCAAAATAATACCGGCCCAGGGGGAGACCCAGGTGCCGCCCTTATGGGGCCGACACCCGGGTCGGCTACCATGTGAGCGCAACTTGCTATTAACAGGGCACTCCACGCCGTGCCCCTATGGTATGCCGCTCCGGTTTTAGCAGATTTATTCAAAAAACGTGGGGGAGAGGGAATGGCTCCCCCTCCCCTTCGCTTCAGGTGGGCTTGATTAAGATTAATAATAAACCGACTAGTCTTCCATCCCACCCATCGGTGGTTGTGCCTGGGTAGATCGCGCCGCCGGGTTCATGCCGGTTAGGTGCGCCCGGGCGAGATCCCAACCCTACTGGGAGGGGCGGTAGACCGGAATCTCCCGGGGCCCGGAAGGAGTCATGGGCGCCGCTCTCCCCGGGCCGCCGGGACCACCTGGGCCTGCGGGCCCCTGTCTGATACTCCGGGCTTCCCGCATCATCGATTGGAGATACAAGATATAGCGAGCGTATTGGATGGGAGACAAGACGGCCATCTCCTCCTCGTCCTGCCGCTGTTTCAGGCTTTCCATTTCCCGCTGCTTGGCCTTCATGTTGCTCAGGATGGTCCGCACATCCGGTTCCGCGGGGTTGGGCTGCTCCATTACCTGGCGCAGCCGCAGGAACTCGGACTTGCTCTCGGTGATCAATTGGTGCCGCATGGGCTGATAGCGCTGGTCGATCTGGATCAGCTTGTCCACGGTGTGCTGGTCCACGCCCAGGGCCGGCCCCAGCTGGCTGCGCTTGATTTCCAGGAATTTATCCTGAAATCTGCCGGCGCCTTGGCCGGGTTGGGCTAAGGCCCAGGTCGCGGAAGCCATTCCGGCCAGCATCAGGCCAAGAAGATAGAGTGGGAGCTTTCGAGGCATGATCCATCCTTTTTCTTCTGATGCAGTTTTTTCAGGAAGGTCTCTTTTTCCTGGTCAGTCATCCCGGCCAGGACCGAATCCAGATCCCAACTGGAAACGTCGAGATCATCTTCCGCCGCCAGGCCGTTGTCTTCCAGGGTGGCGTAGGAAAAGGATTCCGGGGCCGCACCCTTGGGGAACTCGGCCACTGCCGGGGTCTGGGCTCTTTCGGCCCGGGGGTCGCCGCGACTTTGGGGGCCGCCGGGGCTCTGCCGGCTTCCGCAACTTTAGGGGGCTCCAGGGCTTTTGGCGGCGCCTCCTGGGTGGCTACCTGGGGCTGAGGGGCCAGCGCCGGACGCTCCGGGTTGGTGAAATAGGTGACGAGCCACAGGGCCAGGATGGCCAGGGCCGGCGCTCCCAGGATATAGGGCAGCTTGCCCCACCAGGGTCGGGGCGCCTCCGGGGCCGCCTGGATTTCATGGGACACCTGGGCCAGCTTCAGGTGCAGTTCCCGGGAAAACTCCGTCCAGAATTCGGGGCTGGGCTCCGTCACCGGGGCGGCTTTAATGGCCGCCACGACCTCCCTCAGCGCCGCCAGTTCCTGGCGGCAGGCGGGGCAGTGTTCCAGGTGGCTCTTTAACCGCCGCTGCCAAAAGGCGGGCAGATCACCGTCGGGATACTCTGGTAGCCACCGCTGGAGAAGGGCGCATTGCCACTTCATGTTCGTCCTCGCTGTGAAAATATTTCTTCAGGGTCTTCAACGCCTGGCAATAGTTTACCCGGGCGGCGCCGGCGGTGCCGCCCAGGACCTGGCTGATCTCCTGGTAAGACAGCCCCTGCTCCACCTTCAGGGTAATCACCGCTCGCTGCTTGGACGGGAGCCTTTCCAGGGCCGCGTAAAGGCGCTGGCGGTTGTCCTGGGAGACCAGGTCCGATTCCGGAGAGTCATGGCCCACGATAATCATGTCGTCCACATCCACCGGGTCACCAAACTTCTTGCGCGACTTCAAGTAGTTGTAGCATTGGTTTATGGCTATCCGGAACAGCCAGGTGCGGAACTGGGCATCCTGGCGAAAACCCTTTATATGCACAAAGGCCTGCAAGAAGGCCTGTTGGGTCAAATCCTTGGCCTCCTCCGAATCGCTGACGATGCGGCACGCCAGGCCATAGACCTCCCGCTGGTATTTACGTACCAACTCTTCGAATGCCGGGAGCTCTCCATCTTGGGCCCGGGCCACGAGCTGAGATTCAGTCATGGGGTCTCTTCACCGGCTTCATTAATTTAGACCTTAATCAAGCGGAAATGTTAAATCGACACTACACCACTGTTGGTAACTTTATCAAGGGGGCATTTCCTCCGGAAAGCGACTCCCGGGGTCCGCCCTGGGTTCATAATAACATTATCTATTATTAGGGTGGGTTGCTCAATCTCAATTTAAGACCTCTGCAAAGGGGTGGTACCGCGTAATAGTGGCGGGCAGGCGGGCCTCACCAGAGAAAGCAAGGCGGTGGGGCGGCCGTCCCTGGCCGCCCATCCGAGCAATTCCCTGATTCAGTTTCTTTACAGAGGTCTTAATCTGGATTGCCGCTTTGGCTCTGGTGCCGCTCCGCCATGCCGGTGGCGAAGGGGATGGCCAGCATCAGGATGCCCAGGGCCGCCACCCCGGGCCAGCCCGCGAAGCTGTAAGCATAGCCGCTACAGGTAATGCCCACCGCGCCCCCCAGGTAGTAAGCCAGGACGTACATGGAATTGGCCCGGCCCCGGCTGGAAGTGAGCTGGCGGTTGAGGGAGCCCGCGGCCGCGGCGTGGATGGCGAAAAAACCGGCGCAGACCAGAGCCAGAGCCGCCACGATGGCCACCAGGGACTTGATGAAGGTGGTGGCGATGGCCGCGGCGAAGACCAGGGAACCGAGAACCATGGTGCTGCCGTTGCCGATGCGGTTGCTGAGCTGGCCCGCCACCGGGCCGATGAAGACTCCGATGAGGTAGGAGAGATACATCAGGGTGATGAGCTGGGTGGAGGCGTTGAATGGCGGCCGGGAGAGGTAAAACGGCAGATAGTTGAAGATGGAGGAAAAGACAAAAAAGCCGCCGAAGGCCACCAGAAAGATGCGGCGCAGCTGGCGCCGGGCCAGGAGGGCCAGGAAGCCCTCGGACTCACCTTCGCTTTCCCCTGGGACTCGGCCCTGCGGGAGCCAGATGAACGCCGCCACGGTGGTGAGGGCCAGCAAGAGTGGAGGCCGTGACAAAGGCGTAGCGCCAGTGGAGCGGCGGGTGGATCCAGCCCCCCAGGAGCCGGCCCCCCAACCCGCCGGCCACCGTGGCCGAGACGTAAGACCCCATGACCACGTTCAGGCGGTCCAGGGGCAGGTTGGCCGAGAGATAGGCCGCCAGGCAGGTGGTGAGAGAAGGGACGAAAAGCCCTTGCACGAACCGGGCCGCCACCAGGAGGGGTAGGCTGGAGGTGGCGGCGCAGCAAAGGCCGGCGACGGCCACCACCGCGCCTCCCACCAGGATGAGGCGCCGCACCGGGAAGCGGTCCGAAAGCCACCCGAAAGGCAGATTGGCCAGGGCGATGCCCAGGATCACCGCGGACACGGTGTAAGAAGCCTGGGAGGGGCCGACCCCAAACTCCGATTCCAGGACGGGCAGAACCGGCTGGGTGATGTAAACGTTGGAAATGGCCGCGGCCACCAGGCCGAAGACCAGGGCCTGCAGGGTGAAAAAGCTTAGCTGAGGTTTGGGGTTTGAGGTTTCCGGATGAGAAAGGCTCATTTTTGCAATGGTACCACTTCTTTTGCGGCCAGCCTATGATAAATAGCAAGTTGAGACCTCTGCGAAAATCTCGATTATTTCGCTGGTTAATCAAAATGTAGCGTAGGCGCCCTCGCCTGCGACCATATAAGGCATGGACAGCCGAGGGCTGCTATCCTACATGAGATTTTCGCAGAGGTCTCAAGTTGCCCACAAACAGGTTCTTCTGGGGGCGGGATTTATTACGCCCTCTGGAAGATCGGCTCTTATGACCCAGTTGGGCGCAATAAATTGCACCCCTACCACCAAAGATACAAAGGGGTGCCCCCCGTGTCCCGTTCTGAGGTAGCTGGCGCTGGACGCCTTTCCGTCGTGGCCAAGTCGGGGGCGGCTAGACCACATTTCCACGGGCAGGACCAAAGCGCATAAGAGATTGCAATAATTATGGGAAGTAATGCCAGGCTGCGGGACTGAAATCTGAATAAACTTAAGAACTATTCTTAAGTTTTGCGGCGCCGCCCACAGCCCGCCTGATAATCTGGTAGATTTCAGGCGACACCGAGGTGAAGCGAATGGTGGCTTGGTGAAGGCTGCCCTCGGCTCTTTTCACCAAGGTGACCTTGCCGTAAATCATACCGTGGATTTCAGCACCCTTTTCATCCAGCAGGTTTAAGCGGAGGTCTTCCCATTCCTGCAGCTCCCCCTGAAAGGTGACCTGGGCCGCGGTATCGCCTAGATGGGTGATCCAGGCCTCATCGATGGCGCCCCGGACGATTTTTTCCCGGATGCGGTAGAGGTGGACCATCATCTTCCGGGGGAGCGGCACCAGGTGCTCGTCCCGGTCCTTGAGGTGGACCTCGTATGGCCCCTTGATGCCGCGGACGTCATACAGGGTGGCGGGTTGGGGTACTCCCTTCATCTGCACCTGGAGGCGGTCCCGGACCTCCACGATATCCCGCACCCGCTCGTAGGTATTGGGGCTGATGAGCACCTGGCCGCCCACGGTGTAGGATTCCATCCGCCCGGTGAAATTGACGTGGGCCCCCACCACGCTGTACTTCATCCGTTTTTCCGAACCGATGTTGCCCACCACCACGTGGCCGGTGTTCACCCCGATGCCCATCTCCAGGTGAGGGAGGCCGTCCATTTCATCGGCGGCGTTGATCTCGTCCATGGCCGCCTGCATCTGGAGGGCGCAGGCCACGGCCCGGGCCGGATGGTCGTCCATGGGCTCCGGCGCCCCGAAGAAGGCCAGGATGCCGTCGCCGATGATCTCATCGATGACCGCCCGGTGGTCCACCAGGATTTCGATCATCTTGCCCAGGTAGCGGTTGAGGAAGGTGATGACCTGCTCCGGCTCCATGTCGGCGGTCAAGGCGGTGAAGCCCCGGAGATCGCTCATGATGATGGAGACCTCCCGGGTCTCGCCGCCCAACTCCAGGCTCTCCTTGGATTCCAGCAGCCTTTTCACCACTTCCTGGGTGACGTAGCGTCCGAAGGTGTCCCGGATGAAATCCCGCTTCTCGATGTAGTCGATGAGCTGGCGCCCCATTTCGTTGAAGGACCGGGCCAGATGGGCCACCTCCCGGGCCCCGGTCTCCGGCACGGTGGCGGTGAAATCGCCCTGGGCGATGGCCGCGGTCTTCCCGGCCAGGATCTTCAGGGGTTTGGCGATGGTCCGGGAAACGCCGGTGATCACCAGGGCCAGAAAGAGTAACCCCAGAGAGCCGATGACCAGGATCTTGGCGCTCAGTTCCCGGACGCCGGCCAGCAGTTCGTCATCCGGAAAGACCACCCCCAGGGACCAGCCGGTGGAGGGGAGCGGGGCGTAGTACATCCAGGACTTTTTCCCGGAAACGAAATCCCTGATGGGCACCATGCCCTGTGCCGCCCTTGATCATGTCCCGGCCGATGCGGCGCAGCTCCGGGTCGTTCCTGGCTTCAGCGACGCCGAAGATGGACTCCCGCATGATGAGGCGCTGGTCCGGGTGGGTGACGAAGATGCCGTTTTGGGAAATGAGAAAGGCGTAGCCCGTTTGGAAGATCTTGACCGCAGAGACCAGGTCTTTGAGCCACATGAGGGACATGTCCGCGGTGACCACTCCCTTGAACCGGCGGCTGCCGTCCGGGTCCTGGTAAAAGGGTACGGAAAAGGTGGACATGATGATGTTGCCGCCCCCTTCGTCGTAGTACGGCTCGCTCCACAGGGGGTGGTTCAGTTCCCGGGGATTTTGATACCAGTCCATATAAAAGTAACGGTAGGAGTCGCTTCCCAGGAAGCTGACCTTGATCCGGCCGTTTTCCCGGCAGCTGTAGGGACAGAAATAATATAACTTGGGGTCAAAGGCGTAAGGCTCAAAGGCCATCGCCACCCCGTAGACCTCCGAATTGCTTTTCAAGATGCCATGGGTCAGGCGCACCAGGTCCTGGCGCTCATAGGGGTAGTCCTCGATGACCGCGGCCAGGTTCCGGGGCACCTTTTCCACGCTCTGGAGCACCACCTCGATTCGGTAAGCGGTCTCCAGGGTCAGGTGCCGGGCGTTATCCGCCACCTGGGCCAGGACGGCTTGCTGGGAGGCGTGGTAATTGTAGGCAAAGGCGGCCACGAAGACCAGGACGGTGCCCGCAAGGATATAGATGATGAGTTTAGTTGCCAGTCTCGAGGGTTTCATCGCCGGTCACGCAATTGCGGAAGAAATGGGAAAAAAGCGGAACGTCCGCGATGAGGCCGTTGTTCCGGAGTTCGGCCGCCACCCGTTGATAGTCGGCCTGCCGCAAAATGCCCGGGGGAACGCCATTTTCCCGGGGCTGGATGATGTCCCGCATCCGCTCCAGCATCCACTTCTGGTGCACCCGGTCGGTGGCCACGTTGGCGGCGTCGACGTACTTCATGACGAGGTCCAGGGCTTCCTGGGGGTGAGCAAAGGCGTACTGCCAGCCCCTAAGGGAGGCGCGGACAAACCGGCGGCAGCGCTCGGGATGGGTCTTGGCCAGGTCCTCCCGGCAGTAAATGCCGTCTTCGGGGAAATTGAAGCCGTAGTCGGCCAGCATGAAGGTGGTGAGCTCCTGGGGGTCCACTCCGGCGTTGAGGATCAGGTGGTATTCGTTGTACCACATGGCCGAAGCCACCTCCACGCCGCCCCGGAGAAAAAGGTTCAGGGTGGCCGACTGGGGAATGACCCGCACCTTAAGGCCGTACTTGCGGAAAAAGGCCCGGGGCTGGCCCTGGAAATCCTCTCCCCAGAGGCCCACCTTTTTGCCGTTGATATCTTGTGGCGTATTGATGCCGCTCGACTTCTTGGCCACCAGCATGAGGGCCGAGCGCTGCACGATCTGGGCGAGGTTCACCAGTTTTTCGCCCCGGGCCCGTTTGATGATGCCGGTGGTGAGGAACATGGTGCCGAAGTCGGCCCGGCCCCGGGCCAGCATCTCCGAGGGCGGCCAGTCGGGGCCGCCCCGCATGATCTTCACGTCCAGACCTTGCTGCCGGTAGAAGCCCATCTCGTAGGCTACGTAATAGCCGGCGAACTGCGCCTGGGGCTGCCATTGGGGAATAAAGGAGACGGTAGCGGGCTCGGCGGCGCGGGCCAGGGCGGCATGGAGGCTGAGAGAGCCCAGGAGAAACCCGATAAAGATTAGGTGGCGCGGCTTTCTGGCTGCTATATATTGCAAGGGAAACCAACTCATGGGATTAATGCATCTTATCGGTTTCTCCCCGGCGTTTCAATAAGATAAAACCAACTCCCGAACTGGGGAGATGGCCAGGAGAAAATTGCAAGGCTGGCCCCTCCCCTACCGGAACGTCATCCCCCGGCCCCCCACTTTTTGCCACCTCAAGTAAAAAAGGGTGCTACTCCTCTCCCGCAGGTTATCGCTAACCTGGAGGAATAACACCCTTTTATGTTTCCACTTGAGCCTGCTCCGGCGGGAAAACTAATGTTTTTCCTCACCCGGGGGAGCTTTTTCAGGTTTAGCAGCAGGCGCCTTTTCGCGACCACCAGTACCTTCTTTTCGTCCCTCAGGCCGGGTCACAGCAGGAGCCGGCCTCCGTCCCTCGGGCGGAGCCACCCGAGCAGGCGGTTTTTGTCCCTCCGGGGGAGCCACCCGAGCAGGTGCTCTCCGTTCCCCCGACGGGGCCACCCGGGCCGGACCCGGTCTCCGTTCCTCGGAGGGAGCCACGCGAGCAGGTGCTCTCCGTTCTTCCGGCGGGGCCACCCGGGCCGGACCCGGTTTCCGTCCCTCGGGGTGGGGTTTTTCAACGGTGCGACCCTGGAATCCTTTCTGCCACCCACCGCCCTGGCCACGATGGTGCTGTTCATAGAACTGCCGCCCATAACGCTCACCAGTTCGGTGTTGGCTCCAATAGGGATACTCTCGACGAAAACTCTCCCAGTAATGAGGATTTCCCTGGTACCACGCATTCCACCTCGGGGCATACCAGGTTTCTGGTCTTACGATATAGGTGGGAGCATAAGCGTAATACGGGCCCCATCCGTATTGAGGGCCGAAAAAGTAATACAGGATGCCATTCAAAAACCAGTCGCCGTTGTAATAGACCCACGGCGTATTAGGCCCCACCCAAGGTGTCGCGTAAGGATTCGGGGGCGGGGGTGGATACTCGATAGAACTGAGCATAAGAAGGTGTGGACATGGCGGCGAGGGCGCCTCCACCCAGCAAGATTGCCAGCACCAAGATTAAGGTTAATTTTTTCATACCTGCCTCCCAGCGATTTTTTTCAAGATGATGCTAAAGATAATTCTGTTTACCAACGGGTCAATAATCAAAACCCAAAATTAGGTAAAAGTACCGATTTGAAAACATCTTCCCTCGGTACCAGCAAATGCCATCCCAAAGACCGGGACCGGATGCCACTCGATCTTGGCCACCCACCGCCGGGGTTTGCTTCAGCTCCTCGCCCGGTAATGGAAAACCGCCATCTCGGTCTGTACCCCATTTGGGGGGACGGCCTCCAGGACGGTTAAGGTGAGGGTCAACCAGACGCATCATCTACTTATTAGACAACAACCTGATGACCTAAGTTAGGCATTGGGTTTTGCCCTATCCGCAGAATTCTCGGATTGGCGAAGGCGGCATCGCTACGCCGCCAAGAGAGCTTAAACCCATGGAGGGGAGAGGGTCAGGGTGAGGTGAAAAATTAGGGTTATTCCTTAAGGTTATCACCATCCCGCCGACCCCATTACCTCGGGGAGGAGAGAGTCACGGCAAAAACCTTGGTAACCGCACTGGCGCAACCAAACTTTAGGCCCCGTCTGCGGCTTTCCGCAGAATCTGGTAAATCTCCGGGGAGACCGAAGTGAAGCTGATGGCGGCCTCGATGAGATCGGTAGCGGTGGGCTTCACCAGGGTCACCTTGCCGTAAATGTGGCCCGGGATTTCATTAAGGTTCCCGTCCAGCAGGGTGAGGCGCACGTCTTCCCATTCTTGCAGCCTCTCCCCCAGGGCCACCGTGGCCCCGGTGTCGCTGAGGTGGGTGATCCAGGCGCGCGTCGGGGTGCCGGTGACGATCTTGTCCAGAAGGCGGGCCACCAGGACGTTGAGCTTCTCCGGCAGCAACACCAGGTTTTCGCACCGGTCCGTGAGCCGGATGTTATAGGGAGCGCCGATGCCCCTGACGTCATAAAGGGTGGCGGGCTCCGGCATCCCCTTCATCTCCACCTTGAGGACGTCCCGCACTTCCACCAGGTCCTGGAGGCGATTGTAAGTGGTGGCACTGATGAGCACCTGGCCCGCCAGGGCGTAGGCTTCCATGCGGGAAGCGAAATTGACGTGGGAGCCCACCACGCTGTACTTGGTGCGGCGTTCCGAACCGATGTTGCCCACCACCACTTGGCCGGTGTTCACTCCGATGCCCATCTCCAGGTGGGGCAGCCCGTCGGCGGCGTTAGCCGCATTGATGCCGTCCATGGCGGCCTGCATCTGCAAAGCGCAGGCCACGGCCCGGGCCGGGTGGTCCTCCAGGGGCTCCGGCGCTCCGAAAAAGGCCAGGATGCCGTCTCCCAGGATCTCGTCGATGACCGCCCGGTTATCCAGCAGGATCTCGATCATCTTGCCCAGGTAGCGGTTTAAAAAAAGGACGACCTGCTCCGGGTTCATGTCCGCAATGATGGCGGTGAAGCCCCGGAGGTCGCTCATGATGATGGACACTTCCCGGGTCTCGCCGCCCAGTTCCAGGGCCGTCTTGTCCTCCAGGAGCTTTTTGACCACTTCCTGGGTGACGTAGCGGCCGAAGGTGTCCCGGATAAAGTCCCGTTTCTCGATATAATCGATGAGCTGCAGTCCCAGCCGGTTGAAGGATTGGGCCAGGTGGACCACTTCCTTGACGCCCCGCTCCGGCACCGTGACGGAAAAGTCGCCCTCGCCCACCTGCTGCACGCCGTCCCGCAGGCGGGAGATGGGCCGGGCGATGGTGCCGGCAAACCAGAGCCCCGCGATCCCCCCCACCAGAGACAGAGCCAATCCGGCCATCAGCCCGGCGAATTTTATTCTCCGGTCGATGGCCTGGTGACGCTCTTCGATGCGTTCCCGGGCCCGGGCAATGATTTTCTCGCCGGCCAGTTTGATCTCCTCCTGGGTGGGGAGAAAAAATTCATCGATGTTGACGATGGCGCCCACGATGAAGGGGGTGCCGGGAACGTGGAGCCGGAAGGAGTATCTCTTGCGCTCCCGTTTATTCTGGTCGAAAAAATTGAAGTAGCCGGCGACCTGGTCCTCCGTAAAGGAACGCCTGATCAACTCGGTGGTTTCCGGGTATTGGTCCTGCCAGTCCAGCTGGTTCCGGCCTTCCACCTTTTGGTCGGGGTGAAAGAGGATGTAGCCGCTTTGGTCATATAAATCCGTATAGCCGGCCACCACCCCGCCGGAGCGAACCTCTTGAATGGCGAGGCGCCTGACCTTGGGGTCCCGGCGCAGTTGGGCATAATCGTAGGATTTTTTCCCGGCCAGCAGGTGAGCCAACTCCCGGGCCACGTCTTCGGCTTTGTCCCGGACGATGTATTCCCCCAGGCCGGTGAGGACCTGTTCGGACACCTGGACGTTGGCGTCCGTAACCCGGTGGACCGCGGTGTCGGCTATCTCCAGGGTGTGGCTGGCAAGGACCTCCATGAAGCGTTCGAACATGGCCCACATGCCGAAGGCCATCAGGAGAATGACCGCCAGGTAAGAAAGTACCAGATAGGTGCGGAGTCTCATGGGAATCTCCAGATTGGCGTACCGGGGAATCGCGGTCCTGGCCGCGGTGGCGCTTGAGGCCCACTGCCCAAATTATACGATTTTTGGTCCAAGTTATGTGAGAAAATGCAGGTGGGTTGAAAACTGGCAGCGGAAAAATGGGGAACTGCCGGCGCCAACCGGCCCCATCGGGTCAGGGATACAGGCGGTCGAGGAGGCGGGGAAAGGGGATGGTCTCCCGCACGTGGTGCAAGCCGCAGAGCCAGGCCACCAGGCGCTCGATCCCCATGCCGAAGCCGCCGTGGGGCACGCTGCCGTAGCGGCGCAGGTCCAGGTACCACTCCAGGGGCTCCCGGGGCAGGTGGTGCTCCTCCAAACGGGCCAGCAGGGTGTCCAGGTCCGCCACCCGTCTGGGAGCCCCCGATGATTTCGCCGTAGCCCTCCGGGGCCAGCAGGTCCACGCACAGGGCGAGGCGCGGGTCGGCGGGGTCGGCCTCCATGTAAAAGGCCTTGGCTTCCCGGGGATAGCGGTGCACCATGACGGGGGCCGGGAACATCCGGGAGATGACGGTTTCCTCATCGCCGCCCAAATCCTCGCCCCAGGTTAGCTCCTGGCCCGCCTCCTTCAAGCGCCCCAGGGCTTCGGCGTAGCTGAGGCGGGGGAAGGGCTGGGCCAGGGCGGCCGCCAGGGGAGCCGCATCCCGCTCCAGGGTGCGGAGCTGCGGCTGGGCCCGCTCCAGCACCCGGAGCACCACGTGGCGCACCAGCCCTTCGGCCAGCTGCATGACGTCTTCCAGGGTGTAGAACGCGGCCTCGGCCTCCACCATCCAGAACTCCGTCAGGTGGCGCCGGGTCTTGGACTTCTCCGCCCGGAAGGTGGGGCCGAAGCAGTAGACCCGGCCCAGGGCCATGGCCGCGGCCTCCAGATAGAGCTGGCCGCTCTGGGAGAGATAGGCCTTGCCCCGGTCCAGGTAGTCGGTCTCGAACAGGCTGGTGGTGCCTTCGCAGGAGGTGGGGGTGAGGATGGGGGTATCCACCAGGACGAAGCCATGGTCGTGAAAAAAGTCCCGGCAGGCCCGGCAGACTTCGTCCCGCACCCTGAGGATCGCCTGCTGGCGCAGGGAGCGCAGCCACAGGTGCCGCCGGTCCAGCAGGAAGGCCACCCCGTGCTCTTTGGGAGCGATGGGGTAATCCTGGGCAAGGTGAATGGGCTGGAGCGCGGTGACCTCCAACTCGAAGCCACCCGGGGCCCGGGGTTCGGCCTTGACCAGGCCCGTGAGGACCAGGGAGGATTCCAGGGTGAGGCGCTCGAACTGCTGGAAGTCCTCCTCCGGCAGATTTCCCTTTACCAGCACCCCCTGGGCCAGCCCGGTGCCGTCCCGCACTACCAGGAAGCGCACCTTGCCACTGGAGCGCAGGTGGTAGACCCAACCCCGCAGGGTCACTTCCTCACCGACCCGGCCCCCCAGGTCGGCAATGTCCGCCACCGGCGAGCCGGCGCCAGGGTTTTCAGTTTTCGGTTTTCGGTTTTCGGGGAAAGAATTAATGAGCCTAACTCCCAACAGCTGCTCTAAAAGAGTTCTTGGTGGCACAGGCGTCCCGCCTGTGCAACGCAGGCTAAAGCCTGCGGCTACCAGATATTACCAATCTTTTTATGATTGCGGATGCACCAAAGGTATATGAGTGACTGAAAAGGAAACCCCAGACCTTCTATAAAGGGTACCGCACGCTGTGCCCCTACCGGCAATTGCATGGTTTTAATAGGTTTTTATGGGGTGGGTACGGTCCGCCTAATATTTACTGCGTACTGCTACAGCATGATTTTTATATGGGCCTTGGCGCGCATGCCCTTGATCCATCCTTCAAAGTATTTTTCCATTTCCTTTTCCATCAGCATATTGCGGATTTCCGGGGCTGCTTCTTCAAAGGAGCGGGCCTTTCCGGTGCGGCGTTCCAACACTTGAAATATTTGAAAACCTTGGGGGGCCTCCACCGGCAGCAATTCCTTGGGTTTCAAACGATTTAAGTGCTCCGCCATTTTGGGGTCGATATCACTGAGCGGCACATAGCCCAGGTCCGCTCCACTCACCGAAAGTTTAGTGGCGATCTCCGAGAACGGCGTTCCTTGCTGGGCCTCTTTGATAACCGCCTCCGCCTTCTGCTTCATTGCCTCCCTTTTGGGCATCCGTGGCGTCGGGAGGAAAAGGCAGCTTGATGGCCAGGAGATGCAACTGCACCCCGCCCTCCTTGGGCATTGCCTCATAAGCCTTGCGGACATCCTCCTCCCGGACCTCCACCTTGGACCCCGCCGCCACCATCATCAAACGGTTCTGGATTATCTGGTCAGTCAGCTGCTGCTTGAGCTCATTCAAGGTGAGGCCCGCCTGGGAGAGCGCCTGTTTCAAGGCCTCGTCGTCGGGCAAGTTGTTGCGCTTCTTAAAATTATCCAGGGCCTGCGCTATTTCTTTATCCGTCAGGGTCATACCCCGCTTCTTGGCTTCCGCCCGGGCGAGCTTCCGATCGATCAAGGCATCCAACAAATGCCGCTGGATCTCCCGATCCTCGGTTTTGCTTGGATTTATACCTTGTTTCGCCTCGAAACCTTTGGCCATGGTCTTCAGCTCCGACATGGTAATGACCTCATCGTTGACTTCGGCCACGATGCGGTCCACCACCTCGGAGGCGCCACGTCCAGCCAGAAACAGCTGGATCAGACAGGCAAATAAAGCCATTAATAACTTGCCACTGGTTCGACCCATAATTTATCCCTCTATTTCAGGATTAACAAATGTCTTAACTTCTTTCAAGCAGTTTTGCAAACGCTTAAGCGGTGGGCCGTCTTCGGGGAGGCGGAGGCGCAGGCTTTGCTCTGAAGTGAGGCGAAAGGTTTCCGGCTGTTTTTTTAACAGTTCCACCAGACGTTTCAGGTCCAGCCGCTCGGGCTGGGCAAATTGCAGCACCGCGTAGCTGTCCTGGAGGTCCAGGCGTTTGATTCCCAGCTGCCGCAAGAGGTGTTTGGCCCGGACCACCTCCAGGAGGTTGCGGCCTTCCGGCGGCAAGGGCCCGAAGCGGTCCAGAAATTCCCCTTCCATCTCATCCACCATTTCCGGGGTCAAGGGGCCGGAAAGCCTGCGGTAAAGGGCCAGGCGCTGTTGCACGTCCGGGACGTAATCCTCGGGGAGGTAGGCCGCCAGGGGCAGGCGGATTTCGGGGTCCGGGGCCAGGTCTTCCGGGGCTTCGCCCTTGAATTCCCGGATGGCCTGCTCCAGCAGCTGCAAGTAGAGTTCGTAACCCACCTCCGCCAGATGGCCTGACTGGGCCTGCCCCAAGAGGTTGCCGGCGCCCCGAATCTGCAAGTCATGCATGGCGATCTTGAAGCCGGAGCCCAACTCGGTGAACTCCATCAGGGCCTTTAGACGCTTCTGGGCTTCGTTGGCCAGGGCCGCCTCGTCGGGCACCAGCAGATAGGCGTAAGCCTGGAACTGGCTGCGGCCCACCCGGCCCCGGAGCTGGTAGAGCTGCGCCAGCCCCATGGTGTGGGCCCGGTTGATGATAATGGTGTTGGCCGCGGGGATGTCCAGCCCGGCTTCGATGATGGCGGTGCAGACCAGGACGCCCACCTCTTTGTGCCAGAAGCGCACCATGACCCTTTCTAACTCCCGCTCCGGCATCTGGCCGTGGGCCATGGCCACCCGGGCTTCCGGCACCAGGCTCTGTACGTACCGGGCCCAGGTGGCCAGGTTGCGCACCCGGTTGTGCACGAAGAAGACCTGGCCGCCCCTGGCCAGTTCCCGGCGGATGGCGGCCTGGATCACCTCCGCCTCCGGGCGGCAGAGATAAGTGCGGATGGCCCGGCGGTTCTCAGGCGGCGTGTTGATGAGGCTGAGCTCCCTCAGGCCCGTCAGGGACAGCTGCAAGGTGCGGGGGATGGGGGTGGCGGTGAGGGTGAGCACGTCCACGGTGCGCCGCCACTCCTTGAGCCGCTCCTTCTGGCGCACCCCGAAACGCTGTTCCTCGTCGATGACGGCCAGCCCCAGGTCCCGGAAGAGCACATCCCTGGAAAGCAGGCGGTGGGTGCCGATGATGATGTCCACCTTACCCTGGGCCAGCTCGGCCAGAATGCGCCGCTGCTCGGCGGGCGGCTTGAAGCGGCTCAGCACCCTGACCTCCAGGGGATAGGGGGCCAGGCGCTTCTGAAAGGTGTCGTAGTGTTGCTCCGCCAATACCGTGGTGGGCACCAGCACGGCCACCTGCTTGCCGTCCATGGCCGCCTTGAAGGCCGCCCGCACCGCCACTTCGGTTTTACCGTAGCCCACGTCGCCGCAGACCAGGCGGTCCATGGGCCGCTCCGAGGTCATGTCGGCCAGCACGTCCTGAATGGCTTGCAGCTGGTCCGGGGTTTCCTCGTATTCAAAGGTGGCCTCGAACTCGCTGTATACCGGGTCCGGCGGCGAGAAGTGGTGTCCCGGCAGCACCCGGCGGGCTGCATAAAGCTCCACCAGTTCCCGGGCGATCTTTTCCACCGCCTTTTTCACCCGCTTTTTGGCGCGCTCCCAGGACTTCCCTCCCAGGCGCTCCACCCTGGGGGCGACCCCCTCCACTCCCAGGTACTTCTGCACCAGGTTCAGGCGGTCCACCGGCAGGTAGAGGCGGTCGCCGCCCTGGTACTCGATGTCCAGGAAATCGTTGACCTCCCGCCCCACCGTTAGCTTCACCAGGCCCTGGTAGACGCCGATGCCGTGGTCCAGGTGCACGATGTAGTCGCCTTCGGAGAGGTCCTCCAGGGAGGTGAGATACTGGGCCGGCCGCGATTCCTTGCGGCGCCGTCCCTCCACCCGGAAGCCCAGGGCCTCGTCTTCCGTGAGGACGATCAGACCCTGGGACAGGAGCCGGAAGCCACCGGAGATCTCCCCCACGGTGATTTCCAGGCGGGGGCCTGGCTCCCAACTGGGCCCGGCGACCATCTCCAGGTCCAGGTTCTCTTCCTTGAGGAGGCGGGCCAGGCGCTCGGCCCGATGCTTGCTCAGGCAGACCAAAACGACGTGAAAGCCGCTTTGGCGCCAGTCGTCCAGCCGGTGGGCCAGGGCCGGCACCAGCCGGCCGGCTTCGGCTCCGGTTTGTGCCAGTTCCCGGGCCAGGCCGTCGTTTCTTTCCACCTGCAAACGGACGTCCGAGTCCTGGTCCGGGTGCCCCCAGGGAAGCAAGGGACAGAAAAGGTTGGCAAAACGGGCCCGTTGCCGGTCCCAGGCCTTCTGGTCCAGCCAGCCCTGGGGCTCAGCCGCGGCTTCCTCCGTAAACTTATTCAGCTCCCGGGCCAGGTTCAAGGGGTCCCACTCCACCACCACGGTGTCGGCGGGCAGGAAATCCCACAGGGTCTCGGGCCGGGGGTAAAAATCCTCCAGGTGGCGTTCAATGCGGGGGAAATGCCGCCCGTCCTGGACGTTCTGCCAGAACTGCGGGTCCTGGCGCCGTTTGCGCCGGGCCAGGGCATGTTCCCGGGCCGGCCCGTCCAGCACCACCTCGCTGGCCGGCAGCACCACCAGGTCCTCCAGAGGCCCCTGGGACCGCTGGCTGGCGGGGTCGAACACCCGGATGGACTCCACTTCGTCGCCCCAGAACTCCAGGCGCACCGGGTGGGCGTAAAGGGGCGGAAACAGGTCGATGACCCCGCCCCGGACACTGAATTCGCCCCGGTCCTCCACCAGGGGGCGCCGCTCATAGCCGCCGTTAAGGAGATGCTGCAAGAATTCTTCCCGGCGCAGGGTTTCTCCCACCACCACGTAGGCCAGGACCTCCCGGACGCGGTCTTGGGGGGGCAGTTTCTGGCGCAGGGCCAGGGCCGGGGCCACCATGATAAACGGTTCCCGGGAGGTCAAGGCCACGTAGGCCGCGCCCATGCGGGCGCAGCTCACCTCGGAGTCGAAGCTGAGTTCCTTAAAGGGCAGAACCTCGTGGGCCGGGAACAGGAGCAGTTGGGAGTCCGGGCCGGAACGGCCGGCCGCCGCCTCTCCCAAAAAAAAGGCCAGATCCTGCAGAAAGCTCTCGTGGCCGCCACCGTTGGGGGTGACCAGGAGAAACGGGCGGCGCCAGGTTTGAAAAAGCCGGGCGAGAACGTAAGCCCCGGACGCTTGAGTGAGCCCCTGTAGGTAGAGAGATCGGGTTTCTTGGGTAAGAAAAGCCGTCAGTTCTTGGGATTCGGCTCCTGCTGGAGAACTGGGGAGCATTATTTAATAATATCCTGGAAACACCCGATTTTCAAGGTAGGGTCCACCATGGACAGAGCCGCTGATTATCGGCTTCGCCCCCCGTTGCCATGGCCCGGGGGCAAGCAGGCTCCCCGCTTTGCCAAGCGCGGGGAGGCAATCTTGCAACGAGGACGTTAGCGGAATCATCGAGAACAAAATGTTATTGGAGATTGACTTTGGCCCAATTAATAATTCAAACTTATCAATAATAATTATTGGTAGATATATTTGCTGATCCTGACCCGCAAACTAGGCGAAAGCCTCACCATCGGTGAGAACATCCGGATAATCATCCTGGAGATCCGCGGCAAGCAGGTCCGCCTGGGAATAGAGGCCCCGGCGGATGTGGTGGTCCTGCGGGAAGAGATCATCCAGCGCCTGGCCCAGGAAAACCTCAAGGCCGCGGGATTCAGGTACTCTGACCTGGAAGAGATCGTCCGGGCCCTGGGCGGCGTTAGGCCCGATAATCGGGGTCTTACCGAGGCCGCCCCAGTGGGGCCCGCCATCACCATTGACACCCGCCATTGGGGTCGGATCACGCTGCCGGAGGACCGGATCATTACCTTCCCCGGAGGCCTGCCCGGGGTCGCCGATTTTCAGCGCTATGCCCTCTTCCAGGAACCCCGGACGGCTCCTTTGAGCTTCCTCCAATCGGTGGAAAATCCCCAATTGGCCTTTGTGGTGGCCGAACCGGCCACGGTGAGCCCGGACTTCCGTCCCGGCCCCGTGAGCGGCGCCCTGAAGGACCTGGAAGCCGGGAGCCTTAAGGAGCTCAAGGTCCTGGTGATGCTAAACATCCCGCCGGGACGGCCCCGGGAGCTGACCGCCAATCTGCAGTGCCCCCTCCTCATAAACCCGCGCCGGCGCCGGGGCAAGCAGGTGATTATGGAAACCCCCCGTTATTCCCAGCAACACCGGGTCTTTTCGGATGAAGGCCGGGATTAGGTCTTATCCCAAGTTGAGAACTCTGCAAAAGTCCGACAAAATCATTTTGGCCCAATGATTTAGTCTGTTTGGCCCAACTATAATCCCCCCTCTTTCCCCCCTTTAGAAAAGGGGGGATGAAGACGGCGATTATCCAAGATGTTACGTTAGATCAAGTCCCCCTTTCCTAAAGGGGGATTTAGGGGGATTATTAGTCTGCTTCCCAAAAAACCGGCGGGCCCAGGGGGCCCGCCTCAGGTGGTTCGGGTATCTCGGAGGGTTACATCGGCTTGGTTTCCAGGGTCACCTCGTCTCCCAGGAACTTCCAGGGCGAAGGCCCGGATTCCGGCGAGCCGATGTCGTAGTCGAAGAGATCCTTCACCAGGGCGTTGCCCTTCTTATAGAGCACCCTGAGGGGGATGTCGGCGGGGCAGTTTTCTTCGCATAGGCCGCAGTCGATGCAACGCCCGGCCATGTGGATGGCCCGCACCAGCTGGAAGATGGTGTCCGGCGGCACCAGGCCGGTGCTCATGAGGTCGGGATGCTCGAGAGAGCACTCCTTGCAAAAGCACATGGGGCAGATGTCCCGGCAGCCGTAGCATTTGACGCACTTTTCAAAGGCGGCGATCCACTCTTTGAAGGCCTCATCCGCGCTCAGGGCGTCGATGCGGTCCACCCGCTTGCTGCGCCGGACCGGCTCACACTTGTCGCCATAGTCGATCACCGAGGCCCAGGGTCCGGGACATTCGCAATAATTGGCCTGTTCCTGGTTGCAGGCGACGCCCACCAGGACCACCTTTTCCGGGTCCAGTTGGCCCCATTTGTAGAGCTCGTTGAGGCCCCGCTCGTCGCAACCCCGCACCTGGATGGCGAAGGTCTTATCGGGGTAGGCGGCCGCTAGTTGCTGCAGCAGCTTGTCCAGGGGGTAGCGGGCGTCGTCCGGGGCCACGATGGCCTGGTCCACTTCCTCCAGGCGCTCCGGGCTGAAGAAGTGGGGCAGCGGGTGGCTGTCCTTCATAATATAGCCGATGTAGCCGGCGACCTTGCCTTCTTTCAACAGATTCCGAACCTTCTCACGCAGTCTGTCCATTGAGAATTATCCTTACTGAATCTGCTCGTCTCGATTCAATTGATCTTGTAGGGGCCGCAACCCTGGGGGCTACGGCCCGCATTTAGGGCGCACGCCCGGGTGCGCCCCTCCAGGCTGAAAATTATGATCAGGCCGCCCGGGCCGCCGTTTTCAGGCGGGAGGGGCCCATTTTTCGGATTTTTTCGGTGAAGTTGCGCACCGTTTCGGCAAACTTGGGGCCTTCCGCCGCGGAGATCCATTCCAGGTGCAGCCGGTCCGCCTTATAGCCGGTGAATTTCAGGAGATCCTGGAGAAACCGCATGCGCTTGATGGTCATGAAATTGCCCCGGAGGTAATGGCAGTCGCCGATGTGGCAGCCGCCGATGAGGACGCCGTCGGCTCCTTTCTGAAAGGCCCTGAGCACATGGTGGGGCGAGACCGTACCGGAGCACATGACCCGGATCACCCGGAGGTTGGGGGGATATTGCAGGCGACTCACGCCGGCCAGGTCGGCGCCGGCATAAGTGCACCAGTTACAGAAAAAGCCAATGATCTTCGGTTCGAAAGTGGCTTCGCTCATCTCGTTATCCTTATAAATCCTCCCCCTCCCCTGGTGGGAGGGGGTGGGGAGGGGCGGATCTAATTTCACCCCCACCCTGACCCTCCCCCTCAAGGGGGAGGGAAATCTGGAGTTCTGTCAATGGCCGTCTCTAGTTCAGCCCGCGGCCTCTTCCATGTCGGCTTCCAGTTCCGCCAGAGCCTCATCCACCTGGGTGTAGATCTGCTTGTGGCTGAACCCGAAGAGGGTGATGCACTCGGAGGGGCAGGTGGCGGCGCAGGTGCCGCAACCCTTGCACAGGGCCTGGTTGACTTCGCACACCCCCTTATCTTCCAGGTAGCTGATGGCCCCGAAGGGGCAGACCCCCACGCAGGCCTGGCAGCCGGAGCACGCCGCCGCGTCGATCTGGGCCACCACGCCGCCGGCCCGGATGGCATCCTGGGCCAGGACCACCGCGGCCCGGGCCGCCGCGGCCTTGGCCTGGGCAATGGCTTCGTCCATGGGTTTGGGGTAGTGGGCCAAGCCGGCCACAAAGACGCCTTCGGTGGCGAAGTCCACCGGCCTGAGCTTCATGTGGGCCTCCAGGAAGAAGCCGTCGTTGGTCAAGGGCACCTTGAACAACTTGGCCAGCTTTTCCTGGTCCTTGACGATGATGGCCGAGGCCAGGGTCAAAACCTCGGGATGCAGGTGTACGGGCATCCCCAGGATGTGGTCCCGCACCTCCACCGTGAGCTCGCCCTGGGCGTTCTGGTCCACTTTGGGCTTGTTTTCCAGGTCAAAGCGGATAAAGATGACCCCTTTTTCGCGGGCTTCCTTATAGAGGTTTTCCCGGAGCCCGTAGGTGCGCAGGTCCCGATACAGGATGTAGACGTCCATGTCGGGATTGATCTCTTTGAGCCGGATGGCGTTTTCCACCGAGTGGGTGCAGCAGACCCGGCTGCAGTACGGCCGTTCCGGTTCCCGGGAGCCGACGCACTGGATGAACGCGGCGCACTGAGCCCCGGTGACCAGGGGGTTCTTTTCCCGCAGGGCCTGGTCCATTTCCAGGGACAGCATTACCCGGGGATTTTCTTTATAGAGATACTCTTTGGGTTTATAGGAGTGGCCGCCGATGGCGATGACCGCGGCGCCATGCTCCACCTCGGTTTCTCGGCCTTCGCTGGCGATGGTGGAGGTGAAGTTCCCCACGAACCCCTTGACGTCGGCAATTTCGGACTTCAGGTGCACCTCGATTTTGGGGTGATTGCTCACCCGCTGCACCAGGTCATCGACATAAGGCTGCACCGCTTCACCGTTCCAGGTGTGGTTGAGCTTGCGGGCGTGGCCGCCCAGGAAATCCTTTTTCTCCACCAGATCCACTTTATAGCCCTGGCCGGCCAACCCCAGAGCGGCCTCCATGCCGGCCACGCCGCCGCCGATAACCAGACCGGCTTTGGTGACAGGCAGATCAAATTCCTGCAAGGGCGGCTGCAGGGCCACGGCGGCCACGGCCATGCGCACCTGGTCCTTGGCCCTTTGCGTGGCCCTGGCGGGCTCGTGCATGTGCACCCAGGAACCCTGATCCCGGATGTTGGCCATTTGAAAGAGGTACTTATTCAGGCCTGCTTCTTTGATGGTCTCCTGAAAGGTGGGTTCATGGGTGCGCGGCGTACAGGAGGCCACCACCACCCGGTTCAGATTGTACTCCTTGATGCGTTCCTTGATAAGCCCCTGGGTGTCCTGGGAACAGGTAAACAGATTGTCCTCCACAAACTCTACGTAGGGGAGCGTCTTGGCGTAGTCCCGCACTCCCACCACATCGACCACGCTGGCGATATTGATGCCGCAATGGCAGACGAAGACGCCGATGCGGGGCACTTCTTGGGAAACGTCGCGCTCTTCGAATACGGGCTTTTTCTTGGCCAGGGAGAACCGGGCGGACGCCAGCAGCTCGCTGGCCGCCGAGGCCGCGGCCGAAGCCTCCATGACCGATTGGGGGATGTCTTTGGGGCCCTGGAAGGCGCCGCAGACGTAGACGCCCGCCTTGCTGGTGGATACCGGCGTAAAAGACGAAGTGTCGGCGAACTTGTTGTGATTGAGCTCCACCCCCAGGATCTTGCCCAGTTCCATGACTTCCGGGGCCACTTCCATGCCGGTGGAGAGGACCAGCATATCAAAGATCTCGTCCTTGAGGTTGCCGCTCTCGTCCAGGTAGCGGATGGCCACATCATCGGTGCCCGGCACCGGGTCCACCGAATGCACCCGGGAACGGATGAAGCGGATGCCAAACTCGTCCCGGGCCCTCCAGTAATACTTTTCGAACTCTTTGCCGTGGGTGCGCATATCCATGAAGAAAATGGCGGCATCCAGGGGCTCATGGCTGTGCTCCTTGGCGATGATCGCCTCCTTGATGGCGTACATGCAGCACACCGCGGAGCAGTGGCTGTTGTCGCAGTGGTTCAAGTCCCGGGAACCGACGCACTGGAGCCAGGCGATCTTGGTGGGCTCTTTATGGTCCGAAGGCCGGACCAGGTGGCCCTGGAAAGGCCCGGCGGCGGCCAGGATCCGCTCGAACTCCAGGCCGGTGACCACGTTGGGGAAATTGGCGTAATGATAAGCGCCGTACTTGGTGGGATCGTAGGGTTTGAAGCCGGCCGCCAAGATCACCGCGCCCACGTTGATGATCCTTATCCACATCCACCTGGGAAAAATCCACCGCCCCGGTGGGACAGAACTTTTCACAGGCCTTGCACTTGCCACCTTTTTGAAAATAGAGACAGACGCTCCGGTCAATGGCATACTTGGGGGGCACCGCCTGGGCATAATCCAGGTACGTGGCCTTGCGCTTGGCCAGGCCCAGGTTGTATTCATCGGGCACTTTCTTGGGGCATTTCTCGGCGCAGAGACCGCAGGAAATGCACTTGGCCATGTCGATATAGCGCGCCATCTGGCGCACCTTGACCGAGAAATTGCCCGGCTCGCCGCTGATGCCGATGACCCGTGCCGGAGCCAGGATCTCAATGTTAATGTGCCGGCCGACCTCGACCAGCTTGGGCGAGATAATTCACATGGCACAGTCATTGGTGGGGAAAGTCTTGTCAAGCTGCGACATGACCCCACCAATGGCTGGTTTGGCCTCCACCAGGTGAACGAAGTATCCGGCGTTGGCCAGATCCAAAGCGGCCTGCATCCCGGCAATGCCACCGCCGACCACCATTACGGCGCCTACCGGATTATTCGCCTGCTTGTTTGCAGTCATAGGGCTCCACCTATAATTTATGGGTTATATACATTAATTTAGCTAAATCTTGTGACAAAATCAATGAAAATGCCCTTGCCTTTTATATTGTGCTTTATAGAACAAGCGGCTTTCCCCCGTCAAGAAAAAATCGGTTTTTTTGGGGTGCTCCCCGCCTGGTGTTGACTTTCCTCTATTAGATCATAATTTTAACCTCAAAGGCCAAATCCAGCCGATAGCAATATCTGAGTCCGAAGGAGAAAGACCATGAAATTTAAACTGCTAACCGTATTGATGGTGCTAGCGGCGGTCGCCTTGCTGGTGGCCGCGGCGGCGGGACCCAAAGAGAAACTGTTATGCGTGTCCAAAACGGAACTCAAAGGCCAGGAGACGGTGGCCTCTTGTGTGGCCAAAGGGGAACGGTTCGCGGTGGTGGACCAGTATGGTCTGGTGCGCATCCTGACGCCGGAAGAAATTGAGCTGAGCAAGGCCTTCAACCCCAAGATCTTCGAAACCCGGGCTTTTGGCGTCAAGTATTACAAAGAGGCTCCTGCCCTGCCGCCTCTGCCGGTGTCCCCGGAAGTCACGGGTTGATCAACTGCTGCTCCTTTAGTAATCAATTCAAGCAGATTGACTGGGCCTCCGAAGGTCACCTTTGGGGGCTTTCCCTGGATGCTCGCCGTTAGCGGAGGCCGTCCAGCTTTTCAGAGGAACCCATCCTCTTCTCCTCCAGGAGGAAGAGAAACGGCTGAGATTTCTCTTAAACGGTTACTAATCTGCAGGTGGGGAACTCAGATAACCCCACTAATCTCGGAACCGGGTTCACCGACCCATGACTAGCGCCTGAAAAAAACTTTCAATTGACAAAAATAGGGGTTTATATATAAAAATAATTAAGTTGACTTTTCGGCAGACGCCAATGTAACATAAGGGCGGAAAGGAGTTATGGCGGCTTAATTCTCATTTACTCCAGTGGGGGGGAGAATAGCCGGGTATCAACCTTAGCGGAAAGGAGGAAGCAGCATGCGTTCGAAATTGGTGGTAGGGTTGATGGTGGCTCTGGCGATGGTATTCTTGGTAACTTCCATCGCCACGGCACAGGCCAAGGGTGGTGCCAAGTTGCTCTGTGTCTCCCAAAAGGAGCTCAAGGGGGAAGAGACGGTGGCTTCCTGTCTGGCCAAAGGTGAGCGGTTTGCCGTGGTGGATCCTTATGGCCTCGTGCGTATTCTGACCCCGGAAGAAGTGGAACTGACCAAGGCCTTCAACCCCAAGGCCTTCGAGACCCGGGCCTTTGGAATGAAATATCAAAAGCTGGCTCCTGTACTTCCGCCCTTGGCAGTTCCTGAGCAAGTTCCGGGCGGTTGATGTAACTTCGCTGCCAGTAAGGCTTTAGACTTTCCGGTCAAGCCCCCAAAGGTTGCTTTGGGGGCTTTTTCATTGAGATTGGGGTTGTTATGCTAGAGATCGAAGACCTCTGGGTGGATATTGACGACAAAGAAGTGCTCAAGGGCATCAACCTGGTGGTCCCCATGGGAGAGACCCACATCCTCTTCGGCAAGAACGGCTCCGGCAAATCCACTCTGCTCATGGCCATCATGGGCTTTCCTCGCTACCGGGTGAAGCAGGGGCTGATCCGCTTCCTGGGCCAGGACATCACGCAGCTGCCCACCTTCGAGCGGGCCCGTCTGGGCCTGGGCCTGTCCTTTCAGCGCCCCCCCACCATCCGCGGGGTGAAGACGGCCGACATCTTGCGCGCCTGTTCCCAGGGCCGCATCTCCCCCCAGGCCCTGGCCGAGGCCTATAATTTCACCCCGTTTCTGGAGCGGGAGGTCAACTACGGGTTTTCCGGGGGCGAAATCAAGCGCTCGGAACTGTTGCAGTTGCTGGCCCAGGACCCCAAGATGGTTCTCCTGGACGAGCCGGAATCGGGGGTGGATATGGAAAACCTGCAGGTGGTGGGAGATATCATCGGACGCCTGCTGCAGAAAGACCGCCGCCGCCAGCACCGGGAAAAATCCGGGTTCATCATCACCCACACCGGCTTCATCATGGATTATGTGCGATGCAGACACTGGCTACATTTTGTGCGACGGCCATCTATGCTGCCAGGGCAACCCCCGGGAAATCCTGCAGGATATCAAAAAGTACGGTTACGAGGAGTGCGCCAAATGTCGGAGGTAAAACAGCGGGCTGAGAAGAGCCGGGAGAAAAAGGCCGCCCTCGGGCCTCGATCTGAACCTGGAGGAGTTCTCCCGCCAGGGCGGCGACTGGGACTACGACCCGGATTACCGGCAATTCAGCCCCGAGGAGCGGAGCCGCCTCCTCACCACGGGGATCGAGCTCACCGATGAGGACCATGCCGGCACCTTCCTGCAGGCCGACGGGGCCATCGTCCACTGCCAGGCCCGGCAGCCCGGGGTGGAGGTGCTGCCCATCACCGAGGCCATGAGCCGCCACGATTGGGTCGGGAGCCATCTCTGGGGTCTGGTGGCGGTGGACGCGGACAAGTACACCGCCCAGCGCCGAACTGGACCTGGACAACGGTTATTTCATCCGGGTCCTGCCGGGGATGACAGGTCCCGCAGCCGGTGGAGTCCTGCCTTTACCTGCGCACCGACCGCTTCTCCCAGCATGTGCACAATCTGGTGGTGGTGGAAGAAGGGGCCAAGCTTCACATCATCACCGGCTGCGCCACCCACCCCGGAGTGCGCTCCGGGCTCCACATCGGGGTGTCGGAATTTTACGTGCGCCAGGGCGGCCGGCTCACCTTCACCATGATCCACAACTGGGGCGAAGAGGTGCACGTGCGGCCCCGCACCGGGGTGCTGGTGGAGGAAGGCGGGGTCTACATCTCCAACTACATCTTGCTCAGGCCGGTGAAAACAGTGCAGATGTATCCCACCGTGACCCTGAGCGGCGAAGGCGCCGTGGCCCGCATGCAGTCCATCACCATCGCCCATCCCGGTTCCGAACTGGATATTGGCGGCCGGGTGATCCTCAAGGCCCCCCATACCCGGGCCGAAATCATTGCCCGCACCATTACCACCGGCGGGACCAGTATCAGCCGGGGCCACCTGGTGGGCCTGGAGCCGGAGATCAAGGCCCACCTGGAGTGTCGGGGCCTCATCCTGGGAAAGGGCATGATCTACGCCGTGCCCGAACTGGAAGGCCGCGTGGCCGGCGTGGACATGTCCCACGAGGCCGCGGTGGGCAAGATCGCAGCCGAAGAAGTGGAGTACCTCATGGCCCGGGGGCTGGACGAAGACGAAGCGGTGTCCACCATCGTCCGGGGATTTTTGAGCGTCAAGGTCGAGGGCCTGCCCCCGGCCCTGGAGGAAGAAATGGAGCGGGCCATCCAGGAGACCGGCAAGGGGCTGTAGTGTTGTGTTTCAGAAATATCTTGCCTTAAGGAATCGACTTTTTCCCCTCCCCCTTGATGGGGGAGGGGTAGGGTGGGGGTGATAATATCTTGCAATTTCAACTTCTTTGCCCCTCCCCCCAACCCCCTCCCACCAGGGGAGGGGGAGATTTATAGTAGGGGCATGGCGCGCCGTGCCCTGCCTGAACGCGGGGGAAATAGGGCTAATTTTCCGGTAGTTCCTTGGCTTTTGGCCCACCCACATATCATGCAAATAACCAGGTAGGGGCGGGTTTTAAACCCGCCCCTACAGCGCCGGTGAGACGCCGGCGGTGCGTCTTCCCGCCCCTCCCTTTGGCTCTCCGTGGTTGCAAAGCTTTTCCCAGTGCCTAGATTTAAGGCAATCGAGGGGTTCCGCCGTGCTTTGCCAACCTCCCTGGAACCCCGAAGGAGACCGTGATGCAAGAGGTTCAGGTTGCACTAAGCAGCCGCCGGCATTTTATCCTGCAGGCCGGCGCACTCCTGGGGGCCACCGTCCTTTTGAGGCCGGGAGCAGCGGGCGCGGCCCCCAAAGAAGCCAAAGCCTCAGAAGTTACTCCCCCGGAGGATCTGATGCGCGAGCACGGGGTCCTGCGCCGCCTGATGCTGATCTACGACGCGCTGGGCGCCCGCCTCCAGCAGGGGACGGATTTCCCCCTAACGGCGCTGACCGGGGCCACGGACCTCATCCGCCGCTTCATTCAGGACTACCACGAGAAGGACGAGGAAGAGTACCTCTTTCCCCGCTTCATCAAGGCCGGCAAGATGGCGGACCTGGTGCAAGTTCTGCTGCAGCAGCACGAGGCCGGCCGCCGGCTCACCGGCCGGCTCCAGACCCTTAGCACCGCCGAGAACCTCAAGCAGCCGGCGAGCCGCCAAAAGCTGGCGGAATACCTGCAGTCCTTCAACCGCATGTACCGCCCCCATGCGGCCCGGGAGGACACCGTGCTCTATCCGGCTTTTCGGTCGGTGGTCACGCCGGGGCAGTTCGACGCCCTGGGAGATACGTTCGAGGACAAGGAGCAGAAGCTGTTCGGCAAGGACGGTTTTGAGAAGATCGTCTCCCAGGTGGCGGGCCTGGAGCAGCAGCTGGGCCTGTACGACCTGGGGCAATTTACCCCCAGGGGGTAGAGGCTGGCCAGGTGAGGCTCATTTGGCCGCCACCGCGGTCAGGCGGCGGCTCAGACTGCCGCGCTCAGGCGCGGCGGCGCCGGGGTGGGACGGCGCCGTCACCTGCACCATGGAGAATCCGGCCGCCCGGAGACAGGAACCCAGGGCCTCGGGGTCGTACAGCCGCAGGCGGTAAGTGGCGTCCCGCACCAGGCCCCGGTGACGGGAGAGAACCAGCTCCCGGCAAATCAGGAATTCCCGGCTGACCCAGCGCTGGCGGCAGACCACCAGGCCTGCCGGAGTTTCATGCCAGGACTGGGGGGCCAGGTGCCGCCGGACAAATTGGGGGTCGGCCACCTCCAGGTAGAGCCGGCCGTCGTCCCGGAGCAGGCGGCAGGACTCTTGGAGAATCGCCAGGTCATCCTGCAGGGCGACGCCGTAACCGAAGGAGTTGGCCAGCAGGGCCACGGCTTGAAAAGACCCTGGGGCCAGGGGCACGCGGCGGGCATCGGCCCGGACAAAGGCCACCGCCAGGCCCTCCTCCCTGGCCTGGGCCAGCCCCAGGGACACCAGATGCCGGGAGTAATCCAGCACCGTCACGGGGCCGTAGCCCCGGCGGGCCAGCTCCAGGGCGTGACGCCCGTGGCCGCCGCACAGGTCCAGGACGGCCTCCCGGGGCTTAAGCGTCAGGGCCCGGATCAGGGCGTCCACTTCCCGGCGGGTGGCCTCCCGGTCCAGGACACTGCGGGCGTCCGTCTGCAGGTAGACTTCGTCAAATAAGGTGCGCCACCAATGGGGGTCAACGGGAGGCAGGTCCATATTTGCCGTCGCCTGTGAATTTTTATTCTTTTTCGGAGGATAAAAAGAAACACCATTCCCGAAACCGGGAAACCAAAACCAACCGAAAACTAAAAACTTAAAACTCGAAACTACCCCCCCTGCCCTTTTCCCTCAAAAGCCGGCGCCGCGGAAATTATAGAGGCCGTCGGACACCATCAGGGCCGGCCGCCCCTCCCAGGGGGCGCAAAGGGCCAGTTCCTTCTCCTCAGGGCTGATGGGGGCCACGTCATCCAACAGCTCCTGCTGCCAGAGCTTCTCCAGGGTCTGGGCGTCCTGCCAGAGGCCGCGGGCATAGTGGGCCAGGCCGGCCAGGTGTTCCGGCTTGAGCATCCGGGGCTTCAGGCTGGTGGGAATGGGTCCCAGCAGGTAGGTGAAGCCCAGTTCCAGGGACCGCTGCCGCACTTCGTCCTCCGCTTCCCGGAAAACCCGGTAAGGCAAGGACTCCAGGGCCCGGTTTAAGAGGTCGTCGGCGGCTTGCAGGGAAAGGTCGCTCTGCAAAAGGGCGAAGGCCTGGGTGCCGCCGCCGGAGCCCACGTTGGTGGGAATGCCGCCGAAGCGGCCCAGGAAGCCGATGAGCCCCTCGTCGGTGATGAAGCAGCGAAAGTCGGTCTGGCGGGCCCCCACCACGACGCCCCGGTGGCCGTCGATGGCGCTGGGATAATATTCCTGCCAGGTCTCCAGGGGCACCAGGGATTGTACGATGTAGCCGCCTTTTTTCAGGGCCTGGCCTATGGCCTCGTCCGGGTCGATAAAGGAGCCCACCAAGATCCCCTGGCCCGAGTAGCCCTGGGCCGGCTTCAGGATGAGGCTGGAGAAGTTCTGGCGGGTCCACTCCGCCAGGTCCTCGATGGCCTCCCCATCGGGGCCGGTGGTGCGCCGGGGGTAAAAGACCCGGGTCCAGGGGGTGCGCCTCCGGGTGCTTTCGGAGATCAGGTGTTGAAAGGGCCCGGTGATGGCCTCGAATATTCCCTTGACTCCCACCGGCTCCATGCCCCGGGGATTCACCACCAGGCCCTGCCGGATGGCGGCCGTCACCGGGGAGATGTCCATCTGGCGGCCCAGCTTGAGAAGGGTGTCGTTGTTGAAGTCCATGTACATGAGACTGACGGGGCGGCCTTGAAGCATAACCCTTTCCCCGTCCAGCTCCAGGTGCTGCGGCGCGGCCAGGGCCGCGTTCACCCCTTGCCAGCGAATTGAGGTACTCCACGAACTTGAGGTTCTCGATGACGGAGTTGAGCGTCTCGATCTCCGCCAGCAGCACCAGGAAGGAGGGCGCGGCGCCGTGTCGGCCGCGGTGGGCCCGGAGCAGCATATCGGCGAATTTGGGGACCGGGTGAAAATACGGGTGGTGGAAATCCAGGCCAAAAGGGAGATGCAAATGGGGGCCAAGACGCTTCCAGGCCAGGGCTCCCAGCTCCTGGGCCATCTGCTGGTAGAGCCAGCCCCCCGGGCTCCCCAGGTTCCATTCGCAGTGAAAGCCGGGGATTTTTCTTTCCAGGTCGCCGGCCCTGGCCAGACCCGGGTTTTCAGGTTTTAATCCTGCCATGACGTCCTTAATCCTTCCAAATTAAGACCTCAGCCTAATGGTGGCACATTGCGAGCGGGCACGGAGGCCCGCGCTACCAGAGAAATCAAGGCGGTAGGGCGGCCGTCCCTGGCCGCCCTACAGAACAATTAACTAATTCAGGTTTATCACCTAGCCAAAATTCAGGAAAACGCCTCTCAAGTGTTAGGTAAAGGGCACGGCACGCCGTGCCTCTACGGGAACGGAGTTGATTTCACCGAACTCACCCGCGGGCCGCGGCCTCCAGCCGCCGGGCCGCCAGTTCAAAAGGCAGCTGGCCGCCGTTCAAGAGAACTTCGTGGAACCGGGCCAGGCCCAGCAGGGGGCCGAAGCGCTGCCGCAGCCTTAAAATCTCTCTTAAGCCAAGAGTATAACAGAGTTGATAGCCGGGGGTAAGGGCCAGCTGCAGCACCTGGCTGCGGGCGGTGGCCTCGGGGTAATCGGCCTGGCGCAGCAGCTTAAGGCCGCCCTCCAGGTCCAGGCGGCCCCGCTGCCAATCAAGGTCCACGCGGCCCCGCAGCGCCCGCCACAGGCGCCGCTGCCACCCCACCAGCAGCTCCCGGGGCTCCTTCAGGTAGCCTTCGCTCACGAGCAGGGTCTCGGCGTAGCAAGCCCAGCCCTCGTAAAACAGGGGCGACTCATATTGCCGGAGCAGCGGCGAAGCCAGGGCCAGGCGGGTCGCGTCCAGGAAGTGGTGGCCCGGCACGGTTTCATGGGCGCTTAAAAAGCGGTGATGCCGGAGGTGATGGCCAGGGTCCTCCGTCTCCGGGGTCACGTAAAAGTAGCCGGGGTTCTCCTCCGGGGGGCCCCAGGGCGCCGCGTAGGAGGCCGAGGACCGGAGGCTCTTGAGATAAAGGGGCGTCTCCGCCACCACCACGCGCCCCCTCAGGGGCGGCAGCACCTCGGATCGCTGCCAGAATTCCCACAGGTTCTCCACTTCCCGGCGATAAAGTTCGAACAACTCAAGCCGGGGCGGCACGGCAACGCCTTTGAGGGCCGCAGTCCAGGAAAGCCCCGGTTGAATCCGGCGGGCCAGCCGGGCCAGGGCGGCCTGGCTTTCCGCCACTTCTTCGTCCAGGAGCGCGGCAACCTCATCCAGGCCGCGGGTCCAACCCCAATTAGCCAGGATCTCCACCAAGGCGCCTTCCCCCCCCGGGGGTGGGGCGGCCGGGAGCGCGGCTGCGGTTTCCTCCAAGAGCCGCAGATGGTGGCGGACTTCGCCTAAGAGGGGTTCGAAATCGACCCGGGGGCAATGGGCCGTCAAAAAGGCCGGCGCCACTTGCCCCCAAAACTGCCGGGCATCGGCAAAGGCGCCGGGGGCCAGAAGCTGCGCCGGGCGGCTCATGGTCTGAAGCTGGCGCCGCCCCCAGGTGAACAGCCGGGCCACCTGGCCCAGGAGCTCCGTCAATTTCTCCCGGCTGCGCCAGTCCACCTGGGAGGCCCGGGCCAGGACCGGGGCCCAGGCCAGGGAGGCCGCCTTGAGGTAAAGGAAGGGGTCCCGGCGCCAGGGACCGCCGGGCCCCAGCTCCCGGCGGACGCTTTTAAGGGACTGGCGCAGCAGCGCCGCCTCGGCGGCCAGGGCCGGGGTCTGCGAAGCCGGGAGGGGCGGAGGCAACCGGGACAGCAGCTCCGCCAGCCGGGCCCCGGCGGACTCCAGAAACTCCGCCTCCAGGCGGGGCAGCCGAAACCAATTTTCCCAGGCCGCAGTCAGGCGGGGAAAAAAGATGAACTCATCGTGGAGGCAAAGGGTGGGAAACTCCCGGGCCAAGAAGGAAAAATATTCCTCCCGGACGGCGGAGAGTGGCGCGGCCAATACCTCGGCCGCAGCTGTTGGCAGATCCTGATGGGACAAAAGATGTTGGGTGGCGGCAGACCTCGGCGGCGATTAGCGGGAAGGCGCGGCGGCGCCTTCCTTAACCGGGATCATCAGGTTATCCCACCCCTGCCGGCGGGTCAGGCCGGCGCTGTGACTGATGAGGCTCACCAGAAACCAACGCGGCGAGCCGTCGGGCAGGGTGAGCAGCTGAAAGTGGGCCTCGTAAACCGCCTGCTTGTGATTCTTGTCGCCGGGGTTGGCAATGAGCACGTAAGCCAGCCGGGTGGGGGCCCGCTCCTCCGGGAGGTAGAAGCCGTAAAACTCCACCACCTTGCAATAGTTGGGGTTCCAGCTGTCCAGCAGGTTCTGGGCGGCCGCGGCCGTCAGGGGAGGACTGGCAGACGAAGGGAGCGCACAACCCAGAAAGAAACCGGCTAACAGCAACAACGCGATCGGACGGCGCCTACCCCATGGCCTCATGGCTCTTCTTACCTCCCGTGGAATGGATAAACCGCAACCGAAGTCCTTGCGCCTTTGATAAAAAGACTGACAGGCAAAGGGTTCTATTAAGAAAAAAGTGGCTTAATCTTTTAATAACCCGGCTTCCACCAGCCAGTCCTGCACCTGTTTGGTGGCGGCCCTCCCCTCGGCGGCCTTCCCCTTGGGGCTAAAAATGATGAAATACGGCACGGAGCGGATCTTGTACTGCTGGGCCAGGGGGGAGTGCCAGTCGATGCCCTTTACTTCCGGGCGGTTGATGTTCACTTTCTTGACGGCCAGGTCGGCGCGCTTTTTGGCCAACTCCTGCAAGAGGGGCGCCAGGCGCTCGCACGGCGGGCAGAAGGGGCTGTAGAACTCGATGAGGGTGGTTTTTCCCTTGACCCGCAAGGCTTGCAGGTCCAGGGTCTCCCCGCCCCGGCCGGAGTTGGCTTCCTGCAGCCCTCCCGCCGCGGCCCTGGCCCCGGGCAGGAGGCCCAAGGCCAGGGCCAGGAGAACCGCCCCCAGGAGAGAAAAGGCTCGGGGTCTCATAGCCCTTACATATTGCCTTGCAGCCGCCTTGTCAATCATTTTCCCAGGGAGGGGCCGGAGGGTCCGGTATTTAAGATCCAAAGCAGGCCGTCCCGGCCCCCAAGGGGGGATTAAAATAAACGCTTAATAATCCCCCTAAGTCCCCCTTTGCCTTCGGGGACCCCTCGTCTTGGCTGAAAGCTGAAAGCTGACTGCTGACAGCTACTTCTGCAGCAACTGACTGCGGGAGCGGCCCACGTTCTGGAACACCGCCTGGAAATCCCGGTAGAGCTTTTTGTTGTCCCGCACCCGGTGGCACTTCTTCAGATAGGTCTTGGGGTCGGGGTTCTCGGCCAGTATATCCAGGCCTTCCCAGCCTTCCTTCCGGGGAAAGGCGTAGTAGGGATACTCCCGGGGGACGCCGCGCACGAAAGTCACCTGGGGGACGACCCACTCCAGCCGGGCCAGGTAGAGGCGGTGCATGCCGTCGTTGATGAGCAGGGCCACGGCGCCGTCCCCTTCGATGGACTCCTCCACCACGGGCGGGTAGAGGTCGTAGGTCGCCTCCTCGCCGTCGGGGAGGCGCACCGTATAGGTGACGAAGCCGTCCAGCCGGAACAGGTCCACGCCCTGGGCCGCCAGGCTCCAGCGCAGCTCCTGGGTCTTGCGCAGCTCCGCCAGCCAGATGTAGTTCTGGGTGGGATTAAGGGCATCGGGGTGAATCTGCTCCAGGCTGATGAGGGCATGCTCATAGACTAAAACATCGGGCTGCTTCAACAGGGGCACCCGGCGCAGGCGGCTGAGCAGTTCCGCCGCAGAATGACGCTCTAAAGAGACTATGTTCATTTTCCAGAACAGCCCCCCGGGGCCGTGTTCAATAATCGGAATTAAACGGAATGAAACTCCGTATGCTAAAAAGTTTTTAGTGGAAATGGCGGCTAAAGTCGAGGGAAAAGGAGGGCGCGGCGGATTTTTATCCTCACGAGGGTTGCCGCGCCGGGAAGCGGGGGGATGGGCGCCATGGATATTGGGGTGCCAGGGTCAGAGCCGGTCGGCCGTCAAACCTGACGCCCAGCTTTCTTAACTCAAAACCCCAAACTCCAGGCTCAACACCTGCCCCGCAGAGAGCGGCTGGAGGGGCTCAAAAGGAAAGGTCCGAACCAGTCCTGAATGATGAAGCCGTCGGCCGTTTCCGGCTCCTCAGGCGTGCCTTCGGCCGCATGGTCGGCCGCTGCCAGGATTCCGAGGTAGACCTCTTCCAAAACCTCAGCAGGGAGCCAAGAGGGCAGCCAGACCGGGATATATTCTTCTTTGTCAAGATATGCCATGCCATGAGAATTGCAATATCCGTTCCAACAAAGCGGGAGTCAATCCTGAGGGGAGGGCCAGTCCTCCAGGGGGCAGGCGGAGCAGCGGGGCTGAGGCCGGCAAAATTCTTTCCCCAGGCGCACCAGCAAGGCATGGTACTCCTGGTAGAGGCCCACTTCGGAGGGCAGGTGGTCCATGAACAGCTGCCGCAGGTCTTCATAGGTGCAGGGCTCGACCAGGAGCCCGTGCCGGCTGAGGATGCGGAAGGTGTAAGCATCCACCACAAAGGTGGGCTGGTCAAGGGCATAGAGGAGGATGCTGTCCGCGGTCTCGGGGCCGATGCCTTTGACCTTAAGGAGCGCCGGCCGCAGCGTCTCCAGGTCCGCGGCCGCCAGCAATTCCATGGAGTCCTGGAACTCCTCCAGGAAGCCCAAAAAACTTTTGAGGCGGCGGGCCTTGACGTTGAAATAACCCGCGGGACGGATCAGGCGGGCCAGCTCGCCTTCCGCCAGCGCCTTCAAGGCTCCGGGGTTTAGCAGGCCTCCCTCTTTCAGACCCTGGATGACCCGGGCCACGTTGCTCCAGTTGGTGTTCTGGGTCAGGATGGCGCCCAGGGCCACTTCAAAGGGGGTCTCCCCCGGCCACCAGCCTTGGGCCCCAAAGGCGTCCAGCATTTTCCGGAAAAGCTCCTGAAGCAACTTGCCGGTGCGCGCGGCCATGCATCCTTCCAGGGATCAACAAAAGTTAGCGGGATGCTAATTAGGAAGAACCCGAATAAGCCCCCCGGTTTCTGAAAGAATAATATCATATAATCTGACCGAGGCGGAATCAGAAGCGCCGCGCCTTCGGAGCCCGTGAGGGTGCTCCCTCAGGGGATAACCGGGGCAAAGTAGTTTTTTTTGCCGGGCCCTTGTGGTAGAATGGCACATCCCGAATCCCGGCCATGGCGAATTTCTCTGGGGGCACCTCGCATCTCAAATATGACCACGGGACCGACTATTGACAAAGCACCTCACCTTTAAACCATACGACCTCACCGTGGACGTGCCCGAAGGAGAGAATCTGTTGCGGGCCGCGGTGGCCGCCGGGGTGCATATCAACGCTTCGTGCGGCGGCGAAGGCGTCTGCGGCAAATGCAAGATCCTGCTGGAATCGGGCGACCTGGACAGCACCCGCTCCGGCCTGCTGAGCGACGAGGAATGGGACCTGGGCTACCGCCAGGCCTGCCAGTCCCGGGTGCGGGGGGACGTGACGGTGCGCATCCCGCCCGAGTCCCTCCTGGACCGCAAGACCCTGACCCGGCGCCGGGGCGGCATCGGGCTGCGCCCCAGCCCCATCAACCTGGCCGCCCTGAGGGCCGAAGGCCTCTATAATCCCGCCTTTCAAAAAAAGTTTGTCAAGCTGGCGCCGCCCAGCCTGGGGGACAATGCCTGCGACCTCTCCCGCCTGGAAAGCGGCCTGTCCCGCCAGCACGGCCTGGACAGCCTGGCCCACGACTTTTTCATGTTACGCAAGTTGGCCCGGGTGATGCGCCAGGAGGACTTCCAGGTGACCGCCACCCTGGACTTCGCCCAGCGCCGCTCCCGAAATCCCCGGGTCGTGGACTTGGAACCCGGAGACACCCGCCAGCAGCACTACGCCCTGGCGGTGGACATCGGCACCACCACCGTCTGGGTGCAATTGCTGGACCTGGCCAAAGGGGAGATCCTGGGCGCCGCCGCCGACTACAACGCCCAGATGAGTTACGGTGACGACGTCATCACCCGCATCGTCTTTAGCCAGAAAGAGCAGGGTCTGCAAAAGCTGCAAAGGTCGGTGGCGGCCACCATCAACCAGGTCATGCACCGGCTGCTCAAAAGGCACAAGCTGCCGGTCACCGAGATCTCCCACCTCACCTTGGCCGCCAACACCACCATGACCCACCTCTTCTACGGCATCGACCCCAAGTTCATCCGGCTGACGCCTTACACCCCCGCGGCCTGCCACCTCCCGCCGGTGCGGGCCCGGGACCTGGGCCTGGAACTGCCGGAGCACGTGTTCATTTACTGCGTCAGCTCGGTGTCCAGCTACGTGGGGGGCGACATCGTGGCCGGGGTCCTGGCTTCGGGCATCTACAAAGACCCCAAGCTCACCTTGTACATCGATATCGGCACCAACGGCGAGATCGTCATCGGCAACCAGCAGTGGCTGGCCTGCGCCGCCTGCTCCGCCGGGCCGGCCTTTGAAGGCGGCGGCATCAAGTTCGGCATGCGGGCCACCTCCGGGGCCATCGAAGAGGCCAGCATCAACCCCAAGACTTACGAGCCCATGATTATCACCATCGACATGGTGAAACCCAAGGGAATCTGCGGCTCCGGGCTCATCAACATCATGGCGGCCCTCATGGAGGCCGATATCATCGCGCCCAACGGCAAGTTCCGGGACGATTTGGACACTCCCCGGATTCGGCTGGGGGACAGCGGCCGGGAATACGTCCTGGCCATGGCCCCGGACACCCAGGGCGACCAGGATATCACCTTGAGTGAAGCCGACATCGACAACCTGATGCGGGCCAAGGGGGCCATGTTCGCCGGATACGTGACCCTACTGGAAAACGTGGGGTTGCGCCTCCAGGACCTGGAACAGGTCATCCTGGCCGGGGCCTTCGGCCAGTTCATCAATATCGAAAACGCCATCGCCATCGGCCTCTTGCCGGACCTGCCCCGGGAACAGTTCCAGTTCGTGGGCAACGGCTCCCTCCAAGGCGCCACCCTGCTGGCCTTCTCCCGGGACCTGCTGGAGGAGGAACGCCGGGTGGCGGACATGATGACCAACTTCGAACTCTCCGAAACCCCGGGCTTCATGGATCAGTATATCGCCGCCCTGTTCTTGCCCCACACCCGGATGGAATACTTCCCCACGGTCAGCGAGCGCCTCCGGGGCGGCAAGGAGTGACGAACGATTTAAGGGAGGGGGCAAGGGCGGGTCCCCTGACTGGCTTCAGAAAAAGGGCACGGCGTGCCGGGCCCCTACAGTTTAAATTCATTCTCTGGCCTGGTTTTGAAACCGGCCAACCAGCGGTAAAAGTCATTCTCTCCTGTACGCTCAGGGTTCTCCCGGTCCGATTCCCATGTCTGGCGATTGTTTAAAATGTATTCCCTAATTCGATTCAACGATTTTTCATTGCGAATAACATGCTCATAATAATTTCTCTGCCAGATGGTGTTGCCCGTAGTGCCCTTTAAGGCATTTATCCTATTGGTAACCGCGGACTTGAACGCTCCGATAATGGTCGGTAGCGAACTCGAAACAGGGCACCCGAATCGTTGCACTGTAGGGGCACGGCGTGCCGGGCCCCTACAGTTTAAATTCATTCTCTGGCCTGGTTTTGAAACCGGCCAACCAGCGGTAAAAGTCATTTTCTCTTGTATGCCCAGGGTTCTCCCGGTCCGATTCCCATGTCTGGGGATTGTTTAAAATGTATTCCCTAATTCGATTCAACGATTTTTCATTGCGAATAACATGCTCATAATAATTTCTCTGCCAGATGGTGTTGCCCGTAGTGCCCTTTAAGGCATTTATCCTATTGGTAACCGCGGACTTGAACGCTCCGATAATGGTCGGTAGCGAACTCGAAACAGGGCACCCGAATCGTTGCACTGTAGGGGCACGGCGTGCCGTGCCCCCTTTTTCTCCATCAATCAACAAGATCCCGTGGAAGTGATTGGGCATTACGATAAATTGATCCAATTCTACATAGGTCCTGATCCTTGCGGTTTTAAGCCATTCCTCGGTTATGATTTTGCCGGCATCTGAAAATCTCATAGTTCCATCGACGATCTGCCCGAAGATAGGAGCTCGGTCGGCGGTGCAGATGGTCGCGAAATACGCATTGCCCTGAGAATAATCGTATCCCGGCAGCCTGAGGGAGCGGCGATGGAGGAACTTTGGGCGCATTTGCTTCTCTTGAGATATGAGGGCACGGCACACCGTGCCCCTACAAGTTAAGGGAATATTTCTTAAATAGGCCCCTGGAAAGGCGGGCCGGCGGCTCGACTTCCCAGGTTAATAAACCCATACGGGATTGGGGGTGGGGGTTTGGGGGAGGGATTGTAAGCGGCCGTTTGCCCCTGGCCCCCTCCCTCAACATCGTTCCTTACCCCAGCTTTTTCAGCAGCCAGGCCATATTGCCGGCCAGGTCGTGATGGTCTTGAGGCCCTCGGCGTCGTTGGCGACCTCCCCGGGTTTCAGGCCGTAGGCGATGGGCCAGTAGCTGGCGCCCGGCACGTACATCCCCATGATGCAGAACCAGAACTGCAGCTGGGCGTAGGTGAAGTTGACCCCGGCCCGGCGGGCCACCACGATGGGGGTCCCCACCTTGCGGGCGAATGGGTTGTCCCCCTGGCGGGCCACGTAGCCGGCCCGGTCGAGAAGCGCCATGAGGTTGGGGGTGGCGGAGCCGAAGTAGACCGGCGAGCCCACGATGAGGCCGTCGGCCGCGGCCATGGCCTCATAGATGGGCATGAAGTCGTCTTCCTGGGCGCAGCGGTTCTTGTCCTCAGCGCACTTCAGGCAGGCCCGGCACGGCAGGACCTGCTTGTCGTGCAGGGACAGGTATTCCGTTTGCAGGCCCTCGGCTTCCAGGGCCTTGAGGGCTTCCTGGAGCAGCAGGTGGGTGTTGCCCTTAGGGCGCGGGGAGCCGGAAATAGCCAGCACCTTCATCACCTTCATCCTCCGTACTTTTTAGTGGGTTTGCTCTTGGAATTCATCCGCTTGGTTGCCCCAGCCTTACAAGCTATTTCAAAACCTCCTTTCGTGGAAAAGGTCATTCTGAGCGCAGCGAAAAATCTAGTAGGCCACCGGCCGCCCCAGAGCGCTGGTTCTGGGGAAACATTTATTATAAATCTCTTGCCCCAAAAAGAGGTGGTTTGGCCAACGAGAAAACGCTCCTGCCTGAAAAAAATCTCTTGACAACCGGTTCTGGCCAGCCTATTTTATGAGTGAACATTTACTCACTTAAACAGACCGACTTATGGTAGGGAAATCATCGGCTCATTATTCCAAACGCCGTCCTATGGTGGTCGGCCTGGGAGCGCATTGCCCTTGATTTTTGCCGTCTTTTGCAGTATTTTTAAAGATAATAATCCGGAAGTCAGAGGTAAGCACGGTAATGACCCAGGAAGACTTGCAGACCAAGATCAGGGCCGCGGCGCCGGAGGGCAAGATCGCCTGCGCCGCGGCCTTTCGCCTGGCTGAAGAATTGGGGATCTCCCGGCGCAAAATGGGGGACCTTTTGAACGGAATGAAGATCAAAATCATCCAGTGTCAGCTGAGTTGTTTCTGACCATGTCCCATCTATTCGGCCCGGTCCCTTCCCGTCGACTGGGGCGCTCTTTGGGGGTTGACCTCATCCCCCGGAAGACCTGCCCTTATAACTGCATTTATTGTGAGGTGGGGCCCACCACCCGTCCCACCCTGCAGCGTTTTTCTTATGAGGCCCAAGCCATCATCCGGGAGTTGGCAGAATTCCTGGCCGGGGCTCAGGGCGAACCCGACTTCATTACCCTGGCCGGATCCGGAGAGCCCACCCTGAGCCTGGACCTGGGCCGCATCATCGAAAAGATTAAATCCCTGACCGCCACCCCGGTGGCGGTGCTGACCAACGGGGCCCTCCTCTATCTGCCCGAGGTGCGCCGGGAGCTGGCCGCCGCCGACGTGGTGCTGCCCTCCCTGGACGCGGCCCGGGAAGAGACTTTTCAGGCCATCAACCGCCCCCTGCCGGGGTTTACCCTGTCCCGGCTACTGGCAGGTCTGGCCGCCTTCCGCCAGGAATATCAGGGGCAGATCTGGCTGGAAATTTTGCTCCTCAAGGGGGTGAATGACTCCGCCGAGGAATTGACCGCGCTACGCCGGGTCCTGGAGGACCTGGCGCCCACCAAGGTCCAGTTGAACACGTCCGTCCGCCCGGTGGTGGAGGATTGGGCCCGGGCCCTCACCCGGGAAGAAATGGAGGCCGCGGCCGCCTTCCTGGGGCCCGAGGTGGAAGTGATCGCTTCCTTCAACGGGTGCGCCCTGCCCTCTTCTGCTCCCGGCGACGCCGATTTGGTGGAGATGCTGTCCCGGCGTCCCATGACCGCCGCGGACCTGGCCGAGGTCCTGGGCCTGCCCGTGCCCCAGGTCAAGGAGCGGCTCCGCCGCCTTTGCAAGTCGGGCCGCCTCTCTTTCAGCCTTTATCACGACCGGAAATTTTATTGCAAAAATTCTCCGGCCGCCGGCCACCCCCGGCAGCCGTAAGAGCTACCCAGCGCCGCACCATTTCAAAGACTTGGCTATCCGCAATTCGGGGGATACGGATCATGCAAGGCAAATTCGACTTGGGGTTGGACGTCGGCTCGGTGAGTGTCAACCTGGTGATCATGAATCCCCAGGGGGAGGTGGTTCTGGAAGTCTACCGCCGCCACCTGGGGGAACCTGGTCGCCTGGCGCTCAATCTTCTGGAGAACCTGGGAGAGGAATTTCCCCCGGACCGGTTCCGCCTGGCTGCCTGCACCGGCATGGGGGGCAAGACCCTGGCGGAAGTTTTTGGCGGCCTGTTCATCAACGAAGTCATCGCCCAGGGACGGGGAACCCATTATTTCTGCCCCCAGGCCCGCACCATCATCGACATGGGCGGCGAAGACGCCAAGATGATCCTGGCGGGTGAAGAGGACGGCCACCTGGTAATCCAAGACTTCGCCATGAACACCATGTGCGCCGCCGGCACCGGCTCCTTCCTGGACCAGCAGGCCCACCGCCTGGGTTACACCATCGAGCAGTTCAGCGAATTGGCCCTGAAGTCCACCACCCCGCCCCGGGTAGCCGGGCGCTGCAGCGTCTTCGCCAAGACCGACATGATCCACTTGCAGCAGGGGGCCACCCCGGACTACGAGATCATTGCCGGGCTGTGCCAGGCCATGGCCCGCAACTTGAAGAGCAACATCGGCAAGGGCAAGACCATCGTCCCGCCGGTGGCCTTCCAGGGGGGCGTGGCCCACAACCTGGGGGTGCGCCAGGCCTTCCGCCAGGTCTTCGGCCTGGACGAGGCGGGCCTCATCATCCCGCCCCACTTCTGCGCCCTGGGGGCGGTGGGCGCCATCCTGGTGGCCCGGGAAAAGCCGCCCGCGGACTTCAAATTGGACCTGGAACCCTTGCGGCAGCATCTGCTCAAGGAGGCGGAGCAGGCCCGGCGCCTGCCGCCGCTGGAGCCGCCGCCGCAGCTGGGGCCGGAAGACTATCAGGTGGTCCCTCTGCCCGAGGACGGCAGCCTGGTGGAAGGCTACCTGGGTGTGGACGTGGGCTCCATCAGCACCAACGTGGTGGTCATCGACCCGGAGATGCGGGTCCTGGCCCGGGAGTACCTCATGACCGCGGGCCGGCCCCTGGAAGCCATCACCGAGGGCTTGCGCCAGGCGGGCGCCCACCTCAAGGATCGGGTCAAGATCATGGGCGCGGCCACCACCGGCTCGGGCCGCTACCTCACCGGGGATTTCATCGGCGCCGACTTGGTGCGCAACGAAATCACCGCCCAGGCCACCGCCGCCGCGGCCATCGACCCGGGGGTGGACACCATCTTCGAGATCGGCGGCCAGGACTCCAAGTTCATCAGGCTCTCAGGCGGCGCCATCGTGGACTTCATGATGAACAAGGTGTGCGCCGCCGGCACCGGCTCCTATCTGGAGGAGCAGGCGGAAAAACTGGGCATCTCCATCCGGGAGGAATTCGGCCGCCTGGCCCTGGAGAGCCAAAACCCGGTGCGCCTGGGGGAGCGTTGCACCGTGTTCATGGAATCGGACATCGTGCACCACCAGCAGCGGGGCGCGGCCAAAGACGACCTGGTGGCGGGGCTCTCCTACTCCATCGTCCAGAACTACCTGAACAAGGTGGTGGAAGATCGCCCCATCGGCAGCCGCATCTTCTACCAGGGCGCCACCGCGGCCAACCGCGGCATCGTGGCCGCCTTTCAACAGGTGTGCGGCAAACCCATCACCGTGCCGCCCCACCACGACGTCACCGGGGCCATCGGCGCGGCCCTTTTGGCCATGCGGGAGCGGGACTGGCAGGAGTCCAAGTTCAAGGGCTTTGACCTGGCGGACCGGCATTACGAGGTCTCTTCCTTTGAATGCAACGGCTGCCCCAACCACTGCGAAATCCGGCAGGTGCAGATCGAGGGCGAAAAGCCCCTGTTCTACGGCAGCCGCTGTGAGAAGTACGAAGTGGGCCGGACCCAGAAGCAGTACGACCTGCCCAACCTTTTGAGCGAACGGGAGGACTGGCTCTACGGGCCGGAGCCGCCCCGGGAGGGCAAGCGCGGCCCCATCGGCATTCCCCGCACCATGTTCTTCCAGGAGCTGATGCCCTTTTTCCGGGCCTTTTTCGAGGACCTGGGCTTCACCGTGGTCTATTCGCAAAAGACCAACAAGGCGGTGATCAACCAGGGGCTGGAAGCCCTGGCCGCGGAGCCCTGCTATCCCATCAAGGTGGCCCACGGACACCTCCTGGACCTGCTCAAGGCCGGGGTCAAGCGCATCTTTCTCCCCAGCGTCATCGACCTGCCCCATCCCCACCCCGAGGTCCAGGCCGGGGTGGTGTGCCCCATGGTGCAGTCCCTGGCCTACACCGCGCCCACGGCCATCGATTTTGCCCAATACGGGGCCAAGGTTCTGTCCCCGGTGCTCTATTTCGGCCGGGGCCACCGGATACTGCGCCGGGGTCTCAAAGACCTGGGGCGGGAACTGGGGGTCTCCATCTTCCAGGTGAACCGGGCCATGCGCCGGGGTCTGGAAGCCCAGCAGGCCTATTTAGGCCGGCTCTGGGCCCGGGGCCGGGAGATCCTGGACTCCCTGCCGGAAGGCCAACGCCTGATGGTTCTCATCGGCCGGCCCTACAACGCCTTCGATCCGGGCATGAACCTCAACTTGCACCGCAAGCTGCGGCAATTGGGGGTGCTGGCCATGCCCATGGATTTCCTGCCGGTGGACGACGTTAAGGAGTTGGACGAAATCAAGCCCATGTACTGGCGCTTCGGCCAGAAGATCCTGGGAGTGGCGGAGCTCATCCGGCAAGACCCCCGGCTGTACGGCATCTTCATCACCAACTTCGGCTGCGGTCCCGACTCTTTCATCGAGCACTTTTTCAAGGACCGGATGCGGGGCAAGCCCTATCTGGAGATTGAGATCGATGAGCACTCCTCCGACGTGGGGGCCATCACCCGGCTGGAGGCCTTCCTGGACAGCCTGAAGAACGTGAAGGTCCAGCCGGCCCCGGCCCGGGTCTCCCCCTACCGCTATCGGGTTACCGGCGCCCTGAAGCGCAAGATCTATCTGCCCCCCATGACCGACCAGGCCCTGGCCCTGGTGGCGGCCTTCCAGGCCTGTGGCGGCGAGGCCGAGGCCCTGCCCGACTCCGACGAAGAGACCCTGGAGCTGGGACGCCGCCTCACCTCCGGCAAAGAGTGCTACCCCCTGATCCTCACCACCGGGGACCTGGCCAAGCTCACCCGGCGCCCGGACTTCGACCCGGAGACCAGCGCCTTCTTCATGCCCGCGGCCAACGGCCCCTGCCGCTTCGGCCAGTACCACCGCTACCACCGCTTAATTTTGGATGAGTTGGGCTACCCCCAGGTGCCGGTCTATTCCCCCGACCAGAGCGAGGCCATGTACGATGAAGTGGGCATGGTGGGCGACGATTTCGACCGCATCGCCTGGCACGGGGTGGTGGCCATCGACCTGTTGGAGAAGAAGCTCCGGGAAGTCCGGCCCTACGAGCGCCGGGCCGGCCAGGCCGACCAGGTCTATGGGTATTATTTGCAGAAAACCTATGAGGCTTTAAGAGACCGGCAGGATCTGCTGCCAGTGCTCAAGGGAGCCCGGCGGGCCTTTGACGACATCGCCCTGGACCCCAACGGCGGCAAACCCGTGGTGGGCATCGTGGGCGAGATCTACACCCGGGCCAACCAGTTCTCCAACGAAAACGCGGTGCGGGAGATCGAGGCCCTGGGCGGCGAAGTCTGGATGCCGCCCATCGGCGAGTGGCTCCTGTACGTCACCCACTCTTCCAAGAAGAGCGCCATCGTGGCCCGGCGCTACCGCCAATTGCTGCAAGTCTGCATCAAGGACCGCATCCAGAGAAAGGTGGAGCACAAGCTGGAGGAGGTCTTCCACGGCAGCATCAAGAACCTGAGGGAGCCGTCCATCCCCGAGACCCTGGACTTGGCCAAGGACTACCTCCATCCCTCCTTCGAAGGCGAGGCCATTTTAAGCATCGGCAAGTCCCGGGACTTCGTGCGCAAAGGGGCGGCGGGGCTGGTGAACATCATGCCCTTCACCTGTATGCCGGGCACCGTGGTCAACTCCCTGTTCAAGCGCTTCAGGGAGGAGCACGGCAACATCCCCTTCCTGAACCTGGCCTACGACGGCCAGGAACAGACCCACAGCCGGACGCGGCTGGAGGCCTTCATGTACCAGGTGCGGCAGTTCAAAGAAAGACGCCGCTAAGGGTTCAATTGGGGAGGGGGCTAAGGGCAGAAGCCCTTACGCTTACCAAAAACTCCCTAATACCCCTCCCCCAATCCCTTAAGAAAAACAAAAGGCAGGGCCAGTAGAGCCCTGCCTTTATGCTTTTACGAATGCAGCCGTTTGTGAGGGCAATTATGCCTCCACCTTCAAAAAGAAGGTTACCCGGGTGCCGTGGTGAGGTTCGCTCTCCAGGGTGATGGTGCCCTGGTGCGCCTCGATGATCTTCTGAGATATGGCCAGTCCCAGGCCACTGCCTTTGGCCTTGGTGGAAAAGAATGGTTGAAAAATCTTCTCCAGGAGCTCTGGAGGGATACCCTCGCCCGTATCGGAGATGTGCACCAATACCCGGTCTGCCTCCCGGCCGCTGACAATGGTTAAGGTTCCGCCATGAGGCATAGCTTCGATACCATTTTGGGCAATATTCAAGATTACCTGGCGTAAGTGGACCGGGTCAAACTGGACGGGAGGGAGATTAGGGTCCAGTTCCAGCCGTAACGTTATGTCCCTTTCCTGGATAATCGGTTCTAAGCGGTGGCAGGTCTCTTGGATTAACGCATTAAGGTCTCCAAGGCGCTTTTGGGGTTCAGATATCTTGGCATAGCCGCCCACTTCGGCGAGAAAACCCTCTAAACCCTGAACCTCGTCCACCATGATCTGGAGCTTTTCCTTAATCTTTTCAGGGTCTCCAATAGGATCTTTGAGAACCTGGCGGGCAAAGCCGCCGATGAGCATCAAGGGGTTCTTGATTTCATGGCTGATATGGGCCGCCATTCTCCCCAGGGCCGACAAGCGTTCACTGCGTAAGAGTTCCTCCTCCAAGCGCTTCCGTTCCCGCAGGTCTCGAAAATGTCCGACCACGCCGACTTCGCGGCCATCTTCATAGATAATCCGGGCAGTCAACCAGATAGGTATCAGCGTGCCGTCTTTGGTGGCGGACCATAGTTTCATAATTCTCTAAGATGCCTTCTCCCCCTAAAGTGGGGTTCAGGATGTTCAATTTGATTTCCCGAGCCACGCTGGGAGGATAGAGTTCCCGGACATTCATTTTCCCCAGGACATCTTCCCGATTATAACCAAAGATTTTCGCGGCGGTCTCATTGAAGATGAAAATATTTCCTCTCAAATCGTTGGCAATTATGCCATCCATACAAGTTTGCATCAGTTGCCGCCGTAACATCTCCTCTGACCTCTTGATGGAGCGAAAAAGAGGCGCAATGCTGGCTACGCCAGCTACCATCAATATTGACACCGCCAGCGCCACCAGTTCGGTGGTTTGCTCCAAAGGGGTGGGCGACTCCCAAAAGAGCAATTGGTAAAGGGTGAGACCGCGACGCAAGGCCATGAGACAAATGGCTGAGGCAATCAGCACCCAGGCCGGCGTTTTCTTGGTGACCCAAACCAGTCGCAAGGCCAGAAATGCCGCAGTAAATTGCAGCAATATTGATAATATGAGAATAAATATTAAAAGCATTTTGAATTTTGTATTAAATTATAGGCAATTTTGTCCTATCTCATTTTATTACTTTGATAAATCAGTCTTAATTTAATTATTTTACGATAATTTGCAATTGATATTGTCCGGTTTTCCACCACGAATCTTTCTTTACTCTCCTTTGAACACCGGCGGTCGCTTCTCCAAAAAGGCCTTTTGCCCTTCCCGGTAGTCCTGGCTGTCGTACACCAGCCGCCGCAGCCCCTGGATGCGCTCGAAGGTCTCCGGGTTGAGCGGCAGGGCGTTGGCGAAGATGCGCAACTGCTCTTTCATCACCGAGATGCTGATGGGAGAGTTGGAGGCAATTTTGCCGGCCATCTCGTAGGTAAAACTCTCCAATTCCTCCACTGCCACCAGATGATTGAGGATACCGGCCTGGTGGGCCCGGGCCCCGCTGATGGGCAGGGCGGTGAAGAACATTTCCCTGGCCAGGGGCATCCCCAGCATGTTAATGATATGAAGAATTCCCGTGGGATTGTAAGGCACTCCCAGCCTGGCCGGGGTGATGGCAAAGGAAGTCTTTGCCGTGCCGATGAGGAGGTCGCAGACGAAGGCCAGCTCGCAGGCGCCCCCCCAGACGGTCCCTTCCAGCATGGCGACAACCGGGGCCGGGCAGTGCTGAATGGCCCGGATGGCCTGCTCCAGGGGGTCGTAGTAAGACAGCGGGTCCCGTCCCGGTTTGGGAAACTCCGTGACGTCGTGGCCCACGGACCAGACGTTGGCCCCCTTTTCGGCCCGCAGGACCACCACCCGGGCCTGTTGGTAGATCAGCTCGTTTAAAGCCTGGATCAGGTCGTGGATGAAGGCCCGGCTCAGGGCGTTGCGCTTCTGGTAATTATTAAAAGTGAGGGTGCCGATGGAATCCTTGAGGTCCATCAAGATCAACGCCATGCTGACCACCTCCTGGGTGTTTGCCCCATAAGGGTTAAGAAGTGACGGGAGAATGTCGTATAATAGTATATCCTCAAAATATCGGCAAAATTTCGGCAAATGGTAACACCCGGACGAGCCCAGTCAAGATTTTTCCCATTATTAAAATGCTGCAAGCCTTTTGAATATAGGCCAAAGTGAGCAAGCCGGCGCCGCCAGAACATCCAGCCTCCAGCCGCCCGGACTTATGGGAAGTGGCGGTGGCCCTGCCCCTTTTCCAGGCCCTGACCTATCGCCTGCCGCCGGACCTGGAGGATGCCGCCCGGGTGGGCAGCCTGGTCCAGGTGCCGGTGGGACGCCAACAGGTGACGGGATATATTCTGGGGCCGTCAGAGGCGCCGCCGGGTGTGAGGGTCCGGGAGGTGCGGGCGGTCCTGGACCCGGTGCCCCGCTTCGGCCCGGAGCTGGTGCCCCTCTTCCGCTGGCTGGCCGACTACTACCAATACCCCCTGGGGGAGGCCTTGAGCCACATCATCCCCGGGGGACGCGGCTCCCCGGCCCTCGCCACGAGACCCTGGCCGTGGCCCGGCCCCAAGAGGAGGCCGCACCGCCCGGGCGCCTGGGGCCCCGGTCCCGGGCCATCCTGGATTATCTCCTTAAGGCAGGCGCCATCCCCATCAAGGAGCTGGATGTCCTCTTCCCCGGGTGCCGCCCCATCCTGAGGCGCCTGGCGGGCAAGAAGTTAGTTTTCCTGGAGAAACAGCCGCAGTGGCGCGACCCCCTGGAAGGCCGGCCCCCGGCCCTGGAAGAAGCCCCCCTGACCCTGGTGCCGGAGCAGGAGGAGGCCCGGGCCGCCATCGTGGAGGGCATCGCCTCCGGCGCCTTTGTCCCCTTCTTGCTGCACGGGGTGACGGCCAGCGGCAAAACGGAGGTCTACCTGGCCGCGGCCCAAGAGACCCTGGCCCGGGAGCGCCAGGTGCTGGTCTTGCTCCCGGAGATCGCCCTCACCCATCCCGTGGCCCAGGCCTTCCGCCGGCGCTTCGGCAACCGGGTGACGCTGCTGCACAGCGGCCTCTCGGAAGCCTCCCGCCTGGACCAGTGGCGGCGTATCGTTCTGGGAGAGGTGGACATCGTGGTGGGGGCCCGGTCCGCGGTCTTCGCCCCCCTGCCCCGGCTGGGACTCATCGTGGTGGATGAGGAGCACGACCCCTCCTACAAGCAGGAAGGGGGCCTCCCGTACCAGGCCCGGGACGTGGCCCTGTACCGGGGGAAGCTGGCGGCCGCCACGGTGGTCTTGGTGTCCGCCACTCCCCAGGTGACCACCTTTTATCACGCCCGGCAGGGCAAGTACCGCTACCTCAATCTCTGCCGCCGGGTCACGCCCCAATCCCTCCCCGAGGTGCATCTCATCAACCTCAAGGTGCAGCGGGGCGACAAAAGTTTCAAGGTCATCTCCCGGCCGCTGCTGGCGGCCCTTACCGAAACCCTGTCCCGCCGGGAGCAGGCCCTGTTGTTTTTGAACCGCCGGGGCTACGCCTCCGCCCACTTCTGCCTCTTTTGCGGGGAAGTCTTCCAGTGCCGCCAGTGCAGCGTGGCCCTGACCCACCACCACGCTCAGGACCGGCTCATCTGCCATTACTGCGGCTACACCGCCCCGGTGCCGGAGCGCTGCCCCCGGTGCCAGGCCACCGCCATCAAGCGCTACGGGGTGGGGACCGAAAAGGTGGAGGCCGAAGTACGGCGGCTGCTCCCCACTGCCCGGGTGGCCCGCCTGGACCGGGACACCGCGCCCCACAGCGGCCGGGCCCTGAAGGTGCTGGAAAGCTTCGCCGCGGGAGAACTGGACATCCTGGTGGGGACCCAGATGATCACCAAGGGGCACCACTTCCCCCGGGTTACCCTGGTGGGCGCCATCGCCGCGGACCTGAGCCTGTTTTTCCCGGAATACCACGCCGGGGAGCGCACCTTCCAGCTGCTCTCCCAGGTGGCGGGCCGGGCCGGCCGGGGGGAGGCCAGGGGCCGGGTGCTCATTCAGACCTACCACCCGGAGCACTATATCTTTCAGGCGGTTAGGGACCAGGATTACCTGGGATTTGTGGAGCGGGAACTGGCCGGTAGGCGGGAGCTGGCGTACCCTCCCTACACCCGGTTGGCCCTGGTGCGCCTGAGCGGCCCGGCGGAGGAGACCGTGGCCCGGGAGGCCCGGCGCCTGGCCGGGGATTTGCAGACCTTTCTCACCCGGGAGCAGGAGGGCTGGGGCCGGCAAATCCGGGTTCTGGGCCCGGCGCCCGCGAGTTTGGCCAGACTGCAGGGCCGGTTTCGGTGGCAAATCCTGCTCAAGAGCTACGGCCGCGAGCCTCTGGCCCGGGTCTTGCTTTACCTGCGTGAGGCCTGGACCACCTCCCGGGCCCACCTCAGCCTCACCCTGGACGTGGACCCATTAAGCTTGCTCTAAGTGGCCATCAGCTTCAGCTTTCAGCCCAGACCAGGGATTGGCGAAGATGACCCGATGTAGGGTGGGCACCGGGGGGCGCTAAAGAAGCCGCGGCCAAAACCTCCTGAATGACCTGGGAATGCGGACTGGATGCCGGAGAATTTCGCCCCCACGACCCCCCGGCGTCTTGCCCCGGGAGCAAAAATAAGATAAATTTGCCCTAAGGTGCGCCCGTAGCTCAGACTGGATAGAGCAACGGACTACGAATCCGTGTGTCGGAGGTTCGAATCCTCTCGGGCGCGCCAGTGATTTCAGGGGGTTAGCTGAAATTGGCCAACCCTTTTTTATTCTATAAAAGAATATTTATCCCACTTTTATCCCACCTCCAACATGACGCCGCTAGGGGTTAATAGGCCGCCGATCCGCCAAGAATTTGCACATATGGGGGACAGGTAAAAATCTGGTAAACTGACCTTATCGGCTCAATTTGTGCTATCCTGCCTTCCTAAAGACAATTCAGATTTAAAATGGGGAACTTTTCGTGGTTAAACTCGGGGAAAGAGGCAACCATGAAGCTTAAATATGGCATTAACAACCTTGGAATCTCTATTGGCGTTGAGACAGACGGCACTCCCGCCAAGGACAGAGTTCGTAAGCCTCCCGACCAAGTGAAGCCCTCTGGCTTCTACGTATACGGACACTACGACCTTAATGGTTCGCTGTTCTATGTGGGAAAGGGTATTGGTAAACGCGCATGGGCCAAAGAAAGGCATCCTCTCTGGGAAAGATATGTGAATCACCACCTCTCCGGCAAGTATGAGGTCAGGATAATCGCCGACAGCATGACCACTGAAGAAACAGAGAAACTCGAAGCTGAGCTTATTGCAAAGCATAGCGACCATCTTGTGAATTGGCAAAACATGGGGCGGAAAACTGACCTTAAGCTGCTTGAGCACTACCATGTATTGCGCGACGCGAATCGAAGGCTCATCCAGGAAACCAAAGCTCTGGAAAGCACGGAACCAGAGTTAGCCGTTGAGCAATATAAAAAGGCCATTGAGAAAACAACCGAATATGCATTTCTCGATTTTGAGCAGGGTCTTGTTGGCCAATTACTCCGGGAAGAAACAAATGAGCTTGGGAGAAACGGCGAACTCGAAGCACTTGATCGTCTTACACTCTGTCTAATCAAATTGGGAAAGGCATCTGAGGCAGCAGACCGGACCGCGGCATACTTTTCTCGTTTTAAACGCGATTTACTTCTGAAGTCGATTGAAATAATTAATAAACGCATTGAGAAGGCGTTACATCGTTCCCGATAATAACATTCGGGGAATGAGAAAAAACACGGGAACTTATTATGAAGAAGGAAACAAGTCTGCTTTCAGGGTGTTATACTGATAAAATGGGAGGTGGAAAAAACCTCTCTCCTAATTTTCAAAGGGCATATTCACGCGTCATGATCGGGGCCGAATAAACTGGTGCGCTGTTTACCAGCCCCTCCACCGAGTCGTTAGATATATCCATGCGCAAGCGGGAGAATAATATGGCGTTTGTACCATCACCAGAGAAGATTAAAGATATCGTAAGGCGAAGGCTGTTGTCATTACCTATTGCCGTTAAAGCTGGTTTTCCATCTGTGCTTACCCGAGAACCCGTGAGCTGGTTATCCTTCGGGGACGATAAGTTACTGGGTTTGATTTTTATCGATACAGCTGATCAGGAAAGAATTCAACTCTATAAAGAGAGAAATATTCAGCCTTTTCCTGGTTTAATAACTACTGATAAAAGTCTTCCTGCTGGAATTAGATTGGAGAATAGTCGAAATAATACCTTTTCTAATTGTTCGGTGGTAAACTCGATATCTTTTTCGATAGGTCCAGATTGTACTGCTGTAATATCGGATCACTCGCAGATTCTCACAGGAACCGACATTGGCGACATTGAATATACAGTTCGTCTGGCTTATATAGTTTCATTTGGAATTGAGATCACATATGAAAACGTATATGAATACCTTGAAGACCTAATAGCTTATTCCATAAAGCAATGGAGGCACACAAATGGCTGAAGCTTTAGGTCCAGATCTCCACGCAGAATTACTCGTATTGATGAGGAATCATGGCCAAAAAGAGGTTGAATGCAGAAAATACCTTCGCTATGCAAAGGAACTGCTCGTGAAAGTTACACCCCAGGAGTTTCGTGCAGAGGCTGATGAATATAGAGGTCATGTAGGTGATTCTGATTACATTATTGTATGTAGAGCCTGCGACGAGGCAGGTATCCAGTCAAACCAAGCGTATATTTGGGAAGTTAAAGCTCCTCAGTGCTATGTTTTTGATGAAGATACTATGAACAGAGTGAAGCCATCAAGAGATTTTATATCTGCTGAGAATCAGCTGCTTCATTACTACGAAGAAAGCAAAGGTAGTGACCAATTCAGGGCCGAATTTGAAATTACCCATCCTGAGAATGTAAAACTTGGCGGCATCATAATAGGTTCAAAGGAAACCTTGGTTAGAAGCACAACTTATACGCAAGAGACTGCATTTCGGCTATATACCGCGCTCTTGATTTGCGGCGTCGCTATTTATATGGACACTCCGGAATCAGAATAGTTATTTGGGATACCATTTTGGATCATTTACTGGTTGCAAAGCCTGTTTCTCAAGTTGTCGCTAAGCCTGACAGTTCAAAAATTACGATAACCGATAAAGTTAGCGTTATCATTGAAAGCGAGTGAAGCAGTCTAACTATGCGAATCGAGTCGGACACCCAACCACGCGGGGCGAGCATCGGCGTCTTCCGGGAGTACATTGGCCGCGTGGTTAGGTGCTGCCCAACAGTAGCATAAAGATAGCTGATATTTATCATCAGCTTTATAAGCGCATAAAATATTTTGATATAGCTTAATTGTAAAAAGTAATGCAGGCTTAGCGTTAGGTAAGTTTTTTACGGGCGTAGCTTGCGCGCCGCTTGGCATTTATCCGATCCTTATTCCTGGCGTGTCTCTCCCGGCGCTGTGCTCTTTTTGCCTCAAGGCGGTCTTTGGCCGCTTCAGCCTCTTCCTGATCTGCCTCAAAAATACTGATTTCCCCACACCGTCAGTTGATCGGATACCCGAATAATCAGGCCACGGGCGCGCCAGTGATTTCAGGGGTTGGCCGGTTCTGGCTGACCCTTTGCTGTTTCTTGCCGGAGGGCTCCTGGAAATTGCTGAGCCGCCGCGCCGGATTTTGGAGATTTTCGGGTTTACTTGGATAAAGGCCAGCGGCTGAAGCCAAAAAGACCGAAGAAAAGGAGTCCATTAACATGATAAAGAAAGGGCGCTTGCTGATCTGGCTCAGCATCCTGAGCCTCATCTTTGCTTCCTCCGTATGGGCCCAGCCTGGTCCGGGCCGGGGGGGCGGCATCGGCCCCAGGGGGATGATGTATAACCCCCAGACCGAGGAAACCTTTAAAGCAGAAGTCGTCAAAGTGGAAACTTTCAATTCCCGGAGAGGCAGGCAAACCGGGGTTCACCTGGTGGTGAAAACGGACCAGGAAACCATCCCGGTCCAATTGGGGCCAAGCTTTTTCGTGGACAAACAAGGTATTACCTTTGCACCTCAGGATAAAGTGGAGGTTACCGGCTCCAGGATCAACCTTCCCCGGGGGCCGGTCATCATTGCCCGGGAAGTAAAAAAGGGTGACAAGGTTCTGAAACTGCGCAACGCCGACGGTACCCCGGCCTGGTCAGGCATGGGCTTCCAGCGCCAAGGCCAGGGGGAGTGACCAGGATGATAACCGGCCCCCCGCCATTAACTCACATCTTGCAGGGGGCCTGGCCCTCAGCTCGGTCCCCGCTCATTCCCGTAAGGAAGGAGTTAACGATGCTAAGAATGGTTGTTTATGGGTCACTGGTCGTGCTGGGATATATTATGCTCGTTATGCTGAAGTGATGGGAGAATCATTAAGAAAAACCGTGGGCGGCTTATAACCGCAAAGCTGGCCCTCAAACCTGCCAGGCGGAATCGTCTCTCATGGACACGGCCCAATGACCTCAATGCTGTGGCGGTAGACGTCAATGGTGACCACCCAGTTGTTGGCGTCGCCGTGGCCCCACACCTGGATGCGTTTACCCTCATAGGGGGTGAGGTCCAGGGGCGCCATCCCACCCTTGACCTCGTATCGAGCCGTGCTCCGGCACAGGTGCTCCTCCCAATGTCCGGTGCGGTAGTTGTACCCTTTGAGCTGGGCCACGAATTTTCCTTGCCGGACGCACCCCTCAATAGGTTTGTACGGTAGAATGGGGCGACCCCAGCCGATTCCGGAAAGGCAGAGCAATATTATACACAAAACCCATCCCCCCACCATCAATCCGGGCCTTACCATTTCTTAAATCTCCTATTGGAAATCATTGTAATCCAAACTATGCGGCAGCTTTGATTCCCCTGTTTAGGCGGCCAGGGAACTTGACATAACTCTCCGGCATCCTTACCAAAGGTTATATTGGGGAAGTGGACTGTTTGGGGGGGCCTGCCGCGAGGGATGACCGATGTCCAGCTATCGGATAATACTGGCAGATGACCATGTTCTGATGCGCCAAGGCCTCAAGAAGGTTATTGAGGATGACCCCAGACTGAGAGTGGTAGGCGAAGCCGACGACGGCCTTGAGCTCTTGGAACTGTTGGAACATTCGACGCCGGACATGGTTATACTGGATATTTCTATGCCCAGACTGGGGGGACTTGAGGCAATCAAGATTATCAAGGGGCTCTATCCCGGAGTTAAGATTTTGATACTGACCATGCATAAAAGTACGGATTACCTCTATCAAGCCATGAATAACGGTGCAGACGGTTATTTGCTGAAAGAGGATGCAAATGACGCACTTCATTCCGCCATAGAAACCTTGCGACGGGGCAAGACCTTTATCTCACCTCTCATTTTTAGCTGATCAGGCTCGACTTAATATTTTTCTGCCAATCTCGGGGTTGCATCTGGACTGCAGGATAGCGCCGGCCAGCAATGAGCTGCCGGCGCTTCGTATTTGGGGAGGGCCGCTTTGAAAAGGCGAAGAGCCGCCATCCGAGCGCTGTGGGGGGGCCGGAACTTGAGCCGCAGTTTTGGCCCGGGCCCCCCTAAGTGCTGTGAGACCGGCCCGCCTCCGCGGCACGAACCGCGGCGGGCCAGGTTTTGGTGGGTTGATTATTTGGCCAGCACGAATTTGCCGTTCTTCACCTGCACCATGACCATGGAGTCCACGCCCAGGCCGTTGTGATCCTCGGGGCTCAGGTTGTAGATGCCGGACACCCCCACGTAGCCCTTGGTCTGCTCGATGGCAGTCCGCAGGGCCTTGGGGTCCGTACCCGCCTTCTTCATGGCGTTGGTTACGTTATAGATGGCGTCCCAGGCGTAGCCGGAGTGGGTGTTGATGGGGAACTGCTTGTCGTAGTGGTAGCCGTCCTTATACAGTTTGAATGAATTCCTTGATGACCGGCTTCTGGGGGTCTTGGTCCGACAGCTCATCCGCCACCATCAGTTTAGTGGCGGGCATGCGGTCCCCCTCCGAAGCCTTGCCGGCCAGTTGGATATATTCCGGTCCCGGCTGGCCGTGGCACTGAAACAGCGGTATCTTGATGCCCAACTGGGCCTTGTTTTTGGCCACGATGGCGCCCGCCGGCCCGATGGTCCAGCAGATGATGGCCTGGGGCTTGGCATTTTTAATCTTGGTGAGCTGGGCGGTCATGTCGGTGTCCTTGGGGCCGAAGGCCTCCTTGGCCACGAAGGTGATGCCGTAGTCCGGGGCCAGCTTCTCCAGCCAGACGGCCCCGTCCTTGCCAAAGGGGTCGGAGGCGGTGAGCAGGGCCACCTTGGTGAGCTTCTTCTCTTTCAGGTAGCCGTAAAGCTTCTGCACCGCGGTGCTCGAGCGCTGGGGCGACTTGAAGACGTAGGTAAAGGGGCCGAACTTATCCCCCATGATGACCGGGTCACCCCCCACCGTCATGAAGGTGGGCACCCCGGCCTCCTCTACGATCTTCTTGACCTGCATCCCCTCGCCGGTGGAGGTGGGCCCGATGATGGCCGCCACCTTGTCGGAGAAAATGAATTTCTTGGCGATGGTGGCCGCCTTGGCGGGGTCGCTTTCGGTGTCGCCCACGATGAGTTCAATGGGGCGGCCGTTGATGCCCCCTTCCTTGTTGATCTTGTCCACCACCATCTGGGCCACCAGCTTGGTGGGGGTGCCGATGGGGGCGTTGGGCCCGGACAGGGCGAAGAAGGCGCCGATCTTGATGGGTTCCTTCTGGTCCGCGGCCTGGGCCCCAGTTATCAGTGCGAATAACATTGCAGCCGCTGCGAGAACTACCAAAAATCTAATTTTCATGAATCTAATCCTCCTTCAAGATCATAAGAGCGCATTATTCTCCTTTATCACAGAGACACGGAGGACACAAAGGAAAGAATATCGAAGGAAAAATGATGGCGCCTTGATGGCGCCACCATTTTTCCTCCGGGTCTCTGGGTCGAATTTTCCCTGGGGTCTTGGCGGTAGAGATTTCTCAGGGCTTCCTGCCTGCCAGGATGATGATGGGATAGGCAAAATGAATCTCGTCTCCCTGCCAGTGCGCCCCCAATCCCAGGTTGTCTTTACCGATATCTTCGCGGAAGATCTTCCTGACTCGGTCCTCGTCGCCGGGATTAGGGAAGGAGGCCTTGAGGTGGGTTTCCAGGTTCCTTGCCGATTGGATAAACCGGGTCCTAACTTCCTGGAGCTTTAATCCCTCGGCCATTTGCCCTAACTCCTTCGGCGTCAGGGTGCGGGTGTGGGAGGGGTCCCGCAGCTTTTCCTCGTAGTCGAAGTATTCCCGTTTGGCCGCGGCCATAGTCACGTCGGCCACCAGGACCACCCCGCCCGTGGTGGAGACGCGGACCATTTCGGCAAACACCGCCTGGGGGTCAAGAAAATGATGGAAAGAATAGCGAGTGATCACCAGGGAAAACGATTCATCCGGATAGGGCAAGGGCAGCACGGTGCCGATCTGCCAGCTCAGGTTGCCGAGGTTTCTCTCCTGCTGGAGCTCTTGGGCCCGCTCGATCATGGCCGCGGTGATATCGATGCCGGTGACGTGCCCGGCCCGGGCGGCAAAGGCGCCGGCCACCAGGCCGGGGCCGCAGGCCACGTCCAGGACATTGTCCCGGGGGCCTACCCCGGACATTGCCAGCATCAGGTTTATGAAGGACTCCTGGGAGTGGGCCGGCTGGTTGGAGAACGGGACCGCCTGCCGGGTGAACTGCCCGACAATGGCCTCATCATGCCGGGATTTTTTGGTGTCAGTCATTCTCGTACACCATTCCCTACTTCATTTACCACAGAGGCGCAGAGGACACAGAGAAAAGGACATCTGAAAAAGCGATTGCCCCCTGGAGGGCGCATGCTTTTTTCTCCGTGTTCTCCGTGTCTCTGTGGTGAACTATTCTTGGTGGTCTTGGTGTCTTGGTGGTGAGAAATCTACACCACCGAATCCTGAATGCGCGTGTCGAAGACCCGCTGGCTCTTGCGCTCGGTGCGGGGCAGCGCCCCGTAGGCCGTAACCTCCACCTCGGGGGTCACCAGGAGCTTGTGTTTGACCACGTAACGCACTTCCCGGCCCAGCTCGTCGGCCCTACCCTGCTCCACCCCTTCGCCCCGCTCCACCTTGAGGACCATGTAGTCCCGGCCGGCCTCATCCCGGGTCAGGTGAATCTGGTACTCGGAGCCCAGGCCCGGGATCTCCGAGATAATCCGGTCGATGCTGGACGGGTAGATGTTAACCGCCCGGAACTTGAACATGTCGTCGGTGCGGCCCCGGAGGCGGGAGTGCCGCGGCAAAATGGAGCCGCAGGTGCACCGGCCCGGGATGATGCGGGTGATGTCCCGGGTGCGGTAGCGGATCAGGGGCGCGGCCTCCTTGGTCAGGGTGGTGACCACCATCTCCCCCCACTCGTTGTCGGGGAGCGGCGTGAGAGTCTCCGGGTCCAGGATCTCCAGCAGGTAGTAGTCGCTCCAGTAGTGGATGCAGTCGTGGTCCGGGCACTCGATGCCGGTCCCCGGCCCGTAAAGCTCCGTCAGGCCCACGATGTCGAAGAGCTCCACCCCGCCGAAGAGCTCGGAAATCTTGCGCCGCATGGAGACGGAGGAGCGCTCGGAGCCGTAGATGACTTTCTTCAGATTGATCTTGTCGGCGATGCCCCGCTGGTTTACCTCTTCGGCCATGAGGAGCCCCATGGAGGCGGTGCAGCACAGCACGGTGCTTTGCAGGTCCACCAGGAACTCGCAGTGCATGTCCACGTTGCCCGGCCCCACGGGCACCGCCATGGCCCCCAGCTTCTCCACCCCCAGTTGGAAGCCCACCCCCGCGGTCCACACCCCGTAGCCCACCGCGATCTGCACCCGGTCCAGGGGGGTCACCCCCGCCATTTCGTAGCAGCGGGCGAAGAAGATGCTGCCAGTCGTCCAGGTCTTTCTGGGTGTAGCCCAGGATCTTGCGCTTGCCGGTGGTGCCGGAGGAGGCGTGGATGCGCACGATCTGCTCAAAGGGCACGGCCCGGAAGGGGAAGGGATAGCCCTCCCGCAAGTCCTCCGGGGTGGTGAGGGGGAGCCGCCTGAGGTCGTCCAGGGAGCGGAGGTCGTCGGGGGTGACGCCGGCGGTATCCAGCTTCTGGCGGTAAAAAGAGGAGCCCTCGTAGGCGTGGCGCACCGTCCATTTCAGCCCGTGAAGCTGATGGGCCCGCAGTTCCTCCACCGTCTTAAACGGCGGCATAAAGGTCTGTTTGCTCAAGTTCGGCTTCTCCAATCTGATATTGGTCAGTCCGGCCGCGCCCAGGCGGGAGGCGGCGGGGTTGTTGTCAGAGCCCGCGCCCAGAAAGGCCCGGCGCAGCTCCGGGTCCACCAGGAGCGCCTCACTCCGGCCCTGGCCCACGATCCTGCCGTTGGCCAACAGAAAGGCCGCCCCGGACCCGGTGAGGGCCCGGGCCGCGTTCTGCTCCACCAGCAGGATGGTGACCCCGGCCCGGGTGAGTTGCTTGATGAGGTCGAAGACTTCGTCGGCCACCAGGGGCGCCAGCCCCAGGGAAGGCTCGTCCAGCAGCAGCAGTTTGGGCTTGGCCATGAGGGCCCGGCCCATGGCCGCCATCTGCTGCTCCCCGCCGGACAGCGTGCCGGCGCGCTGCTCCGCCCTTTCCTTAAGCCGGGGAAAGCGGGCGAAGACCTCCTCCAGGCGGCGGCCAAGTTCCCGGCGCCCCGGGTGAATCGCCATGGCCCCCAGCTCCAGGTTTTCTCTGACTGTCAGGTCCCCGAACATTTCCCGGCCCTCGGGGCACAGGGCCACGCCCAGGGCCGCCATGGCCGAAGGGGAGGAACCGGTGACCTCTTGGCCGTCCAGGAAGATGCGCCCGCCGGAGGGCGGCGCCAGGCCCATGACGGCGCGTAACAGGCTGGTCTTGCCCGCGCCGTTGGCCCCCACCAGGGCCACGGTTTCGCCCCGGGCCACCGTGAGAGAAATGCCGAACAGGGCCTGGGCCGCGCCGTAGTGCACCGTCAGGTGGTCGATGCGGAGTAAGATTTCTTTCCCAGCAACCGTCATGGCAATTTCGAATTAATACCCCTGCGCCACAGCCGAGGGCGGCGGTGCCACAAGATTTTCAAAACAGTTATTTTGGTAGCCGCAGGCTTCAGCCTGCGCTGCACAGGCGAGACGCCGGTGCCACCAAGAAACTTTCCGGGGCATATGTCCCAAATTATAATAGGCTTGTCGCTTCCTGGCAAGCCGGTGCTTCCTTACCCCCGCGGGTTGGCAAAATTATCGCGCTGGTGCTATATTTAAAAGGGAAATAGTTTTGCGGCAGAAGGCGGAGAACCTAAAGGAGAACCACCAAAATGTCCATGCAGGAATATACCACTGATCCCTTCACCTCTCCCGAAGAGGCGCCCGAACAGATTGTGGTGGCGGTTTTGCCCCACCCGCTGCACGGCCGCCTGGTGGAGAAGGTCATCCTCTGGGTCAGGCCCCATTTAGACCTCCAGGGTAGCCGCTACAAGCTCACCTGGTGGGCCGACGGCGTGGCCTACTACCAACCCGTCAGCGAGCTGAGGCAATAATTCGGAGAAAGCCGTTAAATTGCGCCGCGCCGCAAAGAGAGGCGGCCCGCTCCCTTCCCCCTCCGTTGCCTGACCTGGCCGGCGCCCTGAACGGCGGCGCCCCGCGGCTTCAGGCCTCCTTCAGGATTTCCAGGGCGGCCTCCAGGGGCTCCAGCAGGGTATAAATGGGGGCGCACTGGAGGCAGTTCACAATGTTTTCCCGACCCCGGGAGATGAAGGGGTGTTCCCGGGCTCCCTCACACTTGGGGCATCTCTCCGCAGCCAGGCGCAATTCCGCCGCCAGTTTGCTCAGGGTCAAATCCTTCACATCCATCTAACAGGCTCCTTTCTCACCCGGAAAATCAGGCCAATAATTCCAAAGGCTTCCTCACCCTCAGGGGGCTGGGAGGCCCCGCCCCTACTTGAAATCTTTAATCAGGTTAATCTATGGAACGCTCCACTAAAAGCCATTTCAAAACCTATTTTTGCTGTCATCCTGAGCGAAATGAACAGGCTAATGACCGTTATGATGGCAAACAACAAAATAACCGAATTCATGCATTCCCCATTATTGCCGTGAGGTAGGGGTATGTTAGCCTGCCTTGCTTGGGGTGTCCACGGAAAACCTCCGGTTCCGCAGTTCCACCGGCAGGGCGCCAACCTGTGTGTTCAAGCTTTTTCGAAAAGGGATGCCGCCGGCCCCAGCCTTTAAACTTGACATCCAGTTAATAGGTCCTTAATTTGTGGTGACGGACCAAACCCAACTTTTACCAGAAAAGGAAGGACGGGAAAACGATGCGCACGAACCGAATTCTCTTAAGTCTGGCAATGGTGATGATCCTTCTGTTTGCGGTAACCCCGGGTCGCGCTGAACAACCGTTATACCCCATGGGCACGGTGTCCATTGACCTGACCAGCGTCGCCGCCGGCATCGGCGCCAGCTGGGGCTCAGGCACCCTCAGGTTCGAAGGCAAGACCTTGCGCTTTAATGTTTCGGGCCTCAGTGTAGGAAACGTGGGCATCTCCACGATCAACGCGGTGGGAAACGTTTACAATTTAAAGCACGCCTCTGACCTGGCTGGCAATTACGTGGCCGCGGGGGCTGGCTTGACCCTGGCCGGTGGGGTCGGCGGCATCACCATGAAAAACCAGAGAGGGGTGCTCATCAACCTCTACACCGTGCAGGCGGGCGTGCAGCTGAACATCGGGCCCCAGGGCTTCACCATCGAAATGAGATAGCGCCCGGCGCCCCGCCGGCGCTGCGGTTTGGTTGTTTTCCCAAGGCCACCTAATCGGGGGCGCACCTCAAGGTGCGCCCTTAATATCTTTCAGCCACCGCCGGGGGACTAAGCCGACTTCAGGCGGTGACGCTCATCCTCCCCAGGTAGGCCTCCAGCACCAGGGGGTTGGTGCGCACCTGTTCGGGGGCGCCCGCGGCGATGCGGTTGCCGCCGTCCAGCACCACCACGTGGTCGGAAATCCCCATGACCAGCTCCATGTCGTGTTCCACCAGGACCATGGTCTTGCCGTACAGGCGCATCTGGCCGATGAGGGCCGCGATCTGGGCGGTTTCCTCGGGGTTCAGCCCCGCCACCGGCTCGTCCAGCAAGGTGAGCACGGGCTGGGACACGAAGGCCCGGGCCATCTCCACCCTTTTTTTGTCCCCGTAAGGCAGCGCCACTGCCGGCAGGGCCGCCTTATCCGCCAGCCCGAAGTTGTCCAGGGCCTCCATGGCCGTCAGCCTGAGGCGCCGCTCCCGGTTGCGCAACCCGGGGAGGCGCAGCAGGGCTTCCAGCATGGAATTCCCGGCGGAGACCGTCAGGCCGCACAGCACGTTGTCCAGGACGGAGAGCCGCGGAAAGAGGCGCAGGTTCTGGAAGGTGCGGGAGATTCCCAGGCGGGCCACCCGGTGGGCCGGCAGGCCCGCAATGTTTTCGCGGTTGAAGAGGATTTCTCCGCGGTCTGGTTGGATGACGCCGGTGAGGCAGTTGATGAGGGTGGTCTTGCCGGCGCCGTTGGGACCGATGAGGGCGGTGACCTTGCCCCGCTCGGCCCGGAAAGAGACCTGGGACAGGGCCGGCAGCCCACCGAAGTGCTTGCTGAGGCCGGTTATCTGGAGGAGAGGGTTTGTATTAGCTGGATTCATGAAATATCAATCGCAAAATCAGTGGCATAGGCATTTCGCCTGTGCTTCCGTTGGATTATTTTTTACTTATGATTTTCCGGATTCTTAAGCATAAATCATCACAGCCAATTTGCTTACTTGTGTAATCATGAATCGTTTCAACAAGGGCTTTAAGACGCGATAATCCTCCAACCGATCGTTCCAATTCTGTCCTTAAACTCTGGTCATGCCCCTGACAGAATCTACCTCGCCGGGTTTCGCCTCCACATCCGCACTCACAAATCGGCATTTTCTCCTTCCGGTGTAAGCACAGGCGAGACGCCTGTGCCACTAAGGATACTATCAGTTATTTATGCTCCTCTCTTTAATGACCCTTATGGGGGTTGGGGGAGAGGGTTTGGGAGAGGGATTGGAAGGGGCCGTCGGCCCCTGGCCCCCTCTCCCAATTCATTGCTCACCCCGAGCCACGGCCGCCAGCCGGCGCCGGGCCAGGCGAATCCTGATGGCTTCCACCAGCCCGGTGACGAAACCCTGGGGCAGAAAGAGCAGGATGACCACCAGGATCACCCCATGGATGATGTCCGCGTAGGTCTCAAAAAAGTCCAGAACATGGGGCAGGATGGTGATCAGGCTCACCCCGAAGAGGGTGCCCCAGATGGAGCCCATGCCGCCCACCACTACCATGATGACCAGGTCCAGGGACTTGAAGATGCTGAAGGCGTCGGGATTGATGTAGCCGAAGTAGTGGGCGTAGAGACTGCCGGCTATCGAGGCGAAGACCGCGGACAGGACGAAGACCCGGATCTTGTCCCGCCGCACGTCCACCCCCAGGGAGGAAGCGGCCACCTCGTCCTGGGCCAGGGCCGCCAGTCCCCGCCCCACGCCGCTGCGCACCAGGTTGAGGCACAGGGTCAGGGCCATCAGGGCAAAGGTCCACACCAGGAAGTGGAACTTGACGTCGCTGTCGAAGGTCAACCCAAATAATGACAGGGGCGGCACGCCGGAAAGGCCGCTGGGGCCGCCGGTGACCGCGTCCCACTCCACAAAGATGCTGTGCACCACGTAGTTGAAACCCAGGGTGGCCATGGCCAGGTAGTGGCCGGTGAGCCGCAGGGCCGGAACGCCGATAATCAGGGCCACCAGGCCCACGGCCGCCGCGGTCAGGGCCAGGGCGGGCCAGGGCGGGAAGTGGTAGCTAACGGTGAGAATGGCGGAAGTGTAGGCCCCCAGGCCGAAGAAGGCGGCGTGCCCCAGGGATATCTGGCCGGTGTAGCCGATGAAGAGGTTGAGCCCCAGGACCACGATGACATAAAGTCCGATGAGGTTGAGGATCCCCAGGTTGTAAGGGTTGCGGACGACCAGGGGGGTCAGCGCCAGGCCCAAGGCCAGCAGCCACACCAACAGGCCGGTGCAGTGGCGAATGAAGTATGACCTGGTTCTCTGGGCGTATTTCATATCAACGGACAACTCGGCAAGCAAATCGTTGCTGGGGCAGCATCCTCGGCCTGCCGCCGGGGTGGCGCCTAATAATTAAACCGACATCCAAATCCGAGATTATCACCCCCCCTTCCTAAAGGGGGGTAAGGGCGAGGGCGGAGGCCCGGCCGAAACTGATTCTCCTGCCTGTTTAAAGTTAGGCATCATGCCGCGGCCGCGGCCACCCCCCGGCGGAAGGCCGTCAGGTTCGACTCCAGGAAACGAGGCGGCGTTTTCTCCTGAATGATGCTGGCAAGGAGCGCCGGGTCGCAAAAGAGCCGGCCTTTGGCTGCGGCGTAGCCCAGAAGGATGAGGTTGGCCGTGACGGGCGCGCCCAACTGCTGGGCCAGGGACCGGGCATCCACGTTGAGGTAGTCGCCGGGGGCGGCGGAATTGACGAACACCGCCCCTTGGGGCTTCAGGTAGAAGCGGTGGACGGCCAGGTTTTGGGGGTGCAGGAACAAGCCCACGTCCGCCTCGCCGGCCGGGATCAGGGGGCCCCGGAAGGGACCTACCTTGATCATGGAGATGACCGTGCCGCCCCGCTGCGCCATGCCGTGGGTTTCCGAAGTGATGACCGGAAGGTTCAAGGCCAGGGCGGCCTCGGCCAGGAGGCGGGTCAGGGTGAGGGCCCCCTGCCCTCCCAGGCCGCTGACGATGATCTGCTGCTTCACGTTCGCTCCTTCACGGTGGCCGTGATGGCCCCGGCCGGGCAGACCTGGACGCACACCCCGCAGCCGATGCAGCGGATACCGTCAATGACCACCTGGTCCGTAGCCTCATCCAGGGCCAGCGCCGGACACTCAAAGTCGTCCAGACAGTGGCGGCAGCCGGTGCAGTCCTCGGTGACGCACATCTCGAAAGCCGGCTGAGCCTTTTCTGGCTTCCCGGTCCAGCATACAGGGGTGCCGGGCGATGACCACCGCCACCCCGCCCTCCGGGGCCCGGCGGCAGGCGTCGGCTTCCTGTAAAACGGCGCTGAAGGCCGTGAGGTCGTAAGGGTCGCACGTCCTGAGAAACCCGACGCCGCAGGCCCGCACCAGGTCGGCGATGAAGACCTGGTGGCCCGCTTCGCCCATAGCCGTGAGGCCCACCTGGGGGGTGGGCTGATGGCCCGTCATGGCGGTGGTGGCGTTGTCCAGGATGACCAGGAGGAAGCGCGCCCCATGAAACACCGCATTGATCAGGGCCGGGACCCCGGCGTGGAAGAAGGTGGAGTCCCCGATGGTGGCCACGATGGGGGGGACTTCTCCCCCCGCCGCGGCATAAGCATGGTAGAAACCCGCGGCCTGGCTTAAGCCCGCGCCCATGCAGTGGCAGGTGTCCACCGCGCCCAGGTTCAGGCCCAGGGTGTAGCAGCCGATGTCGCTGGGGAAGATGCCCCCCGGGAAAGTCTCCCGGATGGCATAGAACGCCGCCCGGTGGCCGCAGCCGGCGCAGAGGGTGGGCCGGGTGGCGTCGCCGCCGCCGGGCAGCGGGGCCCGGGTCGGCAGGCCCAGGAATCTTTCCAGCACCGGCCGGATGATGTCGGGGGTCAGCTCCCCCTGGCCCGGCACCGCCTTGGAGCCCCGGCCCTGGACCCCGGCGCCCTGCAATTGCATTTCGATGACCGGATAGGTCTCTTCCAGGACCAGGACTTTTTGATAGCCGGACCCCAGGCGCCCGATGAAGTCCCGGTTCAGGGGGTAGGGCATGGTCACCTGGTAAAAATCGAGGCGGCCAATGAGGCCCATCTCCTCCAGCAGGTCCCAGGTGTGGGCAAAGGCCACCCCCGAGGCGACGATGCACTCTCCCGGATGGGAGCCGTCCCCGGCCGTGAGGCCGGGAGCAAACCCCGGCTCTTGGGCGATCTGGTCGATCTTGGCGTTCAGTTGCCGGTGCAGCTCCCGCAGGTACTGGGGGGTGGCGCACCAGCGCCCGGGGTCCTTCTCGAAGCGGGCCGGGCGCTCCAGCACCTCGGGGGGGCTTAAGGAAACGTTCTGCCGGGCGTGGCAGACCCGGGTGGTGGGGCGCAGCATCACCGGCAGCTCGTATTTCTCGGATATTTCATACCCCTGGCGCACCATCTCCTTGGCTTCCCGGGGGCTGCTGGGGTCCAGCACCGGCACCTTGGCGAACATGGCGAAAAAGCGGGAATCCTGCTCCGTCTGGGAGCTGTGGGGACCGGGGTCGTCGGCGGCGATGACCAGGAGGCCGCCCTTGACGCCCGAGATAAGCGGAGCGCAGGAAGGGGTCCGAGGCCACGTTGAGGCCCACCTGCTTCATGGAGACCGCAGACGCGGCGACCGCAGTAGCTGTTGGCCAGGGCCGTTTCAAAAGCCACCTTTTCGTTCACCGACCACTCGGCGTGCAGGGCGACGCCGGTCTCTTTGGCAAAGGCCACCACGGATTCCAGGATCTCGGAGGCCGGGGTGCCGGGGTAAGAGGCGGCCAGGGTGCAGCCGCACTCGATGAGCCCCCGGCCCAGGGCCTCGTTGCCCATGAGGAGGCGTTGGGTGTCGCTGTTTCCAAGAAGCTTTTATTTTCATAATTGCTATTTGTGGATTGGAGTGGATTGGGAAAATACTCTAAGAGAGCAAATATTTCCCCCCTTTTCTAAAGGGGGGTCAGGGGGGATTATGGTAACATCTCATTAATCCTTTCTAATACTCCCTCGGTATTCTCAAATATTTGCCTGGCGGAAAATCTCAGGACCGTGAGCCCCAAATCCGCCAGGTGGCGGTCCCTTGTGGCATCTTTGGTCATCCCCGGCTCCGAATAATGTTGGCTTCCGTCTATTTCAATCACTAATTTGGCCTCGGGACAATAAAAGTCCGCGATATAATTACAAATAATTCTCTGGCGGTAAAATTGGCAATTTTTGAGCTGTCTCTTCCTAAGCTTCAGCCAAAGAAAAGTCTCAGCTTCCGTCTGGTTATGGCGAAGCTCCCTGGCAAATTCCCTGAGGCTTTTATTGTAAGGCAGCACGCCGGAGTAATCCCCCCTTAATCCCCCCTTTAGAAAAGGGGGGATAACAATATCCCCGAGGCCGGGGTCTCCGGAAAAGACGCGGCCAGGGTGCAGCCGCCCTCGATGAGCCTCCGGCCCAGGGCCTCGTTGCCCATGAGGAGGCGTTGGGTGTCGCTGTTTCTAGAAGCTTTTATTTTCATAATTGCTGGATTGGATGTGGATTGGGAACATATTCTAAGAGAGCAAATATTCCCCCCTTTTCTAAAGGGGGGTTAGGGGGGATTATGGTAACATCTCATTAATCCTTTCTAATACTCCCTCGGTATTCTCAAATATTTCCCTGGCGGAAAATCTCAGGACCGTGAGCCCCAAATCCGCCAGGTGGCGGTCCCTTGTGGCATCTTTGGTCATCCCCGGCTCCGAATAATGTTGACCTCCATCAATCTCAAGTACTAATTTGGCCTCTGGACAATAAAAGTCCGCGATATAATTACAAATAATTCTCTAGCGGTAAAATTGGCAATTTTTAAGCTGTCTCTTCCTAAGCTTCAGCCAAAGAAAAGTCTCAGCTTCCGTCTGGTTATGGCGAAGCTCCCTGGCAAATTCCCTGAGGCTTTTATTGTAAGGCAGCACGCCGGAGTAATCCCCCCTTAATCCCCCCTTTAGAAAAGGGGGATAACAATATCCCCGAGGCCGGGGTCTCCGGAAAAGACGCGGCCAGGGTGCAGCCGCCCTCGATGAGCCCCCGGCCCAGGGCCCCGTTGCCCATGAGGAGGCGTTAATTATTAGCATTTTCAATATTTATGGAAGAATCCGTCTTCATGCTCGTATGTGCAAAAAATCCTCAAAAAAAATCAAAATATTCCCCCCCTTTTCTAAAGGGGGGTTAGGGGGGATTATGCCAAGTATCATGAACCAAGCAAGCCCCCCTACCCTGCTCCGCCCAACAAGCCCCGGGGCCGGACGAAGAGGACCAGCAGCAGCACCACGAAGGCGATGACGTCCTTGTAGGCGCTGCTGATGTAGGCCGCGCCCAGGCTTTCCAGGAGCCCCAGGAGGAGGCCCCCCAGGATGGCGCCGGGGAAGGAGCCGAAGCCCCCCAGGATGGCCGCGGCGAAGCCCTTGAGGCCCAGCAGCACCCCCACGTCGTAGGAGAGCGTGGTGATGGGGGTCACCAGGCAGCCGGCCAGGCCGCCCAACGCCCCGGCCAGGGCGAAGCTCACCGCCTTGACCCGCCAGACCTTGAGGCCCACCACATGGGCCGCGGCCTCATTGGCGGCCACCCCCCGCATGGCCAGGCCCATGTTGGTCTTGCGGAAAAAGAGCACGAGGGCGACGATGGCCAGGGCGGTGAGGGCCAGGATCCACAGGGTCTGGGGGAGGATGGCCGCCCCGGCCAGGTGCACCGGTTCCTCGCCGGTAAGCGGCGGCACGGCCATGCGGTTTTTGCCCCAGATGAGTTTCATCAGGCCCCGGAGGATGATGGAGAGCCCAATGGTCAGAAAGATGAGCACCAGGTGGCTCTGGGAGCGGGAAGGCCTGAGCCCCAGTTCCTCCACCACCATGGCCGCCAAGGTGACTCCCGCCACCGCGGCGGCCAGGGCCGCGGCCATGGGCAGGCCCGCGGCGAACAGGGCGCTGTAAAGGATCATGCCGCCCAGGGAGACAAAATCCACCTGGGTGAAATTGACGATGCCCATGGTGTTGTGGACCACCCCGAAACCCAGGGCCACCAGGGCATAGATGGCCCCCCCGGTCAAACCGGCAAAGATGAACTGAATGAGGTCGTGCAGGTTGCCCACTGCTATCCCGGGGAAGTTTGGTATGGGCGGCGTCGCCCCAGTGGGGCCTCCGGGCCGCCGGGCTCGCCCGGCGGCGACCTACGCAGGCGCCGGTCGGAAGCGTACCGCGGCCAGGAATTGCCCCTAAATATAAAAATATATCAAAAGCTTAAAAATATATGAAGGGGGCGGGATCTGGCAAGGAAAAAGGAAAGAAACGGGCGGCCCTGGGGATGAAGGCGGAGGAACCGCCTCCCACACCCCTTGGCCGGCCATGGTCCCGCACCCGCGCCCGGGGGAAGAAACGGTTAACGCCGGATGGCGGTCCAAGAGCAGTCCCCTCCCCCGGGAAGGAGGGCTTCGGGGGATTAGAGGAAAAAAAGATCTTGAAAGGATGTCTCACCGCGCCCCGGCCAGGCGGAGGCAACGGTTCTAAAACTTTAGGGAATCCGTACTTATCTTTTCTGCAAGGTAAAAATTATCCGGCGTGGGCCCTGGCGGCGGCCAGCCGGCTCATGGCTCTGACCGCCTCTTCCAGGGTCGGACTAACGGTGGTCAGCCGTTCTCCGCCCCGGCTGATGTTCACCAGGTAGACCTCCGCGCCGCTTTCGGCATCCAGGCACTTAGCATAGCCATAACCCCAGCCTTGCCGATACAAAGATTCCAGGACCTGCTCCCAGCTCTTCATCGGATAGACCTCATGCTGTCTAAGGTTTCGCCCGTTTCTTCCCATTTTTCATCCTAACGCCCCAGAGGCGCCGGGGTTAATTAAAGTCAGACGGGGCAGGCTGGAGGGCAAGAGGCGCACTGTCGCAGAATCTCCGGGGCTGCCAGGGCCCGGCGGCAACATCCGGTGGGGGGCCTGTTATATTGGTTGTCAAATTAAACCACTTCTTTTTGCCTGTCAAAAGCTATGACCCGGAAATGATTTTAGTAAGGGTGGTTGACGCCGATTCTGGCCAAATCGGGGAAGGAGTAGGATGAACGAGGTTGGGGGAGTCCCCTGGATTTTCCGGGACCCGGCAAAATCTGGCAGTGGCAGGTAAACTCATGGGTTCCCCAGGAGCGCGATTGCGACTCCAACGGGCAAGACTCGCGCTTTCTCCCGTTTTTGTGGTTTTTCATAGGATGGCTGGAAATTCTCCGGCAAAAATCGCTATCCCTGCGATTGCCTTAGGTTTTCCCCCGCAAAAAATTATGGCGCCCTTTCAGGGGGAAGCACGGAGATCCCCGGTTTAGCGCCCCTGGCCGCCATGGGGCCAGCATCGGGGTTTTGAAACGGCCGGTAGGCAAGCCCCGGAGATTTACTCTAACGGGCGACGCAGACACTTTCGATTAAGATTGACAGCCATCTTCCGCCTTGTTATATATGGGTATCCGAGGTACCCCACGGGGTTTAAAAGGGAAGACGGAAGAACCGTCGCGGTCCCGCCGCTGTGTCCGGGGACGAAATCTGCACGATGTCACTGTTCCACCTGAGTGGGATGGGAAGGCGCAGATTGTAGGATGATCCGGGAGCCAGAAGACCTGCCCGGAGGTCTGACGCCGTAGGGTAAGAAAAACGGCCCAGACGCTGGAGACGCCCTGGACAAGCGGCTCCTCATTTAAGGATAAAGAAGCTGGGTGCATCCTTAAGTCCGATGGGACTTAAGGATTTTTTTTCGCCGGATGGCATCATGTTCAGAAGCAAGCATCTGGCCTTGATCGCAGTTCTCTTGGGGATTTTGCCGGGGCTGGTCTCCTGGTCCGCGGCCGCCAACGCGGCCGAGCAACCGGCCATTGTGCTGACGGCCTTCGGCACCAGCACCGCGGCCGCAGACACCTATCAGCACGTGGATGCCCTGGCCAGGAAGCGCTTCCCCGGCTACGAAATCCGCTGGGCCTTCACCTCCAAAAAAGTCAGTAAAAAGGTGTGGGAGGAGCAGCGGCAGAAGCTCAAGGATTTGCCCCAGGTTTTGCAGGAGCTTAAGGGAGCGGGATTCACCCGGGTGGCGGTGCAGTCCCTGCATGTGGTGCCGGGGGCCGAATGGGACGAAGTGGTGCAGGAGAGCCGGCAGGTACCCGGGATCAGGGTGGCCTTGGGGAAGCCTCTCCTGGAGGGCGAGAAAGACCGGTCCCTGGTCCTGGACCTGCTGAAGGAATCCTTTCCCCGGGACCTGAAGAAAAACGCGGTGGTGCTGGTGGGCCACGGCAGCCCCACTCCCCGGGGGGAGGCGGCTTATCTGGCCTTCGACCAACTGCTGCGCCAACGTTTCCCCCACCAGAACGTCTTTCTGGGAACGGTGGAGGGTAAACCTCCGGGAGAAAAGGCCCTGGAGGCGGTGCAGGCCTCCGGCGCCGACTCCGTGGTTTTCATTCCCTTGCTCCTGGTGGCCGGGGAGCACGTCAATAAAGATATTCTCGGGGACGGCCCTGACAGTTGGAAGTCCCGGCTGCTGGCCCGGCGGTCCCTTAAGGTCCAGGGGATCCGCCAGGGCCTCGGTTACCGGGATGAGATCGTGCGCATCTATCTAAACCATCTGGACGAGGCCTTAAAGACCCTGAACCCATGAAGACCCTCAGCGCCCCGGCGGCTGAACTTGACCGCAGCCCGGAGCTGGCGGCGGCCCTGGAGCGCCGCCGCGGCGCCTCGCGCCGTTTCACCGCGTCCCTGGCGGCCCTGGGCCTGGCCCTGGTGCTCTCCGTGGTCCTGGGCACCGGCATCGGGCGCATGGAGGTTACCTGGAGCAGCATCGCCGCGGTGCTTTTGAACAAGTTGGGGTTGCACACCGCGCCCGTGGACCGGACCACAGAAGTGGTCGTCTGGGGCATCCGCCTTTCCCGGGTGGTCCTTTCCGGGCTGGTGGGGGCCTCTCTGGCCACCGCGGGGGTGGTTTTTCAGGGGCTGCTCCTCAACCCCCTGGCGGACCCATTCACCATCGGGGTCTCCACCGGCGCGGCCTTCGGGGTGGCCCTGCTGGTGATGCTGGGGGTGGGCGGCTCCTTTCTGGGCCTGAGCCCGCTCCCCCTGGCGGCCCTGGCCGGGGCCCTGGGCGCCATGGCCGCGGTGCTGGTCCTGTCCCGGGACGGCGGGCGCATCCGCAAAGAATCCTTGATCCTGGCCGGCATCGTGGTCAGCACCTTTTTGTCCGCCCTCATCAGCCTGATCAAGAGCCTGGACGAGGAATCCCTGTCCGCCATCGTCTTCTGGATCATGGGGAGCTTCTCGGGCCGGGGCTGGATCCACGTGGGGTTTCTGTTGCCTTATGCCGCGGCCGGCTTCGTTCTGGCGGCCTACCACAGCCGCGAGTTGGACATCATGGCCCTGGGGGAGGAACAGTCCCATTTTCTGGGGGTGGCCGTCTCCCGGGTGCGGCTCAAGCTCCTGCTGGGGGCCTCGCTGCTCACCGCGGGGGCGGTGGCGGTTTCCGGGGTCATCGGCTTCGTGGGCCTGGTGGTGCCGCACTTCTGCCGCCTGCTGGCCGGGCCTTCCCACGGCCGCCTCCTGGTGCTGTCCGCCTTTACCGGGGCCTTGATCCTCATCTGGGCCGACGTCCTGGCCCGGGTCATCCTGGCCGGCGGCCAGGAACTGCCGGTGGGCGTGGTCACGGCGCTTTTGGGCGGCCCCTTTTTCTTCTACCTGCTGAAGTCCCGGCGGGCCAGGGGGATGTGGTGATCCGGGTAGCGGCGCTGGAGCTGGGCTACGAGGACCGGGTGGTCCTCACCGGCCTCAATTTTCAGGTGGCCTCCGGAGAATTCGTGGGGATTCTGGGGCCCAACGGCAGCGGCAAGTCCACCCTGGTGCACGCCTTGGCGGGCCTGCTGCCGCCCAGGAGCGGCTCGATTGCCGTGACGGATAAGGCCCTGGGGGCCCTTTCCAGCCGCCTGCGGGCCCAGACCCTGGCGGTGGTGCCCCAGTCCTCCGAGGTGCGCTTTCCCTTCAGCTGCCTGGAAATCGTCCTCATGGGGCGCTATCCCCACCGCCGCCGCCTGGGCAGCCTGACGGAGGAAGATCTCATCTGGGCCCTCAATTCCATGCGCCGCACCACCACCGAGCACCTGAAGGACCGCCCCGTCACCGAGGTCTCCGGCGGCGAAGGCCAGCGGGTGGTGATTGCCCGGGCCCTGGCCCAGGACCCCCGGATTCTGCTCTTGGATGAAGCCACTTCTTCTCTGGATGTGCGCAAGAAGCTGGAGATCTTCGAAATCCTGAAACAGCTGAACCAGACCCGGGGCCTCACCGTGCTCTGCGCCATGCACGACCTGAACCTGGCGGCTCTCTACTGCGGGCGGCTCATGTTCATTAAGGACGGGCGGATTATCAAGGACGGTCCCACGGAGGCGGTTTTCACCCCGGAGATCCTGGCGGCAGTTTACGACACGGCCATGGAGGTGCGAATGAATCCGGCCTGCAACCGGCCCTACGCGGTGATGCTGCCGCTGACGCCAGGCGCCGGGGAACCGGCAGAAACGGCCCCGGCAGGGGTAGCCCGGGCGTGAAGAGTCTGATTCCACTTCCCTTTTTGATTATTTTCCTGGCCGTGGCCGGGACGGCCTCAGGGGCCTTGCAAATCAAAGACGACCTGGGCCAGACCGTCTCCCTGGCGGCAGCGCCCCGGCGCATCGTCTCCCTGTACGGCGGGCTCAGCGAGACCCTGATGGCCCTGGGGCTGGGGCCGCGGGTGGTGGCCCGCACCCAGGGCGACGACTGCCTCCAGGAGATTCCCACCGTGGGCACTCATCTCCAGCCCAACGTGGAGATGATCCTGGCCCTGCGGCCGGACCTGGTGGTGCAGGGCGGCGTTCCCAAGGGGTTGCCGGCCCTCCGCAGGCTGGAGGCCCAGGGCATTGCCGTGGCTATGTTCGCGCCCCGGAATTTTGCCGACCTCTTCAGCACTATTAAGCGCCTAGGGGTTCTGACGGGCCGGGACCAAGCCGGGGCCGACCTGGTTAGCGACATGGAAGCAAAACTTGCGGCCGTGGCCCGCCGGGTGGCCGGGAGAAAGCCGGTTCGGGTCTTTTTCGAGGTGCGCTACTTGAACCTGTTGGCTGCGGGCCAGGGCTCTCTGGTGAACGATATCATCACCCGGGCCGGCGGGGTGAATATCCTCAAGAGCCCGCAGAAATTGACGGCGTACAATTTGGAGGCCCTCATCCAGGAGGACCCGGAGGTCTACATCATCCAGCAGGGGCCCATGAACCGCAGCCCCGACGACATCTACACCCGCCCTTACTTCCAGGAGCTGCAGGCGGTGCGCCAGCGCCGGGTCCTGGTGGTGGAGGAAAGCCTCTTTTCCCGGCCGGGGCCCCGGTCCACGGCGGCAGTGGAGCAACTGGCCCGTTTTCTGCACCCCGACGCTTACGCACCGGAGAAGCCCAAGGCGCAGGCCAAACCTGCACCTGGAAAAATTTAGGGTTTCATTTCAGAAAGAGTCTAACGAAATGAGCTGCTTGCCAATTATTAATCAACTTACTCATTTAATTAATCTTTTGTAGAGGCGGACCCATGTGTCCGCCCAATGCGGGCGCACCCGCAGGTGCGCCCCTACAAAAATAGTAGGTTAATTAATGGAACCGGGTAGCAGTCACTTCTACGTTAAGGGCCTGGTCGTCGCCGGCACCCAGAGCGGCGTGGGCAAGACCACGGTCACCCTGGGGCTGCTGGCCGTCCTGCGCCGGCGGGGACTCACGGTCCAGCCCTTCAAGGTGGGGCCGGATTTCATCGACCCCGGGCACCACACTCGCGCCGCGGGGCGGCTCTCCCGCAACCTGGACGGCTGGATGCTCACCCGGGAGGCCAACCTGGCGCTGTTTGGCCGCCAGGCCAGCCGGGCCGACGTGGCGGTGGTGGAAGGGGTGATGGGGCTGTTCGACGGCTACGACGGCGTGAGCGAGGCCGGCTCCACCGCCCAAATGGCCAAATGGCTGGGATTGCCGGTCCTCCTGGTGGTGGACGCCCGGGCCATGGCCCGCAGCGCCGCCGCCCTGGTCCACGGCTTCGCCACCTTCGACCCGGAGCTTCCTTTGGCCGGGGTGGTCTTTAACCGGGTCGGCAGCGCCGTCCATCTGGACTACCTGAGGCAGGCCCTGTCGCAACTTCAGGGGGTTCCTTGCTTCGGGGGCCTCCCCCGGAACCGGGAGCTGGCCATCCCGGAGCGCCACCTGGGGCTGGCCACCGCGGAGGACCACCCCCTGGACGAGGAGTATCTGGCCCAATTGGCCGACTTGATGGAGGCCAACCTGGACCTGGAGGCGCTGCTGGCGGCCCTGCCCCGGTTGCCCCTCACCCGGGAAGAGCCGCCGCCGGCCACGCCCGCCCAGGTGCGCCTGGGGGTGGCCCGGGATGCCGCCTTTTGTTTCTATTATCCGGAAAACCTGGAGTTGTTGGCCCGGTTCGGGGCCGAACTGGTCCCCTTTTCGCCCCTCAGCGACCGGGAGTTGCCGGCGGACCTGCACGGGGTTTACCTGGGCGGGGGGTACCCGGAACTAAAGGCGTCCCATTTGTCCGCCAATGAGGCCCTGCGGCACGCCCTCCGGGAGAGCGCCGCCGCAGGCTTACCCATATACGCCGAGTGCGGCGGGCTAATGTACCTATCGGAGGAAATCACCGACCTGGAAGGAGCCCGCCACCCCATGGTGGGGGCGCTGCCCCTGAAGGTGCGCATGCTGCCCCGGCTCAAGGCCTTGGGGTACCGGGAAGTCACCCTGACGGCCCCCGGCCTTCTGGGTCCGGCCGGGACCAGGGCCCGGGGCCATGAGTTTCATTACTCGGAGATTGCCGAAGAGCCGGCGGACCTGAAGCGCCTCTATCGCATCGCCAACCGGCGCCTGGGGGAACCCGCGGCCGAGGGCTATTGCCGCGGCAACGTCCTGGCCAGCTACGTGCACCTCCATTTCGGCAGCAACCCCGAAGTGGCGCGCTATCTGGTGCAAGGCTGTCAGGCGTATAAAGCCGGTTTGTAGCTGATTGGTGAGGTGTACCGGCTGAAAAGAGAACTATAATGTAGCCGCAGGCTTCAGCCTGCGGCAGCACAGGCTGGAAGCCTGTGCCACCAAGATTTTATTCTTCATGGGGGTTGGGGGTGGGTTTCAGGGAGGGGGTAGGGGCCCTCGGCCCATAGCCCCCTCCCTGAGATCATCTCAGCTTTAAGGAGAAAGTATGGACTGGCGCCCCCGCCTGCCCCAGGAGATCGAGGCCGAAAGCTTCCGGCGCATCGAGGCCCGGGTGGGCTCCCACAATTTGCCGCCGGAAGTCTGGTTTGTGGTCCGGCGCATCATCCACACCACCGCGGACCTGGATTACCTGGACACGGTCAGGGTGCACCCCCGGGCCATCGCCGCCGGGGTGGAGGCCCTGCGCCGGGGGCGCCCGGTGGGCGCCGACACCCGCATGCTGCTCTCCGGCATCTCCACCGGACGCCTGGGGCGCTTGGGGGTGGAGGCCTTCTGCCTGATGGCTGACCCGGAGGTGGCCGAGGAGGCGCGACGCCAGGGCAGCACCCGGGCGGCGGTGGCCATGGAGCGGGCCTTGCCGCATTTGGCCGGCGGCATCGTGGCCATCGGCAACGCCCCCACCGCCCTGCTCCGCCTGCTGGAGCTCCTGCAAGACGGGGCCCCGGCCCCGGCCCTGGTGGTGGGCATCCCGGTGGGGTTTGTCAACGCCGCGGAGTCCAAGGAATTGCTGACCAAACAGAACTGCCCCTATATCACTGCCCTGGGCCCCAAGGGGGGCTCCGCGTTGGCGGCCAGCGTGATCAACGCCCTGGCCATTATGGCCCTGGAGGAGGTGCCATCATGACCCCGACAACCGGGACCCTTTACGGGATCGGCGTGGGACCGGGAGACCCGGAATTGATCACCCTGAAGGCCCTGAAGGTGCTGAGACGGGTGCCCCACATCTTTGCTTCCTGCTCCACCAAAAACAATTACAGCCTGGCCCTGAACATCATCCGTTCCCACTTGAACGGCGCGGGCATCGAGCACCTGCCTTTCCCCATGACCAGGGACTCCCGGGCGCTGCAGGAAGCCTGGGAAGCCAACGCCCGGCGGGTCCTGGAAGTGCTCACCGCGGGCTCCGACGCGGCCTTCGTCACCCTGGGGGATCCCCTGACCTACTCCACTTTCGGCTACCTGCTGAAGACCTTAAAAAGGCTGCACCCGGGGCTCAAGATCATCACCATCCCCGGGATCACCTCTTATGCCGCCGCCGCCGCCCTGAGCCACATTCCGCTGACCGAAGGGGAGGAAACTTTTTACGTGGTGTCCGGGGCCCTGGGCGCGGCCCGGCTGCGGGAAGTCATCGACAAGTCGGATAACATCGTCATGCTCAAGACCTACCGGCATTTCGACGCCATCTACCAGGCCCTGGAGGAGCTTAACCTCCTGGACCGCACCACCTGCATCAGCCGCTGCGGCCTGGAGGGCGAAACCGTGGTGGAAGACCTGCGCTCCCTGAAAGGGCGCCCCCTGCCGTATCTGTCCATGATCATCATTAAGAAGAAGGGCAAGGGTTACTGAATGGCGCTCCCCAAGACCCAGGGCAGCCGGTGGTGGTGGCTGCTCCTTCTGCCCCTGAGCCTGGCCCTGGCCGCGGCCTGGCTGGGCCCGTGGGGCGTGGCCCAACATCTTACGGCCCAAAAGTTCTACCACCACCTGGCCTCGCCTTTGTTGCGCCTGCTGCTCTACATGGGGGTGGGGCTGCTGGTGGGGCAGGCCATCGAGTCCATGGGATGGGCCGCCAAACTGGGGGGGTGGTCCGCGCCGCTGCTGCGCTGGGGGCATCTGAAGGCCGAAAGCGGCGCCAGCTTCACCGCGGCCTTTTTCTCCGGCATCATGGCCAACACCATGCTCATGACTTTTTACCAGGAGGGCAAAATCAGCCGCCGGGAGTTGTCGGTGGCCTATCTGTTCAACAGCGGCCTGCCCACCTACCTGCTGCACCTGCCCACCACTTTCTTTATCATTTTGCCCCTGACCAAGCAGGCCGGCCTCATTTACCTGGGGCTCACTTTCGCGGCGGCGCTGCTCCGGAGCGCCTTCTTGCTGGCTTACGGCCGCTGGCGGCTACCGGTGGCAGCCGCAGGCGCCGGCCTCCTCACCGCCCCGGCCCCGGCCAGGAAGGAAAAAATACTCCGGGAAATCTGGCGCAAGTTCAACCGGCGCTTCACCCGGGTGGTGTTCTATACCTTGCCCATCTATTTCCTGATTTTTGTGGCCAACGATTGGGGCCTGTTCCGGTGGCTTAGGCACGCGGCCACGGCCCACGTGGCGGTGGGCTTCCTGCCGGTGGAGGCGGCCAGCGTGGTGATCTTCAGCGTGGCGGCGGAGTTCACCTCCGGCATGGCCGCGGCCGGCGCTTTTCTCCAGGCCGGGGCCCTGACGGTGCCCCAGACGGTGATGGCCCTGGTCCTGGGCAACATCGTGGCCACTCCCATCCGGTCTCTGCGGCATCAGCTGCCGTCCCACGTGGGGATCTTTACTCCCAAGCTGGGGACGGAGCTCCTGCTGCTGAGCCAGGGGGTGCGGCTCCTGAGCCTGATCCTGGTGGCCATCCCCTATGGCTTGTGGATGTAAATAATTATGTCTACCATGGTGTAACGCTCCATTATTTGTATGACAACTGATCAGCCTTCCCCTGGGTTTTAGAAGCCTTAAAGTCCCCCTTTATTAAAGGGGATTTAGGGGGATTATTAAGCGGTATTTTAATCCCCCCTTACCCCCCCTTTAGAAAAGGGGGGTAAAAACCATGGTTTTAATGTCATAGTAATTATGAAATACCACCATGGGGCGGTGGCACAACCACCCGACCTTGCGGGAATCATTCTGAGCGCCGCGCCCAGTCTGGATGCTTCTCTGCGATGGGCTTGGTTCAGAACCACAATAGGTGCGTTGGGCGCCAATCAGAACCGAGGCCTCCAAAGAACTCGATTTCGGGAGGCCGCTGATTAGATATTACTGGTTTTAACGCGATGTTGGCAAACCGGACAAATTTTGAATCTGACTTGGAAGAAGAAGCGATAACCAAGCCGCCGCGTCCCCGTCGGGAGCTGCGCCTGGGCTTTTCCACCGGCACCGCCGCGGCGGCCGCGGCCCGGGGGGCTCTGCTGGAACTCCTGGGCCTGCCCTGCCCGGCGCAAGTGGAGGTGGCTTTGCCCGGCGGCGGCAATATCAGCATCCCGTTGCACCGCCACGGGCGGGAAGGAGACAAAGGCCTGGCCACGGTCATCAAAGACGCGGGAGATGACCCCGACGTGACCAACGGCGCGGAGATCGGCGCCCGGGTCTGGCGGCGGCAACCTCCAGGGACCGTGGAAGAGATCGTCTTCCATGGCGGCGAAGGCGTGGGCCGGGTGACCAAACCCGGTTTGGCGCTATTGGTGGGCGAACCCGCCATCAACCCCGTGCCCCGGCGCATGATCCGCCGGGCCTTGCAAGAGGTATGGGAAAAGGTTTATCCTGGGGAACCCAGGCGGCTGGAGGTGGAAATCTTCGTGCCCCGGGGCCGGGAATTGGCCCGCCACACCTTGAACCCGCGGCTGGGCATCCTGGGAGGCATCTCCATCCTGGGCACCACGGGGCTGGTGAAACCCTTTTCCCATCAAGCCTACCGGGCCACCATCCTGGCCGGCCTGCGGGTGGCCCGGGCCGCAGGACTGAGAAGAATCGTCTTCAGCACCGGGGGCAAAAGCGAGGAGTTGATCCGCGGAGGGCTGCCGGACCTGCCGCCCGAGGCCTTCGTGCAGATGGGAGATTATGTGCGCTTTGCCCTCAGGGTGGCCGGCCACCTGGGTTTTGAGGAGATCATGGTGGCGGCCTTCTTCGCCAAGTCTTTGAAAATCGCCCAGGGGAAGGGGCACACCCACGCTTCCCGGGGGCTGCCGAATCTTGCCGAGCTGGGCGGCTTGACCCTGGAGCAGACGGGCGACCGGGGGCTGGCCCACACCGTGGCCCGGGCCAACACCGCCCGGCAGGCCCTGGAAATCCTCACCGCGGCCGGAGCCGCTCCGGTGGTGGCCGAAGTGGGCCGCCGCCTGCTGGCGGCGCTGCGCAGTTTCGCCGGGCCGGGGCCTCAGTTGACCGCGGTTATCCTGGATTTTTCCGGCGCAACCCTGTGGCAAGGCGAAGGCTCGGAGGTAAAGCTCCTTGCCAGTTTCCGAAAGAAGGAGGAAACCGGGCCCTGGGTGCAGGGGGCCGGCAAGCCTTGCCCCCGGAAACGCCTGGCTTTGCCACCCTGCACATGATAGGAGCATTGCCCAAATTTGCCTGGTTAACATATCTCCCATGTGTCATTCTGAGGGAGGAATCTGGTATGGCGTCTCGCAATTAATATGAATTTAATACCGGGTTTTTAACCCCCCTTTTTTAAAGGGGGGTCAGGGGGGATTAGGAATAACCTCTTGATAATCCCTCTAAATCCCCCTTTAGAAAAGGGGGACTTAAAAAGCCACTCGGCAATACCATGGCAAAATAAGCATCATACAATTTACGGGGCACTACACTAGATTCTTCCCTCAGCTTGGCTCCGTTCAGAATGAAATATTGAACTGAGGCGCGATATAAAGACGATAAGATTTACCCTTTATGGGTAGAATAACTTGATATGAACACCGTACACGTGGTGGGGTTGGGAATGTCGCCGGCGGACCTCACCGCCGGGGCCCTGGAGATTATCCGCGAGGCCCAGGTGCTGGTGGGCGGCCGGCGGCTGCTGGGCTATTTCCCGGAGCACCCGGCCCGGAAAATCCTCCTGGGGAAAGACCCGGAAGGCACCCTGAAGCAAATTCCGGACCTGGCCGCCGAGAAAAGGGTGGTGGTGCTGGCCTCCGGGGACCCTAATTTTTACGGGGTGGCGCCCCTGGTGGTGAAGCTCCTGGGGCCCGAGCACGTGGTGATTCACCCCAACGTCACCGCGGTGCAGGCCGCCTGTGCCCGGCTCAAGATCTCCTGGCAGGACGCCCAAGTGGTCAGCCTCCACGGCCGCGGCTTCCAGGCCCTGGCCGCGGCCCTGGGCCGGACCGCAAAGTTGATTATTTACACGGACCCGGAGCACACCCCGGCGGCCATCGCCCGGTTTTTGCTGGAGCGGGGCCAGAGCCGGGCCCGCCTCTCGGTCCTGGAAGACCTGGGGCAGCCCGGAGAGCGCCTGACCTGGCTCACTCCCGCGCAAGCCCAGGGGCGGAATTTTTCTCCCCTGAACATGGTGGTGGTAGTGGACGAAGCCGCCGGGGGCCGGGAACCGGGGCCGGGAGGCGCCGCCCTGCATCTGGGCCTCCCCGAGGAGGCCCTGGTCCACGAGGCCGGCCTCATCACCAAGTCCGAGGTGCGGGCCGTGGTGCTGGCCAGGCTGGAGCTGTACCCGGGACTCATTCTGTGGGACGTGGGGGCCGGCTGCGGCTCCGTGGGCCTGGAGGCCAGCCTCTTGCTGCCGGGCGGCCGGATCTTTGCGGTGGAGCGGGACCCGGCCCGGGCAGCGCAGATCCAGGCCAACCGGGAGAAGTTCGGGGTGGGGAACCTGGAGGTGGTCGTGGGCGATGCCCCGCAATGCCTGGCAGGCCTCCCCGACCCCCAGCGGGTCTTCCTGGGGGGTGGCGGCCGAAGGTTGGGGGATATCCTGAAGGAAGTGTTGGGGCGCCTTGAACCAGGAGGCAAGGTGGTCCTCACCGCCGCTCTGCTGGAGTCCCTGGAGACGGCCCGGCGGGTGTTGACCGCAGCCGGCTGGCCGGTGGAGGTGGTCCAGCTCCAGTTGAGCCGTTCCCGGTCGTTGGCAACCGGCACCTATCTGTTTGCCCTGAACCCGGTGTGGATTATTACGGCAGCTCATCCTCAGGCCGACGGAGGGCAGGAGGCGTAAAATGGATAACCCGGTTATTTTTCTAGGGGCCGGGCCCGGGGACCCGGAGCTCATCACGGTGAAAGGGCAAAGAGCCCTGGCCCGGGCCGACGTCGTGGTTTACGCCGGTTCCCTGGTGTCGGTCGCGATGCTGGACTGGGCCAGGCCTGAGGCGGAGCTCATCGACACCGCTCCCCTGGCCCTGGAGGAGATTCTCCAGACGATCATGGCGGCGCACCGGGCCGGCAAACGGGTGGTGCGGGTCCACTCCGGCGACACCGCCCTGTTCAGCGCCATGCAGGAGCAGCTGGAGGTCCTGGAGCGCGAGGGGGTCCCTTACGAAGTGATCCCCGGCGTCACCGCGGCGGCGGCCGCGGCGGCGGCCCTGGCCCAGGAACTCACCCTGCCGGAACTCACCCAGACCGTCATCCTGACCCGGGCCCCGGGCCGCACCCCGGTGCCGGAGCGGGAGGCCCTGCAGGAGCTGGCCGGGCACGGGGCCACCCTGGTCATCTATCTGAGCGTGAAGCTCATCGACTCCGTGGTGGCGGCGCTGACTGAGGCTTACGGGGCCCGGACCCCGGCGGTGGTGGCCTACCGGGTGAGCTGGCCGGACCAGCAGCTCATCCGGGGCACCCTGGCCGATATTGCTGAACTCACGCCGCCAGGCGGGAATCGAGCGCCAGGCCCTCATCCTGGTGGGCCCGGCCCTGGCCGCCCGGGATCGAAGTCTTAAGGCCCGTTCCAAACTTTATGACCGGAGCTTTTCCCATGGGTTCCGTTCCGGCTCGACCGATTAAGGTGGTGGCCATAACTCCCGGCGGCGCGGCCCTGGCCCGACGCCTCTGCCGGGAGCTCCCCGGGGCCCAGTGCTGGCTGCCCCGGAGCGCCGCCGGGGAAGACCCCGGGGTGAGGACCTTCCGCCGCCTGTCCCAGGTTTTCCAAGGGGCCTTCCGAGCCCGGGAGAGCCTGGTGTGCATCATGGCCGCCGGCATCGTGGTGCGGGGCATCGCCCCCTATCTGCGGAGCAAGGACCTGGACCCCGCGGTGGTGGTGCTGGATGAAGGGGGCAAGTTTGCCGTAAGCCTCCTGTCCGGCCACCTGGGGGGGGCCAACGACCTGGCCCGGCAGGTGGCCACGGTGCTGGGCGGCACCCCGGTCATCACCACCGCCAGCGATATTCGCGGGCTGCCGGCCCTGGACGTGCTGGCCGCCCGCCTGGGACTCACCATGGAAAACCTGGCGGGGGTGCGGGGGGTGCAGATGGCCCTGCTGTCCGGACACCCCGTCCGGGTGGTGGACCCCGACGGCTACCTCGCCGGGCCCCTGGCCCAATACCCGGGCCTGTTTACCCGGGAGCCGGACCTGGAAGCGGCCCTGCTGGCGGGGCGTCCCACGGTGTACGTGGGCTTCCGGGAAGGGCCCTGGCCCGAATGGTGGCTGGTGCTCAGGCCCAAGAACCTGGTGGCCGGAGTGGGATGCCACCAGGACACTTCGGCGGAGGAGATTATCAATTTTATCCAGGCCACCTTCAAAGAAGAGCGCCTGTCGCTTCTGTCCCTGAAGGCCCTGGCCACCATTGCCGCCAAGAAAGACGAACCCGGGCTCCAGGAGGCGGCCCGGCGCCTGGGAGTGGAACTCATATGGTTTACGGCCGAAGAACTGGAGCAGGTCGCGGTGCCCCACCCCTCCAAGCAGGTGGCCCGCCACCTGGGGGTGGAGAGCGTCAGCGAAGCCGCGGCCCTGAAGGCCGGGGGGGTGGAGCTCATCGTCCCCAAGCGCAAGACCCGCAACGCCACCCTGGCAGTGGCCCGGGTCGCCTCTCCGTAGTGAGCCTGGGACCAGGGTTTCCCGACTACCTCATCCCCCCGGCCCGGGCCGCCCTTAATGAGGCCCAGGTGGTGGTGGGCTACCGGACTTATATTGAGCTGCTGGCGCCGCTGCTCACCCACCAGGAGGTGGTGGTTTCGGGCATGAAGGCTGAAGTGGAGCGCTGCCGCCTGGCCATTGACCGGGCCGCCGCCGGACAAAAGGTGGCCCTGGTCTCCAGCGGCGACGCCGGCATCTACGGCATGGCCGGGCTGGTCCTGGAGATTTGCGGCGCCCAGGGCATCGAGGTGGCGCCCCCGGAAGCCCCGGGCCAGGTGGACCTTTATCTGGAAGTGATCCCCGGGGTGCCGGCCCTGGCGGCCGGAGCGGCGCTGCTGGGGGCTCCCCTGATGCATGACTTCGCCTCCATCTCCCTGAGCGATCTCTTGACGCCCTGGGAGGTCATTCAGAAGCGCCTGGAGGCCGCGGCCCTGGGGGATTTCGTCATCGTGCTCTACAACCCCAAGAGCAAGAAACGCCACTGGCAGCTGGGGGCGGTGCGGGACCTGCTGCTCAAGTTCAAAGACCCCGGCACCCCGGTGGGCATCGTCACCCGGGCCATGCGGCCGGGCCAGGCGGTGGCCGTCACCACTTTGGACGATCTGCCGCAGCACCCCGTGGACATGCAGACCGTCATCATCGTGGGCAACTCCCAGACTTACACCTACGGCCCCTACATGATCACCCCCCGGGGCTACCTGACTAAGTACCGGGTAGCTCCTGAAGAGTCAGATAATGGATTTTGAATAACCGTTTATGTATAAAAAATGATTTGGCGATTTTTTCAGTTTTTCATGTCCCTAATTGAGCACCCAAGACCATAAAAAGGTTTAGGTTGCACTGGGCTCATCAGCAGTAGGGTGCTCAAACCTCCATAAGGGGTTGGGGGTGGGAGCTTGAGGGAGGAGGCAGGGACTTGCTGCCCCTGGCCCCCTCCCTCAATAATTGGCAAAGGGAATACAATCCGGAGCCGCCAAGTCCCCCTTTTGTAAAGGGGGATTTAGGGGGATTTCCAACTTTTGGAAACCAATTATGAAATACCGCCCCTTGATGATCCTCGGGTCCGGCTCCGACGTGGGCAAAAGCGTCACCGTCGCGGGCCTCTGCCGCATCTTCCGCCAGGAAGGCATCTCCGTGGCGCCCTTCAAGGCCCAGAACATGGCCTTAAACAGCTTCATCACCCCGGAAGGCGGGGAGATGGGCCGGGCCCAGGTGGTGCAGGCCCAGGCCGCGGGCCTCGCTCCCCACGTGGACATGAACCCCATCCTGCTGAAGCCCAGCAGTGAGGTGGGCTCCCAGGTCATCGTCCACGGCAGGGTCTACGGCAATTTCTCGGCCCAGGAGTACTACCGCCTGAAGCCCCGGCTGGCCCGCAAGGTGATGGAGAGCTTCCGCCGCCTGGCCCGGGTTCACGACCTCATCGTCCTGGAAGGGGCCGGCAGCGCGGTGGAACTCAATTTGAAGCAAAACGACCTGGTCAACTTCAACATGGCCAAGAAGGCCGGCGCCGCGGTCATCCTGGTGGCCGACATCGACCGGGGCGGCGTCTTCGCGGCCACCATCGGCTCCTACCATCTGCTCACTGCCGGGGAGCGCCGCCTGCTCTCCGGCTTCATCATCAACAAGTTCCGGGGGGACCCGGAGCTGTTCCGGGAAGGGGTGGCTATCATTGAGAACCGCACCCGGCGGCCGGTTCTGGGAGTGATGCCTTATCTGGCGGACCTGGCCCTGCCCGAGGAGGACAGCGTGGCCCTGGGGCGCAAGTGCGGCGCCGGTTCCTGGTCCGAGGCCCGGTGTCTGCGCCTCGGGGTGGTGCGGTTGCCCCACATCTCCAATTACACCGACTTCGACCCCCTGGAGCAGGAGCCCGGCGTCAGCCTGCGCTACCTGGACCACCGGGACACGTTTAAGGACGTGGATCTTCTCATCCTGCCGGGCACCAAGAATACCATCGGCGACCTCTTTTACCTGAAGCAGACGGGCCTGTTTCAGCAAATCCGGGATTACGCCGCCGCCGGCGGGCTGCTGTTGGGGATTTGCGGCGGCTATCAGATCCTGGGGCTGGAGGTCCGGGACCCCCTGGGGGTGGAGGGCGCCCCCCGGGCGGAAGCGGGCCTGGGACTGCTGCCGGTGGTCACCACCATGGCCGGGGACAAGACCACCACCCAGGTTCGGGCCCGGGCGCCGGGCGGCGGCCCGGAGCTTGAGGCCTACGAGATTCACCTGGGGATCACCGAGCCCCAGGGGGAAGGTTCGGCGGCGTTCAACATCCTCCACCGCAACGGCCAGGCGGTGCAGGTGGCGGACGGCTGGGTCAGCCAGGACCGCCGCGTCCGGGGCACCTATCTCCACGGCCTCTTCGACAATGATGAGTTTCGTCGAAATTTCTTAAGCGAAATGCGCCGGGCTGCCAAAACCGTGGAGGCGGTCCCCTCCCCTGAGTTGTCCTTTCGCGCCTTTCAGGAAGCCCAATTAGACCGCCTGGCCGATCTCCTGCGCCGGCATCTTGATATTGCCCGGATAAAGGCGATGATAGCAAAATGAACCTGGAAAACGAACCACCTGAGGCAACCCCGAAACATGGGGGCGACGTCTATCAACTGGCCCGGGCTCTGGGGGTCCAAGTCAAGGACCTCCTGGATTTTTCCGCCAACATCAACCCCCTGGGCTTTCCGCCGGGCCTCAGGCAGGCTGCCCTGGGGGCCCTGGAGGAGATCTGCCACTACCCGGATCGGCGGTGTTTGGACCTGCGCCGGGACCTGGCGGCCTACCACGGCCTGGACCCCGGGCAAATCCTGGTGGGGAACGGCTCCACCGAGCTCATCTACCTCCTGGCCCGGGCCCTGAAGCCCCGCAAAGGCCTCATCGTGGCGCCGGCGTTCAGCGAATACGAGCAGGCCCTGAACGCGGCCCGGGTTCCGGTGGACTTCCACCTCACCGCCGAGGCAGACGGTTTCACCCTGAGCAATTCCCTGGACCCCCGGGGTGCGGACCTGGTCTTCCTGGCCAATCCCGCCAGCCCCAGCGGGGTCCTGTTGCCTGCAGAGCGCCTCCTTAGCGTGATTGCCGCCCTGGATGGGGCCGGAGTCCGGGTGGTGCTGGACGAGGCCTTTGTGGACTTCGTGGAAGAGGCCTCCTTGAAGGCGCACCTGGGGCGCTTCCCCCGCCTCATCCTCTTGCGCTCCTTCACCAAGTTCTTCGGCATCCCGGGCCTGCGCCTGGGGTACGTCCTGGCAGGACCTAAGCTCATTGAGCGATTGGCCCCGGTCCAGGAGCCCTGGTCGGTGAGCACCCTGGCCCAGGCCGCCGGCAGGGCCTGCCTGGCTGACCGCAATTTCATGCTCCAAACCCGCATCCTGGTCAAGGGGGAACGGGAGTATCTTTTTCAGAGGCTGGGCGCCCTGGAAGGTCTAACGACCTTCCCCAGCGCGGTGAACTATCTGCTGGTGAAGCTCACCCGGCCCGGCTGGAGCGCGGCGCGGCTTAGAAGCGAAATGCTGCGCCGCCGCGTCATCATCCGGGACGCCAGCAATTTCCGGGGATTGGATGAGCGCTTCTTCAGGGTGGCGGTGCGCCGCCGCCTGGAGAACGACCGGTTGGTGGCGGCCCTGGAGCAGTGCTTTAAGGGAGAGTAAATCTTGGAACTAGCCCTTCCCTTCCTGTTCGGTTACCTCCTGGACCTGCTGCTGGGGGACCCCCCGTCCTGGCCTCACCCGGTGCGGCTCCTGGGCCGCGCCTGCCAGTATTGGGAAAAGGTCTTTTATGCCAAGGAGGTGATGGCGGGGGGACTTTACTGGGTGGCGGTGATGGGGACCACTTTTACCGCGGTGGTGGCGGCGTTGGTGCTGGCGGCGCTGCTCCCCTCCCTGTTCGCCATCGCCCTGCTTTCTTACCTCATCTACGCCGGCCTGGCCACCCGCAGCCTGCACCGGGAGAGCGCCCTGGTGGACGAGGCCCTGGCCCGGGGAGACCTGGCCGGGGCCAGGGCCCGCCTTGCCAGGATTGTGGGCCGGGAGACCGCTCAGCTGTCGCCGGAGGAAATCCGCCGGGCGGTCATCGAGACGGTGGCGGAAAACCTGGCCGACGGGGTGGTGGCCCCCATGTTTTATCTGGTGCTGCTGGGGCTGCCGGGGTTGTTCCTTTATAAGGCCGCCAACACCATGGACAGCATGGTGGGCTACAAGAATTACCGCTACGGCAAGTTCGGCCGGGTGGCGGCCCGCATGGACGACGTCCTCAATTTCCTGCCGGCCCGCCTCTGCTCGCTACTCGTGGTCCTGGCCGCAATCCTGACGGGATTGGACGGGCGAGGGGCCTGGCGCATCCTGCGCCGGGATGCGGGCAACGCCGCCAGCCCCAACGCCGGTTGGCCCGAAGCCGCCATGGCCGGGGCACTAAAGGTGCGCCTGGGAGGGCCCAGCACTTATTTTGGCCGGGTGGCGGACAAACCCTTCATCGGCGACCCGTCTCTTGAGAACCTCAACGCGGGCCATTACCGCCGGGCCGTCCTCCTCCTGTACGGCACTTCCTTTGCCATGGCCGGGATCACTTTATTTGCCCTGAAACTGGGCGGCGCCGGGGTCTGGGGAATAATCGCCCGGTTTTTTTAGCAGGATTGCAAAAGTGCTTTTCAGGGAGGGGGCAAAGGGTCGTCGCCTCAGACCCTTCGCCAACCGGCACGGGACGCCCTGCTCCAATTAAATATTGAAGGCCCGGCCCCACTAGATAGGGTGCACATCGTGCCCCCTCTCTTATAGGGGTTGGGGGAGGGTTTGAGGGAGGGGGTAGGGGCCACTTACAAAAAAGCCCCAAGCCCCCTCCCTGAATAACTTCAAATTATTATTACCACTCGATGCCCCGGCGGGCCCGGACCCCGGCCGTGAAATAATGCTTGATAGGGCGCATCTCCGTTACCAGGTCCGCCAGCTCCACCAGCTCCCGGCGGGGCCTGGCGGCCGGTGAGCACCACCTCCACCCAGGCCGGGCGCCGGCGCAGCACCTGCAAGGCTTCCTCCAGGGGAATGAGTCCGTACGTCAGGGCCAGGTTGATTTCATCCAGCACCACCAGGTCGTAGTCCCCGGAGGCGATGATCTGCCGGGCCAGGTCCCAGGCCTGCCGGATCAGGTCCAGGTCCTCTCGGGCCGGGGACTTGAGGTTCACCAGGCCGGGCCGCCCGAAATAGCGCAGGGTCAGCTCCGGGGAAAGTTTCGCCGCGGCCCGGGCCTCGCCGGTGTCCCGCCCCTTCATGAACTGCACCAGGTACACCTTAAAGCCCTGCCCCACGGCCCTGAGGGCCAGCCCCAGGGCGCAGGTGGTCTTGCCTTTGCCGTCCCCGGTGTACACCTGGATGAGGCCCCGTTCCAAACGTTCTTTTGCCATAGCATTCCTTTTCATAACGCCGCCAGGGGCGGGTTTTAAACCCGCCCCTACAGCTCCTTCCCCACTCGCAATCAGGCCGGCTTCTTCTTAGCCTGCTGCAGCTTGGCCCAGGGGTCTCGTAAAGTCACGGTGCGGTTGAAGACCGGGGCCCCTGGAGCGGAATCCTTATCCACGCAGAAGTAGCCCTGGCGCTCGAACTGGTAGAAGCTCCCGGGCGCGGCCTGCGCCACGGACGGCTCCAGGTGGCACGGCTTCAAGGTCTCCAGAGATTCCGGATTCAATAACGCCTTGAAGTCCTCCTTGTCTTCGCCGGGGTTGGCCTTGGTGAGGAGCCGGTCGTAGAGGCGCACCTCGGCCGGGACGGCGTGGGCCGCGGAGACCCAGTGCAGGGTGGCTTTGACCTGGCGCCCGTCCGGGGCGTAGCCTCCCCGGGTTGCGGGGTCGTAGGTGCAGCGGAGTTCCACCACCTCGCCGCCGGCGTCCTTCACCACCTCCACGCACTTGATGAAGTAGGCGTAGCGCAGCCGCACCTCCCGGCCCGGGGCCAGGCGGTAAAACTTCTTGGGCGGCTCCTCCATGAAATCGTCCCGCTCGATATACAGCACCCGGGAAAACGGCACCTTGCGGGTCCCCATGTTCGGGTCCTCCGGGTTGTTGACGGCCTCCATCTCCTCCACCAGGTCCGCCGGGTAGTTGTCGATGACCACCTTCAGGGGGCGCAGCACCCCCATGACCCGGGGGGCCCGCCGGTTCAGGTCCTCCCGGACGCAGTACTCCAGCAGGGCCAGGTCCACCAGGTTCTCCCTTCTCCCCACCCCGATGCGCTCGCAGAAGTTGCGGATGGCCTCCGGGGGGTAGCCCCGGCGCCGCATCCCTGAAATGGTGGGCATCCGGGGGTCGTCCCAGCCCTTGACGTGGCCTTCCTGCACCAGCTTGATCAGCTTGCGCTTGCTGAGCACGGTGTAGCTGAGGTTGAGGCGGGCAAACTCGATCTGCTGGGGGTGGCAGGGCACCGGCAACTGGTCCAGGAGCCAATCGTACAGCGCCCGGTGGTCCTCAAATTCCAGGGTGCAGATGGAGTGGGTGATGCCTTCCAGGGCGTCGGAGATGGGGTGGGCGTAATCGTACATGGGGTAGATGCACCAGTTGCCGCCGGTGCGGTGGTGCTCCGCGTGGAGAATGCGGTAGAGCACCGGGTCCCGCATATTCAGATTGGGGGAGGCCATGTCGATTTTGGCCCGCAGCACCCTGGTCCCGTCGGGGAATTCCCCGGCCCGCATGCGCTGAAACAGGTCCAGGTTCTCCGCCTCGGACCGGTCCCGGTAGGGGCTGTTCTTCCCCGGCTCCATCAGGGTGCCCCGGTACTCCCGGATCTCGTCGGCGCTCAAGTCATCCACGTAAGCCTTGCCCTCCTTGATCAGGTGCAAAGCGTAGCCGTAGAGCTCCTCGAAATAGTCCGAGGCGAAGAAGAGGCGCTCGCCCCAGTCAAACCCCAGCCAGCGCACGTCCTCCTTGATGGATTCCACGTATTCCAATTCTTCTTTGGTGGGATTGGTGTCGTCGAAGCGCAGGTTGCAAAGCCCGCCGAAATCCAGCGCCAGCCCGAAGTTGAGGCAGATGGACTTGGCGTGGCCGATATGCAGGTAGCCGTTGGGCTCCGGGGGGAAACGGGTGATCACCCGGCCCTGGTTTTTGCCGGTCTTCAGGTCTTCCACAATAATATTGCGGATGAAATTGGAGGCAGGAGCCGAATCGGGTATGGTCATCTGGGCGATTTCCTTCCGGTGGTTTCACCGCTCTTGGCAATCAGGCGCCGATTATCCGCCGCGGACTGACAGGCACTAAATTTATCCGTAATATATATTAAAATTGCCGCATCCTGCAATCATCCAGGTCGGGGCGCGGGGCGTTACCTGCCGCGGCAGAGGCAAACTCCTCCCAGGAATTGCAGCCGGCGGCTTTTTATGAGAATTTATAAGCAATGATGCAGCAAACTGACCCAGATTATCAGGGTTTCGAGCAGGGCCCCATCCGGCCGCCCAGCGAAGCGGCCAGCCTGCTGCTGCGGGTGACCCGCAACTGCCCCTGGAACCGCTGCAAGTTTTGTCCGGTCTACAAGGACGCCCGGTTTTCCTTGCGGCCCGTAAGCCACGTGAAGCGGGACATCGACGCGGTTTACCGGTGCGTTCAGGAGATGGCAGGCAGGCCCACCTGGGGTGAGCCCGAAGACCCGTGGGCCTGGCAGGCGGCCCGGCATTGGATGGCCTGCGGCCGGCGCCAGGTTTTCCTCCAGGACGCCAACAGCCTGGTGGTTAGCCCCTCGGACCTGCTGGCGATCCTGGGACACCTGAAATTCCGTTTCCCGGAAATTGAGCGCCTCACTTCCTATGCCGCGGTCCAGCACCGTGGCCCGCCTGGACGACCGGGTCCTGTCCGAGCTCCGGGCCGCGGGCCTGAACCGCATTCACATCGGCTTGGAGTCAGGCTGCGACCAAGTGCTGCGGGAGGTTTGTAAGGGGACCACCCAGAAAAACCAGATTACCGCGGGGCTCAAGGTCCGGCAGGCGGGTATGGAACTGTCGGAATACTACATGCCCGGGCTGGGAGGGCGGCGGCTCCGGGAGGCCCACGCCCGAGAGACCGCGACGGCCCTGAATCAAATCAATCCCCACTTCATCCGGCTGCGCACCCTGGCCATCCCGCGCCATACGCCCTTATATGAAGATTATCAATCTGGCCGCTTCGAGAAATTAACCGACGTCATGGTGGCCGAAGAGATCCTCCTCTTTCTCGAATCGCTTTCGGGCATCACCAGCGTGGTGGCCAGCGACCACATCCTGAACCTGCTGCCGGAGGTGGAAGGGGTGCTGCCCCAGGACCGGGAGAGGATGCTCCGGGTGGTGCAGGATTTTCTGGACCTGGACCCCGAAGGCCAATGCCTCTTCCAGGTGGGACGGCGCACGGGTATCATGTCCCGCCTGAGCGATCTTGAGAACCCGGCCAGAGTGGCTCGGGTGGCGGCCATCTGCCGGGAACACGAAGTCACCCCCCAAAATGTAGACCGGCTGACCGATGAATTGATGCGGCGGTTTATTTGAGGATGATTTGAGGATGATTGCTTTACCCCCTCGAGCCCCCGCGTCGAGAAAGTTAGGAAGGAGGGTTTTGGCGGGGTAAAAAACTGCCGGGAGGGCTTAAGTGCGGCATCATGCGCCCTCTCGGCAGCCGTGAACCAGATTTCTTGATAGTTATGAGAGCTAAATCTTCCTTACCATATCGCTCCCGCATTCAGGACATTTCCCCTGCCTGCAGGGGTCTCCGGGCTTGTGCGCCATCTGCAGGCCGCAAGATGAACAGACACAGACCTGGGGAGGCCCGCCGGGGCGTTTGGTTCCCGGCCCGCCGCACCCGCACCCGCATCCATGACCTTGTCCCTTTCCCATACCAGATACTTGAGGCATACCAACCTCCATCTTTAAAAGAATTTCAGTTCTTACCTTCATCAGGTTCATTTTATATGCACCTTTGTTCATAATAATATAGTTTGCCCACGTCATTGTCAATGAATTATCAAGGGAAAACCCTGGCCTTCCGCCACAAATTATGTTAAAAAATTCACTTAACCTGAGAGGCAGATGATGTCAGAGGTACGCACCCGGTTTTCCCCCAGCCCCACCGGTTCCCTGCACCTGGGCGGCGCCCACACCGCCCTGTTTAACTGGCTCATCGCCCGGCATTTCGGCGGCACCTTCATCCTGCGCATCGAAGACACCGACCAGGAGCGTTCCAAGGAAGTGTACGTGGCAGAGATTCTGGATGCCATGCGCTGGCTGGGTCTAGATTGGGACGAAGGTCCTTACCGCCAGTCGGAAAGATTGCCCATTTACCGGGATTACATCAACCGCCTGCTGGAGCTGGGCGCCGCCTATTACTGCAACTGCCCGCCGGAAGAGCTGGAAGCCCGCCGCCAAGCGGCCCTGGCCCGGGGGGACAAGCCCAAATACGACGGCCGCTGCCGGGAAAGGGGCCTGGCCAAAGGTCCGGACACCGCGGTGCGCTTCAAAACGTCGCTCACCGGCGTTACCCACTGGGACGACAAGATCAAGGGCCCCCTCGCCTTCGACAACCAGGAACTGGACGACCTGGTGCTGCAGCGGGCCGACGGCATCCCCACCTACAACTTCGCGGTGGTGGTGGATGACATCACCATGCGGGTGACCCAGGTCATCCGCGGGGAGGACCACATCCCCAACACCCCCCGGCAGCTCCTCATTTACCAGGCCCTGGGAGCGACGCCCCCCGTATTCGCCCACATGCCCCTGATGCTGGGCAAAGACCGGGCCAAGCTCTCCAAGCGTCACGGGGCCTTGTCCATCCTGACTTACCGGGAGCAAGGCTTCCTGCCCCAGGCCCTGGTGAACTACCTGGCCCGCCTGGGCTGGTCCCACGGCGACCAGGAGCTCTTCTCCCGGGAGGAGTTGATCGAGTACTTTACCCTGGAGCACGTCACCACGTCCCCGGGGGTCTACGACGAAGAAAAGCTTCTGTGGCTCAACAGCCACTACCTCAAAGAGACGCCCCTGCTGGAACTGGCCCGGGTTCTGACGCCCTTTGTGGAAAAGGTCTTGGAAGTCGCCAACCCCGACCAGGACTACCTGGCCCGGGTGGCGGCCACTTTGAGCGCCCGGGCCAAGACCCTGGCGGAGATGGCGGCAATGGCCCGCTTCTATTTTAAGGACCCCCGGCCCTACGAGGAAAAGGCCGCGGCCAAATTTCTCATCCCCGATAAGGTTCCCTTGCTCAAGGAGGCGGCCCGGCGGCTGGAGGCCCTGCCGGAGCCGCTGGCAGAGGAAGCCGTAGCCGGAATTTTCACCGGGTTGGCGGAGGAGACCGGGCGCAAGATGAAAGACGTGGCCCAACCGGTGCGGGTGGCCCTCACCGGCAAGACCGCCAGCCCGGGACTCTATGAAATCATCAGCATCCTGGGAAAAACCGAGACCTTGCTCAGGATTGAGAACGCCAGCAAATGGGCGGAAGGGATAAAATAACCTGCTGGATTAGCGGCGCGCTGAAAACTGGTTTCTTATGTCATGCTGAACGAAGCGAGGGATCTCAACTGGCAGAAAAGGAGAGATTCTTCGCTTCGCTCAGAATGACAATTTGAAGAGTTGGATAAATTATCAACCCCTGCTGGATGATTATCAAGACCTAAGACATCTTGCTAGATTACGAGGAGGTCAAAAATGGCTGAAGCTAACCAAAGTTACCGGAAAAAACAGGCCTACCTGATGATTTTGGTCTTCGCCTGCGTGGGGGTGGCCATTTGGGGCGGCAATGCGCTGCTGAGCGTGGGCGCCATCCTGGCCGCCTGCGGCCTCTGCTTCTGGGCCGCCACCATGCAGCCCGCACCCCCGAAGAGGAGCACCATCATTGAGGAACGGATTTGGGGGAGGGGGCTAAGGGCCCATGGCTCTTACCCCCTTCCCCAATCCCTTAGGCCCGACCCCTTAAGTTTTGGACTGGGGAAGTCGAGACCGTCGGTCCTCGCCTTCCCGGCCCCATAAGCGGGTTGGGTGGGGGGTGTGGGGGGAGGGCAGGGATGAAATCCCTGGCCCTCCCCCCACATACCCTCACCACAGCCTAAGGAGGGGAGCCATGCGAATTGCCTTGATCGGTCAGGCGGCTTTTGGCGCGGAGGTGTTGACAGGGTTGCTCGAGCGCGGGCAGCAGGTGGTGGGCGTCTTCTGTCCGCCGGATCGGGGCGGCAAGGCGGACCCCTTGAAGGAGGCGGCCCTGGCCGCGGGCCTCCCGGTCTTGCAGCCGGCCCGCCTGAAGGACCCGGAAGCCTATGAGCAGATGGTCTCTCTTAAACCCGACCTGGCGGTGCTGGCCTTTGTCACCGACATCGTGCCGGGACGGGTCCTGGGCGTCCCCAAGCTGGGCGCCATCTGTTACCACCCCTCCATCCTCCCCCGGTACCGGGGCGCCTCGGCCATCAACTGGGCGGTGATCAACGGCGAGACGGAAACCGGGCTCACCATCTTCTGGGTGGACGAAGGCATCGACACCGGCGACATCCTGCTGCAGAAAAAGGTGGAGATCGGCCCCCAGGAGACCACCGGGGAAGTCTACTTCAACAAGCTCTATCGCCTGGGGGTGGAGGCCTGCCTGGAAGCGGTGGACTTGATCGCCAAAGGCCAGGCCCCCCGCCTCCCCCAGGACCACTCCAAGGGCACCTACGATCCCCCCTGCGATGAAAAAGTCGCCGCCCTGGACTGGAATAAGCCGGGCCGCCAGGTCTTCAACTTCATCCGGGGCTGCGACCCTCAGCCCGGGGCCACCACCACCTTCCGGGGCGAAAAGGTGAAGCTTTACAACGCCCGGTTCCTGGAGGAATCTCCTAAGGCCGCGGCCGGGGAAATCCTGGAAGTAACGGATAAGGGACTGAAGGTGGCGGTCCAGGGCGGGGCCGTCCTGGTCACCCGCTTCCGCACCAAGGACCTGGGCAAGGTCAAGGCGCCGGAGTTTATCCAGGCCAAGCAGCCCAAGGCGGGGGAACGGTTAGGGTCATAAGAAGCTAGTTTGGCGCTTCATAAATATTATGACGACAAATCATACGAAAACCTAAACTCTAGAGGTCTTAAAGTCCCCCTTTGGAAAAGGGGGATTTAGGGGGATTTTCAGGCGGTTATTATAAAATCCCCCCTACCCCCCTTTAGAAAAGGGGGGTTAAAAAACCGTGGTTTTAAATATCATAGCAATTATGAAGCGCCACACTAGTCACCGCCAAGACTCAAGGACCCCAAGGACCCCAAAGAGAATCTTCCCTGATGCTCTTGGTGGTTAAAACCAACCTGGATGAAAAAAGTCGGCATCTACTACCACCCGTCCTTCAGCCGGAAGAGTTACATGACCATCGGCAACCGGCTGCGGGATTTCCCCGAGGCCCTGGAGGGTGTGCTCCAGAAGCCCAACGTGCGCCTGTTTGAAGCGCCCCGGGCCTCCGAAGACCTCATCCTCAAGGTGCACGCCCCGGAGATGCTCCGCATGGTGGCCCTGGACGGCTTCTGCTCCACCGCCTACGAGTCCGTGGGCTCGGTGGTGGCCGGCATGGAGGCCCTGGCCCGAGGCGAGATCGACCGGGCCTTCTGCTTCATCGGCGCCGGCGGCCATCACGCCGGCTACCGCCAGTTCTGGGGCGCCTGCTGTTTCAACGACGTGGTCATCGCCCTAACCCATACCCGGGAAATCAGCCCCTGGCGGCGCTTCGCCATCGTGGACACCGACGCCCACCACGGCGACGGCACCAGCCAGCTGGTGCGGGACGATGCCGACGTGTTTCAGCTCTGTTTCTGCGGGGTCAATGTCAGTTCGGAGGACGGCACCAAGGTCCACGTCAATGTCCAACGCATGAACTGGCATGAGGAGCCCAATACTCAATACCTGGAGCAGGTGCGCCGCCATCTGCCCCTGATTCGGCCTTTCAAGCCGGACCTGCTCATCTGGTACTACGGCTTCGATACCCACCTGGAGGACTACGGTTCCCTGGGGCTCACCGAAGCAGCCTACTTCGACATCTGCGATCTGATGATCGCCGCGGCCGCCGACATGGACGTTCCCCTGCAAGTGGTGCTGGGGGGCGGCTCTCTGCCCCATCTGGCCGCGGCCACCATCCCGGAGATCATCCGCCGCCTGGCGGAAAGCTAGCGTATTGTTTCATAATCAAGACGACGTATGCAAGCCTAGTTCCCGCTCCCTGGCGGGAGGGCCGGGGGAGCGATTATTGTAAGTGCCCCCCGCCCCCCCCTGAAACCCTCTCCCATCAAGGGGGAGGGAACTTAGGCAAACTTAATTATGATACGACCATTGCCGCCTTCTGACCCTCGAGAGACCCATAAAGGCATTGCACGAAACCGTTTTTTCCATTATAATAAAACAATTAGCTCAATAACCAAACCGGCGGCGGGGCCGCCAAGCTGAAAATATGCTTACCCAACGGTTGGAAAACATCGAAAAACGTTACCAGGAACTGGAAGGCCTGCTGGGTGACCCCGAGGTCATCAAGGCCCAGGACCTGTACCTGAAATATCGCAAGGAGCACGCGGAGCTGACTCCGTTGGTCCAGACCTTCCGGCGCTATCAGCACCTTCACAAGGAACTGGCGGACAGCCAGGGCCTGCTGAAAGAGGAATCGGACGAAGAGCTGAAAGCCCTGGCCCGGGACGAAATCCAGACCCTCAAGGAGCAGGCGGCTTCCCTGGAGGAAGAGCTGCGCTTCTTGCTCCTGCCCAAGGACCCCAACGACGAAAAGAACGTGCTCCTGGAGATCCGGGCCGGCACCGGCGGAGAGGAAGCGGGACTCTTTGCCGCGGACCTCTTCCGCATGTACATCCGCCTGGCGGAGCGGAAGGGCTGGAAGCTGGAGATCCTGAGCCACTCCACCACCGGCATCGGCGGCCTCAAGGAAATCATCGCCAGCATCTCGGGCAACCGGGTGTACAGCTTGCTGAAATATGAAAGCGGGGTCCACCGGGTGCAAAGGGTGCCGTTGACGGAATCCCAGGGCCGCATCCACACCTCCGCGGTCACGGTGGCGGTGCTGCCCGAAGCTGAAGAACTCGACGTGCAGATCGGCCCCGAAGAACTGCGCATCGACGTCTTCCGGTCCTCGGGCCCCGGGGGCCAGAGCGTCAACACCACGGATTCCGCGGTGCGGATCACCCACCTCCCCACCGGGCTGGTGGTCTCCTGCCAGGATGAGAAATCCCAGCACAAGAACAAGGCCAAGGCCTTGAAGGTGCTGCGCTCCCGCCTGCTGGACCTGAAACAGCGGCAGCAACAGCAGCAGATCGCCCAGGAGCGCAAGAGCATGGTGGGCACCGGCGACCGCAGCGAGCGCATCCGCACCTATAATTTTCCCCAATCCCGGGTGACGGACCATCGCATCGGCTTAACCCTGCACAAGCTGGACGCCATCTTGGACGGGGACCTGGAGGAACTCCTGCAAGCCCTCAGCTCCCACCAGCGCGCCGCCGCCCTGGCCCAGGCCTGAATGAAGCCCGCCCTCCAAGAGACCTGGACCATCGTCGAAATCCTGCGGTGGACAACCGATTACTTCCGGGGGAAAGGGGTGTCCGAGCCCCGAGCCTCCGCCGAGGTGCTGCTGGCCCACACCCTGGGCGTCAGCCGCCTGGACCTTTATCTCCGCTATGACCAACCCCTCACCCCGGAGGAGCTGGCGCGCTTCAAGGCCCTGGTGGTGCGCCGCCGGGAAGGAGAGCCGGTGGCCTACCTCACGGGCCACAAAGAATTCTGGTCCCTGGACTTCCGGGTTACCCCCGCGGTGCTGATCCCCCGGCCCGAAACCGAGGTGCTGGTGGCCGCCACCCTGGAGGCGGCGAAGGCGTTTGTAGGGAATGAGGCGGGGGAAGGGGGCCAGGGGCAGACGGCCACTGCCCGAATGGGCCTTCGGCCCATTTCCGAAGGGGCCATTAGCAAAAAGCTAATGACCCCAACCCCTTCCAGGGAAGACATTGTAGGGGCGGGTTTGAAACCCGCCCCTACCAGGGAAGCGGACTATTCACCGGAAGAATGGCAGGGAGCGAGAAAGCCGCCTATTATCTTGAAAGTCAACCGAAAACCGAAAATCGAAAACCGAGAACCGGCACACTCTGGGGCCTGAAGATTGGCGTGGGTTCCGGCGCGGTGGTGGTGGCCCTGGCCCGGGAGCTGCCCCGGATGCGCTGGGTGGCCCTGGATCTGGCCGCCCCGGCCCTGGACCTCGCCCGGGACAACGCCCGGCGCCACGGGGTGGCGGACCGCATTCACTTTCTCCGGGCCGACCTGCTGGCCTCTCTCCAGCCGGGGGGACGCTTTGCCCTGCTGGTGGCCAACCTGCCCTACGTGCCTCGGGCCCAGTGGGAGCGCTCCCCAGGGATATTAAGGATTTTGAACCGAAGGAGGCCCTTTTGGGCGGGGAAGACGGCCTGGACCTGCTCCGGCACCTGAGCTCGGCAGGCGCACCAATACTTGCAGGAGGGAGGTTGGCTGGCCCTGGAAGTGGGAGACGGCCAGGCCGGAAAGGTGATGGATTTACTTGAGGAAACCGGGGCCTATGAGATCGGTGGAGACGGTGGCGGATTATCAGGGGATGGCAGCGGGTGGTGCGGGCCCGACGGCGGGTTTCCTTCTAAAAGGTTGATTCATTCTTGAGAATTATGCTCATGTCATCCAGGGCTTTCTTCTTGGTGTACGGGTATCTCGGTTTGTCGTCGTAACTGTCCCAGGACTCGCCGCCGTCAACCTTCACGCGGTCCACCCGGCCATCGTCCTGTTTCGATTCCATCAGCACACCGGAGCAGCCGGCCAACACCAGCGCCGCCAGCGCCAATCCCAGCCACCACATTCTGAGCCGACCCGCCATGCCTTTTTCTCGCCCGCACGTAATAACTGCTAACGATTTGTGAAGTAAGATGACATGGTTGCCTTAAAAAGTCGATTCTTTTTTTAACATGATGCAAGAATCGTCTTGCTTGGTAGGGTTACGGTCCCAGGTACTCCATTTTGACCCGGTGCCGAGGCGGACCCTTTCCGTCGTGCCGTCGTCGCTGGAATGCTCCGAGATAATCCCGGCGCAGCCGCTTGACAATAATGCGGCCAACACCATCACCCCCAGCCACCTCATCTTAATCCGGCGCATGTCGGCCTCCCAGTCCCCCATTATTAAATCATTGGGACTGAAATTGCAAGTGCTTATGTGAACGCCGGGCCCTGCCTTATAAATCTTCCGGGCCGCTGATGCGGCCGGTGACGGCGGACGCGGCGGCTACCGCCGGGTTGGCCAGATAGACTTTGGATTGGGTGTGGCCCATGCGCCCCACGAAATTGCGGTTGGTCGTGGCGATGGCTGTTTCCCCCGGACCCAGGATGCCCATGTGCCCGCCCAGGCAGGGGCCGCAGGTGGGTGGGCCGATGACGGCCCCGGCCTCCAGGAAGATGGCCGTCAGGCCCTCGTCCATGGCCTGTCGATAAATCAGCGGCGTGGCGGGAATGACGATGAGGCGCACTCCTTTCGCCACCCGGCGGCCCTGGAGCACCCGGGCCGCCAGGCGCAGGTCCTCCAGCCGGCCGTTGGTGCACGAGCCGATGACTGCCTGGTCGATGGGCACGTTGCCGATTTCCGAGATCGGCAGCACGTTTCCCGGGGACGGCGGATAGGCCACCTGGGGCTCCATACCGCTCACTTCGTAGGTCTTCTCGAAGAGATAGCGCCCCTCCGGGTCGCTGTCGTACAGGGTGTAGGGGCGCAGGGTGCGGCCCTGGACGTACTCCAGGGTAATGGCATCCGGGGCGAAGACGCCGTTTTTGGCGCCGGCTTCCACGGCCATGTTGGCCATGGAGAAACGGTCGGACATGGGCAGGTGCCGGATGGCCTCGCCGGTGAACTCCATGGCCAGGTAGTTGGCCCCGTCCACCCCGAGGTCGCCGATGGTATAGAGGATCAGGTCCTTGCCCGTGACCCAGGGACCCAGTTTGCCGGTGTAGACCAAGCGGATGCTCTCCGGCACCTTGAGCCAGCATTCCCCGGTGATCATGGCCGCGGCCAGGTCGGTGGACCCCACCCCACTGGCGAAGGCCCCCAGGGCCCCGTAGGTGCAGGTGTGGCTGTCGGCGCCGACGATGAGGTCGCCGGGGCCCACAATGCCCTTTTCGGGCAGCAGGGCGTGTTCCACCCCCATCTCCCCGCCTTCGTAAAAGTGGGTGAGGTTTTGCTCCCGGGAAAACTGGCGCACGGTCTGACACTGGATGGCCGACGCGATATCCTTGTTGGGAGCAAAATGGTCGCAGACCAGCACCACCCGGTCCCGGTCGAAGACCTGTTTGGCGCCGGCTTCCCGGAAGGCCCGGATGGCCAGAGGCGCGGTGATGTCGTTCCCCAGGGCGATGTCCACCCTGGCCTGGATCAGTTCCCCGGGCTCCACGAAGTCCTTACCGGTGTGGGCCGCCAAGATCTTCTGCGTAATGGTTTGAGGTTTAGCCATTTTCTTCGGTTTTCGGTTTTTAGTATTTGGGCTGACCGCTTACAGCTTTTCCGGTTTGCTGCCTCGGGGCCCCAGCTCCTTCAGGAAGTGGAGGCGGTTCAGGCCGTTGATATAGGCCCGGGCGCTGGCGGTGACCATGTCGGGGTCCACCCCCTGGCCGGTGACGATGTGGCCGCCGTCCTCCAGGCGCACCGACACCTCTCCCAGGGCCTCGGTGCCGCCGGTGATGGCGGTCACCGCGAACTTCAAGAGACTGCACTTGGACTGGGCCACATGGGTGATGGCCTTGTAGGTGGCGTCAATGGGACCGTCGCCGAAGGACGAGTAGCTGTGCAGCACCCCGCCCACCTCCATCTTGACGGTGGCGCTGGGCTTCACCATGGTGCCGGTGAGCACCACCAGGTCCATCAGCTTGAAATGCTCGGGCACCGACTTGTAGATGACTTCCGTCTCCACCAGGCTGGTCAGGTCTTCGTCGAACACGCTTTTCTTGCGGTCCGCCAGGTCCTTGAAGCGGGAAAAGACCCGGTTCAGTTCGTCGTCGGCCAGGTAATAGCCCATCTCCTGGAGCTTCTTTTTGAAGGCGTGGCGCCCGGAAAGCTTCCCCAGGGGGAGTGAGCTCTTTTTGATGCCCACCGTGGTGGGGGTCATGATCTCGAAGGTGCTGGCGTCTTTGAGCACCCCGTCCTGGTGGATCCCCGACTCGTGGGCAAAGGCGTTGGCCCCCACGATGGCCTTGTTGGGCTGCACCGGCACCCCCGAGAGCTTGCTGGTCAGGCGGCTGGTGGGATAGATGTACTGGGTGACGATGTCCGTGTAGTAATCGAACAGGTCTTTCCGGGTGGCCAGGGCCATGACCACCTCTTCCATGGAGGCGTTGCCGGCCCGTTCGCCGATGCCGTTGATGGTCACCTCCACCTGGCGCACCCCGTTCATGATGGCGGCCAGGGTGTTGGCTACGGCCAGCCCCAGGTCGTTGTGGCAGTGGACGGAGAGCGCCGCCTGGTGGATGTTGGGGATATGCTCCATCAGGTACTTGATCTTGGCCCCGAACTCGTGGGGAATGGCGTAGCCCACGGTGTCCGGGAAGTTGAGCACCTTGGCCCCCGCCTCGATGCAGGCGGTGAATACCTGGACCACGTAATCCAGGTCGCTGCGGGAGGCGTCCATGGCCGAGAACTCCACGTTGGCGGTGTAGCGGGCCGCGTGCTTCACCGCGGCCACCGCCATCTCCAGCACCTCTTCCCGGGACTTCTTCATCTGGTACTTGAGGTGAATGTCGGAGGTGGAGATGAAGGTGTGGATGCGGGGGTTGGTGGCCTCTTTGACGGCCTCCCAAGCCGCGTCGATGTCTTTGACAAAGGCCCGGGCCAGGGCCGCGATCTGGGGCCCCCGGATCTCCCGGGCCACGGCCCGCACTGCCTCGAAGTCCCCCCGGGAGGCGATGGGAAACCCGGCCTCGATGACGTCCACGTTGAGGAGTTCCAGGTGCCGGGCGATCTGCAGCTTTTCGTCCACGTTGAGATTGGCCCCGGGGGTCTGCTCCCCGTCCCGCAGGGTGGTATCGAAAATATATATCTTCTCGGGCATAGTTAAATCTCCCCTCATGCCTGCCGTGGAAGGCAGCGGGCTCAGACCGCTGCCTCTATGGGTAAGATGTTTAAATATCATATCTTTCGGGAAAATGAAACGGGCAATCTAGGCGCCTGCTCTTACAGAGCAGGCAACAGCAAGGGCAGGCGCAGGTTCTCGGCTAAGCGCGGAAAATTGGGATTCATTCTTGCAGCCATTTTACTTTTCCAAAGCATTATTGTTATTTATTATCAAACCTTTCCGGTGAAGTCAAGTGGCGACCGTTAGGTTTTGCCGTCATGGCGGCCGCCCCCGGGCTTCTTTAACGCTTAGAGTCCGCCGGGCGGCGGCAGTCCTGCTTTTCCAGATAGTCCTGAAGTCGGTCGCCCAGATCTTTTGCCACCAGCGCGTGGGCCGCGGGGGTCCAGTGGCCTTCCTGATAATACAACCGCTGCAGGCTCTCGCCCGAAGCAGCCAGCACCGGCGTCAGGGAAAACATTGCTTCTCCCTGGGTGCTGACTAACTCCTTAAGAGCCTGTTCGTCTTTGGAAGTAACGTGTTTCTTTCTAAAACTCTGGACTTCCTCCCCATTGGGTATGTAAACAATCAGCAGGGAACTGCCGGCCCTACGGACCGCCTCCTGAAGCTGCCTCAGGTACACGGCCGTGGCCCGGCGATTTTTCTCGTCGGAATAGAGGCAGTCAAGGGTGGCCTTCCCATCCCAAAGATTTTTAGGACCAGGTTCCATTCAGGGGCTACTGAGCTTCGGGCTGGGAGTTTCGTCTTCCCCCTTCTCCTCCAGCGCCGGCCGGCGGTAATACATGAAAGTGCTGACGGGCCCCGAGGCCACGTACACCACCATGGCCAGGAAACCCATGATATTGGGCGCGGCGGCGATGACCACGAATATCAACACCAGACCCACCAGGGTATGAAAGGGATGGCGACGGAAGAGCTCCACCTTCTTGAAACTGGCATACTTGACGTTGCTCACCATCAGAAAGGAGAGCAGGTAAATCATGACCAGGATGTAGACATGTTTTTCCGGAGCCCACTCCCCGATTTCGTAATAGAAGGCAATGGAAGTGGCAATGAGCATGGCGGCCGCGGGGATGGGCAGGCCGTTGAAGTAGCGGGGGTCCATGGACCCCTGCTGCACGTTGAAGCGGGCCAGCCGCAAGGCCCCGCACACCACGAACAGAAAGGCGGCCACCCAGCCGAACTGCTGATACGGCTTCAGGGCCCAGAGATAGACCAGCAGGGCCGGGGCCACCCCGAAGGCCACCAGGTCAGCCAGGGAGTCGTATTGCGTCCCGAAGCCCGAAGTGCTCTTGGTGATGCGGGCGATCCTGCCGTCCAGGCCGTCCAGCACCAGAGAAATAAAAATGGCCCAGGCCGCGGTGTAGAAGCGTCCGTCAATGGCCGCTACAATGGCGTAAAACCCGGCGAACAGGCTGCCGGTGGTGATGAGGTTGGGAAGCAGGAAAACGCCTCTAAATTTACGCCGGTCTCGCTTTTTGCGCCTTCTGCGGAAAGCCATGCCAACCTCCTGCCATATCTTGCAGGGGCGGGGTAACCCCGCCCCTACCTTTTCAAACCCACTTGCCGATAATGCTGCTGCCGGCCTTGACCCGGTCGCCCACCTTGACCTGCAGGTCCACCGTGGGCGGCAGGTACAGGTCCACCCGGGAGCCGAAGCAGATCATCCCCAACTTCTCGCCCTTGGTCAGCCGGTCCCCGGTATTCACGTAGCCGATGATGCGGCGGGCCAGCAGCCCGGCGATCTGCACCACCAGGGCCCGGCGGCCCTCCTCGTCCTCCAGCAGCATGGCCTGCTGCTCATTTTGCGACCCCGCCTCCGCCCGAAACGCGGCCTGAAAGGCCCCGGGCCGGTGCACCAGGCCGGCCACCCGGCCGGCAAGGGGGGCGCGGTTGACGTGCACGTCAAAGACGTTCATGAAAACCGCCACCCGCCGGGCCGGACCTTTTAAAAACCGGTCTTCCCGGACCTCCTCCACGCTCACCACTTTGCCGTCGGCCGGCGAAACGATGGCTTCCGGCTCCTGGGGGATGGCTCGGTCCGGATCCCGGAAAAAATAGGCGAAAAAACCGCCTCCCAGGAGCCCCAGCACCGTGAGCCAGGGCCAGCCGCTGACCACCCCCAGCAACAACAGGACCACGCTGCCCAGGATGAAGGGGTAACCCGGCGCGGCGATGAGCCCCCCTCCCCTGCCGGAAACCTGACCCATAATTAACCGCCGCCCCTACTTTTTCAGCCAGCCCATCATGGCTCTAAGCTTCTTGCCCACTTCCTCGATGGGATGCTGCGCCTCCTGGCGCCTGAGGGCGTTGAATACCGGCCGTTTGGCCTGGTTCTCCAGGATCCATTCCCGGGCGAACTCGCCGGACTGCACCTCGTAGAGGATCTGGCGCATCTCTTCCCGGGTCTCCTCGGTGATAATGCGTGTGCCCCGGGTGTAGTCGCCGAATTCCGCGGTGTCGCTCACCGAGTAGCGCATGTAGCTGATGCCGCCCTGGTAAAAGAGGTCCACGATGAGCTTCAGCTCGTGGAGGCACTCGAAGTAAGCGATCTCCGGGGCGTAGCCCGCCTCCACCAGGGTGTCGAAGCCGGCCTTGACCAGTTCGCTGACGCCGCCGCAGAGGACGCACTGTTCGCCGAACAGGTCCGTCTCCGTCTCTTCCCGGAAGCTGGTCTCCAGCACCCCGGCCCGGGTGGCCCCGATGCCCTTGGCATAGGCCAGGGCCGTTACCAGGGCCTGACCCGAGGGGTTCTGCTCCACCGCCACCAGGGAGGGGACGCCGGCCCCTTTCTCGTATTCACTGCGCACCAGGTGACCCGGCCCCTTGGGGGCCACCATGATGACGTCGATTTCGGGGCCCGGCACGATCTGGCCGAAGTGGATGTTGAAGCCGTGGGAAAAGAGCAGGGTCTTGCCCTTTATCATGTGGGGCTTCAGGTCCCGCTCGTAAAGCTGCGCCTGGACGTGGTCCTGGGTCAGGATCTGCACCACCTGGGCCTGGGCCGCGGCTTCGGAGGCCGACACCGGCTTGAAGCCGTACTTCACCGCCAGCTCATAGTTGGGAGTTCCCGGCATTTCGGAGACCACCACGTCCAGGCCGCTGTCCCTGAGGTTCAGGGCCTGGGCGTGGCCCTGGGAACCGAAGCCGATGATGGCCACTTTTTTGCCCTTGAGCACTCCCAAATCCGCATCCGCATCGTAATACATCTTCATCAGTCGATTTCCTTTCCTGAATTGAGCTATCAGCTTTCAGCTATCAGCAGTAAGCAAAAACTAACGCCATATTTATTCTTAAAATCCAAAATCATGGTGGGCGGTGCCCACCCTAGTCAATCCTTTTTGCTCCGCTGAATGGCCAGCGTGCCGGTGCGCACCACTTCCTGGATGCCCAGACTCTTGAGGAGTTCCAGCACCGCCCGGATCTTTTCGTGGTTGCCGGTGATTTCCAGGGTATAAGTGCTGGGGCTCACGTCCACCACCCGGCAGCGGAAGATGTCGGCGATGCGCAGGACTTCGGCCCGGGACCTGTCCTCGGCCTTGACCCTGACCAGGGCCATTTCCCGCTCCACGTGTTCCAACTCGCTCAGGTCCACCACCTTGATGACGTTGATCAGCTTGCGCAGCTGCTTGATGATCTGCTCGATGATCTGCTCATCGCCCGAAGAAACCAAGGTGATGCGGGAGACCTCCGGGTCCATGGTCTCCGCCACGCACAGGCTCTCGATGTTGAAGCCCCGGCCGCTGAACAGGCCCGTCACCCGGGAGAGCACCCCGGGAGTATTGTCCACTTCCACTGCAATCGTATGCCGGCGTTCCATCATAATCTCCTAGGCCAGTAACATCTCGTGCATGGCTTTGCCGGCTGGCACCATGGGCATGACGCACTCTTCCGGTTCCACCCGGAAGTCCATGATCACCGGCCGGGGGGTGTTGAGGGCCTCCCGGATCACCGGCTCCACTTCTTCAGGCTTGGTGGCTCTCAGGCCCAAGGCGCCGTAAGCGTCGGCCAGCTTGACAAAATCAGGGGCCGTCATGGGCGTGGCGCTGTAGCGCCGTTCGTAAAACAGCTGCTGCCACTGGCGCACCATGCCCAGGAAGGAGTTGTTCAAGATGGCGACCTTCACCGGCAGGTTGTTCTCCACCACCGTGATCAGCTCCTGAATGTTCATCTGGATGCTGCCGTCCCCGGCGATGTCGATGACGATGGCGTCGGGCTTGGCCACCTGCACCCCCATGGCCGCGGGTAAGCCGTAACCCATGACCCCCAGGCCGCCGGAGGTCATCAGTTGCCGGGGGCGTTTGAACTTGTAGAACTGGGCGGCCCACATCTGGTTCTGGCCCACCTCGGTGGTGATGTAAGGCCTCGCCCTTGGTCAGCTCCTACAGCTTCTCCACCACGTACTGGGGCTTGATGATGGTGTCGCTCCAGGTGTAGGTGAGGGGGTGCTTCTCCTCCCAGTCGGCGACGGTGTCCAGCCAGGGGCGCCGCAGATCGGCCCAGTCCCGGGGCGCCTTCGCCGCCAACAGGTCGTTGAGCTGCCTCAGGGTGTCCTTGCAGTCGCCCACGATGGGAATGTCCACCACCACGTTCTTACTGATGGAGCTGGGGTCGATGTCGATATGGACGATCTTGGCGTGGGGCGCAAATTCCGCCAGCTTGCCGGTGACCCGGTCATCGAAGCGGGCCCCCACCGCGATGAGGACATCGCACTGGGAGACCGCCATATTGGCGCAATAGGTGCCGTGCATGCCCAACATGCCCAGCCACAGGGGGTGGTCACCCGGGAAGCCCCCCAGGCCCATGAGAGTGCTGGTCACCGGGATCTGCAAGGATTCGGCGAATTTGAAGAGTTCGCCGGCGGCATCCGACAGGATGATACCGCCCCCGGTGTAGAGCAATGGTTTCTTGGCGGTCAAGATCAGGTCCAGGGCCCGTTTCACCTGCCGGGGGTTGGCGTGGTAGGTGGGGTTGTAACTCTTGATCTTGATGCTCTCGGGAAACTTGGGGACTATGCTGGCCTGGATGATATCCTTGGGCAGGTCCACCAGCACCGGCCCCGGCCGCCCCGACCGGGCGATAAAGAAAGCTTCGTGGATGGTGTGGGCCAGGTCTTTGATGTCCTTCACCAGGTAGTTGTGCTTGGTGCAGGGCCGGGTGATGCCCACAATGTCCACCTCTTGAAAGGCGTCGTTGCCGATGAGCGCGGTGGGCACCTGCCCGGTGAGCACCACGATGGGGATGGAGTCCATATAGGCCGAGGCGATGCCCGTCACCGTGTTGGTGGCGCCGGGGCCCGAGGTGACCAGGGCCACCCCCACCTTGGAGGAGGCCCGGGCATAGCCGTCGGCGGCGTGCGCCGCCGCCTGTTCGTGGCGCACCAGGATATGCTTGATCTCCGGGCAGCGCGTCAGCTCATCGTAAATATCCAGCACCACTCCGCCCGGGTAGCCGAAGATGTGCTTGACTTCTTCCCGTTTCAGGCACTCCAGCAAGATTTGGGCGCCGGTCATCTTCATAGCACGCCTTCCTTTTGCCGATATTTGGCCAAAATTTGCTCTATTCTGTCGCGGCCGGCCAGCTTCAACTTTTGCAACCGCTTCCGCTCTATGGTCTCTGCCGCGGTAAGATAGGAACGGCGGTTGAATTCCTCCAATAGACGCTCATACTCCCGGTGTTCTTCTACGTAACGCTTCAACTCCGGATCCCGCGCCATCATCTCCTCAATGATTTCCAGATCCCGTTTCTCCATGCCCCTCTTTGCCCCTGGCCTAAGGTTTCTCAAAGTTACAACCGAAATATTAAAATAATGCAAGGTATTTGTCAATCGCGGCGGAGCGAGACAGGGCCGAAAACTGGGAGCAAAAAGCGGGACTGGAGTGGCAGTAAAAAATTGGGGGGCCACCGAAGGGAAATGGCTTAAAGAGGCCACCGGGAGGAACCGCCCGTAGGCATAGTGCTCAACATTAAACCTGGCCGAGTAAAAGGGCCACGCCCCGACTGCATGGTTAATTAAAGGCAACCTGGTGGGACTGCAACCCCCACATCGCGCCCCTTCTAGTCGCAGTGCTTCAGGGGGGCCGGCGGCAGATTTTCCGGTCCTCAGGTTGCCAATTTTAAATTAATCATCATTTTCCAGACAACAAGGGGGGGGGCGAAGCCGGGGGAGAATTTATCGGTTCCGGGATCGGGACGGCGCACCCGTCTGCCTGCCGCCGGCCCCTAACAGGAAGACCCCCAAGGCCACCCTGCCGGAACCTCAAGAAGCTGCCCTGCCGTCCCCGGCCACGTCCTGGAAAGGTACTTCAGCTTCCTGGGGCTTGGTTTGCGACCTTGCCGGTCGCCAGGTCCGGCAGCCGCGCCTTCAAGCCTTTGCCCCCGGGCAGCAGCTCGCCGCTGATGGTGCCGACCCCCAGAACCGTGGTCCAGGCCTGTTTGGGCACCCTTTGATCGTCTAAATAGGCATACACCAGGGTCGATTTCTGCCTGGCCTGGTCGAAGAAGGATATCATGGTCTTGAAGCCCTGGCCGGTCTCCTCCCCGATGCGCACCTCGATCTCTTCAGGCTTGGGATAAGGGATGCCCCGCAGCTTGAAAACCTGGCCTCCCCTGACTGGTCCCAAAAAACCCAGGCGGCAATTATAGAAGGCGGTTAAGGGATCGTAGATGGGCTCCGTTAGGGTGGTGTGCCATTTTAACACCATCCCCTTGCCCGTCTTCAGCTGCCACATTTCCAGCTTGCCCTGGGCGTAGTCGAAACGGTATTCCTTCAAATGGCGCTTGCCCTTGCGCCGGGACTCTTCCCGGTAGACCAAAGGCAGGAGCCGGCCGTCCCGCCACACCATGTCGGTGCGGTAGCTGTCCTGCCGGTCGCCGCTGATGGTTTTCAAAACGCCCCGGGGCCCGCCGGAGACCTCGGCCTGGTATCTGCCGGTTCCCAGGCTTTTCAGGGTGAGCCTGGCCCTGGCTGCATCCCGCCATATCAGCACATCCACCCGGAAGTGCAGGTCCTCCAGCAGAGAATCGCCGTCGATGTTGGCCCGGCCGGGAACGCAGAATGCCGCAAGGATAATGAGCGCCAGCCAACCCCAACGGAGGGGCCGGTTTCGTCCCCTTTGGCCAGCTTGGCAGGGATAGGGTTTCCGGCGCCCTCTTCCTTTCCAATCCATATTATCCTCACTGCGGGTTACTGCTGCTGGTTATTGGGCTTGGGAAGACGCAGCTCGTCCTGCTTCAAAATCTCGGCAGAGTCCAGCAGGTGGCCCGTCAGCTTGCCGAATTGCAGCACCCTGAACCAGGCCGTTTTGGGAACCCAATCGGGCCCCGCGTAGATGAAATACGGTCCCCGCTCTTTACCCGATTTTTCCCGGATGGTCAAAGTGACCTTGCGGCCCTGGGCCGTCTCCGGGCCCAGCTGGATTACCATCGCTTCCGGGTCCGGGGTGGGGATGGTTTGAACTCGCAGGGTATCGCCGGCGCCCAGGGGTCCGAAGGCGCCCGCCCGGATATTGTAAAACAGGCTCAAAGGATCGTAGACCGGCTCCTTCAAGGGGACCTGCCACCTCTTGGAGATTTTCTGGTCTTCAGTTTGGCGCCAGTATTCCAGCCGGCCCTTCTCGTAGTCGAAGCGGTACTCTTTCACCACGCGGCGCCCGCTGATGCGGATTTTCTCCCGGTAAACCAGGGGCTGAAAGCGGCCGTCCCGGAAGACCATCTCCGTCTGGTACCGCTCCGGCAGCCACCGGCTCAAAAGGCCCCACACGCCCTTGGCGCCGTCGGAGAATTCCGCCAGGTAGCGGCCCGGCCCCAGTTCCTTGAGGGTCAGATTGACCCTGGCCATTTCCGTCCAGGGGCCCAGGCTGATGCGGTAAGGCAGATCTTCCAGCGCCGGCGCGGCCCAGCCGCTCCCGGGATACGCCAGCAACAGGAAAGCTGCCCAAAGCAGCGCCAGGATCCGGGGCATCATTCCTTCTCTTCCCCCGGGTCTTTGGGGGGACCCCAGACCCCGGTGTAAAAACGCGCCGCCCACCATTTCTGGAGGTCTTCCGGGCTGTCGGTGTCTATCAGTTCGTAGCGGTAACCGTCTATCAGTTTGACTAGGCGCTGGTAGGCGGCGTTAATCTGCTGCATGCGGGTCCGGTACTCGGCCTCCGCCCCTGCCGGGGCCCGGTCCGGATGCCAGCGGCGGGCCGCCCGCCGGTAAGCCGTCCGGATCTCTTTGCGGCTGGCCTTGAGGTCCAGGCCCAGGATCTCGCGAGCTTCTTCTACAGTCATAACGGGGTCTTGCGGCACCGGGCGGGCGCCGCTCTTTGATTCCCTCCCTGCAATTGGATTATTATACCCTGATTCTTCCGACTCGCAAATCCTTAAAGGTTTGGGCTCCGGCGGTGGCCCCTCGGCTCTCCCGACCTTGAACCTGCATCCCCGCCTTGTCATCTTGCGCCAACCATGTTAGGTTATAAACAATTAGCCCGGCTGTTTCTTCTTCTCCCAGGGTCCGGCGTCACCGCCCCCGGAGATGACAGGGGCGCCAGGCGACACTACCTGCTACTGCCGGCGGGGCCGGCCGCCGCTAATTCGGCTCCCGCCAGTTTTGAGAAAGGGGAAGCAAGGATTTCATGACTCCCAAAAAGCCTTTGGGCATGCCCGCCCCGGAGCTGGACCGGACCCTGGAGCGCCTCACCGACGAGATCATGGCGCAGCATCAGCAACTGGACCGGATGTTGTTCGTGGGCATCCGCACCGGCGGCGCCTTCCTGGCCCAGCGACTGGCCGACAAGATTGGCGGCCGCACTTCCAGGCCGGTTCGGGTAGGGGTCCTGGACATCACCCTCTACCGGGACGACTGGACCCAGCTCAGCCACAAGCCCCTGGTTGGCAAGACCGAGCTGCCGGGCTCCATCGACGACCAGGAGGTGGTCCTGGTGGATGACGTGCTGTTCACCGGCCGCACGGTGCGGGCGGCGCTGGACGCCCTCATCGATTACGGCCGGCCCCGCCGCATCGAACTGGCGGTGCTCGTCGACCGCGGCGGCCGGGAACTCCCCATCCAGCCCGATTACGTGGGCCGCACCATAAAACTGCCCCCCGGCCAGCGGGTTAACGTTTATCTCCAGGAGATGGGGCGGGCCGACGAAGTGGCCATCGAATCGGGGCCGCCGGAACGAGGCTGATGGACCGGCAGAAAAAGGCCAAAGGCCGCGCCCAGCCTGGCCTGCCGCCCCTGGCGCCCGAAGCCGCCGCCGCGCTCCAAGACCTGATGACCCAGATAGCCGCGGCCCTGCAAGGGGGCCGAGACCCGGCCGCCGTCCAGGAGCTGATAACTTTAAGGCCCCAGGACCGCGGTTGGGACCTGCACCTCATTACGGCCCTGGGAAACCTGGCTCACCCTTCGGTTCCCATTCTCCTGGCCGCCCTTTTCGGGTCGGTCCGGGACAAGGCCCGGCGCAAGGCTTTGAAAAGGGCCCTGCATCTCCTTAAGACCCGGGGGGTGCCGGTGCCGGCGGAACTGCTGCCCCGGGAGGAAGTCACCCTGGGCTCGGCCCGCATCGCCGCCGCGGCCCTGGTCTCCCCGGTGTTCGGCAACGGCGACAGTTACGTCATCCTGGAAGGCCCGCCGGAAATCCTGGGAGGTAACTTCCTGGTCTCCCGGATCAGCGACCGGGAGGGTTTTAAGGAGTGCCATCTGCTGAATCTCAAACGCCGGCAGCAGGATGCATTTTGGGACCACTTCCGGCAGCAAGGTCTGACCCAGTGGGTGGCGGTGCCGGCCTCTTACGCCGTGGGCCTGCTGGAAGAAGCCTACCGCCTGAATCCCCGGTCCGAATCCGGGGCCGGCCGTTTTGCTGCCTTGCGGGAGAAGCTTTTTAAGAACTGGGGCCGCCCCGAAGACGCCCCCGACCTGGAGCGGTCCCTACCTGAGATCGAGGCCCCGGAATCGAGCCGCCTCCTGGAGCAATCCCGGCAGCTGGCAGTGGACCCCTGGTTCAACTCCTGGCTGCCGTCCCTGGAAGAGATTACCCCGTGGTTCAACAAGATCAGGGAAGTCCAGGAAAGCCCCCTGGTCCTTTCGGATCAGCAACGCCAGGTCCGGGTGGACACGGTGGTGGAGGAGGCCACCCGGGCCCTCTTTCCCTTGGAGGAGCGCCCCCTTTGGAGCCGGCGCCTTAAGAGCATGGCCTATTACCTGGAGATCCTGGGCCGGCGGCAAGAGGCCCGCAGCGCCCTGGCGGCCGCGGCGAATCTGGTTCCGGACCAGAGCCGGCTCGCCGGGGAGAACCCCTTGCTCCAGGCCCTGGTGCAGTATTCCCTGCGCCTGGCCTGGGAAACCCTGGAAAAACCCCAGGAAGCCGCCGGGCCCTCCTCCGGGCTGGTAGCCCCGCCCACCGAGTCCCTGCTCATTCGGAGGTAGCGATGCTGCACACCCTGTCGGTGCGTACCGGCAGCCGCACCGAGTTCCTGGACCTGACCTCCAGGATAGAGGAGGTGGTGGGCGCCAGCGGCGTCCGGGAGGGTCTGTGCCACCTCTTCGTGCCCCACACCACCGCGGGGGTCACCATCAATGAGAACGCCGACCCCAGCGTCAAGGCCGACATCCTCATGGTCCTGAACAAAGTTATCAGCGACCGGGAAGCCTACCGCCACTCGGAAGGCAACTCCCCGGCCCACATCAAGTCCTCGCTGGTGGGCCCCCAGCTCACCGTGCCGGTGTCCGAAGGCCGCCTGCTCCTGGGCACCTGGCAGGGCATCTACTTCTGCGAATTCGACGGCCCCCGCAGCCGCCAGCTTCACGTTAAAGTCGTGGCCGACTGAATGGGACTTAAACGGAGATTCTTCTCAGAGGTACAGCTGAACGGCCGCTCCCTGGCCGACTACCGCAGCGGCGCCGCCCCCATCCAGGACCGCTACCTGCTGAAGGACTACCTGGAGTACGTCCACCTCGAGAAGGGGCTGCTGGCCCCTTACAACGCCAGATACCCCCTCATCGAGCCCCGGGAGCTCCTGCCTTCCTTTGAAAAGACTTTCTCCGAATTCAAATACCTCCCCAGCTTCAGCATGGTGGCCTTCAACCGGCCGTTGTCCTACCAGGACGAGGTCTTTCAGTTCGACCTGCTGCACCTGCCGGTGGATGGCAAGAAGCGCACCGGCCGTGAAAACCTGGACAAGATCCTGCCCCATTTGGACCGGGATCTCCGGCCGCCCTGCAAACTGCGCTTCGGCGGCCTGGACCTCACCGACCTGGCCCATTATCAGGAGCTGCTGGATTATCTCTTCCACATGGACCGGGCCCACGTCATCGCCCGGGACCCCAAGGGCGATTTTCGCCTCCTGGGGGTGTACGGCTCTTTTCCGTCGGACCTGGACACCGAACTAAAGGCCCTGGGCCGCCGGCTGGCCAAGTTCAGGGGAGAGGACAGCGCCGCCTACGAGCGGGAACGGGAATTCGTCTACCAGTTCCTCATGGAGCTCTACGGCTTCCCCATCGCCTCGGAGCGCCGCACTTCCGCCGCCCTGTTCGCCCGGCGCCTGAGCCGCCTCAAGGAGCAGTACCTCATCAAGGTCCTGGGCTCCTCGGACCGCACCATCACCAGCCTGTCCGGCTTTGAGCAGAAGCGCTACCCCCTGGTGGAAAAAATGGCCTTGATTCCGTTGCCCCCGGGGATGGCCGAAGCCAACCCCCAGCTTGCCGACCAGGGTTTTTACGTGGACTTAAGGCGCCGGGTGGTGATCTTCAAGGTAACTTACCAGCAGCACAAGTATAACTCCTTCAACGTCCTGGAAGACCGGGCCCTGTCGGTGCTGAAGCAGGAACTCATCCACCCCTGGGACGGGGGCCGGGAGCCCGGTCTCAACATCCTCAAGGACACCCGGCGTTCCCTGAAGGAGCTCACCGACATCGTCCGGGGCGAACACATGGGCTCCATCTCCTACAAGCGCAGCGACCTCATTATCTCCACCAAGACCCACGAGGACCGGCTCAAGTTCCTCTCGGCCTGGCTGGCCAAGAACCGGCGCCGTTTGGGCACTTACAGCCCCGAGACCTTTGAGGCGGCCAAAAAGGTGCTGAACAGCTACCTGCTCAACCGGGACTACCGGGACACCTTCACCAAATACCCGGAACTGCACCGGGAGGTGCTGCAGCAGCTGGCCTACCTGGACCAGGCCCAACAGTTGCAGACCCTGGAAAAACTGGCCCAGCCGGGCAAAAGGCGCGGCCCGGGCCCCAGCCGTCGCCTGGCCCAGGCGGTGGCCTTCCTGGAGGACAAAAAAGGGGAGCTTCCTTATTTTTACCCTGATCTCTTTGCCAAGTGCCTCAACCTTTGGGTCCAGCTCCTCAATTATCCCTATTTCAAGAAGTTGGGGGCCCTGACCGCGCCTCCGGAAAGCGCTTTCCGCCTTCGGGTCTGGGAGATGCTGGCCCGGGGCCAGGCACTGGTGCCTCCGGTTGAAGGAGACCGCACCACCAGGTGCAGACGGAGGCCAGCCGGGGCACGCCCTTTCCCCTCCTGGCCCCGGAGCCGTCCCGGCCCTCCTCCCCTGCCAAGGCTTGATCAGAAGGTGTCGGGAATCCTGGAACTCTGGGAAAATTGATTTTGTAAATTATCTTTAAGCTTTAATGTTCACAAGAAAATTTGGGCGTTTTAGGGTTAAAGTATGTTAATATATCAAGTTGGGACAAGCAAAGCTTGGCTGCCGCATAATCTCAGTTGAGAGAATATATGAAAGTCCTGTTTATCTCCCCTGAGTTTCCAGAAACCTTCTGGAGTCTCCGTCATGCCATTAAGTTCCTCGGCGCCAAGGCTCTCGGTCCGCCCCTGGCTCTCCTCACCGTGGCCGCCATGCTGCCCCCGGATTGGGACAAGAAACTGGTGGACCTGAACGTGGAGCCGCTGACGGATGAGCACCTGGCCTGGTCTGATCTGGCTTTTGTCAGCGCCATGACCATCCAGTCTCCATCGGCGGACGCCATCATCCGGCGCTGCCGGGCCGCGGGGGTCAAAGTCTGTGCCGGCGGAGTCCATTTCAGCACCCCAGGGGCGCGGTTCGAGTCGGTGGATCACCTCTTCATTGGCGAAGTGGAAGAGACCCTGCCAGTCTTCTTGGCGGACCTGGCCCAGGGCAAGGCTTTGCCGGAATACCGGACTTCCCGGTTTCCGGATCTCGCCCGCTCGCCGGTGCCTGCCTGGAAGCTTCTTGACCATTCTCAGTATGTGCACATGTTGGTCCAAGTGTGCCGGGGCTGTCCCCACGACTGCGATTTTTGCCACGTCATAGTGCTTTACGGCCGCCAACCTCGCTACAAGGATCTGAGCCAGGTCCTGGCCGAGCTCCAGGGGCTCTATGACGTGGGCTGGCGGAGGGATATTACCTTTGCCGACGACAATTTTATCTGTCATCATGGCAAGGCCAAGGACATCCTGCGAGTCCTGGTTCGCTGGCAAGCCGAACACGGCTATCCATTTCTTTTCTTTGCCCAGGTCAGCATGGAAGTGGTGGACGATCCTGAATTGTTACCTCTCATGGCCCAGGCGGGCTTTGTGGGGCTCTTCCTCGGGATCGAAACCCCAGACCCTGCCTCGTTAAAGGAATGTAATAAGCACCAGAACCTCAACCGGGACCTGGTGGAGGCAGTGCGGACCATACAGGCCCACGGCATTGAAGTCAGCGGCGGCTTCATCGTGGGCTTTGACTCTGACTCCCCCGACGTCTTCGTCCATCAGGCGGACTTTATCGAAAAAGCCGCCATTCCTACGGCCATGATCAACCTGCTGACCGCCGCCCCCGGCACCCGCCTGTACCGGCGCCTGGAGTCCGAAGGACGCCTCCTAGGGGAAAGTGACGGGGACACCACCATGAATGCCGGCTGCCTTAACTTCATACCCAAGATGGGACGGGAGCGCTTGCTGGAGGGTTACAAAGCCCTCCTGGGCCGGCTCTTTGAGCCTGAGCCTTTCTACCAGCGAGTCCTCACCTTCTTGGGGCATTACCGGCCCAACCCCCTCCTTCCGGCCCGCCCCGCCACCCACCGGGAAGTACTGGCGGTTCTGAAAATCATCTTTGAGTTGGGCTTCAAAGAACCGGGCCGGCGGGCCTTCTGGTCTTTCCTAGGGCGCCTTCTCCGGCACCACCCCCAGCGTTTCCCCATGGGGATTTCCATAGCCGCGGCGGGCTACCATTACCGCATTATTACGCACCGGTTCTGTGGGCTAGCCTGTGAACCAGTTCCTGGGAGGACCACCGGGTCTAATCCCCCGAAAAAACTATCTTCATACCCAGACCAGAAACAAGAGTTAACAGATGCCAAAGCGTGGGAGCCCGAAGGTGATCAGGTGCCGGGAGGGAATAAAATCAATCAGAATTTCCCCCGGGAACCAGGTACCTTTATACAGGCTACCGAAGTGGAGAAATAGCCCATCAGGCATACCTGTCAATAACTGCTATAATATAGTCAGATTGAGACCTAATAATTTCTTTTTATATTTTCCAATTATTGATCGTCAACCCTGATCCCGGATATGACCCAGATAGCCGCCCCGAGCAGTTGGCACTTTGAAGACCGGGGCCAGGGCCCCCCGCTGCTGCTGCTCCACGGCCTGGGGGCCTCCAGCTTTTCCTGGCGCCATAATCTGGCGCCCCTGGGGAGGCACTTCCGGGTCCTGGCCCCGGACCTGCCGCCCCACGGGCGCTCCCCCGCGCCGCTTAACGCTGATTACCATATCGCGGCCCTGGCCGCCGCGGTCCTGGATTTTCTGGATCGCCAGGGGATCCCCCGGGCGGCGCTGGCGGGCAACTCCCTGGGGGGCGGTCTGGCCCTGCTGCTGGCCCGGGACTATCCGGAGCGCATCTCCCGCCCTGGCGCTCCTGGCCCCCGCCGCGGCCCTGACCCGGGTCCCCTGGATATTTTACCCCCTGCGCCTGCCTTGGCTGGGCCCGTTGGCTGCCGTGCTCCTGGGGCCCTGGATCATCCCCCTGGCCCTGCGCCTGGCCTATCACCGCTGGGAACTCATCACCCCCGAGGTGGTGGCCGGATACGCCCTGCCCTTCCGGGACCGGCGCCGTCGCCTGGCCCTGGCCTCCCTCTGCCGGCAACTCCAGATCGGGCCCCTGTCCCAGGTGGAAGCCCTGCTCCAGGAAATTCGCCAGCCCGTAGCCCTCATCTGGGGGGCCAAGGACCGCATCTTGCCGGTAAATCAGGCCTACTGGATGAAGGCGCGGCTCCCCCAGGCCGAATTTCACCTGCTCCCGGAAGTGGGCCACGCCCCCCAGGAGGAGGCCCCGGCCGCGGTGAACAAAATTATCATTGCTTTTTTGACCCGTTCATTAAAGAATTAATGACAGGGTAATACCCGCTCTTCACGTCGAAGGGAACTCATCGCCACGGGAGGGTGACGGGCGCCGCTAACAGGCTGTTGAAAACCGGCTGATTGCCGCTAATTGTCATTCTGAGCGGAGCGAAGAATCAAGCGATTTCACCGGACTAGACCCTTCGCCTTTGACTCAGGGTGACAGAAAACGGGGCGGTCAACAGCGTGCTAAACCCCGCCAAAAACACATGAAGAAAAACATCATTCCATTTGCCAGGGCGCAACGTTCCGTCAAGGAGGTGGTGGAGCGGTTCTATCAGGACCTCGACGACATCGAGGAGATCGTCATCATCGCCAAGGACCGGGAGGGGGAATGGATCTTCGCCAACTCGGAGCTGGAAAACGAACTGGAATGGATCGGTAGCCTCTATAAATTCATCAACAAGGCCATCCTGGAAGACGGGGAGGATTTTTAGGTTCCGGCAGAAGTCTCCGGGGTGGGTTTGGCCCGCCCCGGCCGCTAGGGGAAAACTAAAGAGGCGGGGCCCCTGGCTCCGCCTCAAGCATTTCTGATACCAAGCCAGGTGATTGTGTTAAGATGCTTAATCGGGGCAAGATGATCTTGGAGCAGGGAGGATTCCTGTGCCCATCTTTTTGCCGGCGTGAAAAACCGCGGTAAAGATGGCTGCCACCTCGATAGCGGGCCGGGTCGTAGTCCACCGCAGAAAACATCCTGGCCCGGGTATATACCCCACTTTGCTCACCCCGGCCATCTCCTCCAAAGCGGCGCGCACCGCGTCGGGGCAGCCCATTCACACGAAGCCCCCCTTCGTAACCATGCCTTCGACTTTGAACCTTACGGTTGCCATCCCCTTTAACCTTTGGTTCCCAATAGTACCCGGTAGGGGAATTGCATGTCTTGGCAATCCCTGAAACAGAAAGTGTAGCCGCAGGCTTTGGCCTGCACCTGCACAGGCGAGACGCCTGTGCCACCAAGTTAATTGGTGACCCGGCGGGGAAATGGCCCCGCACCGCGCCCCGGTTAGAGATCGAAATGAATTTTTCCCTCTCTCACCGGCCCCAACAGGGTCAGGGCCCAGTTTTCCGGCCGGAACAGGTCCCGGGCCAGTTCCATGATCTCCTCCGGGGTGACTTGCAGCAATCCCCGGACGATTTCCTCCAGGGGAATGTAGTGGCCGAAATGGATCTCATTCTTGGCCAGGCGCATCATCAGGTGGTCGCAGTCCTCCGCCGCCAGGTAAACGGAGCCCCGCACGTATTCCCGGGCCGCCTCCAGCTCCGCGGGCCGGACCGGCGCTTCTTGCATTTTCTTGAGTTCGCGGCGCAAAGCCGCCAGCAAGGGCTCCAGGTTCTGGGGGCTCACCCCGGCGGCAATCTCCAGCAGCCCGGTGTCGCTGAAAAAGTTCAGGTAGGCGTAGATGGCATAGGCCAGCCCCAGCTCCTCCCGGATCACCTGGAAGAGGCGGGAGCTCATGTTGCCTCCCAGAATGAGCTGCAGCATGGTGGCGGTGAAGCGCCGCGGGTCGCCGACCCCCACCCCCTGGGTACCCAGGCAGAGATAGACCTGCTCCAGGTCCCGGGGAAAGAGGTAGACCCCCGGAAAAGTGGCAGCCGCACTGCGGCTCCGGGGCGGCACCCCGTTCACGAAACCTTCAAAGGCCGGCGCCATGAGGTCCACCAGTTCCTGGTGGCTGACCCGGCCGGCCGCGGCCACCACCGTCTCTTCCGGGCGGTAGGCGGCCCGGCGGTAGGCCAGCAGGTTCTCCCGGCCCACCCCGGCAATCTTCTCCGGCTCCCCCAGAACGGGCCGGCCCAGGGGCGAATCCCCCCAAAAGCTGCGGGCGAAGAGGACCTGCGCCAGGTCTTCCGGGTTGTCGTCCTGGGCGTAAATCTCTTCCAGAATGACCCGGCGCTCCTTCTCCAGGTCTTCGGCTTGATAAAGGGGATTGAGAAAGACGTCGCTCAGCAAATCAACCAGGCGGGGGAGCTGATCCGCCAGGACCTTGCCGTGGAAGCAGGTCTGCTCCTTGCCGGTGAAGGCGTTGCAGATGCCCCCTATCTGGTCGATCTCCCGGGCGATCTCCATAGGCGGTGCGCCTGGGGGTGCCTTTGAAGGCCAGGTGTTCCAGGAAGTGGCTGAGGCCGTTTTCGTCCCCGGCCTCATCCCTGGACCCCACATTGAGCCACACCCCCACGGCTACCGAATGAAAATGAGGAACTTCCTCGGTAACTATCCTCAGGCCGTTATTAACGACGGTTTTTTGGACCACGGCCTCTTCTTTCCGATTCCTGCGGCTGCATGCCCTCCGGTACCGGCAGCAAGGCCTTGCGGGACAGGCGAATCTTTCCTTGCCGGTCCACGTCCAGGACCTTGACATCCAGCTCGTCGCCTTCCTTCAGGACGTCGGTGACGTTCTGTACCCGGTGGTGCTCCAGTTCCGAGATGTGGACCAGGCCGTCGGTGCCCGGCAGAATCTCCACAAAGGCGCCGAAGTCCATGATCTTCTTGACTTTGCCATGGTAGACCTTGCCGATCTCGGCCTCCGCGGTAATCTCATTGATAATGCGGATGGCTTCGTCCGCCGCCTTCTGGTCCGGGGACGAGATGTGGATGCGGCCGTCGTCCTCGATGTCGATCTTGACCCCGGTGGCGGCCACGATCTGCTTCACCATCTTGCCGCCGGGGCCGATGACTTCCCGGATCTTGTCGGGATTGATCTGGATGACGATGATCTTGGGGGCGTGCTCCTTCAGGGTGGGCGACGGCTCGGCGATGACCTCGTTCATCTTTCCCAGGATATGGAGCCGGGCCTCCCGGGCCTGGCTCAGGGCCTGGGCCATGATCTCCCGGGTGAGCCCCGTCATCTTGATATCCATCTGCAAGGCGGTGATGCCCTGGGCCGTGCCGGCCACTTTGAAGTCCATGTCTCCCAGGGCGTCTTCATCGCCCAGGATGTCGGAGAGCACCGCCACCTGGTCATCTTCCTTGATGAGGCCCATGGCCACTCCGGCCACCGCCCCCTTGATGGGGACGCCGGCGTCCATGAGCGACATGGAGGCGCCGCACACCGTGGCCATGGAAGAGGAGCCGTTGGAGGACAGGATCTCGGAGACGATGCGGATGGTGTACGGGAACTCTTCCGCCGAGGGCAGCGCCGGGGAGATGGCCCGCTCCGCCAGGGCCCCGTGACCGATTTCCCGGCGTCCCGGACCCCGGAGCATGCGGGTCTCGCCCACGGAGTACGGCGGGAAGTTGTAATGCAGCATGAAGGACTTGAAGGTCTCCCCCACCAGGGTTTCGATCTTCTGTTCGTCCGACGGCGTCCCCAGGGTGGCCACGGCCATGGCCTGGGTTTCGCCCCGGGTGAAGACCGCCGAGCCGTGGGTGCGGCTCAGCATGCCGATCTCACAGGTTATGGGGCGGATCTCGGTGAAGCTGCGGCCGTCGACGCGCCGCTGCTCCCGGACCACCATCTGGCGCACCACGCGCTTCTGGGCGTCCTTGATCAGGCCGGCCACCACCTTCTCCTGCCCTTCCACTTCCGGCCCCAGGTCGGCCAGGACTTCTTCCTTTACCTGGGCCATGCCCTGGCGGCGGGCCAGTTTCTCCGGCTGCTTCACCGCCTGGATAATCCGGTCCCGGGCCAGGGCTTCGATTTTCTGGGGCAGATCGCCGTAATCCGGCGGCGCCGGCGCCGGGTGCTTGGGCAGCCCGATCTCTTCCCGCATCCGGCTGATGAGGGCCAGGATGGGCTGGATCTGCTCCTGGGCGAAGAACAGGGCCTCCAGGACTTCGTCCTCCTGCACCATGTTGGCGCCGGCTTCCACCATGACCAGGCCCTGGGGGGCGCCGGCCACGATGAGGTTGAGGCTGCTCTCCTTCAGCTGGGAATTGGTGGGGTTGACGATGAGTTGCCCGCCAATCTTGCCCACCCGCACCGCGGCCACCGGGCCGTGGAAGGGGATGTCGGAAATCTCCAGGGCTGCGGCGGCGCCGTTTAAGGCCACCACGTCCGGATCGTTTTCCAGGTCGCCGGAGAGCACCGTGGCGATGATCTGGATCTCGTTGATGAGTCCCTTGGGGAACAGCGGCCGCAGGGGCCGGTCAATAAACCGGGAGGTCAGGGTCTCCTTCTCGCTGGGGCGTCCGATCTCCCGCCGGAAAAAGCCACCGGGGACCCGCCCCGCGGCGTAGGCCTTTTCAATATAATCCACGGTTAACGGCAAAAAGTCGATGCCCTCCCGGACATCATCGGACATCACCGCGGTGACCAGCACCGCGCTTTCGCCGTATCTTACCAGCACCGAACCGCTGGCTTGCTGGGCGTACCGGCCCGTTTCGAAAAGGAGGTCCCGGCCTCCGATTTCTACGTTAAATATCTTGGACATATCAGTCAGTTGAGCCTCCTATTTTCTCAGACCCAGTTGCTCGATGAGGGTCCGATAGCGATCGATGTCTTTGGTCTTCAAGTAGTTCAGGAGCCGCCGGCGCTGGCCCACCAGTTTGATCAGCCCCCGGCGGGAGTGGTGATCTTTGGCGTGACTCTTGAAGTGGTCCGTCAAGTAACTGATTCTCTCGCTCAAAATGGCCACCTGCACTTCCGGAGAGCCAGTGTCCGCGTCGTGCAGCCGATACCGGTTAATAATCTCCTGCTTTTGATCCGTTGATAAGCCCACGTCTTCCTCCTTTGGCTAATCAGTTAAGCTTGCTTGGCTTTTGCAGTCCATTTTTTGTTCTTCACCCGGGAAACGCACCCCTGTTCCCTGCGGAGAGGGCTGGGGAGGGGAAGCTCCTCGACCTGGGGCCAGGTTAGGCCCGCGGCGCTGGCCGGCCGCCTCCTGGCGATTTTATGGCTCATGCATCCATATCTTGGGCCTCTCCCTTGCAATAAGAATTAGCTGCCAATACAGGGTTTCGCAAGTAGCTTACCTTAGGCGTAAACCTTTTCTCCCTCCCCCTTGATGGGGGGGGTTGGGGTGGGGGTGAAAATTGCTGCCATTCTCCCCCTCCCCCCGGCCCCCTCCCATAAGTGGAGGGGGAGTTTTGCCCATAAAAACCTTTAAGGTAATTAATACCGCTATTTCTCAAGCTTCCGGGGCGAAGACCCGCATGGGACTCAATAAGGCCTGGGGCGCCCGGCCCTGCACCCGAGCCACGGCCACCAGCCCGGCGTCGGTCAAGACCTGCACCGGCTCCCCGGGGGCCAGGTCGGTCGCGGTCCAGATCAGGGGCCGCCCCTGGCGCATCTGCCGGGCCTGCTCCGGGTCCACCGCCACCCGGGTCATCCCCGGCAGGCACCGGGCCAGGGGGATGAGGCGGGAGGCCAGTTCCTCCAGGGTCGCCTCTTCCAGGGCCGCCAGAGGCAAAGCCTCCTCCACCCGGAAGGGCCCCACTTGCAGGCGCCGCAAGGCCGCCAGGTGGGCCCCGCACCCCAGGGCGGCTCCCAGATCCGCGGCCAGGGTCCGGATGTAGGTCCCCTTAGAGCACGTCACCGTGAGGGTGACCAGGGGCAGGTCAATCTGGTCCACCGTCAGGCCGTGGACCACCACCTTCCGGGGTTTGAGAGCCACCACTTCGCCCCGGCGGGCCAGCCGGTAGAGGCGCTGCCCCTGATGGCGCAGGGCCGAATACATGGGAGGAGTCTGCTGCAGCTCCCCCACGAAGCCCCGGGCCGCCCGGCGCACCTCCTCAGGCTGCGGCAGCGTCTCGGACCTGGCCACCACCTCTCCGGTCAAATCCTGGGTGTCGGTCGTAACCCCCAGCCTGACCACGGCCCGGTAAGTCTTGGGCTCCGGCATCAGGTAGGGCACCAGCTTGGTGGCTTCCTTGAGACACAGGGGCAACAGGCCCGTGGCAAAGGGGTCCAGGGTCCCCAGGTGCCCGATTTTCCTGACCGAAAGCCGACGCCGGGCCCGGCGCACCACCTCAAAGGAGGTGACGCCCTCGGGCTTGTCCATGAGAAGGATGCCGGATTGCATAATCTGGTTATTATGGCGGGCCAGGCCCACTCCACAAGATTTTGAAAAATAGTCTTCGGTGGCACCGGCGTCTCGCCGGTGCTGTAGGGGCGGGTTTAACACCCGCCCCTACCTGGTCTTTGGGAGCAGGGTGCGCTCGGCGCACCCCGCCTGGCGGGACATGCCCGCCCTACATTATTTTTCCGTGCTCTCTGTGCCTCTGTGGTAAGTCTGTTCACGGCATCTGGCCCGCGGGCTGGGAGGCATCGGCGATAAGCATTTTGGGCCGCGCCCCGGCGGTCAACTCCAGGCGCCAGAGGTCGGGCTGCGCCGTTTGCGGCGCAAGTCCAGCGCTCTCTGGGGCCATCTCTCAAAGACGATGGCTTGGCCCCGGTCCACGAAACAGGGCTTGCTCCCTTCCGTAATCTTCGTCTTTTTGCGGCTCGCCGGGTCCACCAGGTAAATCAGGTCCATTTCACCTGCCGCGCTGGCGGGCGAATAGCAGAGGATCTGCTTGCCGTCCGGGGCGAATTGCGGGCGCCAGTACGGAGTCGAATCCCGGGGATTCCGGGGGAACCGGAAAATCCTTTTCCCCTGGAGATTCATCACCACAAAGCCCCCGGACACGTCGCTGCCGCTTTGCTGATAGGCGATGAGCTTGCCGTCCGGGGAAAAAGCCGGGGCGTCGAAGATATAGCCCGTGTCCAAAAAGGTGTCAGGGTGGCTGACCACCCGGCGCAGGTTTCCGGTCTTCAGGTCCGCCAGGCAGATGGACATGGTGGCGTAGGCCTGCTCCTCGGAACCCCGTTTCTTGAGCTTGAGGTCGGATAACCCCACGAACACCAGGCTGCCGCCGTCCGGGGAGAAGGACGGATGCTCGGCCCCCCTAAGTTCCGGGTGGCGGAATTGCTGCACCACGCCGCCTTTGCTGGGGATCAAGAAAACCTGCCCGTAGCCGGTTTCCTCCCCCACCCCGGAATAAAAAGCCACCCAGCGACCGTCCGGGGACAGCGCCGGCCCCAGATCCTGGCGGGAATAGGTCAATTGCCGGGCCCCGGCGCCGTCGGCGTCGGCCACCCAGATGTTGCCGCCCCGCACAAAGGCCAGTTTGCCCGATTCCCCTGCCATGGAAACCTGACCCCAAAAAAGAAACCCAATGGTGGTCAAGATAGTTATGGATTTGATCCAAGGCTTCATGGTTTAGTCGCAATAGTTAAAAATCAAAAATATCAGCTCTCGAAAACCAAACCCCGAAAACTGCTCTGGCGGGCGGCCAGAGACGGCCGCCGCACCGTTTTGATTTTTCGTGGCGGGCCGGATCTCCGTGCCCGCCACCAAATTCTAATCGCCCTCGTCCCCGCCTGATTTCGATGATACCCGCGCCTCCTGCAGCAGCCTCTCCAAGCGCGCCGCCCGGTCCAGGCCCTCGTCCGGCAGGAAGCTGAACTCCGGCATCAACCGGAGGATGTGCTCCCGGGCCACTTCCTGCTTGATGAAGCCCAGGGCCTTGACCAAGGCGGCCCTCACCTGGTCGGCGTCCGCCCCCTGCCGCACCACGTAAAAGACCCGGGCCTGCTTCAGATCCGGGCTCACCTCCACCTCCGTCAGGTTGAGCTCATGAAGACGCGGGTCGGCGCTGCGCTGCAGCAGGATTTCGGCCAGAAGTTCCCGCAGGAGTTCCGCCACCCGGTGGGGGCGGCCCCGGGGGGTGCGATGATAGGAGATTTTCATAACGCGCTTCCAGAATTCTCTATTTTACCGGTGGTTCGGGGCCTGGTGTGGGGTGGAAGATACGGCGGCCGCCCCGCTGCTCGCCGCAACGTTTTTCACTTTTCCAGGTAACAGAGTTCCAACTGACAGTCGATGATCTCCGCCAGGTGTTGGTTTTCCATGTATTTCATAATCTGGCTCAACCGGGTGCTGAGCAGCTGGGAATCGTTGCCCACCAGGGCCAATCCGATCTGGGCCTTTTGCCACAGGTCGTTGTCTCCCACTTCGGCCACCGCGGCCTCGAACTTGTGGCGCACTTTTTCAATGAGACTGCGCACCACCTTGCGCTTCCCCTTCAGAGAGTCGTTCTCAGGGATAATCAAGGTGATTCGGGCTGCGGCGACGATCATGATTAAGCTCGCTTACCGATATAATCTTTAACCACGGAGCCAAGGAGAGCACACAGAGAACCATGCTTGCGCCTTAACGGCACCAGCATGTTCATTTTGTGCCTTTGTGGTCCTCTGTGTCTCGGTGCTGAATTGCATTTAAACTAACCCTTGGCGAACTGCCGCTATTCTTCGCTTTCCTTTTCCGGCCTGGCCGCCGGGGCCTCCAGCAGAGCCTTCACCTTTTCCTGGACATAAGCTTCAATGAGGTCGCCCTCCTGGAAGTCGTTGAAGCGGTCGATGCCAATGCCGCATTCATAACCCGCCAACACTTCCTTGACGTCCTCTTTAAAGCGTTTCAAGGAATTGATCTTGCCGCCTTCGAATACCGCCTTCCCCTGGCGTAGGACCCGGGCCAGGGAGTTGCGTTCGATCTTGCCGTCCTGGACCATGCAGCCGGCCACGGTGCCCAGCCGGGAAATAACGAAGACCTGGCGCACTTCGGCCCGTCCCATCACCTTCTCTTCCACGATGGGCTCCAGCAGCCCTTCCAGGGCCGCGTGGATTTCCTGCAGCAGGTTGTAGATGATGTCGTAGTAGCGCACGTCCACCTGTTCCTGCTCGGCCAGGGCCAGGGCCTTGGGGTTGGCCCGCACGTTGAAGCCCACCACGATGGCGTCCGAGGCCGAAGCCAGCATGATGTCGCTCTCGGTGATCTCGCCCAGGCCCGAGTGGATCATGGAGACCTTGATGTCCTTGCTTCCCAGCTCGGAAAGGGCCTTGCTCAGCGCCTCGATGGAGCCGTGCACGTCGGCCTTGAGCACCAGTTTGAGCTCTTTGACGGCCCCGTCCTTCACCTGCTGGTAGAGCTTTTCCAGGCTCACCCGGCTGATGCGGGCTAACGTAGCCTCCCGCTGCTTCTGCTGGCGGAGCATGGCGATCTGCTTGGCTTTGCGCTCGTCTTCCAGCACCAGGAACTCATCGCCGGCCTCCGGCACCCCGCTGAAGCCCTGCACTTCCGCGGGCAGACCCGGGGGGGCCTCCTCCACCCGCAGGCCCCGGTCGTCGAACAGGGCCCGCACCCGGCCGTACTGGGTGCCGCACACGAAGTAGTCTCCGGGCTTCAGGGTGCCTTGCTGCACCAGGACGGTGCCCACGGGTCCCCGGCCCTTGTCCAGGCGGGATTCAATGATCCTGCCGGTGGCCGGCACGTTGGGCGACGCCTGAAGGTCCAGGATCTCCGCCTGCAGGAGAATCTTCTCCAGCAGTTCCTTGATGCCGATGCCTTTCTTAGCCGAGACTTCGGCGAACAGGACATCGCCGCCCCATTCTTCCGACACCACCCCCACGTTGCTCAACTCCCTTTTGACCCGCTCGGGGTTGGCATTGGGTTTGTCGATCTTGTTGATGGCCACCACCAGGGGGACTCCCGCGGCCTTGGCGTGGTTGATGGCCTCCTGGGTCTGTTCCATCACCCCGTCGTCGGCGGCCACCACCAGGACCACCAGGTCCGTGACCTTGGCGCCCCGGGCCCGCATGGCGGTGAAGGCCTCGTGGCCCGGGGTGTCCAGAAAGACCACTTCGCCCTGCTTTTCGGGCAGTTTCACATAATAGGCGCCGATGTGCTGGGTAATGCCGCCGGCCTCGGCTTCCGTGACCCGGGTTTGCCGGATGGCGTCCAGCAGCGAGGTCTTACCGTGGTCCACGTGGCCCATGATGGTGACCACCGGCGGCCGGGGCTTGGCCTCTCCTACCACCCGGGGGCCCAGGGCCAGCAGGTCTTCTTCCTGCATGGAGGCGTGCTCCACTTCGTACCCGAACTCCCCGGCCACGATGGCGGCGGACTCGAAGTCAATGGGGTAGTTGATGGTGGCCATCACCCCCATGGAGAGGAGCTGTTTGATGATTTCTCCGGACTTGATGCCCATCCTTTTGGCCAGTTCGCCCACGGTGATGGACTCGCCCACCTTGACCCGGCGCTTGATGGCCTTGGGCACGGTGAGTTCGGCCCTGGTCACCTTCTTGATGGCCTTTTTCATGCCCTTCCGGCGGCCCTGCAACCTGGTCTCGCCTTCGGCGATGCCATAGAGGTCGGCCCGCTCCCGTACCTCCCGCTTCTTCACGGGTTTGGCCCGGGCGGCTTCGGAGACCTCCACCCGTTTGCCCCACTTCTTGGGCTTGCCTTCCTTCTTCTCTTCCGGTGGCTGGGGCTTGGCGGCTTCGGCCAAGGGCTTGACGGCGCCCAGACGGGGGGCGGCGGTTTTCGCGGAGGGCGCCCCGGCCGCGCGGTGTGGCGGTGCGGCCGCCACCTCGGCGGGCTTTTCCGTGGGCAGGCTGATGATCCGGGCCGGCACCTCTTTCTTTCTGGCTTTACCCCGCTGCCGCTTCAGGGCCGCGCCCGAATCCCCGGGACCCACCTTGGGGGGCGCGGCGGGAGTTGCGGTCGGCGGGGGCGGCGCCGGCGCCGCGGCCTTGGGGGCCTTCTTGGGCTTGGCGGCTGCTACGCGCCGCGGGGCCTCTGTCGGGGGAGCAGGAGGCACCACGGCCTGGAGCTGTTCCTTGGGCGGTAATGACACCACCCGGGCCACGGCTTCTTTGGGCTTGCGCGGCTTGACCTCCTCTTTGGCAGCTTCCATCCTGGGAGCCGGGGCAGCCTCCGCTTCCCCGGCTTCCTCCGGAGGCCTGGAGACCTGGACCGGCGCCACTCGGCGGCGCCGCTTGACGTTTTCTCCCACCCGGAGTTCTTCCACCCGGGGAGCCGCGGCGCTGATGGTCTGGCGCACCCGAGCCACTACCGCGTCATCCAGGGAACTGAGATAGGTAAAATTCTCTTGCAGCCCCAATTCTTCTTTGAGGTGCTGGATGAGTTCCCGGACCTCGACTTTAAGTTCCTTGGCCAAATTTCCTATTCTGGTCTTCGCCATAAAACTAACCTTACCCCCGAAACAGATTTCTGCCGTGGCGTTTTATTGATTAAAGGTTTCTTAGCCTTCCTGAACTTCTGTGGCGGCCTCACCTTCGGACTTTGCTGCCTCGCTGCGCCCCATCTCCTGGGCGGAACTGATGATGGAAACCGCCTTCTTCTCCGTCAAGCCGGTGGCCTGAATCAGATCCTCCACCGTGGTTTCCGCCACATCCCGGGCTGAAGTGAACCCGGCCTCATGGAGCAGGCTGGCGGTGATTTCCCCCACTCCGGGAATCCTGAGCAGCGACAGGTAACCTTCCTTCAAAGACTTGGAGTACTTGGACTCGCTCTTGACGTCGATCTTCCAGCCCACCAGGCGGGAGGCCAGGCGTACGTTCTGGCCCCGTTTGCCGATGGCCAGGGAGAGCTGGTCGTCGGGCACGATGACCTCCATGCTCTGGCTGCCCTTGTTCAAGACAATGCGGCTCACCTGGGCCGGAGACAGGGCGTTGGTGGCGAATTTGGCCGGGTCCGGGTGCCAGGGGATGATGTCGATTTTTTCTCCCCGCAGTTCCTGCACGATGTTCTGCACCCGGGCGCCTCTCATGCCCACGCAGGCCCCCACGGGGTCCACGTCCGAGGCCCGGGAGGACACCGCGATCTTGGAGCGGCTCCCCGGCTCCCGGGCGCAGCCCAGCACCTGGACGATGCTCTCGGAAATCTCCGGCACCTCGGCCTCAAACAGGGCCATCAGGAAGTTGGGATGGGTGCGGGACAAGATGATCTGGGGCCCCCGGGTCTGGCGCTTGACGTCCAGCACGTAGGCCCGGATGCGTTCCCCTTTGTGGTAGATCTCCCGGGGCACCTGCTCGGAGGGCGGCAGCAAGGCCTCGGTGCGCCCCAGGTTGACGATGATGCCCTCGGGGTCCAGGCGCTGCACGATGCCGTTGATGATCTCGCCTTTGCGGTCCTTGAAATCATCATACACCAGGTCCCGCTCCGCGTCCTTCATGCGCTGCATGATGACTTGCTTGGCGGACTGGGCCGCAATACGGCCGAAAGCCGCGGCGTCCATCTTGATGCCCAGGCTGTCGCCGAGTTCGCATTCCGGGTCCAGCTTGCGCCCTTCTGCAAAGGAAATCTGGGACTGGGGGTCCGTTACCTCCCCCACCACTTCCTTATACTGAAAGACCTCGATCTCCCCGGTGTCGTCCCGGTATTCCACCTCGATTTCCATCCGGGGCCCGTACTTCTTTTTGGCCGCCGACCGGATGGCGTCCTTGATGGCCCCGATGAGCAGTTCCTTGTCTATCCCCTTGTCACGACTTACCTGATCGATGATGCGCCGCAATTCTAAGTTCATAGAGGTACTAGCCCTCCTTGCCAATATTTTTCAGATCGATGTCCAGCCTGGCCTTGGCGATGTCGCCCAGGGGGATTAAGTAGACCCCCGCCGCCGCCTGCAGGCGCACCTGGTCGCCAACCAGACCCTGGAGGATGCCGGAATGCACCTGGCGACCCTCCACGGGGGCGCGGGTGGTGAGGCGCACTAACCTCCCCACGTAGCGCTGATAATCCGCCGGTTTCTTCAGCTCCCGGGTCAGGCCCGGTGAGGAGACCTCCAGGTTGTAGGACCCGGGAATGGGGTCATGCACGTCCAGGAGCTCCCCCACCACCCGGCTGAGGCGGGCCAGTTCCTCCAGGGTGATGCCGCCTTCCCGGTCCAGAAAGAGCCGCAGGATGGCGCGGCCCCGGTGCGGCCGGTGGTACTGCAACTCCACCAGTTCCACTCCCTGGGCCACCAGCAAAGGCTGAATCAACTCCTCCACCCGGGCCGCAATGGCTGCCTTTTCCTGCATTTCGGTAAACTGTTGGCGTTTTCCATACTAAAATTATACCATTTTTAGCGAGCTTATCGCCATGTGCCTAAAATTATCGTACTTCCGGCTTCAATGTTCAAAAAACATGACCATGATGCGGATCCCCACCACGCCCAGGGCCAATGCCAGGCTGCGGATGATCCAGGCCGCCTTGATCCGGTTGGACAGGTAGGCCCCAACGGCGCTCCCAGCAGCACCCCGACGGACAGGCCAGGGTTTCGCGACTCCTTGGGAAAGCGAGCCGGCCCAAACATGCACCAGGGTTCCGGTCAGGGCCATGATGGCCAGAATAAAATGCGAAGTGGCCGTGGCGATGTGTACCGGGAAGTGAAGAAACCACACCAGCGCCGGTACATGAATTATGCCGCCGCCAATCCCCAGAAAACTGGAAAAATAACCCACGAAAAAGCTCAACCCGATGCCCGACTATGGGGTAAAAAGTCCATTCATGAATGGCGCCGTCCGCCTCCACCAGATGATGGGTGGTCTCCAGCCTGGATAGGGAATGTCCTTTCCGGGGCCGGTGCTCCAGGTTAGGCCGCAAAATCAAGGCCACGGCCACCGCCACCAAAACGCAGCTAAAGATAACGTTAAACAGGGGCCGCGCATCTGGAAGCCGTGTTCAACGCCCCGATGATCGCCCCGGGGATGGTAGCCGCCGCGAACATCAGCCCCGACTTGTAGTCGATGCGGCGCATCATGGCGTAGGACACGGAGCCGGAGAGGGCGTTAAAGAAGACCACCGCCAGCGAAATGGCCGTCAGTTTTGCCGGGCTCTCGTCGGGATGCAGCAGGAGCAGCATGGGCATCAGCACGAAGCCGCCCCCGGCCCCGATGAGGGTGCCGTAAAGCGCCCACCGCAAACCCCAAAGCCACGAATCCGAAAAAATGTCCCCAGCCGGCTATGGTCGCCACCCCGGAGCTTTTAAATATAGGGTGGGCACTGCCCACCAGCCAAATTTCCGGTTAATCCTCTGACAACCCTAAGCTCGGAGAAAAAACCATCTTTTCAGAGTCCGCTTCCGGACTCATGGAGCGGCTTCCCTATACCCGGCAGCCGCAGCCTTTGGCCTTCAGAATCCTGACCTGCTCTGCAGGCGTGTCCTTGTAATCTTCTTGTACCGCCGACCCCGTGGCCTCATTCTCCGGCAGCGGGGTGTGATGCCGGTAGCCCCGCCGGGACATCTCCGCGGCCAGGGCCTGGTGCCGCCGGTACAGGGCCTTGAGCTTGCCCCGCCAGCGGGCCGTCTCCGGGTGCCGGGCAAAGCCTTGCTTGTCCCGGGTCAGGATCACCCACAGGGCGTGCAACTCCCGGTGCTCCCCCAAGTAAGTGCTGCCGGCACAACTGCTCCGGCGCCAGGTCCCAGATGCGCATAATTCAAGTCAATAAAAAAAGTGGGCCGCAGCCCACTTCCGGGAAAATCCAAGACCAATGTTTAATCTCGGGGCGCCCCAGAGCAAACTACTTAACTCCGCCCTCAAAGCAGCCGGCCTTCTCTGCCCCTTACACGGCCGGCCCCCTTGATGGGGGAAGCGGGTCTCCCCGGCGGACCTTCTTGGCCCGGCGCGAAGCGGCTCGCTCTTACCCGAACCGTCCCGTCCCGAAGCAAGCATCTCGCCCCCGGGGCTGGAGCGGGCAACGGGATTCGAACCCGCGACACCAAGCTTGGGAAGCTTGTACTCTACCAGCTGAGCTATGCCCGCTTATTATAGAAAATTTATTAAAATCTAAGGCAAAAGTCAAGCCGTTTTTCCGAGATGCGGCCCGGTTCCACTCCCGTCGAAGGAACAAGGCTCCAATTGTAAATGAAAAAAACTGCCTGGGTGCGCTTGTAGGGGAGCAATTTATCGAACCTTTTGTTAGCGTTCTTAGAGCAGGGAATGATCGGTCATACCTTCGCACCGCTCATACCAATTTGCCCTCAAATAGTTATTTATTGTAGGGGCGGACCCGGGTGTCCGCCCACTAGCAGGGCGCACACTTGGGTGCGCCCCACCTTTTGCTGGCAACTCGGAATCAGATGCAGCCCTTGCCTCCCTCCCCCAAGATCCATCCTGCCAGGCCTATTTTTCCGCCAGGGCCTGGCGGGCCTGGTCGATGTCGGCCCGGATCTGGGCCGCCAGGGCCTCCAGGGAAGGAAAGCGGCGTTCTTCCCGGAGTCGGCCCACGAACTGCACCTCCAGGTTCTCTCCGTAGAGGTCGCCCTGAAATTCCAGCAGATGGACTTCCAGGGACAGTTCCTGGTTGTCAAAGGTGGGGCAGGTGCCGATATTGGCCACCCCGGGAAAGGTTTCCGCCCCCCGGCGCACCCTGACGGCGTAGATGCCGGAAGCCGGCAGGAGTTCGTTGTCCGGGCGGAGGTTGGCGGTGGGCACCCCCAGGAGCTTGGCCCCCCTACCCTTCCCCCGGACCACCCGGCCCCCCACGGCGTAAGGTCGGCCCAGCAGTCGCGCCGCTTCCGCCACTTTCCCCAGGCGCAACAGGGCCCGGATGAGGGAACTGCTCACCACCGCGCCCTCGGCCTCCACCGCCCAGACCACCTGGACGGTGAAGCTGTGAATCTTCCCCATCTCGGTGAGCAGGTCGATGTCGCCCTCCCGGCCGCGCCCGAAGCGGTAGTCGTGGCCCACCACCACTTCCCGCACCTGGAGGCGCTCACAGAAGTATTGCTTAACAAAGTCACGGGCCGACAGGGCCGCGAGTTCGTGGGTGAAAGGCAGGACCACCACCCCATCCAGGCCGCTGGCCGCCAGCAGGGCGAGCTTCTGGTCCGATGTGGTGAGCAGCGGCAGGTTCATCTCCGGGCGCAGCACCTTCAGAGGATGGGGGTTGAAGGTGATAGCCACCGCCTGGCCTGCCAGTTCCCGGGCCCTCTGCAGAACGCGGGCCAGGATGGCCCGGTGTCCCAGATGAACCCCGTCGAAATTGCCGATGGTGACCACCGTCCGCGAGAAGGTGGCGACTCCCGGAGGCAGACCGTAATAAACCTTCACCCCGTCAGTCATTGGCAGTTTTGGGTTGCCGCGCCGCGGCCAACAAAGATAGGCATCAAATAACTTCCCGGGGCAGAGAATTCCCCTGACTTTCTTGGAACCGGGGGGATACCAAACCCTTAAGCTCCCCTCCGGCAGGTGGCAAACCCCATATTCCCCTGAAGGGCCGGGTTCGCAACCCCTGGACCCGGAGCCTCGACTCTGCCTGGGTGTCGCAGTTTTAGCCTTGACAGCACCAAAGGTGAATTATAAACTTTAACGTTGAAAAATGCCAGGGGCGGCAGCCATCAAGGACCAGGCCTGGCATCGGCCGAAGTGGCGGAACTGGTAGACGCGCTGGGTTCAGGGTCCAGTGGGGGTTTCCCCGTCGGGGTTCAAATCCCCGCTTCGGCACCAGAAAAAACCGCGGGCCAGGTCAAGGGACCTGGCCCTCTTTGTTTCCTAGCCCATTTTCCTGGTGAAATTTTAAGGAGAATCTCAAAATTATCGGAAATTTCCTTAAGCTATTTTAAGGACGGGACGATAAGAGGGTGAATACCCTCCAAGTTGGGCCCGGGTTTTCCGGAGGCGGGAGCCTGGGCCCTTTTATTTCTGCAACATCATGCCCACCAGGCCGGCGCCCACCATACCTAAGGCGATATAATCGCCCCAGCGCAGCCACCAGGCGGCGAGGCCGGCTCCCGAGGCCTGCTGCCGGCGGGCCCGGCGGCGCCCCAGGTTGTTCAGGAGCAGCAGGGCGAACCCGGCTATGACCAGAAGCTGTTCCGACTTGAGGGTTTCCAAGGGGTCTCCGGTGAACCGTTCTTTTTAATTGTGACCAAAAAGCGGCCCATTTTCGGTAGGGGCGGGTTTAAAACCCGCCTCTACCGATTTTTCCCGTCGGCATTAATTTTGTGCTCTAGTGAAACAGAGAATATCGCCCCGGGTCTAATGGGTAAAAGACTGGCGGAGAGAGAGGGATTCGAACCCTCGGTAGAGGTTTCCCCCCACACTCGCTTAGCAGGCGAGCACCTTAGGCCAGCTCGGTCATCTCTCCGCGGGGGCCAGACGAAAAATTAAGGCCTCTAAGGCCTCGATTCACAGTATTTTATAAAAGCAGCTTGCCAATATCAATCACTTATCTGGCGGAGGGAGTAGGATTCGAACCCACGGGTCTTCCGACCTGCGGTTTTCAAGACCGCCGCCTTAAGCCACTCGGCCATCCCTCCGCTTCTGCAAAAATTACCATTGGCCCTGGGGAATGTCAACTTTAGGAACTGAAGCTGAAGATGTGAGTCTCTCCTTCCCGGTCTAACTAAGCTTCCCCCCTTAAGCTACCACCTTAACCTGTGGAAAACTTTTTAGCCCCTTCCAAAGGCTGGAAATATAAGAGCAACGCCTGAAGTTTATGCATATAAATTTGTCTATACCCTTAAAATTCAATAAGTATTTTTACCTACGCGAGAAATAGGGTTTTCCCCTTGGTCTATTAGGGATTCCCTAATTGACAGCCTCAGTCGGAAGGTTCATTGTAAATTAATCTGTAAAATTGTTCACGAGGGGGGGTCGTGATGAATTGGGTGGCGGTTGTAACCTTTATTGTTGGGGTTATTGTCGGGGGCACTGTGGCAGTAGTTTTAATGTCTCTGCTTACCATGACAAAGCGCTGGGAAATGGCAATTAACAATAAGGATCAACCATCAAAAGGATCAACCATCAAAATCTCTACATAATACCGTTGACAATTATAAGCCAGCCTGACCCAGAAATAACTTTTTTCCAAGATAAAATTGCCTGACTCCATCTTGGTGCCAGTTCCCAAGGCATCTTACTTAATTTTATAGACAAATCCAAAGACGCCGGGCGCCAACTGCCATTTTCTCAAATTGGCCGGCAGGGGTTCCAGGACCCTCCCCTTCCCGCAATCCTGATCTCAAGTGCGCCGGTCCACCACCCGCTGGGCCTTGCCTTCGCTGCGGGGCAGGGTGTTGGGCTCCACCAGCTCCACCAGCGGGGTCACCAGCAGTTCGCTCTTCAGGGCCTCGGTGATGCGTTTCTGCAGCTGCTTGAGAAACCGCAGGTCCTCCTGGAAGAAGTTCTGCTGCACCTCCACCTTGACGTGCATCACGTCGTTGAAGTTTTCCCGGGTCAGCTCCACCAGGTAGTGGGTCCCCACCTCCGGCATGGCCATGAGCACCTGGTCGATCTGCAGAGGGAAGATGTTGACCCCTTTGACGATGAGCATGTCGTCGCTCCTGCCCTGGATGCGGGAGAGGCGCTTAAAGCTGCGGCCGCAGGGGCAGGGGGCGGGATCATACGAGGCCAGGTCCCGGGTGCGGTAGCGCAGAAGCGGCATGCCCTGGCGGGTGAGGTTGGTGAAGACCAGCTCCCCCACTTCTCCCGGAGTTACGGGCGTGAGGGTCCGGGGGTCCACCACCTCCAGCAGAAAGGAGTCTTCCCAGACGTGCATGCCGTTTTGCTCCGGGCACTCGAAGGCCACGCCGGGACCGTTCATCTCCGAGAGCCCGTAGGAGTTGTAGGCCTTGAGGTCGTAAGCGGCCTCGAGGCGCCGGCGCATGTCCTCGGAATGGGGCTCCGCCCCGATGAAGGCCAACCTCAGGGGCAATTCCCGGGGGTCCACCCCCAACTTGGCAAAGGTGTTCAGGAGATAGAGGGCGTAGCTGGGGATGATGTGAATTGCGGTGGTGCCGAACTGCTGCATGAGTTGGACCTGGCGGACACTGTTGCCGGCCCCCGCCGGGATGGTGAGGGCGCCTAAGCGCTCGGCGCCGTAGTGGAAGCCCAGGCCCCCGGTGAACAGCCCGTAGCCCATCATGTTCTGAAAGACGTCGCCGGGGCGCAGGCCGGTCATGTACAGGGAGCGGGCCACCAGGTCCGCCCAGGTGGCGATGTCCTGCATGGTGTAGTAGATGACGGTGGCCCGGCCGGTGGTGCCCGAGGAGGCGTGGAGGCGCACCATGTCGGCGAGGGGCACGGTGAGCATCTCTCGGCCCCGGGCCCTGAGGTCGTCCTTGGTGGTGAAAGGCACCCGGCGGATATCTTCCAGGGATTTCAGGCTCTCGCCGCTAACCCCGGCTTCTTTAAGCCGCAGGCCGTAAAAGGGGCTCCGCCCGGCCCGGCTGATAGTCTCCCGCAGGCGCCGGAGTTGCAGCTCGTGCAACTGATCGGGTTTCAAGGTTTCAATGGCGGCATCCAAATACACTTCATTCTCCTGTGATTGCGGCAAATTACCCTTATTCAATTAATTTAGAGTTGCTATCAGATTTAGTCGGGGCAGGCTCGATACCTGCCAGGATGAATGGCGAGCGCAAGGCCTCCCTGGAATGAAAATATATTCTCTTCAAGGCTGTTATCGCAATGGGAATTTGGGGGGAAGGCCTGAAAGCTGGGGGGCCGAACCTTTGGCAACCCCCGGACCTTCCGGATGGCGGTAATGACGAGAAGCGACCTGCATCGAGACCCATGCGACGAACCTATTCCAAACTTTACAATGCATTTCAAACTGCCGATATCTAGCGCAGATCTCGCCAGTTTCGAGGATTTCTGTTGACTCGGAATGTCTTTCAGACAAAAATATTTGCGCACTTCCGCCAAAAGGGCGCGCCGCTTATGAGGTAAAAAATCCAACGGTCGGGACTTTCCTGATGACGATTTCAGGGTTCTCCCGATTGTGGCCTGCAGAATCCTTATAGGAGTATAGTCACATGGTTCCCAACAACCTGATCACGCCGCCATAAGGGAAAAACTTATGGTGAGCCTTAGAAAAAGTCTCCATGATGAATCCATGCGGCATTATAGCGGGCTCGTAGTATCCTCGTCCCCGATTTTTAGGATTATTGCCTTTCTGGGCGCACGCCATGGTTGATCAAAATTTAGCAAGCGACCAGAGTGATTTCCAGGTTCCGTTTAATATAACCTGGGCCATTTTTTTGATCAGCGTTTTGGGCCTTTTTTTAGAAATGTTGCTCATTCGCTGGATAGGTACAGAGATACGGATATTCGCCTATCTGCAAAACACGGTGTTGGTCGTATGCTTCCTGGGATTGGGAATGGGTTGCTTCACCAGTCGAAAGCCCATCATCATGCGGAATATGCTCCTGCCGCTTTTGGTTTTGGTCTTGCTGTTAGCTATTCCCATGACCAAGTCCGGCTTGGGAAGTACGACCCAGATGTTGAGTGCGTTGGGGGACTTTTTTATCTGGCATTACACCGTAACCTCCAGCCCCTGGCTTACTATAGTATTCGCAATCCTGGGCTTGGGGATAACTTATCTTCTGATGGCCCTGCTCTTAGATATCTTCGTGCCCATCGGTCGAATCCTGGGACGGTTAATGGATGAGCATCCCAAAACCATCTGGGCATACTCGGTCAATGTCGCGGGAAGTTTGGTGGGCACCTGGCTTTTTGTCTTGCTAAGCATCTGGTACCAACCTCCGCTCACCTGGTTTTTAGTTCTGGGAGTGCTCACCTTCTTTTTTCTCAGCAAGACTGGCCGCCTCTGGAAGCTCAATTGTGGTTTGTTAGCCGGGATAATAATCCTCTCCTATTTTGCGGGGTGGGAACCGGGCGCTCTGGAGGTAATCTGGTCTCCTTATCAAAAATTGGTCCTCAAACACCCTGATAGACAGCATGGGGAAGTCGGTGATTACCTGGTCAATGTAAATAACGCTGGCTACCAGGCCATGATCGACTTGAGCGAAACTCACGTTCAGTCGGATCCTGGGCGCTTTCCCCCGGAGATGCGCGCTCTGAGCCAGTATGACATTCCCTTGCTCCTGCATCCCAATCCCCGGAAATTTTTAATCGTTGGAGCCGGAACCGGAAATGATGCAGCCGGGGCATTGCGCCACGGAGTCAAACAGATCACTGCGGTGGAAATCGATCCAGCCATCATTTCTCTGGGTAAACGTCATCATCCCGAAAGGCCCTACGCCTCCCCTGCGGTCCAACTGGTCAATGATGACGCCCGTTCCTTCTTTGCTACCTGCCAGGAGCGTTACGACGTTATTTCGTTCGGACTCTTGGATTCGCATACCACCACCTCCATGACGAATGCTCGCCTGGATCACTATGTCTATACTAAGGAGAGCATCGCCCGGGCCAAATCCTTGCTGGCTGACGGCGGCATCATCGTGTTGAGTTTTGAGGCCCAAAAACCCTTTATTGCCGATCGTATGGCTAAAGTCTTGCGGGAAGTGTTTGGCGAAGAGCCCATCTATTTTCGCATACCAGTCACCGATTACGGTTGGGGGGGAGTCCTTTTTATCGCGGGAGACCTGGTCACCGCCAAAAGGCAAATCGCCAACAACCAGAGATTGGCCGCGCTCATCGAAAAATTGCAACAGCAGTTTCCCTTGGCCCTGCCCTTCACCACTAAAATCACCTCCGATGACTGGCCTTATATTTATCTCCAGGGTCCCAGCATTCCCCTACTTTACTATCTCCTGGCCTGCCTGATGGTTCTTCTTCTCCTGCGATGCCATAAATATTTGGCTCTTTCAGACCTGGTTTCCACTTGGAGCCGCTCGCACTGGCACTTCTTCTTTTTGGGAGCGGCCTTCTTGTTGCTGGAAGTGCAAAATATCAGCAAGGCCTCGGTGGTCCTGGGGAACACCTGGGAAGTCAATGCGGTCATCGTTTCCGGAGTGCTGGCCATGATTCTGCTGGCCAACCTCCTGGCCCAGCGATTTCCCCACCTGCCGCTGCGGGTGGTTTACTTATGTCTGGTCGGCACCAAACAAGCAACCATCTCGCCATTACCCTCGACCTAGCAACCGAAACCACCTGTGGCGCCACCGGTTGTGGCATTGGCGGCGCTCATACGTTAGTAAGCCGCCTGCCATACAAGTCTTATTGGTGAGGTGATTTTTATTTGAGGCTGGGAATGGACTGGACCAAAAGAGAAAGGGGTTGGGCTCCATGGCCCAACCCCTGGATTTTTCAATGGCGGGGACGATGAGACTCCAACTCTCGGCCCTCCAAGCGCCCCGGCCGGCCCCGGCGCCAGCACAATGCCTTTGAAAATAAAAATCTTAGGATGATTTATTATCCGCATCGGGGCCTGGGGCTTTGAACCGATGGGCCCCTTATTAGGGTTTTCTCTTATACACATAAACACTGGGCGAGCTCACCTGGTATCCTTTGGAAGACTCACCCCAATGGTATTCAGTGTGGTTAAGGGAGACGATGTCAATCACTCCCACGCAATCGTAAAATTCCTTGCTGTACTTTCGAAACCAGGAAAATATAAACAACGACGACTCAGGTCTTACTACCCACCAGGAAGGCTGAATATTCACAAAGACCAGGTACGCCGGCCGGGATGCTTCTATTTCCCGGATCATCTCCTGTTGCATTCTCTCCGCATAAGGGTGGAATTCCATTAAGGGATAGGTATAGATATATCCGGTGGCGGCGCGGCGGTGGGCATAAAAGTAAATTTGAGGTTCCGAACCCACTACGGCAATGGTGTCTTCTGTTGAAGTGCGCTCCTTCAGGTATTGGGCGATTTTAAGAGATTCGGGAAAGGGGTTTCGGTCGTAAGTCAAGCGGGAGGCCATAGTGGGATCGACCTCGAATAGAAAGAGGCGCTGGTTGTACACTGAATACAACAGGGCGAAAAGGATGACGAAAATCGGGAGTATCTTCGCCGCGCTTTGACTTACTCGGGCAAGCAGCCTCCCCATGGAGCTGATGCCAACCCCGATTACCAGCGAAATAGCCGGAAGGAGCAGCACAAAGTAGTGCGGTCGAAAATAAAGGCCTGGAGTGATGGCGAGAAAAGAGAAAATCACCAGGGTGCCGGTAAAGAAAAGCCGTTGTTTTGCTTTATGATCAATAAAGAGGGCTAACACCCCCCACCCTGCCAGCACCCAGAGAAGCGGAGCAGAGGAAACAATAGGACGTAGGTTATAAATAAAAATCATCCATCCTTGGGCAGGGGAACCCAATGAGACATATTCCCGGGCATAAATAAAAGTCCAAAACCAGAACTTATCAAAGATGCCCCCTGCGAGAAAAAACAGACAGGTCAAAGTAAAAGGCAAGGCCGCGCCGGCCAGCAAGACGAGGATATTGCCGAGGAGGGGCTTAAGGCTGACGGGTTGAGCCCGGCACCCTTGATATATCAGGTAAAGTACTGCAAAGGCGATGAAGGCGGCCCCATGCTGCTTCATCAAAAATGCCAGACCAAACAGGAGGCCACTTAAGAAAAGCGACAGGCGCCGGCGGGAATCGGCGGCGCGCAGCAAAATCAACATTCCGGCCACTGCCGGCAGGATGACAAAATGTTCGGCGTTGGCAAACACTCCTTCCACACTCTGACCCACTGACAGCACGGCAAAGCTGGCCGCAGCGATTACTCCGGTCGTTCGGTCTAAGAGTTGCCTCCCCAACAAAAATAAAAATATGATGGTGGCCAGATTTAACAGCAGAAGTCCCAGATGAATTCCGGTGATGGTTTGGCCCAAGATTGCCATCATCAGGGCGTAGGCTCCATAGATGCCCGGCATCTTCATATTATAAACCTTGGTGTAAGGCAGAAACCCTTGGAGGAGCAACTGCCCGGCATAGGCATACTCCCCTTCATCTCGCTGGAGGGGGACGTCCAGCAGATGAACCCGCAGCGCAATGGCCCCCAGTAAAATGAGGATTATGAGCCCCCAGGTGTAATCCCGGGCAACAAGACTCTTGGGAGAGACCGGGCCGGGCCTTTGCTGGGGTGGGGGTTTCTTTTTCTTGGCCAAGAGTTAGCCTCTTTACCGGCAATTAGGCTTGCAGTCTTAGCTGGAGATGTCCTTAGTTATCGCTTGGGACCCTTTCCACGAGTTTAAATTCTAAACCGCATCTGCCAGTGATTAAAATAAATGGGCCAGCATTAGGCTGGCCCAGTCTTTCCCAGATGGCGGGGACGACGAGACTCGAACTCGCGACCTCCGGCGTGACAGGCCGGCGTTCTAACCAACTGAACTACGCCCCCGAGGAATAAGTTCAAAGTTCAAAGTTGAAAGTTCAAAGTTGACTGCGCCAAAACTCAAGACCAAATTTGAACCTTGAACCACAACTGGCTGATAAGTTCAAATTTGAAAGTTCGAAGTTAACTGCGCTAAAATTTGGAACTAGAACCTTGAACTTTGAACCTTGAACTTTGAACTAAAAACTGGTAGGCGGAACAGGGCTCGAACCTGTGACCCCCGGCTTGTAAGGCCGATGCTCTCCCAGCTGAGCTATCCGCCCGCCCCGGTAATACTCGCTTATGGCGGCCCTGCTGTCAAGAGGGAAAGTAAGCAGAGCAGTTAGCGGTGAGCAGTTGGCTTTTAATATTAATAGGGCGGGAAACAGATTACTTTCACCTCCACCCCAACCCTCTCCCCCTCAAGGGGGAGGGAGTTAAGGGAAGGAAACTATTTAAGCTCTGATTAATATCCCTGGCCCCGCTCCGCTTACTGCACCACTGCTTCCCGCTCACTGCTCATCGACCTCAGTGCGCCTGGATCTCCGCGGGCTGCTCCGCGGCGGGCAGATAGACCGACTCCGGGGGCACCGGCGGCGGCACCGCCTTGAACAGGCTCTCGGGGTCGTCCACGACCAGGGCCCGTCTCAGCACCTCGTCCATGTGGTCCACGGACACCAGTTCCACCGCCTTGAGGATGCGGTTGGGAATCTCCTTGATATCCTTTTCGTTATCCCGGGGGATGAGCACCGTCTTGATCTGGTGGCGGTGGGCCGCCATGATCTTTTCCTTGAGGCCGCCGATGGGCAGGACCCGGCCCCGGAGGGTGATCTCCCCGGTCATGGCCACGTCCCGCTTCACCGGAAGCTTCAGCAGCGCCGAGACGATGCTGGTGGCGATGGTGATGCCCGCGGACGGCCCGTCCTTGGGGATGGCGCCTTCCGGCACGTGCACGTGGATGTCGATGGTGCGGTAGAACTCCTTGGGGAGCCCCAGGTTTTCGGCCTTGGAGCGCACGTAGCTCAGGGCCGCCTGGGCGGATTCCTGCATCACTTCCCCCAGTTTCCCGGTGATGAGCAATTTTCCCCGCCCGGGCAGGACCACCACTTCGGTCTGCAGGAGTTCGCCGCCGAACTCCGTCCAGGCCAGCCCGGTGGTGAGACCGATCTCGTCGGACTCCTCGGTGCGGCCGAAGCGGAACTTGGGCACCCCCAGGTACTTGGGCACGGCCTGGGTGCTGACCTTCACCAGATGGTCCTGGCCCTTGGCGGCCACTTCCCGGGCCACCTTCCGGCTGATGGAGGCGATCTCCCGCTCCAGGTTCCGCACCCCGGCTTCCCGGGTGTACTGCTGGATGATGGTGAGGATGGCGTTTTCCGAAAACTGGATGTTCTCCCGGCTCAGCCCGTTGGCGGTGCACTGCTTGGGAATCAGGAACTGCTCGGCGATGTGCAGTTTTTCCACCTCGGTATAGCCCGGCAGGCGGATGATCTCCATGCGGTCCTGCAAGGGCGGCGGGATGGAATAAAGGTTGTTGGCCGTGGTGATGAACATGACTTCGGACAGATCGTAGTCCACGTCCAGGTAGTGGTCGTTGAAGGCGAAGTTCTGCTCCGGGTCCAGGACCTCCAGGAGGGCGGCCGACGGGTCGCCCCGGAAGTCGGTGCTCATCTTGTCCACTTCATCCAGGCAGAAGACCGGGTTGTTAGTCTTGGCCTTCTTCAGGGACTGCATGATCTTCCCGGGCAGGGCCCCGATGTAGGTGCGCCGGTGGCCGCGGATCTCCGCCTCGTCCCGGACGCCGCCCAGGGACAAGCGCACGAAGTTGCGTCCCAGGGCCCGGGCCACGGACTTGGCCAGGGAGGTCTTGCCCACCCCCGGCGGACCCACCAGGCAGAGGATGGGGCCCTTCATCTTCTTCACCAGGGTCTGCACCGCCAGATGCTCCAGGATGCGCTCCTTGGGTTTGTCCAGGCCGTAATGGTCTTCGTGGAGGATCTGCTCGGCCTCTTCCAGGTTGCGTTTGTCCTTGGTGCGCTCGTACCAGGGCAGGGAGAGGAGCCAGTCGATGTAGTTGCGGGAGACGGTGGCCTCCGCGGACATGGGGCTCATGAGCTTGAGCTTTTTGAGCTCGTGCTTCACCTTGGCGGTGGCCTCGGCGCTCATCTTCTTGCGACGGATGCGGCGCTCCAGTTCCTGAATTTCGCCCTTCAAATCCTCCTTTTCGCCCATCTCCTTCTGGATGGCCCGCATCTGCTCGTTGAGGTAGTACTCCCGCTGGGTCTTCTCCATCTGCTTCTTGACCCGGTTCTTGATGCGGGATTCGATCTGGAGGATTTCGTTTTCCCGGTTGACCAGGGAGAGGATGCTTTCCAGGCGGCGGTTGGCGTCCAGGTTTTCCAGCAGCGCCTGCTTTTCTTCGGCCTTGATGGACAGGTGCCCGGCCACGATATCCGCCAGGCGGCCCGGGTCATCCAGGCCGGTTACGGTCTGTAGGGCCTCCTGGGGCACCTTCTTGTTCAGCTTGGCGTAGGTCTCGAAGCCGGTCACCACGGCCCGGCGCAGGGCTTCGGTCTCGGGGGTGATCTCCCAGGACTCCGGGAGCTCCTCCGCCTCCACCTGGAAGAATTGTGACATGGGCAGGAACTGGCGCACGGTGGCCCGACCTTTGCCCTCCACCAGCACCTTGACGGTGCCGTCCGGCAGCCTCAAGAGCTGCAGGATGGAGGCCAGGGTCCCCACCCGGTGCACTTCGGACTCCCGGGGCTCGTCTTTCCGGGGGTCTTTCTGGGTGCAGAGCAGGATGTATTTCTCCTGCCCCATGGCATATTCCAGGGCATGGATGGAGCGCTCCCGGCCGATGAACAGCGGCACCACCATGTGGGGAAAGATGACGATGTCTCTTAAGGGCAACATGGGGACCGTTAGCATATTTCGCCTCTCTCCCTCCCCAGCTCCCGCGGGACCTGGGCAATCGGAAGATCATTGCTGCACCACCATCCCTGGTTTATCCCAGGAGTCTTCTTCAGCGTCTCGATAGGTGTAAATGGGCGCCGCGTGCTTGAGGATGAAGTCTTCGTTGATCAGGCACTCCTGCACGTCTTTCAAGGAAGGCAGCTCGTACATCAGGTCCAGCATGGCCCGCTCCAGGATGGCCCGGAGGCCCCGGGCCCCGGACTTGCGCTTCAGGGCTTCCCGGGCCACCGCCACCAGGGCGTCGTCGGTGAACTTGAGGCTCACCCGGTCCAGTTCCAGCAGCTTCTGGTACTGCTTCACCAGGGCGTTCCTGGGCTCCTTCAGGATGCGCACCAGGGCGTCTTCGCTGAGTTCGTCCAGGGTGGCGATGACCGGCAGCCGGCCCACAAATTCGGGGATGAGCCCGAACTTCAGCAGGTCCGGAGGCTGCACCTGGATCAGGATCTCCCCCAGGGGCCGCTGGGACCGGCTCTGGATGTCGGCCCCAAAGCCCATGGCCTTGCGGCCGATGCGGGCGCCGATGATGTCCTCCAGGCCGTTGAAGGCGCCCCCGCAGATGAACAGGATGTTGGTGGTGTCCACCTTGATGAACTCCTGCTGGGGGTGCTTGCGCCCCCCCTTGGGGGGCACGGAGGCCATGGTGCCCTCGATGATCTTCAAGAGCGCCTGCTGCACGCCTTCGCCGGAAACGTCCCGGGTGATGGAGGGGGAATCGGTCTTCCGGGCGATCTTGTCCACTTCGTCGATGTAGACGATGCCCCGGGAGGCCTTGTCCACGTCGTAGTCCGCCACCTGCAGCAGGTTGAGGATGATGTTTTCCACGTCCTCGCCCACGTAGCCCGCTTCGGTCAGGGTGGTGGCGTCGGCGATGGTGAAGGGCACGTTGAGGATGCGGGCCAGGGTCTGGGCCAGCAGGGTCTTGCCCGAGCCGGTGGGGCCGACCAGCAGGATGTTGCTCTTCTGGAGCTCCACCCCGTCCAGGTCCACCCCGGCGTTGATGCGCTTGTAATGGTTGTAGACCGCCACCGACAGGATCTTCTTGGCCCGTTCCTGGCCGATGACGTACTCGTCGATCTGCTTCTTGATGCTGGCCGGCTCCGGAATGGACAGCCGGGCGTGTTTGGCCTCATCCTTTTCGTATTCTTCGGCGATGATGTCGTTGCACAACTCGATGCATTCATCGCAGATATAGACCCCGGGGCCGGCGATGAGTTTCTTCACCTCCCCCTGGCTTTTGCCGCAAAAGGAACACAAAAGGTCGGCAGTCTTATCGATACCGCGTTTGCTCATATATTTCAACCTCCCCAAACCAGGGCTCCTTGATGCCCCGGGTTTGGCTCATTACTCTCCGCCGCCTTTTGAGCCCTTATGATATATCGGCAGCGGCGGCCATCTCTTCAAGTTCGTCTTATGCCTTACTCCAGATGCCGGGGAAAAGGTCGCCCCGCCTCCCTCTGGGTGATGACGGCGTCAATCAGGCCGTATTCCTTGGCCTGGATGCCTGACATATAAAAATCCCGCTCGGTGTCGTGGTTGATTCGTTCAATGGACTGGCCCGTGTGGTTGGCCATGATCTGATTCAACTCTTCCCGCAGGCGCAGGATTTCCCGGGCCTGGATGTCCACGTCGGTGGCCTGCCCCTGAAACCCGCCCAGGGGCTGGTGGATCAGGATGCGGGCGTGGGGCAGGGTAAACCTTTTGCCCGGATCTCCCGCGGCCAGCAGCAGGGCGGCCATGGACGCCGCCTGCCCCATGCACAGGGTGGCCACCGGGGACTTGATGTACTGCATGGTGTCGTAGATGGCCATGCCCGCGGTCACCAGTCCCCCCGGCGAGTTGATGTAGAAATTGATTTCCTTGTCCGGGTCCTCGGCCTCCAGAAACAACAACTGGGCGATGACCAGGTTGGCCACGTCGTCATTGATGGCCGAACCCAGAAAAATGATCCGGTCTTTGAGCAGAGCGGGAATAGATGTCATAAGCCCGCTCGCCCCGGCTGCTCTGCTCCACCACTATGGGAATCAATTGCATCCTTATTCCTTCTCTTCGGCTGTGGCCGCGGGGCCCGTTTCCACCGAAGCGTTGTCCAGCAAAAATTTCATGGTCTTCTCATCCCGCAACTGCCGCCGCAAGGCCCCCATCAGGTCGTGCTCCTGATAGAATTTGCGCGCTTCGGCCACATCCTTGCCGCTTCTGACTGCGATGCGGGCCAGGGCGGCCTCCACTTCGGCGTCGTCCACCGTGAAGCCTTCCTGGAGGGCGATGCGCTCCAGCACCAGCTTGATGCGCACCCGGCGCTCGGCCAGGGGTTTCAAGGCCTCCACCATCTTGGTGGGTTCCATTTGGGACGGGTTGACCCCGTACTGGGACAGGCGCTCCCACTGCTCCCGCAGGAGGCTTTCCTGCTCCTGGGCCAGGAGGGTGGGCGGCATCTCAAATTGATGCCGGGCCAACAGCTGGTCCATGGCCTCGTTTTCCAGCAGGGCCTGACGCTCCCTTTCCCGTACCTTAATAATATCCTCTCGCACGGCCTGGCGCAAGTCGGCAACTGTCTGAAAATTTCCACCCAGGGCCTGGGCAAAGGCGTCGTCCAGGTCCGGGACCACCTTTTCCTTGACTTCGTGGACCTTCACCCGGAACTCCACCACCTTGCCGGCCAGCAAGGGGTTGGTGAAGTCATCGGGCAGGGCCACCTCGAAGCGGGCTTCGGCGCCCTCCTGCAGGCCCATGAGGTTGCGCTCGAACTCTTCGTTGAATTTGCCGCGGCCCACCTCCACGTAGGTGCCTTCCGCCTTGCCCCCTTGCACCGGCTGTCCGGCAAAGTAGGACTGGTAATCCAGGACCACGAAGTCGCCTTCCTGGACGGGCCGCGCCTCGGCCGGCGGCTTGAGGAGGGCGTTGCCCTGGCGGATCTCATCCACCCGGGCCTCCACCTCTTCATCGGCCACCGCCACCGGCGGGGCCTTGAGGCTCAGACCCTTATAATCCTCCACCCTAAATTCCGGGTTGACTTCCAACTCCACGCTGTAGTGGTAATCCTCTCCGGCCACCGGCTGGGGCGGCGGTTCCGGCCAGCTCAGGTTGACGGGCTCCAGCTCCTTTTCCCTGAGAATCTCCCCCAGAGAGCGGCGCACCAGGGAATCAGAGACCTCCTGTTCCACCTGTTTGCCGTAATACATCTCCAGGATGGAGCGGGGCACCTTTCCCGGCCGGAAGCCTTTGACTTTGGCCTTTTTGCCCAATTCCCGGTAAGCCCGTTCCACTTCCTGGTTCACCTCCGCGGAGGGCACCACGATACGCAATTTCCGTTTTATGTCGCTGAGATTCTCGATCTCCACCTGCAAAGCACTTTCGGTCATCGGTTCAACTCGCTCTAGGTTAATTATGGAACAGGTGGGACTAAATAAATCCCCAGCCCGTTTTCTCCCCCGCCGAGGTGTGCGAGAGGGGGGACTCGAACCCCCACGGTAACCCGCTGGACCCTAAATCCAGTGCGTCTGCCAGTTCCGCCACTCTCGCAATTGGCGATTCATCAGATAAATTTATTAAGTTTCCCTTGCCAAGTCAAGCTATTCTACCTGCCGACCCGGATGTCTCCGGTTGTCTGCGCCTAAATTTCAGGTTCTTTATTATTGGCTTATTCCAAAATCAAGATCCATACTTCATTACATGTTTATAATTGCCTCCTGGGGAAATTTTTCGGAAACCTGTGACCTGTAAGGAGGCAACCAAATTTTACCTTCCTTTGTCCGGTCAACTCCGTAAGCCCTGCGCCATATCTTCACATTTTTTTCTCCACCTTGAACCACTGATAATAAACCTTAATTTTTAAAAGAAAATAGGCTTCCCGAGCGGCGCATGACATACCAAGGGAGAAAAGAACGATGCGTACCAACTATCCCGTATGGATAGGGTTATTCATTATTGCCGCCTTAGTCACGCTGGCCGAGAAATATTATGCCTACTTCCCCGGAGACGTGGCGGTAGAAAGGTTGGTGCAATCCCTGGTCCCCCCAAACCTGAATTGGGCCGAAGATGTCTCGCGGACGGCCGAATTCCCTTGGATCCTCTTTATAGTGGCGTTTATCTTTGCCCTTTCCTGGGCCCTGGCCGGATGGCGCGCCGCGCTTATCTCCATCCTCAGCCTTGTGGGGATGTTGGCCCTGGGAAAATGGCTAGGTCCGGTAATTGCCCGGCCGCGGCCTTCCCCGGAACTGGTGCACGTGTTTCGACCACTTCCGGGCTCTAGCTTCCCTTCCCTTTTTGCCCTGAGGTATGCCGCTACTTTCGGCTTTCTGGCAGTTCTGGCCGCGCTGAAGAGTTCCGGGGCGCGGCGCACCGGCCTGTTGATTGGGTGCGGGGCCCTGCTGATTCTCGGGTGGGTTGCCCGGGTCGCCTTGGGGGCGCACTGGCCCAGTGACGTGATCATCTCTTATTATTTAGGAGTGCTCTGGGCGGCTTTCCTCATTCGGTTTGCTCCCATAGCTTAATCAGCACCTTGGCCTATTCAAAACTCAAGCCTGAATTCGTTTTGGCTCGTGCTTGGCGGAGCTCTTATCGGCTTTTTGAGTTATCTGGCTAAGGATGTAGTTTATATATTCTAGTCTTTGGCGTATGATTCCATAAACACGGTTATCAAATTCGTAATTCCAACCTTTGAAACCTTCGGAGGATGACCCCGATATGGAAGCCAAGGAGAAGGACGAGATCCAGCAACTGCGGGACCGCCTCACCATAACCCCTAAGTTGGTGTGGGACCAGGCGGACCAGGACCAGCGCGCCGCCATCTTTGCCTACGGCGAAGACTACAAGGCCTTTCTGGACCGGGCCAAAACGGAAAGGGAGGCGGTGAACGAAATCGAGGCCCAGGCCCGGGACCGGGGCTTTGTGGAGCTCCTCAACGGCAGCACCGGACCTCGCACTTACTATGCTTATAGAGGCAAGACCATCATCCTGGCGTTGCAGGGCCGGCGGCCCCTCACCGAGGGCCTGCGGCTGGTGGCCTCCCACATCGACTCCCCCCGCCTGGACCTGAAGCAGTACCCCCTGTACGAAGACACGGACCTCGCCTTTCTGAAGACCCAGTATTACGGCGGCATCAAGAAATACCAGTGGCTGGCCCGGCCCCTGGCTATCCACGGGGTGGTCCTCAAGGCCGACGGCCGCCGGGTCGAGTTAAAAATAGGCGAAGACCCCGGCGACCCGGTCTTCACGGTTTTGGACCTCCTGCCCCATCTGGCCCGTAAGGCCCAGATGGACAAAAAGGTGACCGAGGCCTTCGAGGGCGAAAAACTCAACGTCCTGGTGGGCTCCCTGCCCATGGGGGACGCCGACACCAAGGAGCGCTTCAAACTCTATCTCCTGAAGCATCTGGAGGACCGGTACGGCATCCGGGAGGAGGACTTCGTCAGCGCCGAGCTGGAGTTGGTGCCCGCGGGCCCCGCCCGGGACCTGGGTTGGGACCGCTCCCTGGTGGGGGGCTACGGACAGGATGACCGGTCCTGCTCCTACGCCGCCCTGGCGGCCATCCTTCAGACCGCCGAGCCGGAATACACCTGCCTGGCCCTGTTCTACGACAAGGAGGAGACGGGCTCCGACGGCAACACCTCCGCCAAGTGCTGCCTGCTGGAAGAGATCGTGGAACTGCTGCTGGAGCGGGCCGGAGAAAGCCCCCTGGCCCGGCGCCGCGTCCTCATGGCCTCCAAGGCCCTTTCCGGGGACGTCACCGGCGCCCTGGACCCGGACTACCCCGAGGTCCACGAAAAGCGCAACGCCGCCCGCTTGGGCTACGGGGTGGCCTTCAGCAAGTACGGCGGCAGCGGCGGCAAGTACTACACCAGCGACGCCAACGCCGAATACGTGGCCTGGCTCCGAAAGATCTTCCAGGAAAACGGGGTCGTCTGGCAGGCGGGGCAATTGGGCAAAGTGGACGAAGGCGGCGGCGGCACCATCGCCAAGTACCTGGCCGTTCACGGCATGGAAATCATCGACTGCGGCACGCCGCTTTTATCCATGCATTCCCCCTTTGAGGTGGCTTCCAAGGCCGACCTTTACATGACTTTTAAGGCCTATCGGGCCTTTTTCCAGGCGGTGTGAACCCGGTGTCGTATTGCTTTGTCCCAGAAACAGTCTTTAGTTTTCTGTTTTTTGTTTTCTGTTTTTTGTTATGATTTGAAGAACAAGAAAGCGGTGTGGCCTTAGTACATCGGTTCGTTAATCCGGTCAAGTTTATGAAGCCGGGAAACCGCATCATTCCCTCTCCCGCCTGCTGGCGGGGGGAGAGGGTTAGGGTGAGGGGGGGGGTTGAGAACGTAACCGTATTTATTAAATCATGTAATTAAGGCCTTGCCCTTCGGGTCTCTCACAGAAAACAGAAAACCGAAAACCGAAAACAGGTTTTTAAAATGCGAAAATTCTTCTCCAAAATAAAATCTGATTCCCCGGACGCCGCGGTGTCGTCCTGGGGCAATCTGGCCAACTTTTACACCCTCCTGCTCTTTTTGATCGCCATCCCCTTTATCCTCATCGTGGCCCTGGTGTGGCTCACCGGGGTCCTGGGGTTCAGCGCCTGGATCTTTGCGGGTTTCGCGCTCCTGTGCGCCTGGCTCGTCTGGAGGGTCTACCGCCGCTGGGGTCAGTTTAAGACCAAGATGGCGGCCCAGAGCGACGAATTCCAGGACTTGATGCGGGAAGCCACCAGGGACGGCAAAGACGTGGAAATCTCCCTGATGAACGGGGTCCTCACCCTGCGCTACCGGGGCCAGGACCGCCTGGGCCAAGCCCTGCCCGCGGCCCGGCCCCAGCCCCTGGCTCTGGAGAGCCCCTACGCCCTGGAGGCTGAAGCGGTGGAGGCCGCGGCCCCTGCCTTCCTGCCGCCGGAACGCCTGCGGGAGGAGCTGGAGGAGTTCATCAAGCTCCGGGACGAAGGCGTCATCAGCCCCGAGGAGTTCGACCGCATCAAGGCCAGTTTGCTGCAGCGCATCTCCGCATAGTACCGATTCTGAAAAGGCTTAAAAAATTAAAAAAGCTGGTAGTGGGACCTGGTTGCGGCAACTTCGTATAAAGGCGGACGGAGGATAACCCAGAACAGGACCTTCAAACCTCCGGGGTGACCTCTTCGGGCTTGAGCTCCTCGGTACCCAGGGCAAAGACCGGCCCGGAGGCCAGGGCGCCCCCGTCCCAGAAGTCCCGGCGGTAGCGGTAGTAGGCGTGCAGCCGGACCAGGGCCCGGGCCAGCTGTATAATGGCCCCGTCGCCCAGGCTGTCCAGGCAGGATTGCAGCAGGGCCAGGAAGGTGGCGGGGAGATAAAAGCTCTCTTTTCCCAGGGCGCCCTGGAATTCCAGGCGGTACCCGCCTCCCTGGAGCTGGTAAAACTCGGCCCGGTAGGTGCGTAAAGGCGCCTCGGCGGGTTCGGCCACCAGGCGCAACTTCCCCAAAGGCAGACGGGGCCGCTTGCCGCGCCCAGCCCCCTCCTGCACCCGGTTGCAGACCTGCTCCAGAAATCCGATGAGCTCCCGGGCTACCCGGGTCTCGTTCAATTCGGCAAGTTCATAAAGGATGCGGGCATAAACGAAGAGCACCAGAGGCACGGTTTCGCTTTCGGGGTCCTGGCTGTGGTACCAGTAGATGTGGGGGGCTACCTGGTCCTGGGGAAAGAAATCGACGCGCACCGTGGCCTTATGCAGGCCGCGGTCCTGCCGGAAGCGCTCCAGTATCCGTTTAATCATTGATCACTTATGCAGGCGCCGAGGCGCGGGCCCCAGGCTGCCCTTTCGGGTCCGCGTCCCCTGCAACCCTTAGCGAAGCGCGGTGGCCTAACGGGCGTCAGCCCCTGAAGCGCCCGAAATAATTGGGTAAAACCGGCAAACGTGTTTACCATACCCAAAGAGCGCGGGAAAGTCAATAATTTCCCCCTCCCCGCCACCCTTCAGCCCCAAGAAAATTACGGTTTACATAGTTTTAGAGATATTCTATAAAATAAAAATAGACCGGTTAACGAGCATTATATGCCGCCTGAGACGTCCAAAGGATTGCCCCCCGGGGTTCCCAACTGCCTGAAGAAAAGGCGGCTCCTCAACGACAAGGAGCTGGCCCCGGAGCTGTGCCGCGACTACGGGGAAAAGTTCTTCTCCCTGGGCTGGTGGGAAGACGCCCTGGAATTCTTCCAGAAGGGCAACGTTGCCGACGGGCTGGAAAAGATCAAGGCCCACTGTCTGGAGACCGGCGACGCCTATTTGCTGGGCCGCCTGAGCAAAACCCACGACCCGGAAGTCTGGCGCACGGTGGCGGATCGGGCCCTGGCCCTGGAGAAGTTCCACTTTGCCCGCCGCGCCTATGAGCTGGCCGGAGACCCGGACAAGACCGCCATGGTGGCCGGCCTCATCGCCGGCCTGGGTGCCGAGTCCTTAGAAGCTTAATTATGTCGGCCCTGGATTATTACCGCATTTTAGGAGTTTCACCCCGCAGCAGCCTGGAGGAAGTGCGCCGCCGCTACCGGGTCCTGGCCATGCAGTACCATCCGGACCGCAATCCGGACGATCCCGAAGCCGCGGCCCATTTCCGGCAGGTGGTGGAAGCCTTCGAAGCCATCCAGTCGGCCAAGACCAGAAAGCGCCCGGCCCCCCAGAATTACCGGCGTCCCCGATTTACCGACCGGGAAGGCCTGTTCGAGGAGTTCTTCGGCATCTCCCGGGCCAGCTCACCCTTGCAGCGCTCCGTCGGAGCCAACTTCCGTTACGACCTGGAAATCCCCTTCGCCGGGGCCATCCGGGGGATGGAAGCGGAGATCCGGGTGGACCGACCCCTGGACTGCCAGCATTGCCGTGGCACCGGTTTGGCTGCCGGCAGCGGTTACCAGCCCTGCCCCGACTGCCAGGGCCGGGGCCGCCGTTTCGGGGGGCCGGGCCTGCTGCGCTACGGACCCCTGTGCTCTCGCTGCGGGGGGCGAGGCAAAATCGTCTCCCAGGCCTGCCAGCACTGCTGCGGCGCCGGCTGTCAGCCGGTGACCCGGGAGTACCGTTTCCGCATCCCTCCCGGGACCGAAGACGGCGCCCGTTTGCGCATCAACGGGGAAGGCGGGGAAGGCTTTCAGAACGGGCCCCCGGGCAACCTGGAAATCGTCATCCACGTGGCTCCCCATGACTTCTTCACCCGGGTGGGCAACGATATTCACTGTCGGATACCGGTCTCTTTTGCCGAAGCCGCCCTGGGCGGGACCATCCGGATTCCCACCCTGGAGGGCTACCAGACCTTTCACCTGCCCCAGGGCACCCAGACCGGCTGGGTCTTCCGGTTCCCGGGAGTCGGGGCCAACGGCGACCCCCACCAGCCCCCGGGGGATCAGGTCAACGAGGTGGTGGTGACCACCCCGCAAAACTTAAGCCCCGAGCAGCGGGCGCTGCTGGAGGAGCTGGCCCGTCTGGAACGGGACCAGTTTGGCGAAGCCGGTTATGAGTGACTTTACCCATTTGGATGAAACCGGGCAGCTCAAGATGGTGGACGTGGCGGACAAAGCCGTGACGCTGCGCCAGGCCGCAGCAGCCTGCCGGGTGGTGGTGGGCCCCAAGGTCTATCCCCTGCTGATGGCCGGAAGCCTGCCCAAGGGGGATGTGTGGGCCGCGGCCCGGCTGGCCGGGATCATGGCCGCCAAAAACACCTCCCAGCTCATCCCTTTGTGCCATCCCCTGCCGCTCACCGGCGTGGACATCAATTTCACCCCGGAGCCGGAACACTGGGCCGTGACCATCCAGGCCAGGGTCAGGACTTATGCCCGCACCGGCGTGGAAATGGAGGCGCTCACCGCCGCGGCCGTGGCCGCTCTCACCATCTATGACATGTGCAAGGCGGTGGACCGTGGCCTAATCATAAAAGACCTGCTATTATTAGAAAAGAGTGGGGGCGCCAGCGGCGATTACCGCCGCGCCGAGGTCTCCCGAGAATCCTTGAGCCAATTCGGGCAAGCGGGAGTTGAGTGATGGAACCGGAACGTCTGGAGTTTTTCCGCAATCTCTTACATGAACGTCTCGACGAAATCCTGGGCGAAGCCGACAAGACCAGGAACGACATGACCGGCACGCTCGCACCTTTCCCTGACCCCACGGACCGGGCTAGCCTAGAAACCGACCGCAATTTCACCCTGCGCATCCGGGACCGGGAGCGGAGATTGATCACCAAGATCCGGGAAGCCCTGGAGCGCATCGACGCCGGCACCTACGGTTATTGTGAACTTTGCGGCAACGAGATCAACGAGAAGCGTCTCATCGCCCGGCCCGTCACCACCATGTGCATTGCCTGTAAATCCAGTCAGGAAGCCCTGGAAAGGGCCAAGGGGCAGTAGGGCCGAGCAGTGGGTAGTTAGGAGAATATCCGCATCCCTTCCGGCTATTAGTAAAACCAAAATCAATCAACCCTGAGAGCTACTTGATTGCAGCCAACTCCATTGGTAACTTTCCCAGACTTATGAAACGCCGCCCATATCGGCTGTCAGCTAATTGCTGACTGCTGACTGCTTCACCCCCATGACCGACCTCATTCAACTCAACGAATTCACCCTGCCGGAGCTGCAAAAGCTCATGGCCGACTGGGGCCAGCCAGCCTACCGCGCCCTTCAGGTGCTCAGGTGGGTCTACAAAGGGGCCCACGATTTTGAGTCGATGACGGATATGGCCCGGCCCTTCCGCCAGGAGCTGGCCCGCCGGGCCTTAATCGCCCGCCTCCCGGTGGAGCAGACCCAAGAGAGTGGGGACGGCACCCGGAAATACCTTTTTGCCCTGGCCGACGGCAATCTGGTGGAATCCGTCCTCATCCCGGAGGAAGACCACTCCACCCTGTGCCTCTCCACCCAGGTGGGGTGCGCCCAGGCTTGCCGCTTTTGCCTCACCGCCCGAAAGGGCCTGATCCGCAACCTGACGGCCGGGGAGATCGTCGGGCAAATTATGGCGGTGCGCCCGGAGGCCCCCGCCGGACGCCCCCTCACCAACCTGGTGTTCATGGGCATGGGAGAGCCTTTGGCCAATTTTGCCGCCCTGGTGCGGGCCATTACCATGATCACCGCGCCCTGGGGGCTCAACTTCTCTTACCGGCGCCTCACCGTGTCCACCGTGGGGCTGGCCCCCTTCATCCCCCGCCTGGGTTTGGAGGCCCGGGCCAACCTTACCGTTTCCCTCAACGCCCCGGACGACGAGACCCGCAGCCGGCTCATGCCCGTGAACCGCCGCTACCCCTTGCCGGAACTTTTGCAGGCCTGCCGGGCCTTTCCGCTGCCTCGGCACCGCCGCATCACCTTTGCTTATGTCCTCATGGACGGGGTCAACGACGCCCCCCACCAAGCCCGGCTGCTGGCCCGGCTGCTCCGGGGCTTCCGGTGCAAAATCAACCTCATCCCCTTCAACCCCCACCCGCAACTGCCATTTGGGCCCCCTCCGGAGGACCGGGTCCTCGAGTTTCAGGACATCCTGCGGGAGGCCAATTACACGGTTCTAATCAGGGAGAGTCGGGGACAGGAGATTGCCGCGGCCTGCGGCCAGCTGGCGGGAGAAAAGGCCGCTTAAACCGGGTTATGGTTTTTTATCCGACCAGAAAAGTCTTTTAAAGAATCCTCTTTGAGGCACCGGGGTCTCGCCGGCATTGACGCCGGATAGCCATCCCTTACCCCTGGGTTGCCCCAAGGAAAAAATAAAATGGGGAACAGCCGCCCCCAGCTGTTCCCCTTGAGGAACAAATAACTGCTTTGAAAATACCCCAATCCTCTCGTTCCCAAGCTCCTGCTTGCGAACTTAACTTGCTTGCGAAGCTCCGCTTCGCCCCTAGTGGAATTGGCGCCTAAGACGCGCCCTACAACTGGACAGCCGGGGAAAAATAACTGGTATAAAAAAAGAAATGCGGCAAGGATACCTTGCCGCCTTATAGAACCATCCCTTGTAAGTTTCAAGGATTGCCTATCTGCCGGGCGCTTTCCGTCTCACTGGGTTCGCTTCCAGGGCAGATTGGGAGCCCCATCCTGTTCCGGCCGGTCCACGGCCATGCGATAGTCCCGCCTGCCGATGCCCACCAGGCGGTCGTTTTTGAAGACCAGGGGGGTAAAGCCGTTGCGCACCGTGTCGCTGTCAGGAAAATCCATGCTGTGAGTCAGGTAAAAATAGATGACGTAGCGGCCGCCGCGGTAATCCCCTTCTTCCCGGATCCCCGGCGGGCCCATGATGCCCACCACCTCCGCGGTGGCCATGCCCGTCTTTAACTCGTTGAGGTGGATGTAATTGGACCACATGCCCTTTTCAAAGCGCTGAAAGAGAATCTGTTCCCCGCAGCCCATCGAAAAAATCCCCAGCACAATTAGCAGGTGCAGCCAGGCCATGCGCCACCCTTGTTGCTTTAAAATTGCCCCCACTATAAACACCCCCGCAGGTCCAGTCAATAGATAATGTTAGTACTTTGGGGGGGGAACTTAAGCCCGGGAATTCCACCAGCGGCAGGCATAAGTCTAGACTTGCGGCCTTTAATACCCAGACTTGGGCCGCTCCATGTAGGCCTCGCGGCAGGATCGTGGTAAAGGCTTTGCGGTTAACCCGGCGCTTCCCGCTCCGGCTCACACGGGGCCGTCTTGCTGACGGCCCGCTCCCGATAGAACCGCCGCAGCCGCTGGCGGATGGCGGCGCCCTCCGGGCCCATCTTGGTCAGGATATGTTCGGTGAGCCGGGTCAAGCTTTCGTGGGCCACTTTCTCGGTCCGCTTGTTCCGCTTCATCTCTAACCCCCAGGGCAGCTGTCGTTCGCTCTGGGTAATTCAATTCCGGTGCCAATTATTGGAGGCCGCCTGAGAGAGCTTTAAAAAAGGAGGCGGATTTGCGGCAGTTTGCAGGGCAGGCGGGCGCCCCTGGGCGCCACCCTAACCATGAACTCAAGCCAGGGCCAGTCGCAAAAAATTTCTCATAAAGCGGTGGAACTCCCGGCCCAGTTCCGCCTCCCGGCGCTTCGCTTCGGCTAAGACGGCCTCGGAGTCCGCCCCGCTGCCGGAGAGGGCCCAGTCGCGGTCGTGCTCCAGCCACCTGGCCACATCCGGGGGCCCGGCGTGGTTGTCGAACTGCAGCCCCACCACCCTAGGATTGCCGGCGAGCCCCAGGGCCTCCACCGGCGCGGCCTCCGATCTGGCCAGGATCTCCACCCCCGGTGGCAGCGGCGGCAGCACTCCCTGGCCATGCCATTTAAAGAGGGTCAGCGGCGAAGGCAGGCCCGCAAAGGCGGGGTGCGTCTTGCCTGCCGGGGTCAACTCGCCGGTGATGAACCCCACCGATTTTTGGGGCAGCGGCCCCACCCGGCAGCCCAACACGTGCCCCAGCAACTGGTGGCCCAGGCAAAAACCCAGGTAGGCCTTGCCCCCGGCGATGGTTTCCCGGATGGCCGCTTTCAAAGGGACCAGGTAGGGAAACTCCTTCTCTTCATCCACGTTGGGGGAGCCCCCCAAGACGATGAGACCCGCCAGGGAAGCCAGCGGCGGCAGGGGTTCACGCCAGGCTTCCACCACCCGGAAGTCGACGCCGGCTTCCTGGAGGGCACTTACCAGATGCAGCCCCGGCCCCTCCCAATCCAGGTGCTGGACGATCACCAAACTTTTCCCAGCCAAGCGACTTTCCTCCCAGGATCAGACGATACCGGAAAGTATACCCAAGAAGGCGCCGCCTCGAAAGGGCCTGTAGAGACTTTCCGTGGGTTCACCAGGTCCGGATTCAAGGAGCGCCCTGTTCTTGCTTCCAATTGGAACGCCCTGCGAAGTGATTAATTCTACTCAAAACCTTCGGCCTAAAAATTAGTTGGCTAGCAATCTTGGAGGGTCGTGGCTTCCCCTACATTTAATAAACCTATCAAAATCAGGATATTACCGTAGGGGCACGGCGTGCCGTGCCCTTTACTGAAAGCTTGGCGGATGGCGATTTTGAATCTTTCAGAGGCCTCAATTTAAGACCTCCGAAAAACATCTGAATCAGGTAGTGTTCGGTAGAAATTTACCGGTTTACGGCAAAACCATGAATGTCTGTGCTCTGGCGATCCCGCACTGTTTCTTGGGACATGATCGGCCGAAACGAATCTCTCCCTCTCCCCCCGTTTACGGGGGGAGAGGGCTGGGGTGAGGGGGGGGTAACACCTTTCACCCCTCACCCTAACCCTCTCCCCTTGAAGGGGAGAGGGAATTTTAGGGTCTTTCCTGTCGGTTTCCGGCAACCCGGCGGTATCGGTCCGATACCCATAATGAACTGCCTGGTATGAGCGAATTTTATCCCCAATTGGCTACCCAGGCTTAGCAAAAACCTTGCCGGACACTACTGATCTGAATCAGGTAATTGCTCTGGTGGCGGCCAGGGCCAGCCGCTTCACCGACTTGCTTTTTGGGCTTGCGCCCACCACTATTGCCTTGTGCTATCATCTCGAAGGGGTCTTATTTTCTGGGTCCGCCCCCCGTCCCGAAGCTCGAAACCGGCTTCCGGGTATGCTAAATTGAGGCATTGAGGAGAGCTTCATGACGGTATGGCATCTGGAAGAGACGGGGGGCCTGTCCGCTTACCGCAGCCCCTTGCTGGCGGCCTTTCCCGAAGTGGTCCACGCCTTTTTCACCCGCCGGGGCGGGGTGAGCACCGGAGCCTACCGCAGCCTCAACTTGAGTTTTGCCGTGGGCGACGACCCGGAGGCGGTGGCGGCCAACCGGCGCCGGGTGCAGCAGGCCCTGCGACTGGATTCCCTGGCCGGCGCCACCCAGGTGCACGGTGGCCGGGAGGCGGTGATCGTCGGCAATCCCCAGGCCCCTCCGGAGATCCCCGCAGTGGATATGCTCTTCACCGCGCAGCATGGCACCGGCCTTCTCATCAAGCAAGCGGATTGCCAGGCGGTGATGCTCTATGACCCGGTCTGCCGGGTGGCGGCCAACGTCCATTGCGGCTGGCGGGGCCAGGTCCAGAACATCCTGGGCCGGGCGGTGGGCCGCCTCCGGGAGATCTTCGGCTCCCGGCCCCGGGAGCTGCGCGCCGCCATCGGACCCAGCCTGGGCCCCTGCTGCGCCGAGTTCCGCAATTTTCGCCAGGAATTTCCCCCCCAATTCTGGCCCTACCAGGTGCAGCCCACGTACTTCGACCTCTGGAGGCTTAGCCGGGACCAGCTAACCGCGGCCGGTCTCAACCCGGCTCATATCGAGGTCGCGGGGCTCTGCACCCGCTGCCGCGGCCGGGATTTTTACTCCTACCGCCGGGACCGCACCACCGGCCGCCAGGGCGCGGTGATCGCCCTGAGACCCTGAAACGGCGAAAAGGCAGTCCTGCCAGCGGGCGCGCCCACCACCCTTAAAGCTCTTGACCTTTTAATCCCCATGGGGGCGACGCGGCAAGCTCGAGATGAAGCGCGGCAAGGGTCTTGCCCTTACCGCCGGGTTCTGCGGTTTAACCTTGAGGAGGGTTCTCCTTCTTGCTGATCATGTTCTTGAGATCGTTGAACAGCTTTTTAATGGACTCCATCACCTGGTCAACCTGCTGGGGGTATTTATAGCCCACGAATACTCCAACGACGAAACCCACAATCAATAAAAACATGTTGTCTTCCTTTCTTGGCGATTTAGATCTGCGGCGGGCGCCCAGTGAATTGGTTTGGCTCGGATTTCCGGCCCGTTAACTTGCTTGCTCCAGGGAATCCAGGGCGTCCCGGGCCACCCGCCCCACCGTGGTTTCGTGCAATTCCCCCCCATCGTAAAGCCTGACGGGGCTGTCATCTGCCAGCAAGGCCTGGAGCGCCGCCGCCTCCCCAACCCGGGCCTTGCCCAGGCACCAGGCGGCCCAGGCCCGCACCTGGGGATCGGCGTCGCCAAGGGACGCTTCGATGAGGGGCAAGGCTCCTGCCAGCAGTTCCGGGTGGGCCTCCCCCAGCCTTCCCAGCCCCCAGAGCGCTGGCCCCCGGGAGAAGGCCTCTTCCAGGAAGCCGTTAAACATGGGAACGATCTCTTTTATCAGGGAGATCTGATGCCGGCCGATCTCCCCCAAGGCCGCGGCCGCCCCCCAGCCGAAGCTGCCCGAATCTTCGTTCAGCAGCCACAGAAGCCGGCCGATGACCTTCTGCACCTGAGCCGGGTGAGCCGCGGCCACATGCCCCAGGCCTTCCAGGGCCCGCCAGTGCAGCAAGGCGCCGGGCTCATAGAAGAACCGGAGCAACTGCGCCGACACCCCAGGTTCCCGCCCGGCCAATGCCGCCAGGGCCGGGAAGTTGCCAGCCCGCAAACAGGCGAGGATTTGCTCCCTCAGGGCCCGCCGGTTTTTCAAAACAGTTCCCAGTAGTCAGTTGTCAGCGTTTGGTGGTTGGCGCTTGATTGTTAGCCCCTGACCCCTGGCCCCGACCCCTGCCTTAAAACGGAATATCGTCCTCCTGGACGCCCCCCGCCGGCGGCTCAAAAGGCGGCTCCGGCTCCCGTTCCTGACCGCGGCCCGCGCCGCCCAGCATCTGCATGGTGTCGGCCACGATCTCGTAAGAGTATTGTTTGACCCCGTCTTTTTCCCAGGTATTGTTACGGATCTTGCCTTCGACGTAAATCTGTTTGCCTTTGGCGAGGTATTGCCCGCAAATCTCCGCCAGCTTGCGCCAGGCCACTACCCGGTGCCATTCGGTGCGTTCCTGCATAGTGCCCTGCCGGTCCTTATACCTTTCGGTGGTGGCTATGTTGAACTTGCACACCGCGGTGCCGTCGGCAGTGTAACGCACCTCGGGGTCGGCCCCCAAATTCCCCACCAGAATAACCTTGTTTATCCCAGCCATTTCTAACTCCTCCAAGGCGCGTGGCTTTTTAAAACCTCTATCACAGAAACGGCAACCGGGCAAGCGCTTATCGGGAAGTTGGCCGCAGCTTGGTCGGAAACCTGGATTGCCGTCCCCGGCGCAGTGGCAATTATCGATCAGGGGGTTTATACTACCGGGCAAGTTCCGTAATTCTAAACAAGGATACCCGGTTCCGCCATGACCCTTTACTCATTTTTCACCTGCAACAATCTAAAAACTAAATTTGGTTGTCGCCTCCTAATCCTGGCCCTCCTTATCCTGACCCTGGCGGTGCCGGCGGTGGGCGCGGCCGCTGACGCCCAATTGGCCGAAATAGACTGTCTCTTCAGTTCTCCCGGCTTGGACTTGGCCCGGGCCCAGAAGGCCCTGGCCGCTTACGAAGGCATGCTGGCCGCCTCCCAGTCCCCCCGGGCCCCTTTGCTGATGAGGCTGGCCCAGGCCTGCTTCGTTCTGGGAGACCTGGCCCCCCAGGGCCAGCGGCGAGGCTACTACGAAAAGGGCCTGAAGTATGCCGAGCAGCTCTTAAAGGAGAAGCCCGCCGGGGTGGAGGGCCCATACTGGCAGGCCCTCAATCTTTGCGGCCTGGCCGACACTAGCGGCAAGCTGCAGGGCCGCAAACTCCTGCCCCGCATCCTGGAGGAGCTGAAACGCGCCGTTGCCCTGGACGAGACCTATGACCAGGCCGGAGCCCACCGGGTCCTGGGCCGCATCTACTACCAGGCTCCCAGGCCACCCTTTTCGGTGGGGGACCTGCAAAAATCCCTGGAACACCTCAGCGCCGCGGTGCGCCTGGCCCCGGAAAACAGCACCAACCACCTTTATCTCGCCCAAACCCTGCTCCGCCTGAACCAGCCGGCCCAGGCCCGCCAGGAACTGGAGCGGGTCATCAGCGCCACCAAACACGCCATCCATCCCCAGGGCCTGGAGGACGACCGCCGGGAAGCCCACCGCTTGCTGGCTGAGATGGGAGGAAAGTAGAATTGAGGGGAGGGCCAGGGGCCGACGGCCCCTGCCCTCCCCTCAAACTCCCCTCCCAACCCCCATAAGGATGCCGGGGAAGGCGGTGCTTTGCACCGACTTCCCCGGCTTTAAAATTTCCCATAAGGGATTGGGGGTGGGGGTTTGGGGGAGGGGGAAAGGGCACTTACGAAAAAGCCCTTTGCCCCCTCCCCCAACTTCTTTACGGCCGGCCCCAGTCCAGGAGTCGCAGTTCCGGCGAGGTGCGGCCCTGGTAGTAGGAGAGTCGGGTGCTGAGGGCCACTTCCAGGTTGCCACTGAGCGGGTGGTGGCGCGCCAGGTCGAAGGCGATGGCCTCCAGCACCCGGCCGCTCTGGGCCAGTTGCACCTTGAGGTGCCGGTCGCCCACCACCCTGGACCCCAGGCAATCAACCCCGGCACAGGTGAAGACCGGGGCTGGGTTCCCGGGACCGAAGGGGCGCAGGCTCTCCAGGTGCCGGAAAAAATTGTGATCCAGGTCCCCCAGGTTCACCCTGGCGTCCACCTTGAGGGTGGGCCGGGGAGGCTCGGCGCCTAGCTGCTCCTGGAAGGCCTGCTCCAGGCCCTCCTGCAAGGCGGCTACCTGCTCGGCTGCCAGTTCGAATCCCGCGGCCGCCTGGTGCCCCCCGTAGCGCCTGAGGACCTCCCGGCAGGCGTGCAGCCCCCGGAAAAGGTGGAAGCCCTCGATGGAGCGGGCTGAGCCCCGGCCGACGCCGTTCGCCAGGCTCACCAGGGCCACGGGCCGGTAATATTCCTCGGAGAGCCGGGCGGCCACGATCCCCAAAACGCCGGGGTGCCAGCCTTCCCGGGCCAGCACCATCACCGGCCGTTTTTGCAGGCCTTGCCGGCGGATCAGGGCCCCGGCCTCCTTGAGCATCTCTCCCTCCAGGGCCTGGCGCTGCCGGTTGAGATCTTGCAGGTAGCCGGCCTGGACCCGGGCCTGGTTGAGGTCGTCGCTCAGGAGCAGTTCCAGGGCGCAGCGGGCCTGGCCCAGGCGCCCCGCGGCGTTGAGGCGGGGGGCCAGCCGGAAGACCAGGTCCCGGTAGGAGATGGGTTGGCCTTCCAACCCCGCCACTTCCTTGAGGGCGACGAGGCCAGGGCGACTGCTGGCCTCCAGCACCCTGAGGCCCTGAGCTCACCAGGATGCGGTTCTCTCCCAGCACCGGCACCACGTCGGCCGCGGTCCCCAAGGCCACCAGGTCCAGATAGTTCTTGAGGTTGGGCTCCGGCCGCTGGTTGAACCAGCCTTCGGCCCGGAGCTCGGCCCGCACCGCCAGGGCCAGCAGCAGGGCCACCCCCACCCCGGCCAGCTCCCGGAAGGGGTACTCTCCGCCGCCCCGTTTGGGGTTGACCACCGCCAGGGCCGGCGGCAGTTCCGGCGGGATTTCGTGGTGGTCGGTGACGATGACCTCCAGCCCGTGTTCCCGGGCCCAGGCCACTTCGGCGGTGTCGCTGATGCCGCAGTCCACCGTCACCAGCAGGCGGGCCCGGGAGGCCAGCTCCTTCAGCGCCCCGATGCGGAGGCCGTAGCCTTCCTGCAGGCGGTCCGGAACATGGGTGGCGCAGGAAAGGCCCAGTTCGCTCAGGAACTGGTGCAACAGGCAGGCGGCGGTGAGGCCGTCGGCGTCGTAGTCCCCGTAAACGGCCACGGCTTCCTGGTGGCGCACCGCCAGGCCCAGGCGGGTGGCGGCCGCCTCCATGTCAGGGAGTCCGAAAGGTGGGTAGAGGCGCTCCAGGGCGGGGTCCAGAAAGGCCAGAATCTCCTCGGCTCCGTTCAGACCCCGGTTCAGCAGGATGCGGGCCACCAACGGCGGCAACCGGTGGCGGGCGCTCACCTCGCCCACCAGCCCTTCCGAGTCCGGATAAACCTGCCAGCGCATCTTGCGGCGCAAAGGGAACTCCGTTTTGGGTTTTTGGTTTTACGTTTTTGGTTTCTCTTGGTGGCACAGGCGTCTCGCCTGTGCTTCAATTAGGTTCCGGACACGCAAGACTATATGCCTAATCAAGCAAGAAAACCATTTATTCTCATCGTTCCCAAGCTCCTGCTTGGGAACGCAAGTTTCAGCCCAAGCTCTGCTTGGGCAACCTCTCCTTAAGCTTCAGCGCCACCCTCATCTCACCTGGGCTTCGTAGGGGCGGGTTTGAAACCCGCCCCTACGGGAATGACTTTTCTGCCAGCGCTCGAATAATTTACCGCTGACCGCTGACCGCTGACCCCCAGCTATTCCACCGTTTCTCCCGGCTTCAAAGCGATGACCTTGATGTCCGGTTCGTTTTTCAGCAGGTTTATCAACTCCTCCGGGGTGCCGGTGAGCACCGGGAAGGTGCCGTAGTGCATGGGAATCACCCAGCGGGGCTTGAGCAGCCGGCAGGCCAGGGCCGCCTCCGCCGGACTCATGACGTAGTGGCTGCCGATGGGCAGCATGGCCAGCTCCGGGTGGTACAGCTCCCGGATGAGCTCCATGTCTTTGAAGACCGCGGTGTCGCCGGCATGGTAGGCGGTAAAGCCGTTGGGAAACTGCACCACGAAGCCCCCGGGGTCCCCGGCGGCCACTTGGTGACCAGCCACTTCCATAGTAGATGAATGCACCGCCTGGGTCATGGTGACCTTGCACCCGGCCACCGCAACGGTTCCCCCCTTGTTCATGCCGATGACCTTGGGGGCCCCTTGCCCCGCCAGGATTACCGAGAGCTCGTGGATGGCCACCACCGTGGCCCCGGTGGCCTGGGCCACCGCCACCGTTTCCCCCACGTGGTCTCCATGGCCATGGGTCACCAGGATGATGTCCACTTGGCCCACCTGCACCACCGGCGTGTTGAGGACGGGGTTGCTGAGCCAGGGGTCGATGAGCACGTTAACCTTGCCGTCCGTCAATTTGAAGGCCGCGTGGCCCAGGAAGGTTACGGCCACCCCGCGACCCATGACTGCTTGCGCCATGGCGTCCTCCCGCATCTTGGTGGGATGCATCTTATGCACCAATATCGGCACGCTAAACGAGCCCTATGGATTATTGCGACGGTGGCGGGCGGGGACGCCCGCCCTACCAAAATACGCCTGCATGACTCGTTTCCAAGCTCCTGCTTGGGAACGGGCGTTTCGGACCAAGCTCTGCCTGGGTACCTGCATCTATTAATTCTGGTGGGCTGTGCCCACCCTACATTTTCCCTCTCAACCTTTTCTTTGGCTGAAAGACGATAGCTAACCGCTGACCGCTATTTCTCCCTTACTGCACCAGTTTCTCCAGGGCTTCCAAGTTCTGGCGCATCCCCAGGACCACCAGGGTGTCTTCTCCTTGAATCTGCGTATCCGGGGCGGGATTGTACAGCATCTCCCCGCTCGGCCCGCTTGATGGCCACCACGATCAGGTCCAGGTCCCGGCGGATGCCGGAGTCCTTCAGGGCCAGGCCGATTAGGGGCGAAGTAGGCTCCACCGTCACCTCCTCCATGCTCAGGTCCACCCCCTCCGCCATGGCCAACTCGATGAAGGTGGTCACCGTGGGCCTGAGGATGGTGTAGGCCATTTTCCGGCCGCCGATCTCGTAGGGGGACTCCACCTTGTCGGCTCCGGCCCGTTTCAGTTTCTGTTCGGCCCCCCGCTCCTCGGCCCGGGCCACGATATAGAGCTTGGGGTTGAGGCTGCGGGCCGTCAGCACGATATAGACGTTACTGGCGTCGGAATGCACCACCGCCACCAGGCCCGAGGCCCGGTCGATGCCGGCTTCCTGCAGGACTTCTTCCCGGGTGGCGTCGCCCACCACAAAGGAATAACCGGCCTCCTCCAGGCGCGACAGGTGTTCGGGGTTGCTTTCCACCACCACCAGGGGGATGCCCCGTTCCTTCAACTGCCGGGCGATGATCTCGCCGATGCGGCCGAAACCGCAGATGATGTAGTGGCCTTTGAGCCTCTTGATGCGCGTCAGCAATTTTCGTTTCCCCAGGGCTGCCCGGATTTCGCCTTCCACCACCACCCGGGCCAGGGAGCCCACGATGTAGAGCATGACCCCCATGCCGGCCAGGATCAGGAGCATGTTGTAAATGCGCCCCACGCGGCTCAGGGGGTGAACCTCCCCGTAGCCCACGGTGGTCAGGGTGGTCACCGTCATGTACAGGGCGTCGAAAAAGCTCCAGCCTTCGATCCAGACGAAACCCAGGCTGCCCAATAATAGTATGCCCAGAAGGCTGGCGGCCCACAGGGCAATTTTACGGAATGTTACCATCCGCCCCCATGAGAAGTAAAGGGTTCAGGGGTCAGGGACCAGGGCTTCCGCCACGTAGGCGTCGGTGATCAGCACGTTGAAGTACCGGCCCTTGAGGCAGGCCCCGATGGCCTCCTTCTTTTCCAGGCCGCCGGCCACCGCGATGACGTAGCGGTCGTCTCTGGCGGCCCGCTCCCGGAGTTCCAAGGCCCCCACCCCGATGACCCGCCGGGTGAGTTTGGCCAGGTCCTTGTCCTTGCCGTCCAGCATGGGTTCGCCCTCGGCGTCGATGGGAGTATGATTGATCTCCGCCACCACTCCCTTTGGCCGCCAGGTCCGCGGCGGTGAGGCCCATCTCCTGCTGGGCCAGGGCCCGAAATCCCGGCAGGGGACCCGTGAGATACCCCACCCCCAGCACCATGATATCCACCTCCCAGATGTCCCGGTAGATCTTGAGCATCTCCGGGTTGGCGGCCATCTGCTTCCCGTACTCCTCCTGCGAACTTACCGGGATGGTGGGGAGGTTGTAGGCCGAGGCGTCCGGGTACTTGGTGCTCATCATTCCTACCATGGCGTTGGCCGTTAGTCCAGGCATGGTGAGAATGGGCGTCAGGGTCAAGGGATACAGATGCAGCCCGGTGAGGCGCTCGGGCTCCAGGTAGGTTATCAGGTAATACAGGGTCTTGCCGCCGGAGAGACCGATCTTGGCGCCGGACGGGGTGATTTCTTCCAGGTAATAGGCCCCCTCCCGGGCCACGGTCTTCTGGATGGCCCCCAGGTCCTTGAGGCCCGGGTCCACCACCCGCACTTCCCGGAGGTGGGGGTAGAGCTTCTTGAGCTGCTCTTCCAGGTCGCTGCGCCGGGGGATGGCCGATTTTTCGAAGATAAAGGCCATCACCTGGGGCAGGGTGGTGTATTCCATGTCGTGCAGGCCCAGGCGGTGGGGCTCGAAGGGCCCGTGGCGCCGCATGTAGTTGGCCACCCGGTTGGCTTCTTTGCGCACCTCGTCAAAGGCCACGTCCGCAAACATGTCCAAGGGCCCCAGCAGTTTGCCGTTGGTAAGCTGGTAGCCCGCGGCGATGACCCGGGGCGGGCCGTCAAAGCGGCTGGGAATGGCGTCCTTAAAGGCCACCGGCATCAGGGGTCCGTGGTGCGAGCCCCGCATCCAGCCCTCCACCAGGTGGGGAAAGGCGAAGGGTTCCAGGACCTCGCCCACCGCCGGGAACCCCGACTGGCAGCGGACGATCATCACCGGGTCGTCTTTGCCCACGTAGCGCCCGGCAAGGAGGCCCAGCTTCTGGGAAGAGGCCGCGGCCGCCACCTCGTTGTCCTTTTTGCGATAAATGTTCTCGATGAGGTAGCGACCCGGGGTGCCGATCAACACCAGCAGGTCGTACATGTCTTCCGGACACGACAGGATCCATTCCTTATGTTCGATGGCGTCGATCACCCGGAAACGGAAGCCCCGGTGCATGTTGGGGTCGATGACCAGTCCCACGGTGGTGAAGGGGTCGCCGAAGATGCGGAACAGGGGCAGGTTCCAGGCCCCGGGGGAGGTCTTGTCGGCCATGAAGATGATGACCGGCTCGCTCTTGCGCTCCACGAAGTGCAGCTCCGCCACCCCCGGGCCCATGCCCTTGACGTTGCCGGAGAAGGCGTCCCCCAGCATATCCTGGCCGGCCCCGTAAAGTTTCATGCGCTTGGCCAGCTCCGTGAGCTCCAGAAAGGTGTTCCAGGCGAACTGATGGATTTCCGAGTCCTCTTCGCCCCGGTGGTGGGTCATGATAAGCTCGACGTCGTCGCCGCAGTTGAGCACCTGACCATCGATCAACAGGCCGCGCTCCACCGCTCCTTGCACGATCTTTCTGGCCAGGGCCAGCATGTCCGGATGGCAGGTGCTGTGACCCACCCAGCCACCCACATCAGCCTTAATTACCGATAACGTAATCTTGCCTTCGGTTGCCATAAATCCTCCTTTGTCTGACATGCCGAGTCAAATCTTTTGGCAGAGGATGACGGTTTTGTGGTAATCTTGATGGCCATGTGGTTTAAAAAGTCTCTACCCTCCTTGGGCCTTTGCCTGGCCCTGGTGTTGCCTTGGATGATGGGTTGCGCGCCGCGCCTGGCGCCCGCGGTGCCGGCGGGCATCGTCCTTGAGCCCGGCCGGTATCTCACAGCTTCTTACCGCGACCCGGGCTTCGAAGCGAGCCGGGTCGCCTATACCATTCAGACCTTCCCCGTGGAGCAGGCCCAGGGCATCGCGCCCGAAGAGTTTCAGTCCATCTTTCAGGACGAGCTGACCCGGGCCTGGGAGGCCAATGGCCTCAAAATCGCCCCCCAGGGGGAGGCGCTCCTCTCGGGCACAGTCCAATACGTGGCCCTGCGCGGCGTCTCCTTCAGATTCTTAACCGGCCAGATCGGCGCCGACCTGGTGGTTTCCGGGGCCATTACCCGGGGCGGGAAAACGGAGTTCGCTTTCCAGGACAGAGTGCACCTGGCCTCCCCGGTCAACCCGGGCCCTCCGGCCCCCAAGGAGGCGGAGCTCCTGCTGCGGGCGGCGGCCCGCTCTGTCGCCGTCCACTTGCTCAACGAGCTGCTGCTCTACGGTCTGCCCGCCGAAGGCAAATAGAGTTCCCCGAAGACCCGCACGATGAGGCGGGGTCGCTGCCTGGAAGTGGTAAACAGCTCCACCAGACCGCCGTAGGCCCCGGCTTCCCGGCGCCTGTTCTTCACGGTCAGGACGTAGACCTTGTCCTGCACTTCCGTTTTCAGGCTGACGTCGATCTTGTCCGGCATATTGTTGCGCACCTCCGTGATCTTCCAGGGGCCGGCGAGATGCGAAGTGAAGCGCACCTGGGCCTGCAAGTCGTCTCCCGGGGCGCCGCGCAGCCTGATGATATGGCTGGGCTGAATCTCGATAAAGGGCTGGGCCTCGCCCTTGAGGATAAAGACCACCAGGGGAGCCTCCGGGTCGTTGAACCGCACCCGGGTGTTCTTTTTGAACTGGTGCATCACCGAGTAGGGCTTGATGGTGAGGGTGAGCCGGCCCTCGCCCCCCGGGGGGATGGTGCGGTCGTAATCCGCCGCGGTGCAGGCGCAGTCCGGGTCCACGTCCTCTATCTGCAACGGTCCCCCGCCTTTATTGTTGATGATAAAGGTATAGGTCAGGGCCTGGTCTTCCACTACTTTGCCGAAGTCGTGCACCGTTTCCGTCACGGAGACCTTGGGAGGAGCCCCGGCCGCCAGGGGGACCGGCCAAAAACCCGGCAGCCCCATGGCCCCGGCCCAGAGCACCACCCACCCCATTGCCTTGAGAAGTTGCCGATAACCTTGATTTTGACTCATTTTTGATGACAAATCCACCTTTGCTTGATTCCCTGCTTGCCAGCCGTAAAGATTGGCGCCCGGGGCACCGCAGCCCTTGAATCAAGGGGCAGCAGGGCATTGAATAATTGGTTGTTCTGGTCACCCGGAACGGAGTAAATGGTCTCAATCAGCAGAAACCGCCTGGCTCTTCCCGCACCCGGAATGACCGTTAACCGCATGGGCGCGTCGGTCCACGGCCGGTTCAACAATCCGTCATTGGTCGCGCCTTGCTTCTTCGGATATATTACCACAAAGATTTGTCTGTGTTTGCCAGAAAGATTTATTATAATGACCTGGGGGCCGTCGGGCTCCCCAGCCCATCTGCAGTCTGGGCTGAGAGCTGCAAACTGACCGCGGCTGGCTACGAAACCTCTGAAAAAGGCTTGGTCGAAATAGGAAGGCGTTTATAATCCCCCTAAACCCCCCTTTAGAAAAGGGGGACTTAAGATCGGTTTCCATGATTTATTAAGAAATTATTCTTAATTACCCCCCTTTCTTAAAGGGGGGCAGGGGGGATTATAATACCTCCCAATCTCGATAACATTGATCTTGATACTTTTACAAAGGTCTCGCTATTCTTATTAAGTAATCACTAGTGCCGGCCATTGCCACGTTCAGGTCCAGGAGCCTGAGCTTCATCAACCCGTTAAAGGAGATTATCAGCCATGGCGCCGCAGAGCAAGGTGCACCGCCGCACCAAAGAGACGGAGGTGGAGCTGGAACTTGAACTGGATGGCCGGGGCCAGGCCGCCATCGCCACCGGCATCCCCTTCCTGGACCACATGCTGACGCTGTTCGCGGCGCACGGCTATTTCGACCTGACGGTGACGGCCAGCGGCGACCTGGAGGTGGACCAGCACCACACCGTGGAGGACATCGGCATCTGCCTGGGCCAGGCCTTTAGGGAGGCCGTGCAGCAGCGCTCCGGGTTTCGCCGCTACGGCGAGGCCCGGGTCCCCATGGACGAAGCCCTGGCCATGGTGACCGTGGACCTGAGCAACCGCCCTTTTCTCCACCTGGAGGTGAAATACCCGCCCGGCAGCGCCGCCTGCGCCCTGGACCCCCAACTGGTGAAGGAGTTCTGGCGGGCGGTCACCGTCCACGGCGGCCTGACCCTGCACATCACCGTGCCCTACGGGGAGAACACCCACCACATCGTGGAAGCCGTCTTCAAGGCCGCCGGCCGGGCCCTGGACCAGGCCACCCAGCCGGAACCGAGGGCCAAGGGCGTCCCGTCCACCAAGGGGGTGCTGTAATATCCATCAGCATAAATTGGTGGCACAGGCGTCCCGCCTGTGCAGCCGCAGGCTAAAGCCTGCGGCTGGCTTGTGAGGGAGGGCCAGAAAAATTAGGGGCGGGTTTCAAACCCGCCCCTACAGTTGGTTGCTGTATGGCTTGTGGGCGAGGGCCAGGGACCAGTAGCGCAGGCGTCCCCGCCTGCGTCCCTGCCCTCCCCCACCCCCCCTCCCAACCCTTTGAGGAAAAGATAGTTAATTATGAACCGGCGGGAATTTTTGCGGCTGATGGGATGGGGGCTGGCCGCGGGTTGGACCGCGGGGCGGCTCTCCTGGCCCCGGACGGCCGTGGCGGGGAATGACCGGGAAGTGCGCCTGGCCCTGCTGGCGGACGCGCACCTGATAGACGGCGACGACCGCCGCCCCGCGGCCCGGGCCCTGGCCCGGGCGGTGGCGGAAATCCGGGCGCTGACGCCCGCCCCCGACCTGGTGCTGTTCGCCGGCGACCTGGCGCACCAGGCCGACCCCCGGGCCCTGGCCCTGGGCCAAGAAATCCTTTCCGATCTCCCGGCGCCGCTTTTCCTGGTCATGGGGGAGGGGGACGGCCTGCCGGACACCAATGCCGCCTGGCGCCGCCTCTTCGGAGATCCCTGGTTTTCCCAGACCCTTAATGCCAGCCGTTATCCAGGGGGTCCATCCCCCTCACCCCCACCCTCTCCCCCGCGGGGGGAGAGGGGGAATTTTATGGACTATTCCGGGCAGAATCTTTCAAATCTTTTACCGAAAACCGCAAACCGCAAACCGCAAACCGGCATCCAGGTATTGGGGCTGCACACCTCCTGGTGCCCCGGCCCCGGAGGCCCGGGTTTTAACGTGGGGGAAGCCGGCCGCCGCTGGCTGGCCCGGGAACTGGCGCGCCTTAACCCCGACGCCCCCCTGGTCGTCCTGTCCCACGCCCCTCTGGCCAGGGTCTTCCGCCCCTGGCAGCAGTGGACCGGGGACGCGCCCGAGATTATGCAACTCCTGGCTGGATTTCAAAACGTCTTTTGCCTCCACGGCCATGTGCACCGGCACGAAGGTATATCGGCAAATTTTGCCAAGCTAGGGCAGGAATCTCCCCCTCCCCTGGCGGGAGGGGGCTGGGGGGAGGAGGAGTTTTCCACCCCCACCCTGACCCTCCCCCCTCAAGGGGGAGGGGAAAAAGCAGGCTTTGCGAGGCCGATCATATGTCTCCAGGGCCTGCCAGCCACGGCCTGGCCCCGGCCCCTGGCCCTCCAGGGGACTCCGGCCGCCCCGGGCCCCGGCCTGGGGCCCCACGGGTGCGGTTGGGCCCTGGCGTCCATCAATTCCGCCAACCTGCAATTCCAGCCCCGCCTCTGGCAGGCGTAAGCTAAGTAGGAATTTATTCACAGCCGAGGGCGGCTGTGCCACATAATTCTCAAACAGTTATGTTTAAACTTTTTGGGGCGGGCCTCTGTGCCCGCCTCATATTTTTTAAAAAACTGCCAGGCGCGGAGGCCTGCCCCACCAAAGATAAAAAGGGGCACGGCCCGCCGTGCCCCCAAGATTATGCTATTAAAAAACTAGGTTGAGGGGAGGGCCGGGGGAAGGCAATTCTCCCGCCCTCCCCTCAATCTCCCCTCCCAACCCCCTGCATGGGGTTGGGGGATGGTCATTAGCCTTTGGCTAATGACCCAGATTTGTAAAAATGGGTCCTAGGCCCATTCGGGCAGGGGCCGCTTACTAAAAAGCCCCTGGCCCCTCTCCCAAATTTTATATTCAACATTCTCAAGTTACTCAAAGACCATCTCTTGGAACTCCAGCGTCGTGGCCGGCGCGGCGCCGGCCCGGGCCACCACTTCCTCCACTTTTGCCTCCAGGTGGGCGGTGAGGGGCGGCAGGGTCTCCGGGTTCAGGGCCGAAATGGCCACCCCCTGATGAATCCGGCATTGCAGCGCCGCCAGGTTGCCGCTCACCCGGTCCATCTTGTTGAACACCTTCAGCACCGGCTTGTCCTGCAGCCCCAAAGAGGCCAGGATGTCGTCCACCGCGGCCATCTGCTCCATGAAGCGGGGGTTGCTCAGGTCGATGACGTGGATAAGCAGGTCCGCCTCCTCCAGCTCCTCCAGAGTGGCCTTGAAGGCCTCCAGCAGGTTTTGGGGAAGACTCTTGATGAACCCCACGGTGTCGGTGACGATCGCTTCCCGCTCCCGGGGGAAACGCAGGCGGCGGCTGGTGGGGTCCAGGGTGGCGAAAAGCCGGTCTTCGGCGGTCACCGCCGCCTGGGTCAGGGCGTTGAACAGGGTGGATTTCCCGGCGTTGGTGTAGCCGATGATGGAGAGGATGGGCAGTTTAAGGCGCCGGCGGGGCTGGCGGCGCTCCCGCCTTTCGGCCCGCACTTTGGCCAGCTCTTCCTGGAGGCGGTGCAGGCGCTCCCTGAGGCGCCGGCGATCCATCTCCAGTTTGGACTCGCCGGGGCCCCGGCCGCCGATGCCGCCCATGAGGCGGGAGAGGGCGTCCCCTTTGCCCGCCAGCCGGGGCAGCAGGTACTTCACCTGGGCCATCTCCACCTGGAGTTTGCCTTCCCGGCTGCGGGCCCGCTGGGCGAAGAGGTCCAGGATGAGCTGGGTGCGGTCAATGACTTTCAGTTCGGTGAAGTCCGTGATGGAGCGCACCTGGGAAGGGCTGAGCTCGGCGTCGAAGACCAGCAGGTCCGCCCCCGACTGCAGGGCCTGAATGACCAGCTCCGAGAGCTTACCCTTTCCCATCAAGAACCGGGGGTCGAAGCGGGGGCGGCGCTGGATGATGGTTTGGGCCACTTCCAGGCCCGCGGAATAAGCCAGTTCCACCAGCTCCTCCATGGAATCCGCCGCCGCTTCCCGGTTGGCCCCGGTGACCCCGATGAGGATGGCCCGCTCCCGGCCGCGGTCAGCCGAGGCCTGGGCCACCCGGGCGAATTCTTCTTCCAGGGAGGCCACCAGGGCTTCGAAGTCCAGGTTCAGGCTGCCGGCCTGCCGGGCCTCGATGACGCCCCAGCTCTGCCCGTTCAAGGGTTGGGGCAGAAGGTGGGCCATCTGGATGGGGCCCGGCTGGCCGCCGTCGGCCACGGTGAGGGCGGCCACCGCGTCCAGGCGCAGCAGGGCCAGGTCGGTGAAATCGTCCCGGCTCAGAAGCAAGCGGCCCAGGTGGGTGTGGATGAGCCGCAGACCCTTGAGGCGGCCCCGGGCGCCGCGTTCCCGGGGCAGCGGCGGGATTAGCAGTCCTTTGGCGTCCCCCACGATGACGTGGGTGACGAACCCCTGGCGATTGAGCAGCACCCCCACCTGCCGGTGCAGGTCCTGGGTGATTTCCGCCAGTTGCCGGGCCAGCTCGGGGGTCAGGAGTTCCGCCGGCGGCACCCGGCGGCGGTACAGCCTTTCTAACCGCCGGTATTGATGTGACTTTAAGCCGGTAAGATTGCCGAAAGGTCGATGTATGGATTTTACCTCATTTTGGGTTTTGGTTACTTAGGGCCTGATTGGTTTCTTTGCCCCTAACAATTCAAAATCCTGATATTATTTTACATCTTTACTAGCAAACTTCAAACCCGAAACTCAAGTCATCTGCTTTATCAGACGCGCCGTAAGCCAGATAGCCCGGGTTGATATCCAGGATTTGGGCCCCGGCCTGCTCTAAGCGCCGGGCGATTTCCTGCAGGGGCTGGGGATCAAGGTTTTGCAGGGCGGACCCCACCGCTGGGGTGCAACACCTGCAGGTTGTCAGCCGCAAGGATCAAGGCGGTGTTCCCTGGTCACCAGTTCCACTTTCACCCGTTGCCACAGCTCGCAGCCTGGCTGGCAGGCCCGGGCCAGTTCCCGGGCCAGGGCTTGGCGTTCCGCCAGGTCTTGCACCAGATGAAGGTTGGCGCAGGCAATGTGGTAGGCGCCCAGCAGGGCCGCGCCCAGGAACTCGCAGGCCACCAGCAGGTCGGATACCAGGTGCCTCTTGCAGTTATCCCCCACCCAGGCAAGCAGGGCCAAGGCTTCCTGGGCCTGCTGAATGATCTTCAAGGGGCAAAGTACGGCGTCCCGCACCGCGGCCAGCAGTTCCCCGCCACGGCCCGCGGCCCGGGACCGGGTCAGGTTGAAAAACGCCTGCACGTCCTCGTCTTGAAGCCGGGCCATGGTCTTTGAGATTCGGCGCAGCCGCTCCAGGGTGTCTTCCCAGCGGAGACGCAGGCGGTTGTCCGGTTGGCGGCGGTTGGCCTCCAGCCTGACCACTTTCTCCAGCAAGGCCAGGGCCAGGCCGGCCCCGTAAGCCGCGGCGGCGCCGCCGCCGGGATCGGGCTTGGCCTGGGCCAGTTCTTTAAGAAAGGAACTGCTCATGGTCCGCCTGGTAGTCTTGATTGAGGATGCTGCCAGTCCGGATATTATGCCAATCTCTGCGGTGAGTCAATTTTGTGGCGCCCGGTCTCCCGCTCCCCAAGTCCTTTAAAATTAAAAGTAAGGGTCGAGGGCAGGTAGTCAAGCCGTCCTCCGGGGCCTGCAGTCGGGGCGCCGTCCGGGCCCAGTGAGGTTTGCGAGCCAGGCCATACCGGGGAAATGGCCAGGCCGGGCGTGACCCTCTCTTGCAACTCCCTCCGGAGATGGTTATAATTTCTTATAAGTGGCAGTTAATCATTATTAACCTGCGATTTTTAACTTAACTTATAAGATTAAATGGTTATGGATAAAATCCCCGATCCCAAAGAGCTGGAAAAAGAACTGAGCGATTACCTCACCAAGAAGTACGGCAGTCGCATCAAGGTGCTGGCTCCCCATTGGATCGCCAAGCCTGAAAAGGACGGCAACGCCCAGGGCAAAGACCGGAAACTCAGCAAGATCAACTTCGACCTGAAGCCCGAGGAGTTGGAGTCCTACCTAAATGAGTATGTCATCAAGCAGGACCTGGCCAAAAGCATCCTGGCCACCAAGGTCTGCACCCACTTCAACCGCATCCGCCATTCCCTGGAGCAGGGCCGCGACCCCGAACCCGGGGTGGGGTCCATCAAAAACAACATCATTCTCATCGGCCCCACCGGAGTGGGCAAGACCTACCTGGTGAAGCTCATCGCCAAGAAAATCGGGGTGCCCATCGTCAAGGGGGACGCCACCAAGTTCTCTGAGACCGGCTACGTAGGCGGCGACGTGGAAGACCTGGTGCGGGACCTGGTGTACGCCGCCGACGACGACCTGGAATTGGCCCAGTACGGCATCATCTATATCGACGAAATCGACAAGATCGCCTCCTCCGGCCAGGCCTGGGGAGGACCGGACGTCTCCCGCTCCGGGGTGCAGCGCGCTCTTCTCAAACCCATGGAAGAGACCGAAGTGGACCTGAAGGTGGCCCACGACCCCGTGTCCCAGATTCAGGCCATCGAGCATTACCGGCGCACCGGCAAAAAGGAGAAGCGTATCCTCAACACCCGCCACATCCTGTTCATCGTCAGCGGCGCCTTCAACGGCCTGGAGAAGATCGTCAAAGAACGCCTCAGCAAGCAGGAGATCGGCTTCCGGGGTGAGCGAACCTCCAAAACCAAGGATCGCATCTTCCTGAAGCGGGTGAATGCGGAAGACCTGATCAAATACGGCTTCGAATCGGAGTTCGTGGGCCGTCTGCCGGTCATCGCGGTGTTGGATGAGCTCACCGCCGCCGACCTCTATGAGATCCTGCGCAACCCCAACAACCCCATCATCACCAGCAAGAAACGGGACTTCCTGGCCTACGGCATTGACATCAAGTTTGAAGACGAGGCCCTGAGAAAACTGGCGGAGCAGGCCGCCCTGGAGAAGACCGGGGCCCGGGGATTGGTGAGCGTCATCGAGCGGGTTCTCATCAATTACGAGAAGCGGCTGCCCTCCACGGGTATCAAGGAGCTGGTGGTAACCCTGGAAGTGGTGACTCACCCCCAGGAGGAGTTGGAAAAGCTGCTGGCCCAGCCGGACAACCCGGATTTCAAGGCCCGCTTTCAAGAGGCCCGCCGCTGGGAGCGGGAAATCCTGAAGGAATCCATCTGGCGCCGGGAAAAGGAACTGCAGTACCGCTACCAGCTGCCGCTCACCGAAACCCGGGTGGAGCTGATGGTGGACCAGTACCATCACTGGGACTGCGACCTGAAAACGGCCTTCGAAGAGATGGGCCGCCTCCACGAACAGGTGCGCAGCTTTGAGGACCGCTTCTACGACGACCACGGCATCCACCTCCATTTCGACGCCGAGGCCATGGACGAAATCCTGCGCCAGGCCGTGGCCCGGGAAACCTCGGCCTACGCCGTCTGCCAGGAGCTTTCCAAAGACCTGGAGTACGCCCTGAAGCTGGTCCGGGACCGCACCTCCCAGGATCATTTCATCCTGACCCGGGACGCCATCTGCGACCTGGACACCTACCTCAACCGGGTGATCCGGGACCACTATCAGACCACCCTCTTCCGGGAGTAATACCTATACATGTTCCCTTCCTAATCTAATCCGGCAAACCTGCCAGTTCGATTGCCAAAGGTTCCGAAAACTTATGCATTTAAGAGAACCCGCGAAATCTGGAAAGCCTAAAGTCCCCCTTTGGAAAAGGGGGATTTAGGGGGATTTTAAGCGCTTAGAAAAATCCCCCCTAACCCCCCTTTAGGAAAGGGGGAATAAATAAGGCTTCTAAATAACTTGGGAACCTAGGTGATTAAGTGCAAGCCGGTGGCTAAAGACGGCTCTTAAGCAATTTTTACCGAAAACCGAAAACCGAAAACGGTATTAAACATGGTGGGAGTTTCCAAGCTTTATTGCGGCGCGGTGGAGGCCGGCGATGTGCTTCGCTACCGCGGCCGCCGGGCCCAGGACCTGCCTTCCCACCTCCTGCAGTTCTCCGCCGACAAGAAGCCGGTGGTGGTGTGGAACGTCACCAAACGGTGCAACCTCAAGTGCCTCCATTGCTACGCCCAGGCCACCGCCACCGGGGCCCCCGATGAACTCAGCTTTGATGAAGGCCTGGCCCTGCTCCGGGATTTGAAGGATTTCGGCGTGCCGGTGGTGCTGTTCTCCGGCGGCGAGCCCTTGATGCGGCCGGACCTCTTTGACCTGGTGGCCAGGACCGTGGCCCACGGGATGCGGGCCGTGATCTCCACCAACGGCACCCTCATAGACCGGGACCTGGCCCGGCGCCTCAAGGACCTGGGCCTTTCCTACGTGGGCATCAGCCTGGACGGCACCGAGGCCGTCCACGATAAGTTCCGGGGCGAGAAGGGTTCCTTCGCCGCGGCCATGGCCGGGGTGCGCCACTGCCAGGAGGCAGGACTCAAGGTGGGCCTCAGGTTCACCGTCAGCCGCCTCAACTACCAGGAAGTGCCCGCCATCTTCGACCTGGTGGAGAAGTACGACATCCCCCGCATCTGCTTCTACCACCTGGTCTACGCCGGCCGGGGCAGCAAGCTGGTGGCGGAGGCCTTGAGCCACGCCCAGACCAGGGAACTCCTGGACCTGATCTGCGCCCGCACCCGCCGGCTCTTTGAGGCCGGACGCCGCGTGGAGGTGCTCACCGTGGACAACCACGCCGACGGGCCTTACATCTACCTCAAGCTGCTTAAGGAAGACCCCCGGCAGGCCGCGGAGGTTCTGGAACTGCTCAAGATGAACGAAGGCAACAATTCGGGCCGGGGCATCGGCTGCGTCAGTTGGGACGGCCAGGTCCATGCCGACCAGTTCTGGCGCCATTACTCCTTCGGCAACGTGCGCCGGCGCCCCTTCAGCGACATCTGGACCGACCTCACCAACCCCCTGATGGCCCAACTGAAAGACAAGAAGCGCCACGTCACCGGCCGCTGTGCCGCCTGCCGCTGGCTGGACGTCTGCGGCGGCAACTTCCGGGTGCGGGCCGAGGCCCTCACCGGCGACCTCTGGGCCCCGGACCCCGCCTGTTACCTCACCGACGAAGAGATCGGGGTAAGTAGGGGCACGGCGGGCCGTGCCCAGTCTTAGGGAATGATTTGGGGGAGGAGCCAAAGGGCACCCGCCCTTTCCCTTACAAAAACTCCCCCAAGCCCCCTCCCCCAATCCCTTATATAATTGGTGGCACAGGCTTTCCCGCCTGTGCACTTCCCCCCCCAGCCCCCACCTCCTTGTACGGGCGCAATTCATTGCGCCCGGGGCCCTGTTTTTGGTGGCACAGGCGTCCCGCCTGTGCTTGAGAAAAAATGTAGTCGGGTAGCCCCGGCCTTGGTACCGGTTTGGGAGGATGGTCTGGTCCATGTAGGGGCGGGTTTGAAACCCGCCCCTACGGTCTCTGGGCCTCACCGCCCACCCAAATTTAGGGGCGGACCTAGGTGTCCGCCCGGCATGTCTCCCACTCCCCCCAACCCTTTATTTTATTTGGTGGCACAGGCGTCCCGCCTGTGCTTAAAAAAAATGTAGGGTGGGCACTGCCCACCAAAAAAAAGGGGCGGCCGGGTCGCCCCTTTTTTCCATGTCATTCTGAACGGAGCGCAGCGAAGTGAAGAATCTCAATCTGGTCCAATTGCGAGATTCTTCGCGGCGCTCAGAATGACAAGTATTGTTCCCGGCCGCTTACGTCATTTCCCCGGGACGATGCGCACCGAATCACTGCCGCTCAAGGGGATGCCGTCAACGGTCTGCCCTTTCAGATAGCCCTTGGTATCTCCCGTCTCGAAGCCGGTCATCTGGGTGTAAAAATGGGCCACCAGGTCCGGGAGGCTATCCCCATTCACGTCTTCCACGGTGCAAAACGCCAGGCTCATCAACTCGTTGCCCGTTTCCCCGAATTTCAAGGAGCCCCAGTCCACCTTCTCCGGGGCGTTAAAATCAGGCGTGGACAAAATGGCCACCGCGATCTTCCCCTTGCTGTCGGGGTTGATGCTGTTGACATCGCTCCCCGGCTTGATGTCGATGGAGACATTAATAACCGGCGCCGGACCCATGGCCTCGGTCAGCACCCAGAAATCTGCAAGCCATACCGAATTAGAATCCCACGCATGTGAATTGCGGGTTGTATGAGCTAGGTTAAATGATCCAGGCCCTCAGGGGCCGGGTTAACCCCGGCGCTGAGGGGAGCGTTCAGACCCCCCCAAACCCCCTTCCCCAACCCCCTTCCCCAATCCCTAGAAGCTATTTCAAAACCTGGGTTTTCTGTCATCCTGAACGCAGTGAAGGATCTCAAGTTATTAAAAATACGAGATTCTTCGCTTCGCTCAGAATGACATTTCATGGCAAGGTAGGGTTTTGAAATAGCTTTTAATAAAAAAAGGGGTAAGGTCCCTGGACCCTACCCCTCGGTTCAAGCAATTTAAAGCAAGCGGGGAGCCGCTCCCCGCCTCCGGTAAGGCGATTTTAATCTGTTACCTTGGTTACCTGGACTGCCTGCAGTCCCTTGGGACCTTCGCTCACCTCGAACTCCACTTTGTCGTCTTCCTTCAGAGTGCGGAAACCGGTACCGACAATATTGGTGTAGTGCACAAAGAGGTCGGGGCCGTCATCCCGCCGAATGAAACCGTAACCCTTGGCTTCGTTGAACCACTTGACAGTGCCGGTGTAAACCATAAATTTTGCTCCTTTTAAAGCTTAATTCCTTTGCCGGCCTTCAGCGGAAGGGGACGCAGGCCAAAAAAAAACGGCCGGCTGCCGCCATACCGTCATCGTCTTTATTGTGTCGCCCCGAGCACTGCTTCTACACCTGACAAAAGGATAGGTTTTCCAATAGCATAGCCCAAGAGCGCTGTCAAGAAAATTATTTAGCTGAAATCACGCTACCATTCGGCGATACCCAGCAACAGCCGCAGCTGGTCTTCCGTGCATTCTTCCAGGACTTCCAGGTTGTATCCCCCTTCCAGCACCATGATGACTTTGCCGCCGGCGCTCTCCTGGGCCAGGTCCAGGAGCAGCCTTCCCATCTCCCGGTAGCCGTCCCGGGTGAGGTTCATTTGGGCCAGGGGGTCCTGCCGGTGGGCGTCGAAGCCCGCGGAAATCAACAGAAATTGGGGGGCAAACTCCTTGAGGCGGGGCAACCCTTCGTTTTTCAAGGCCCCCAGGTAGTCCTCGTCCCCGGACCGGGGCGGCAAAGGCAGGTTCAGGGTGAAGCCCTCCCCCGGTCCTTTGCCCCGCTCCCGGCGGTAGCCGGTGCCCGGATAGCAATACTGGGGGTCCTCGTGCAGCGACAGGTAGAATACCCGGGGGTCGGACTCTAACAGGTGCTGGGTGCCGTTGCCGTGGTGCACGTCCCAGTCCACGATGGCCACCCGGTCCAGGCCGAAGTTTTCCAGCAGGTAAACCGCGCCCAGGGCCACGTTGTTAAAGAAGCAGAAACCCAGGGCCCGGTCCCGCTCGGCATGGTGTCCCGGGGGCCGCACCGCGCAGAAGGCGTTCTCCACCGCGCCCTTCATGACCGCGTCCGCCGCGGCCAGCACGCCGCCGGCGGCCAGCAGGGCGATATGGTAAGATTCCTTGCAGATGCCGCAATCCGGCACCTCAAAGATCCGCTTTCCCCGGGCGCAGGCCTCTTTGAAGCGCCGGATGTAATCGGGGGCGTGGAGGCGCTCCACCCACTTCAGGGGGGCCTCGTAGGGTGGCACGGTCACCACCAGCTCGATGAGGCCCGTTTCCATGAGGTTCTTCTGGATGGCCTTCAGGCGGTCAGGGCGTTCGGGATGCCTCGACCCGGGGTCGTGCTTCAGGTAGCGTTCATCGTAGACGTAGCCGGTGCGGCGCATGGTTCTCTCCTGGGTGTTAATCTCCCCTGCTGCGGGGGTTCCCCCAAGGGTAACCTGGAGCGCCGGGAGTTGTAAAGGGATTTGGAGGAGGGGGAAGGCTGCCGCCTTTCCCCCCACCGGTTACCGCCGCTGGCCTAAGCCAGGCGCTTGTCCGCCACTTCCCATTTGACGTTGTTGAAAAAGCTGGCGATGTAGTCGGCCCTCTTCAGGCCGTAATCGGTCATAAAGGCGTGTTCGAAGACATCCAGGATCAGAATGGGGTTACAGCCGGCAGGGTGCCCCACGTCGTGCTCGTTGATCCACTGGTTGAAAAGCAGACCCGATTCGATGTCCTCATACATGATGACCCAGCCGATGCCGCGCATGGCGGCGGTGGCTTTGAAATCCTTGGCGCAGAGTTCCACGGAGCCGAATTGCTCTTTTTTCCGCTTCATCAGGTTGGGGGCCTTGGCCATGTCGCCGTCGCCGCCCAGGTTGCTGAAATATAGCTCGTGCAGGCGCATGCCGTTGAACTCCCAGCCCAGGCGGCGCTTCAGCTCGGCAAATTCCGGGGTGCCCTCTTTGCCGTCTTTCACCATGCCGGCCAACAGCTCCATGACCTTGTTGGTATTGTTCACGTAGCCCTGGTACAGGGTGAAGTGATTCTTGAGCAGGGTGTCGCTGAAACCTTTCATTCCCAGCAGAAAAGAAAAATCTTTGGCCACATAGCTCATAGGTGCTCCTTTCCGACCCTGGGGCCGTGGAAATTTACCCTTAAAGATAGTCACGCCCCGGCTCGATGCAAGGCAACCAGGCAAATTTCCCGGCCCAGCCCCGGCCCAGCCCCACCCCCTGCCCGGGGTTTCAAGTTTTGCCGCCAAATTCCGAAAAAGCCGGGAGGGGGCTGGATAAAGCAATTATGGCCGATTCTTCCACAGCAATCGAACCGCCGCGGGAGCCGCTTGCGGACCAGGAGAACCTGGCCTTCCTGGAGGCCCTGGTGGACCAGAGCCTGCGCTGCGTCGGCATCGCCGACCCTGACGGCATCATCCGCTATGCCAGCCCCGTTTGTCAGAACATCTACGGTCTGGCCCCCCAGGAGATCGTGGGCCGGCATTTCCGGGAGCTCTACGCCGATACCGAAGCCCTGGACCGGATGGTGGCCCGCTCCCGCCTGGAGGGCCGGGTGGACCGCTGGCCCATCCTGGCCCGCACCCGGGACGGCGGCACGACGCCGGTGGAGGTGACCCTGTTGCGCCTCCAGGGCCCCTCCCGCCCCTCCGGCCCCTCCCGCCCCTCCCGGCTTCTGGGAAGCGTGGCCTTGATTCAGGACGCCCGCCAGCCCCAGGAGCTTAATCGCCAGTTGCAGCAGCAGGAGCTCGCCCTGGTGGGCCTCAACCGCAGACTGGAGCTGGCCAACCTGGAGCTGACCCGCGCCAACCGCCTGAAGAGCGAGTTCCTGGCCAACACCTCCCACGAACTGCGCACCCCTTTGAACGCCATTCTGGGTTTCTTGCGGCTGGTGCTGGACGGCCTGTGCGACAATCCCCAGGAGGAGCGGGAGTTTCTGCAAAACGCCTACAACAGCGCCCGCAATCTCCTCAGCCTCATCAACGAGCTGCTGGACAGCGCCAAGATCGAGGCCGGCAAACTGGACCTCAACCTGACGGAAGTCAATATTGCCGCGGTTTTCGCGGAAGTGGAAAAGTTGAGCCGGGTGCAGGCGGCCCAGAAGGGCTTGCGCCTTTCTTTTTCGGCCACCCCCCCGGAGGGTCTGGTCCGGGCCGACTCCGGCAAACTCCAGCAGGTCCTCCTCAACCTGGTGGCCAACGCCCTCAAGTTCACCCACCAGGGGGAAGTGCGGGTAGGGGCCAGGTCTTATCCCGCCAAGGGCCATGTACGCTTCGAAGTCCGGGACACCGGCATCGGCCTCCCGCCGGAGAGCCGGCGCGATCTCTTCCAAAAATTTGTCCAGGGCAACGGCTCCGCCAGCCGCCAGTATGGCGGCACCGGCCTGGGGCTGGCCATTTGCAAGAACCTGGTGGAGTTCATGGGCGGCCAGATCTGGCTCAGCAGCCCGGGCCCGGAGCAGGGCACCACCGTGTCCTTCACCCTGCCCCTGGTCTCCCGCAAACCCCTTTTCTGGCGCCGGGCGGAAGACCGGGAACGGGGCCTTAAGGTCCAAGGCCCCGCCCAGGGGCACCTGGTGCTGCTGGTGGAAGACGAACCCAAAATCATCGAAGTGATGACCCGCACCCTGCAGAGGCAGGGTTACCGCACCGCCTTCGCGGTGACCGCGGACGACGGCCTGGAAGGGGCCAGGCGCCTTAAGCCGGACCTCATCACCGTTGACATGGGCCTGCCCGTGCGCCCCCGGGCGGCCCTGCACAGCGGCCTGGATCTGTACCTGGCCCTGCAGCAGAACCACGAGACCGCCGCGATTCCCGTCATCATGGTCACCGGCCATGAGCCGGTGCTGACCCAGACCCTTCGGGAGCTGCCGCCTCTCTTGGTCAAACCGTTCCGGGCCCGGGATCTGCTGACTAAGGTGGCCGCCCAGCTGGAGGGGAGGTAAAGGGGTTCAAACTTTTCGCAAGCTATTATGGCCCCCTTAACGCCCCCTTAACCAAGAGGGTCAGTGGCACCAGGCGCCTTAAGATAATGGCACCGTTTTCTTGATAAACAGACCCTTACCGGGAGACAGCCATGTCCGCTTCGCCCCATCAGGTCCTGGTGGTAGACGACGATCCTTCCTGCCTGAAGATTCTGCGCAAATTCCTGGAGAATGAGGGCTACAAAGTGGCGTGCGCCGCGGACGGCCGGCGGGCCCTGGCCCAGGCCCGGATTCTCAAGCCGGACCTCATCATCTGCGACTGGATGATGCCGGGGCTGGACGGCCCCCAGGTCTGCCAGGCCGTCAAGTCCGACCCGAACCTCAAAGACACCTTCTTCATTTTCCTCACGGCCCTGGACAAGAGTCACATCGGCCGCGGCATCTCCCAGGGGGCCGACGATTTCCTCACCAAGCCCATCGACCCGGTGGAGGTCAGCGCCAAGGTGAAGGCCGGGCTGCGCCTGTCCCGCACCCAAAAGGCCCTCCTGGATTGGGCCCACCGGGACGGGCTCACCGGTGTGTACAACCGCCGCTACTGGGAAAACGCCCTGGACCTGGCCTGTCGGGGCGGCATTCCCTTCACCCTGATCATGCTGGACGTGGACCGGTTCAAGGAGATCAACGACCGCTGGGGGCACCAGACCGGGGACGCCTTTTTGCAGGAATTGGCCCGCATTTGGGCGGCGAAACTCAAGCCGGGCGAAATTCTGGCCCGGCTGGGGGGAGACGAGTTTGCCGGCCTCTTCTACCGCACCCTGCCGGCGCTGCGCTCCCTGCGCCGGGAGGCGGAACGGCAGCTGGCCGCCGCCTTCCCGGGGATGCCGCTGGGGCTGTCCTTGGGGGAGGCCCACTTCAACCCCCGACGGCCTGCCGGTCCGTCCGCCCTCATGGCCCGGGCCGACCAGCGCCTCTACCGCGACAAACACCGGCGCCGCCAGGGTGCGGTCAGCCCCTGATTTTACTAATGTGGCGTGCGTCGTAATTAATATGAGTTTAATACCGGGTTTTTATCCCCCCTTTTTAAAGGGGGGGTAAGGGGGGATTACGAATAACCCATTGATAATCCCCCTAAATCCCCCTTTAGAAAAGGGGGATTTAAAGAGCCACTCGGCAATACCCTGGCAGAATAAACCTCATATGATTTACGGGACACTAGGAACGGATTGAAGACAGGTATTAAGACGTCCTCGCCGCTACCCTAATGGCGTCCCCCCAACTTCTTCCTTCTTCATTGCTTCCGCAGGCGGGTTGGAGTATATTTTCAACTTAAAGCTTTACTCCTGGGATTCCAGGTCTTCGGGGTCCAGCAGGCCCTGATCGATGAGGGCCGCTTCCAACTGGCCCAGGGCCTGCTTGAATTCGGGGTAAAGCCCCACCGCCAGGGACACCCCTTTGCGGGTGGGTACCCACTCTCCCTCCCGGTCCCCGGGCACATGGACCCGGATGTCGATGAGACGGTGGCCTTTAAACTCGGACAGCGACAGAAACAACACTTCTCGGGCGTTTTTGGTGACCTTGCTTATGACTTCGGACATTCATCCCCCCTCTGCGCTTCCCTTTGCGGCAGCGCGGCTGGGATTGACTTCGCTTATCTCCACGACCTTGTCAACCCCTTTTTCGTATGCAACTCTATAATACTTTAAGCCGACGCAAAGAAACCTTCAAGCCCCTAACTCCCGGAAAGGCCGGTCTCTATGCCTGCGGGGTGACGGTTTACGACGACTGCCACCTGGGTCACGCCCGTTCCTGCGTGGCCTTTGAGGTCCTGGTGCGCTACCTGCGCCGCCGCGGTCTCCAAGTGACCTGGGTGCGCAACTTCACCGACATCGACGACAAGATCATTCGCCGGGCGGCGGAGCTGGGGGTATCCTGGAAAGACGTGGCGGAGCGCTACATCGCCTCCTTTCAGGAGGACATGGCCGCCCTGGGAGTGCCGCCGGCCCAGATCGAACCCAAGGCCACCGACCATATCCCCGAAATCATCGACCTGATCCGCCGCCTGGAGGACAAAGGCTTTGCCTATGCGGGCGGGGGCGACGTCTACTTCCGGGTGCGGCGCTTTCCGGGCTACGGCAAGCTCTCGGGCCAGAGCCTGGAGGACATGCTCTCCGGCGCCCGGGTGCAGGTGGATCCCAACAAGGAGGACCCCCTGGACTTCGCCCTCTGGAAGGGAAGCAAGCCGGGTGAGCCCACCTGGCCGTCCCCCTGGGGGCCCGGCCGCCCCGGCTGGCACATCGAGTGCTCCGCCATGAGCATGCGCTACCTGGGGGAGTCCTTCGACCTGCACGGCGGCGGCCAGGATCTGGTCTTCCCGCACCACGAAAACGAGCTGGCCCAATCGGAGGCGGCCACCGGCAAGCCCTTCGCCCAATTCTGGCTCCACCACGGCCTCCTCACCATCCACCAGGAGAAGATGTCTAAATCCCTGGGCAACTTCTTCACCGTGAAGGAAGTCCTGGGCCGCTTTCCTGCGGAAGTGGTGCGCTTTTTTCTCATCAACAATCACTACCGCAGCCCCCTGGACTTCTCCGACGTGGCCCTGGCGGAATCCGAAACCGCGCTGCTGCGCCTTTACTCCTGCCTGGCCCGCCTCCAGGAGGTGCTGCGGCCCCATCCGCAGGTTACCGTCCCCACTCCCCTGGATTACTACCCCCAGACCCTGACCCTGGAGGAAGGCGCCCGCCTGGGCTCGCTGCCGGGCCGCTTCGAGGCCGCCCTGGACGACGACCTCAACACCGCCCAGGCCCTGGGCTATCTCTTCGAGGCCGTGCGCCTGCTGAACCGCCTCCTGGAAGAACCCTCCTCGGAACCCGGCTACCTCGCCATCCTCTCGGCGACGCAGCGCCAACTGACGGACCTGGGCCGGGTTCTCAACCTCCTGCAAGCCGACCCCCAGGAAATGGTCACCACCCTGCGGCAGAAAACCGTGGACCTGAAGATCGCGCCGGAAGAGATCGAAGGCCTCATCAACCAGCGGACCCAGGCCCGCTTGCGAAAAGACTGGGCCCGGGCCGACGCTATCCGCCAACAACTGACCGATCTGGACATCCTGCTGGAAGACACGCCTCAAGGAACTATCTGGCGGGTGAAAAGCTGAAATTAATTTTCCTTTTTATGGGCCCGGGGTCGCTCGACCCCGGGCCCATAAAAGCAATGATTTTTTGAGGGGAGGGCCAGGGGACGACGAGTCCCCTGCCCTCCCCCCAAGCCCCCCTCCCAACCCCCGTAAGGGGCCGGGGAAGGCGGGGCTGCGGCCCCGACTACCCCGGCCCATAATTCTACCCATAAGGGATTGGGGGTGGGTTTATTAGCCGCAGGCTAATAAACCATACATGTAAAAATGAGCCGACGGCTCATTCGGGAAAGGGCCGTGGGCCCTTTGCCCCCTCCCCCAATGCATCAGCGGTCAGGGAAAGGCCGCAGGCCTTTCCCTGACCTGCAAATACTGCAAAAAAATGTTATTCTAGCAAAAAACCGATTTCTTAATATATGCCCGACCATTTTCACCTAGTCACCACCTTCACCCCCAAAGGCGACCAGCCCCAGGCCATCCAGAAATTGGCCGCCGGGGTGGAGGCCGGCCAGCCCCATCAGGTATTGTTGGGGGTCACCGGTTCCGGCAAGACCTTCACGGTGGCCAACGTCATCGCCCGGCTCAATCTCCCCACCCTGGTGTTGGCCCCCAACAAGACCTTGGCGGCCCAGCTCTACGGCGAGTTCAAGGAGTTTTTCCCGGACAACGCGGTGGAGTATTTCGTCTCCTACTACGACTATTATCAGCCCGAGGCTTACGTCCCCCAGGCGGACCTCTACATCGAAAAGGACGCCTCCATCAACGAAGCCATCGACCGCATGCGGCATTCGGCCACCCGCTCCCTCTTCGACCGCAACGACGTGATCATCGTGGCTTCCGTGTCCTGCATCTACGGCTTGGGGTCGCCGGAGGCCTACCACGGCATGCTCCTCTACCTGGAGGAGGGCCTGGAGAAGGACCGTAAGGAGGTTCTGCGCAAGTTGGTGGACATCCTCTACGAGCGCAACGACATCGATTTTCACCGGGGCACCTTCCGGGTGCGGGGCGACCGGGTGGAGATCTTCCCGGCTTACGAAGAGGACCGGGCCATTCGCATCGAGTTCTGGGGGGACACGGTGGAGGCCATCCGGGAGATCGACCCCTTGCGGGGCAAAGTCTTGCGGTCCCTGAAGAAGGTGACGGTCTATCCCGCCTCCCACTATGTCACCCCGGACGTGGTGCGGCGCCAGGCCCTAACCACCATCGAGGCGGAGCTGAGCCGGCGGGTGGCCTGGTTTCGGGAGCAGGGCAAGCTCCTGGAGGCTCAACGCCTGGAGGAACGCACCCGCTTCGACCTGGAGATGATGAAGGAGTTGGGCTACTGCCACGGCATCGAGAACTATTCCCGCCACCTGACGGGCCGGGCCCCGGGGGAGCCGCCCCCCACGCTCCTGGACTACCTGGCCCGGCAGTCCCTGGTGGTCATCGACGAGTCCCACATCGCCGTCCCCCAACTCCAGGGCATGTACCGGGGGGATCAGTCCCGCAAGCAGACCCTGGTGGAGTACGGCTTCCGCTTGCCATCGGCCCTGGACAACCGGCCCCTGAGTTTTGAGGAGTTTCAGGCCCGGGTGCGGCAGGTGGTCTATGTCTCCGCCACCCCGGGCCCCTATGAAATGCAAAAGGCCGCGGGCCGGGTGGTGGAGCAGATCGTCCGGCCCACGGGCCTCATGGACCCCAAGATCACGGTGAAACCGGCCACCCACCAGGTGGACGACCTCCTGGGGGAGATCCGGGCCCGGGTTAATCGGGGGGAGCGGGTGCTGGTCACCACCCTCACCAAGCGCATGGCCGAGGACCTCACCGAGTACTACCAGGACCTGGGCCTCAAGGTGCGCTATCTCCACTCGGACATCACCACCCTGGAGCGCATGGAGGTCATCCGGGACTTGCGCCTGGGGGTCTTCGACGTGCTCATCGGCATCAACCTGTTGCGGGAGGGGCTGGACCTGCCGGAGGTATCGTTGGTGGCCATCCTGGACGCAGACAAAGAGGGGTTTCTGCGCTCCGGGCGGTCCCTCATCCAGACCTGCGGCCGGGCCGCCCGGAACGTCAGGGGCGAGGTGCTGTTCTACGCCGACCGGTTAACCCCGTCCATGGCCGCGGCCATGGAGGAGACCAGCCGGCGCCGCACCCTGCAGGAGGCCTACAACCGGCGCCACGGCATCACCCCCCAATCCATCCAGAGCAAGATCAAGGACCTGCTGGCCTCGGTGTACGAGGCCGATTACGTCACCGTGCCCCTGGCCGCGGAAGAGCAGTTGCTTTACCTGGCGGAGAATACCCCGGCGGCCATCGCCCGCCTGAAGAAGGAGATGCAGGCCGCCGCCCGGAAACTGGACTTCGAGCGGGCCGCAGCCCTCCGGGACCAGATCCGGGCCCTGGAGCGGGGCGAGTTGAAGTATGGATGAGAATGATTTGGGGGGAGGGCCAGGGGCCGACGGCCGCTTACAATCTCCCCCCAATCCCCCCACCCAACCCCCATAAGTTTCCGGGGAAGGCGGGGCCACTTACAAAAAAGGCCCCGACTTCCCCGGCTTTTATCTGTAGGGGCGGACCCATGTGTCCGCCCGCTTTCTGGTAGCACCTCGTTTCCCTGCTCCCTCCCCCAACCCCTTAATTAGAGTTCGGTTCCGCAAAGTTCCTCAAATTCCCCCTCTCCCCCCAGCAGGCGAGGGCCGGGGTGAGGGGGGGGGGACTTTTTCTGGTGGCACAGGCATCTTGCCTGTGCTCCTCTTATCCCCCCTTTTCCAACTCCTTCCTCCCCCCCTTTTCTAACCCCTTTCCTTTCCCCCCTTTTCTAACCCCTTTCCTTTTCCCCCCTTTTCTAAGGCGATTTTATACTTGACAAACCCATTTTGATGATTTATATTGGCTATAACAAGGAGATAGCCATGAGTAAATCACTAATATCCGTTCCCCACTTCCAGAAGGAAGAAGCTGCCTACGCCTTCGTTGAGGCCCGGATATGGCTTAACGGTCCGGTTTGCCCTCATTGCGGGGGCCGGGAGCGCATCGGCAAAATGAACGGCAAAAGCACCCGCATCGGCCTCTACAAGTGCTATGTATGCCGGAAACAGTTTACTGTCAAGATCGGCACTATTTTTGAGGATAGTCATGTACCTCTGCGCTTATGGCTCCAGGCTATTTATCTCATGTGCGCTTCCAAGAAGGGTATTAGTTCCCACCAGCTTCATAGAACCTTGGGGGTCACTCTCAAGACTGCCTGGTTTATCGGACATCGTATCCGGGAAGCTATGCGGGACGGCGAACTGTCTCCTTTCGGCTCAAATGGCGGGATCGTGGAAGTGGATGAAACTTTTATCGGCAGGGAAGAAGGTATCCCCAAAAGACGCGGCTACGCCCATAAGCGCAAGGTGCTTTCCCTGGTGGATAGAGAATCCGGCGAAGCCCGGAGTTTAGTGGTTGACAGCCTCAAGGCTGAAAACGTGGTGCCGATCTTGAAAGAGAACATTACCCGAGAAGCCAAGGTGATGACCGATGATGCTGGGCAATATAAATATTTGAATGAGCATTTTGCCGAGCACGGCAGCGTCCAGCATAGTCAGGGGGAATATGTCTCTCTGGCCGACCCTTCAATTCACACCAACACCGTTGAGGGCTTCTTTTCCATCTTCAAACGTGGTATGAAGGGAATATACCAGCATTCCAAAAAGAACCATCGTCACCGCTATCTGGCCGAGTTTGATTTCCGCTATAATAACATTCGCAGTGTTGGAACAGTTGATGGTATTGAAGTTGTTAAAACCGCGTTGACTATTGCATGATTGATTCAAAGACTGAAGATATTGGATCCAATGGACTCTATCAGGGGGTGAAGATCTGCACTTGCTTCAACCACAATGCAGGATAAGTAGACATAAATATACATGGAAACAGTGTTTACCAGGACAGCATGGTAAAAATATATTCATGCTCAGAACCTACCACACTCGCCTTGTGAATGCTTCTGAAAGGAACTCCGCAATAAACCGGTTTGAAACACCCCCAGGGATAAACGGAGGCTCTGAACTCCGCCAACGTGCGGCCTTTTAGACCCAATGACTTGGAAAGTTGGTATCTGGTATACCGAACAGGGTTCACTATCATTGGTGGATTGGTTCTCTACAGGAAATCGACAACAGTCTGACCGATTGTCGGTTTAGTTTCAAAAAACTGTTGCCACGGTTGAAGGAGGGCAAAGGCGAAAAGAAACCAATCTTCGAGGATAACGAACATCTCATACAAGTTGGAACAATTAAGCAGGTTGTGGCAAAACTTGAACACTACGATATGTTCAGCGTGGATGAAGACCTTAATGGCAGGTTATTTGAGACATTTCTAAGCGCAGTTATGCGCGGTAGTGCATTAGGTCAATACTTCACCCCTCGGTCAGTTGTTAGATTAATGGAACGTCTAGTCTCGCCAATTGCAAGCCGAGAGCGAATTGACCGAGTGTTAGATGCGTGTTGTGGAACTGGAGGTTTCCTTAATGAAGTCCTTACAGACATGCGAAACCAACTCCGATCGAATAAATCTCTTACCACAGAAGAATTTTCTAAATTACAAGAGGAAGTTGCCAATCAATCTATCTTCGGCATTGACGCAGGTAGCGATCCGCCGATTGCTAGGATCGCACGAATTAATATGTACCTCCACGGCGACGGTGGTAGCAGAATTTATGCCGCTGATAGTTTGGATAAATCCACCAAAACTGGGATAGGAGATAGTCCCCAAGCAAAGCGGGAACTTGAGGAACTACAAGAGCTATTGGACAACATTGCTAAGGGAAAAATACCAGGATTTGATATTGTGCTCACAAATCCCCCATTTGCCATGGATTATTCCGAGGCACTTCCGAATGACCGAGATATTCTCAAGGACTATGGTCTCACTACTTTCGGCCTTCAAGGGACAAATCAAAGGCGGCCATCCCTAAGATCAAATGTGATGTTCATCGAAAGATATGCTGATTTGCTTAGAGAACATGGGGACTTTGTAACCGTTATTGACGATTCAATTCTAAGCGGTAAAAAATATGATTACGCCCGAGATTTTATACGCGACCGATTCATTATCAGAGCTATCATTAGTTTGCCAGGCGATGCATTTCAGCGGGCTGGCGCCCGGGCTAAAACATCAATTCTATATTTAGTACGGCGAGCTGCAAATGAGACAGGTCAACCCCATCTATTTATGGCTGAGTGTCAAGCAGTGGGATTAGATGATGTCCCTATGAAAACCAGGCCAAGTAAAGCAAAAGAAGCAAAGTTAAATGCCGAAAAAGAGATAGAAGAAATTTGCCAAAATTTTCGGGAATTTTTAGATGGAAAGCAGGGATCGTGGCTTGTACCTTCGTCAAGAATCACAGACAGACTTGATGTGAAATCCTGTATTCCCGCGGCGCAATGACATTACGATTCAATGGAAACATGAAGGCCTCTGTGTCCTTCCACTTGATGATATTGTTGAACATATTACAGGGGATGGATTTAATCCAAAAGATTTTCTTAATGAAAAGTTCAAACTTTTGCGAGTCTTGTATGAAGGCGTGCCAATGGAAGGTGAGGAAGCTATCGGTAACGAACTGACATATAAGTATGTGCAGCACCCCAGGGCGAATGATCTTGTCGTGAGCAATATTGCCGCCGTATATGGATCAGTTGCTGTCATCCCGCCTGTTTTAGAGCACGTCATTATCTCTTCAGAATTTACGATTATGCGGCTAAAAAACCCCTACTTCGATCCATGGTTCTTGTGGGGTTTCTTACGTAGTGCGGAAGTCAAAGCAAGATTATTGTCAAGATCAACGGGAATGAACCGACACAGAGTAGATTGGGAGATGTTAAAAGAAATCCCAGTTCCATTGGTAGATGAAGGAATTCAGCAGCAGATAGGAGAGCAATTTAAAGAATCAGTAGAATACTTGCGGCGGGCACATACCGTGCGAAATGAAGCTGCTGATAATCTGAATAATCTCTTGGACTTAGAGAATGAATGGGCGGTTCAACGGTTAAAGGCAGCAAAGCCGCCAAAATAATAAAAGGATCAATATGGGAAGAAAAAAACGCCCCGAACCAGACGACAAAGAGCAATTTGCCCGGTTTATCGAGGTTGCCAAGCAGATTGAAGAACCTAATTCAAAGGAAGCCGTTGAAAAGGCGTTCGATAAGATTGCTAAAAAGAAAAAAGCTATTAAGATTCAGGATCGGTAATTTCACGCTTTGCCTTACGTCTTAGATTTCGGTGAAGATTTATTAATCTTTTAATTTCTTTTGATGATTCAATTAATTGTTCTGGTGTCATTTCCGCATGGTAAACTTTTCCATGACGGGTCAATAAGTGAAGCCATGGTTGATCTTTAACGCCATATGAATGTGCCAAGAAGTCTGCTGTTTGAAGTGGCATAAATTCATCTTTTCTTCCAAGCATAACACCGGCTACGGGAAAGTCACGGTCATTTAATAACAATTTTAAAGATCGATCAACAAATTTAGCATTAGGTTGACCATCTTCTATAACAAACGATATTGGCCCTAATTTATTCTTTCGTGTCCATTTAAATATTTCTTTTGTAATGCTAATAGTACAAGCTGAATAGGCATTGCCCAATTTGCTTTTAAAGTGGGCACTCGCATGAAGATTGAATATCTCTGGTCTTACAGCACATATCTAATACATTATATTTCGGCTCATATGTATGTATAGAGGAAACAATTATTATGATAAAGTTCGTAAAAAAACCAAAATATAAAATATTTTTTTCGATGTTCCCTCCAAAGAGAGAAAATTAATTCTCCTCACACTCATAGGAAATTTTTTTCCGCATTTTTCCCTAACTGATTAGTTACGTTTACGCCCCATCACAATTCTGTTTTGAAAAGTTGCTCGACTTCCCCCTCCCCTGACAACCTTTCCCCCTATTCTTTTACCGAAAACCGCAAACTGAAAACCGAAAACTGCTTCTGAATGAATAAACGTTGTTCCGTCTTCAACCACTCCTCCCGGGCCGAGATCGACCGCGGCCACCGGCTTAGTTTCTAGGCCCTTCTAATCGTTATTTCAGGGGGTTCGAAGTTAAAAATCAGTACCTTTCTCGATTTCACCCTTCGTGACTATGATGTAGATATGCTAGAAAAAACCGGAGGGTGATGATGAAAGTCCCATTCTGGGGAGTAGCGGTAATCGCCAGCCTGATAGTGGTGGGTGCCGCCGCTTATGCGGAAGAGGCTACACCAGACTCTCATAATAGTATTTACCTAATGCGCATGAACCGAAAGAATTTGGAGAACTTGCAGGACATGCAAGAACAGCGAAAGAAAGCAGTTGAAGCGAAAAAAGCCGAGGAAGAGGAAAAACTGCTGGAGCAAAAAAAGAAGGCCAAAGTCGATAAAAATGAGAGGAAGACCGGACATAAAGTCAAGTCTTGGCAGGTCTTGAACAGATAATATTAAGGGGGATCGGGGCGTTACCAGTTCGAAAACCTTGAGGCCCGGGCAGTAAGTCCCATTGCTGTTATGACTGGAAACTTATCAAGTCCCCAAAGAATCAAGCTATCCAGATCATATCTTCAATTAGGCCTGAAAGATTTCTAAGATTCTCCCCGGTGGTCCTGCTTATTTTTATCTCTCTAGGGGTGAAACTCCCCAAAACTACTCGGGATAAAACCTTTCAAATTCCTCCTTGACTTCTACAGCATTTAAATTAGCTTAAGCCATCAACCACTGTTTTATACACTCCCCCAAAGCCTTTTTAGGCTGCTCTGACAGGTGTTTTACAAGTCGTCTATCTTGGAGGTTTGTCATGGATCAATCAGCTGTCGTCACTTTCCAGGACCAGATCATGTCCCAGGCACAAAATTGGTATTACTCTCGGGGCCTGGCAGAAAGCGCCTTCTCTCAATGGCTACTTATCCTTGCCACCTTTTTTCTAGCCTTTTTAGGATATCGATTCTGGCTCCGTCCCTGGATCGACTCGAAGATTAAGGAACAGGGCGAGGAGTTGGGTTTTGGCAGGCACTGGTTTGTATTGACCATGTGCAAACGGCTTTTTATGCCTGTGATCCAGGTCTTCTTGCTTTGGATCGCCAGTGGAGTGGCCCGACGTCACGGCTGGCCTCATGAGTGGCTCCATATTGCCAGCGTTCTCCTGATTGCCTTGATTCTGAGCCAACTTATCACCATTCCCATCATCTTGCAGAAGCGAAGACCCACCAGCCGGAGCTCCGCAGTATTAATCACCTTTGCGATATGGCTCATTGCAGCCCTGGAAATTTCCCATCTTCTTGCCCCGACGTTGGAACTCCTTAACAGCATTGACTTAAGGGTCGGGGGGGTTCGCCTCAGCCTGTTGCACCTTATCACTAGTGGGTTGCTCTTAACGGTTTTTCTGTGGCTGAGCCGGACGGCCAACGATGCCTTTGCCACCTGGGTTAAAACGGTGCCCAGCGTCAGTCCGTCATTCCAGGTTTTATTCCTAAAATTATTTAAAGTGGGATTTTTCACCTTGGCCATTATTATCACCCTGGGCGGTTTGGGCCTCGATCTGAGCAATCTTGCCTGGTTCAGCGGCGCCATCGGTTTGGGCCTCGGCTTTGGCTTGCAAAAGGTGATTTCCAACCTGGCCAGCGGCTTCATCATCCTGGCTGATAAATCCATCAAGCCCGGAGACGTGATTCAGGTGGGGGAAACTTATGGTTGGATAAATCATTTGGGCAGCCGGTACGTCTCCGTGATCACCCGGGATGGCATTGAATATCTTATCCCCAACGAGGACATGATCACCGGCAAGGTCATTAACTGGTCTTACAGCCACAACCTGGTGCGGCTTAAGCTCCCTGTAAGCATCGCCTACGGCTCGGATTTAGAACTGGCCATGAAGCTCATGCTCGGAGCCGCCCAAGCTGTCTCCCGGGTATTGCCAGAGCCCGAGCCCTCCTGCCGGCTGATGAATTTCGGGGATAGTTCCATCAACTTCCAGTTGCGCGTCTGGATTAATGACCCTCAAAACGGGGTAAGCGGGGTGAACAGCGAGGTTTTCCTGGGGGTCTGGAAAAGATTCCAAGAGCACGGCATCGAGATCCCCTTCCCGCAGCGGGTGCTATACCACAAGTCGGTGCCTGAGATAAGGGTGGCGAATTCCCAGGGAAGCGGTTGATAGGACTGTCCAAGATTTAAACTATCAAAAACTGCTCTGAAAGTTTTTTCAGCGGAGAATAATCCATCACTAGCGGTTTTGATAATGGCAGACTTTTATACTATTTTCCTGATTTCGGGTGTGCTGAAGGCACCTGAATGAGTGCTCTAGATCTGCTATGACCCAAAACTTATCGCGAGGCCAAAAGCTTCCCATATCCATTTCATATCTGGAACTTCTCCCTCTGCGCCGATAATTTTCGCTCCTGGCAAGTGATCTTGATTTTATTTTTTATACAAAAGCAGAAAAGAGGTTCAGGTAGGTATTGGTTGAAGGGTTGAGCTTACCCCGGCCCAGTAGGCGTCCACGTTGGCCTGGATTTCTTGGATAAGGGCGTCGTTGCGCTCCGGTGTGAACAGGTGGGCGAAGCGCCCCTGTTTTTTCAGGTATTCCTCCACCGGCAGGCGGGGGTGGGGGATTTTGGTATGGACCAACTGGCCGTCCACGTATTCCTTGAGGGGCCAGATGCCGGTTTTCACCGCCAGCCTGCCGATCTCCACCGCTTCTTTGGGGTCGAAGTCCCAGCCCGGGGGGCAGGGCGCCAGGGTGAGGATCAGGCGGGGCCCTTGGAGATTCTTGGCCTTCTCGATCTTCCGGGCCAGGTCCAGGGGTTCGGCGCCCACCGCGGTGGCCGCGTAGACCGGGCGGTGCGCGGTCCAGATGGCGAAAAGGTCCTTCTTATAGCCCGGGAAGCCCCGGGCGCTCAGGCTGGTGGCGGTGCGGGCCGCGTGGGGGGTGGCCTCCGAGTACTGCTGGCCGGTGTTCCCGAAGCCCTCGTTGTCGTAGCAGAGATAGAGAAAATTGAGCCCCCGCTCCAGGGCGCTGGAGGTGGCGGAGAGCCCCATGCCGTAGGCCGCGCCGTCTCCGGTGAGGACCACCACCTCCAGGTCCTCTGCCGGGCCCATGCGGCCCTTGGCCAGCAGCAGGTCCAGGGCGTCCCGACCCCCTGGGCCCCGGCCGGGGCCGAAGCCATGGCGGTATAGATCCAGGCCCCCGGAAGGGCGTGAGGGATAGGTGGCCAGCAGCGTCAGGCACCCGCGCGGTGACGAACACGGTCTTCGTCCCCAGGATGTCATAGACTTCATGGAGCACTTCCAGGCCCGCAGCCGGCGCACATGGGCGTCCCGGCGCCCAACAGATGGACGGAGGGGAGGGGTTTGGGGGGGTCTTCCGGTTGGTGGGGTTCATGGCGCTTTTCCTTATGTAAGGCCGTTCCGAAAAGATTTGTTAGTGGGCGGCGCCCATTGCACTGTTATTCTGTTTATTATGCTTTTTAATCTTTTCCCAATATC
>CAVYJK010000015.1:0-25545 GCA_963768765.1 uncultured delta proteobacterium
ACCCCCAAGGATGCACCCGGGTGCATCAACACCGATGTCCGACATAGCCTCCTCCTGCCTACGGGGTTAGCTGGCGGGCTCGGGCAGGAGGTTTCTTGCCCTACCGCATCGGCGGATTCGCCCCAGAAAATTGGGTCCCCCGCTCCTCCGGTTGGGTACCGGAGAACTCGGCGGTTAGCCTGATCGTGACTTGGCCAACTAAGGATTCAATTTACTACTTCGTTAGGAGATGTCAATAAGATTTGGCTTCCGGTCCCGGTTGGTCCCCCTGGCCTGGCTGGTAACTGGCCCGGGGAATCGCCGGGGGCCGCAAAGGGTTCCAGGAAAAAGCCGGTCTCCCTTTTCCTCTCGGCCCCCCGGCGAGTATAATTTTGTCTACGGGATATTGCAGAGGAGATGACCATGAAGAAACTGGTAGTGTCGGTCCTGATTCTGCTGGTTCTAACGGCGGGCCTGGCCCTGGCGGGGGAGATGGTGAAAGTCTATTGCACCAATCCCAAATGCGGCTATACCATCGATCTGACCATCGGCGGGGGCAAGAGGTCCCCATCAATCACGGGTTACTGCCCCGAGACCCGGAAATTTGTCCGCCTGAAACTTGATAGTTGGAAGCAATACCGGGGGCAAGAATATCGCAGCCCCCAATGCCCGACGCCCCTTGAGCCCATTTATGGCAAGGAGCAAATTTCCCAATTTCCCTGCCCCAAGTGCGGCAAATTAACCCTTAAAGCAGCGAGAGCGGCGCTGTTCGATTAACCACGGCCCCGGCTCCCGCAGGCCCATTCGGGGCAGGGGCCGTCTGCCCCTGGCCCCACCCCCGAATCATTTCCCCGTTTCCTTAAGCGCCCGGGCCGCGAAGTCCAGGGTGGGGTCCAGGTCCAGGGCCTGTTTGAGGACGTAGGCCGCTTCCCGGGCCAGGCCCAGCCTCTGGAGGTTGATTCCCAGGTTGGCGTAGTCGATGGCCGAGCCGGGGTCCAGTTCGATGACTTTCTCGAAGCGGTGCACCGCCTCCTGGTATTCCCCCAGTTTGAAAAAGCAGAAGCCCAGCAGGTGATGGGCCTCCTTCAGGTTGGGGTCCAGTGAGAGGGCCTGCTCCAGGGCCTTGACGGCCTGGGGGTAGTTCCCCAGGTCCTTGTGGCAGGAGCCCAGGTGCACGTAAATGCTGGGAACTTCGTGGGCCGGGGGGTCCAGGGCCAGGGTTTTCTGGAAATGCTCCAGGGCCTCGGCGGGGCGGTCCTGGTTCGCCAGGGCCAGGCCCAGGAAGAAGTGGACCTCAAAGCGCTGCGGGAAGGCGGCACCCAGCCTGTTAAGGGCTGCCAGGGCCTCGGGTGGCGGCGCATAAAGGGCGGCCAGCTTGGCCAGGTGGAAGATGACGCCCGTGTTCCGGGTGCGGTCCAGGAAGTGGGTCCCGGGGATGAGGACGTAGACCGCGGGCATCTTCAGCCGGGGATGGGTCACGTCCACCACCAGGGCCTCCAGGCCCAGGGGAGACAGCGCCGCCAGGCAGCGGCCAATCTCGTCCTTCAGGTTGGGGTGGGAGAGCTTGGGCAGGGCGCTAAGCGGTTGCAAAGGCCCCGGCGCCATGAGATAGGAGGCTTCCTCCAGGGTTTGATACTTGGGCAGGGTGGGCCGGTAGTTGGTGCGCCGGTGAAAGTCCCCGGCCAACTGGGCCACTTCGGTGAGAGCCCGAACCAGGGATTTTTCCGGGTCCGTGGTGGTGCCGGCCGCGAAGACAATTTCGCTGGAGTCGGGGAAGGTGGCCGGGTCATAGGCCAGGGCCCCCACCGTGGGAATGCCGGTGTTTAGGGAGAAATCTCGCAAGTACAGTTTAATACCGTTGCTCCGAAATTTAGCCAACAGCTCCCGGGCCGCCGGGTCCTGGGCCGAATCGGGGTCCAGGGCCGGGGTGGGCCGCCGATCAAAGCTGATCACCGAACCCACGTGGCGCTCCACCACTTCGCACAGGGCCTGGAGCACCGCCTCCTCGTAACAGTTGCCCGCGGCGGGGCCGTTATATTCCTCGATGAGGTAAAACCAGTGGAACGGCAGATAGACCGCCTCTCCGGTGGTCAGGTTGGTGGCCGGGGCGAAATAAAGGGGCCAGTCCTGATAAATCTCGGCGGCCTCGGCCACCTCCGGGGAGGTGTCGAAGAGGGAGCGGGCCAGGTAGGAGAAATCCAGGGCCTGCCCCTGGAGCTCCGGGGCCCCGGCAAAGATCATGGGGCCTGCCGCCACAAAGGAAAAGAAGCTGAAGCGCTCCACCAGCTCCATCAGCGCCGAGGCCTCCGATTGCACCGGGGTGGCCCCTTTGCCCATCTGCTTGGCGGTGGGCACCACCCTTTTGGCGTCGGCTCCCAGGAGGCTGATGTACACCGGGATGTCCAACCTGCCGGAGTCGATGCGCATGGTTTCCGTCAGGAGGTCCAGGTCCAGCCGGGCCAGGCGGTGCCGCACCCGGCGAATGGTCTCCTCCGGGGTCAGGAGCTTGTCCTGGTCGTAGGTGTAGCCCTTGAGGGCGTCGGTGAGCTTAAGGGGCTGCAACATAAGTAATTATTCTCCCGGCCAGATTATCCCCTGATCGCCAACTTTATGCAATCGGGTAACAGGCGGAGGAGTCGCGAACCGGCCGCAGCCCTTCCCTAAGGGAAGGGCTGCGGGTTAGGGTGGGGGTAAGGGAGAGGGGAAAATCCGGAGTAGGCGGTGAGGCCTCCATCAAATCTCGGGCGTCGGCACGTCCTTCCAGGCGGTGCCTTTGGCAACCGGAGCTGCCTTGACGATCTTGCCGGTTTGGGCGTCCAGGTCCACATACCCCACGGGCGTCCGGGTGACCCCGCCGGCCAGCAACTGGCTGCCGGAAATAAGGCCTCCCGCCTCCGGGGTCATTTCCACCAGGATTACCCGCCGGTAGGAGCAGGCGTCGCATGCCAGGTCCGGGCGGTCGATTCCTACGGGGCAGTGATGCCTGCGGGCCACCCCGGGGTCCACGCCGTGCATGGCCGCCATCTGGGCCGCGGGAGGCCGCCGCAAATGGGCGAAGGGATGCAGCACCCAGTCCACAATCAAGGCCACGGTGTGATGCTGCTTGTACAGATGAAAATGCCCGCCGGTGTCGGCGATCATCCCTTGCATGATGTAGTCCGGCGGCATCACATAGCCTAAGTAACTTTTATCCGCCTGGACGAAGGAGATTTCCCCCGACTGCACCCCGGCCAAAATTCCGCTCAGCAACTGGCCTTCCAGATGGGCATCTTCCGGTAGGATGGGCACCAGAGAAAGATTGTCCCTGACCGCAAAGGGGAGCGAGGCCAGGGTAACCTCCCGCAGCAGAAAGCCGGTTCCCATGACCAGCGTGACGATGAGCACCGGGACGGCGAGATATTTGCAGGCGGGAGGTATCTTCCCTCCCAGGGAGGCAAAGGGTCTTTCGAGGGCTTTGGGGAAAAACCGGCCGGTGGTCTTCATGTACTGCTCGTAAGAGGCACCGTACCGGTTCAACATCCGCCTTTCTTCATCCTGGGCCAGGAAATAGTAAAGGACGAACATCACGGACAGCGTGGCCAACACGATGAACCGGGGCCACAGGATGGCCATGCCGATGCCCCAGATTCCCAGGGACAGATACTGGGGATGGCGGATATATTTGTACAGTCCCCGGTCCGCTATCCCCCACTTAAAGATCTTTCCGAGATAGACCTGCAAGGCGCAGAACAGAAAGGCAAAGAAGCCGATAAGAAAGAGCACCGAACCCGCCACCCGGACGCCCTGGAGGAAAAGCGTGGGCGGCAGGATCATGTGGGGCAGGAAAAAGCTGGTAGCCCAGCGGGTGGCGGTATGCTGGCCCAGGAAGTTGAAAAAGGGACTGAAGACCGAATAAAAGAAGAAGGCGAAGGGACTGATCATGATCATCACTTCCAAGGCCATGACAAAAAACACCATGATGCCGCCGAAAGCAGCCAACCGCTTTGCCAGAAATCCCAGCCTTTCCATACCCTTGCCTCCCGATTGCCGGAATCGTTTATTAAGGACTAGAACGGTCCCCTTAATCATTAAACACCGGCAATCAGGTTATCCGGCGTAAAAATCCTAAGCTTGAGCTATCGGATATTCTTTCCAGGGGCCGAGCCTGTTATAAACTTAAACTTCCATCCGCTGGATCTTCCCCCAGATAGGCGTCCTTGAGGCGGGAGTGCGCCAGCAACTCGGCCCCCGGCCCCTCCAGGGCCACCCGGCCGGTCTCCAGGATGTAGGCGTAGTGGGCCAGGTGCAGGGCCGCGGCCGCGTTCTGCTCCACCAGCAAGATGGTGACGCCCCGCTGGTGGAGGCTGGAGATGATGTTAAAGACCTCCCGCACCAAAAGCGGAGCCAGGCCCAGGGAGGGCTCATCCAGGAGCAACAGGCGGGGCCGGGACATCAAGGCCCGGCCCAGGGCCAGCATTTGCTGCTCCCCGCCGCTCAGAGTGCCGGCCGCTTGCTGCCGCCTTTCGGCCAGCCGCGGAAAGGTGTCGAACAGCCGCTCCAGGTCCCGGGCCAGGGCTTCCTGGTCCCGCCGGAAGTAAGCCCCCAGCAGCAGGTTGTCGTACACCGTGAGGTTGGCGAAGATGTGGCGGCCTTCCGGCACCACCCCCATGCCGGCCCGGATGATTTCATGGGGCCGAAGCCCCTGGATCTCCCGGCCGGCGAAGACGATGCGGCCGCTCTGGGGCGCCGTCAGGCCGGTGATGGTCCGGATGGCGGTGCTTTTGCCGGAGCCGTTGGCCCCCAGCAGGGCCACGATTTTCCCTGCAGGCACGCTGAAGCTGACGCCGTCCAGGGCCCGGATGGCGCCGTAGGAGACTTTGAGGTCCAAGAACTTCCAGCACTGTTTAATCCCACAGAGACAGAGTATCACAGAGAAGGGAGACTTGTGCCGCTGAAGGGCACAAGTTTCATTACTTTATTTGGGCTCTCTTGCCCTCTGTGCCTCCGTGGTAATCTTTCTCATTTCCCCAAATAAGCCCGGATCACCTCCGGGTTTTGCCGCACTGCCGCCGGCGGTCCCGCGGCGATGGTGAGGCCGTGGTCCAGCACGGTGAGGTGCTGGCACAGGTTCATGACCAGCCGCAGGTTGTGTTCGATGATCAGCATCGTCAGGCCGTAGCGCTCCTTGATCTCCCGCAAAAACTGTATCAGCTCCCCGGTCTCCTGGGGATTGAGGCCCGCGGCGGGCTCATCCAGCAGCAGAAACCGGGGCCCGGTGGCCAGGGCCCGGGCGATCTCCAGGCGCCGCTGCTGGCCGTAAGGAAGCTGGCCCGCCATTTGCTCCGCCGCCTCCGAGAGCCCCACCTCGTTAAGCAGGGCCAGGGCCCGCCGGCGCTGCGCCTTTTCCTCCCGGAGGTAGCGCGGCAGCCTGAGGACGGCTTCGCCCCAAAAGGCGCGGCGGCGGCAATGGAGGCCCACCAGCACGTTGTGGAGCACGCTGAGCTCCGCGAAGAGCCGGATGTTCTGGAAGGTGCGGGCCACTCCCAGGCCGGTGACGCGGTGGGGCGGCTCTCCGGTGAGGTCGACGCCGTTAAAGCGAATCCGGCCCTCGCTGGGCTTTAGAAAGCCGCTGATGAGATTGAAAACCGTGGTCTTGCCCGCGCCGTTGGGGCCGATAAGTCCGTAGAGGCCGCCCTCCGGGACGGCAAGGTTCAGGTCCTCCAGGGCCAGCAGGCCCCCGAAGCGAATGCCCAGTTGCTCAGTTTTGAGAAGCGCCATGAACCGACCCGCGGCGCCGCCGGCGCCCCAGAGCCTCCCAGGAAAACTCCCGACGGCCCAGGAGGCCCCGGCGGAAATAGAGGATCACCAGCAGCAGCACCAGGGACAGAATAACCATGCGCAGGCCCGGGATGCCCGGGAGGGCGTGGCCCCACAGCACCCGGGGCTCTTCCACGATCCGGAGCCACTCGCCGGCCCCGGTGAAAATGACGGCGGAAATGATGGCCCCGGTGGTGGACCCCAGCCCCCCCACCACGATGATGATCAGCAGGTTGAAAGTGAGGAAAAAGGTGAAGAGCGAGGGGGAAATGGTGGTGATCAGATGAGCCAGCAAGCCGCCGCCCACCCCGAAGAAAAAGGCGCTGAGGATGTAAGCCAGCAGCAGGTGGCGGAAGGAATCCACCCCCATGGCTCGGGCCGCGGTCTCGTCCTCCCGGATAGCCTGCATGGCCCGGCCCCATCCGGAGTTCACCAGGGCCGTCACCACGAAGACCGTGGCCACCGCCACCCCCCAGGACCACCAGAGATCGGTGTAGGGGTAGAGCCCCTTGAGCCCCAGGGGGCCGTTGGTGAGCCCCTGGAGATTGTTGGCCAGGACCCGCACCACTTCCCCGAAACCCAGGGTGACGATGGCCAGGTAATCGCCCCGCACCCGGAAAACGGGAAACCCGGTGATGAACGCCGAAGGCCGCGGCCACCAGCCCCGCGGCCAACAGGGCCACCGGGAAGGGGACCGCCATCTGACTCAGGGGCCAATAAAGGGGGGTCACCATGAAGTTCAAGGGCCTTCTCCGCCGGGGTCATGGTGAGCAGGGCCGCGGTGTAGGCCCCCAAGGTGATGAAGGCGTTGGGCCCCAGATGCAGCTGGCCGCAGACCCCGTTGATCAGATTGTAGGCCACCGCCAGGGTGATGAAGATGGCCATGTTGTTGAGCAGCCGCACCTGGTACTCGTCGGCCCAGGCGTCGACCCCCCAGAGAGCCGAGAAACAACAGCGCCACGGCCGCCAGGTTTAAGAGCGACTTGCGAATGGCAGTAACTCCTTCGAAGTTGTGGGCGGGGGAGGGGGCTAAGGGCCCACGGCCACTTACAATCCCTCCCCCACGCCCCCTCCCCCCACAAATCTCCTCACAGCTTCTCTTCCCCCAGCGCCTCTCCCAGCAGGCCGGTGGGGCGGGCCAGGAGGAGGGCGATGAGCAGTGCGAAGGCCAGGGCGTCCCGGTAGCCGGCCCAGGCGGGGAAGAAGGCCACGATGAGGACCTCCAGCATCCCCAGCAAGAAGCCGCCCAGGACGGCGCCGGTCACGTTGCCGATGCCCCCCAGGACCGCGGCGATGAAGGCCTTCAGCCCCGGCAGGATCCCCATGAAGGGGTTGACCTGGGGGTATTTCATGGACCACAGGAGGCCCCCGGCCCCGGCCAGCAGGGACCCCAGCAGAAACGTGAAGGCGATGATGCGGTTGACGTCGATGCCCATGAGGCTCACGGTTTCCAGATCCAGGGCGATGGCCCGCATGGCCCGGCCCACCTGGGTGCGGTAGACGATGACAAAGAGGACCGCCAGCAAGACTGCGGTGATGATGGGAATCAAAAAGCTGAGGCGGGGGATGAAAAGCCCGCCCCATTGGATGGCCCCGGCGAAAACCGCGGGCACCGGAAAGGGCTTGGGGCGGCCCCCGGCCAGGACCAGGGCCAGGTTTTCCAGCAGAAAAGAGACGGCGATGGCGGAAATCAGCAACGAAATCCGGGGGGCCCGGCGCAGAGGCCGGTAGGCCCCTCGCTCCAGGAGCACCCCCAGGAGGCCGGTTAGAACTATGGCCGACCCGAAGGCCGCGGGCCAGGGCCAGGAAAAGAGGCCCACCCCCATGACCGCGACGTAGGCCGCCACCATCAGGAGGTCGCCGTGGGCGAAGTTAATGAGGCGCAGGATGCCGTACACCATGGTGTAGCCGATGGCAATGAGGGCGTAGAGACTGCCCAGGGAGAGCCCGTTGATCAACTGCTGCAGTAGGGTGAGGGCATCCACGGGGGCATTATACTAAAAATTCGGGGGAGTTGGCCAGGGGGTGAAGACAGGGTTCTATTAACTAAAGGGCAAAAATAAGGAAGCGAAAGACCTGAGGAACAGCAGGAACCGTCTACTCTGAAGCCTTTGCGGTGCTTGAAAATAAAGGGGCAGGGCTGAGGCGGCCCTGCCCGGGATAATTTGGGTCAGCGCCGGCTGCAGCCGGTTTTCCGGCGCCATCCCAGCCCCAAAAGCCCCAGCACCCCGGGGCCCAGGAGGAAAACGGATGACGGCAGCGGAATTGTACTGACCTTAACTATCATGTCATTGTAATCTTTATCTGAATTTGTTAGGGGAAGGTCTTCGACTCCGATCCACCAGGTCCCCGGAAGGTTCGCATCCCGGAAAAGGGCGAAGTTGGGGCTAAAACCGGAGTAGAAGGCGTACCCAGAATTAGGATTAGTCATCAGGAATCCATATTGGGCATAAGGGATGTTAACCGTCACGGTCTGCGGGGTGGACGTTACGCCGGAGAAAAGCAGGGTTGTCTGAGCTAGGTTGGCGGTATTGTAAGCGTAGAGAGAATTATAGGGGGCGTTGCCGGCGATGGTGATGAGCATCGTTTCAGCCTGACCTGCCAGCACGCCGTTGAAAACGACCTGGGTGTCTACGGTTAGACCTGGGTCCATTGCCCAGTACTGGAGGTTGGGGACCGGGAGACCCAGGCTAGCCTCTGTCGAGGTTAACACAAGGCCGACATTCCCGGGAGGATTTCCATCCCAAGAGCCATTATCCCAAAAAGGTGGGGGGTTTTGATCCAACGCGGGAACAGGCTGCCAACTTCCTCCTGTCGAACCCATGAAGGTGTCAGCCAGGGCTGAAGGGCAGGAGAGAAATGAGGCAAGCAGAACAATCAGCAGAACCTTTAACTTCGTGGTCATGTTCCTGGCTTATGGTTATTTTACCGGGAGACAAAAAACGGGTTGCCTCTTCCCAGGCAACCCGGCTATCTCTTTCCCTCAGTTGAGACCCGTGGATTTCCGTCCTCGTCTCGCAACGAGTTTGGCTCATTTCTGGTGTCAGCTAATATAAAATTGTTTCCCCTGAAAGGTCAAAAATTAACTTAATTAAAAGTTTAATAAAAGACAGTATACTCTGGCCAGGAGGTTGGCAGGGGAGTTTGATGAGAGGGCGGGGAGATGATTCTCATCGGCGTCTCCCCGGCAACGGCGCAATTCTTAGTTTGGGAGACGCCCGGGAGAATAGGGACATCTGGAAGGTGGGCGAGCGTAATTATTGATAATTAGCTTGACATGGGGTGATTATGCTGTAAAATATTAAAAGTTTAGCATGTCAGACTGAAAGCAGGGCCGCAAGTCCTGGATCCAAATCGGACGGGGATGCTAAGTCCTCGCCGATTTTTTTTGCCTGACTGCTGTGCGCCCTGCTTTTTTGGCAGGAACATTTTTGCAGTATCTGTAGGAGGTTTTTAGCAATGAAGGAAACTGGCAAAGTAAAATGGTTTAACGACTCCAAGGGCTTTGGCTTTATCTCCCGGGAGGATGGCCCCGATGTGTTTGTGCATCACAGCTCCATCCAGGGCGAGGGCTTCCGTTCCCTGTCCGAAGACCAGGAAGTGGAGTTTGAGGTGGTCCAGGGTCCCAAAGGGGCTCAGGCCCAGAACGTGGTAAAACTCTAAGCCGAAACCCTGACGGTCAGAACTCCGACGGTCCCACGACCTTCGGAGTTCTGACATTTTTAGCGAGGTAAAAACTTGGCACGAAATCGTTATGGTTGGGAAAAGCGCGCCAAAGAGATGGCCCGAAAACAGAAAAACGATGAGAAAATGAAGCGCCGCCAGGGCAAAACCCCGACCACGCCGGCAGACGAGATGCCGGCGCCGGCGGCGGTGGAAGAAGGAACTTAAAAGTCGGGACCGGGCAGACCCTGCCGGCGGCAACCTGCCGCCCGGGCCTCCCGGCCAACCGACCAGGAGAAGCTATGAGCATCAAATTATACGTGGGCAACCTGCCCCAGGAAATGACCGAAGAACAGTTGCAGACTCTATTTTCCGAGGCCGGTAACGTGTCCTCGGCCAAGATCATCACCGACCGGCAAACGGGCCAGCCCCGGGGCTTCGGCTTCGTGGAGATGGAAACCAAAGTGGAAGGCCAGCGGGCCATTTCCATGCTCAACGGCAAGACGGTGGACGGCCGCGCCCTGGCGGTGAACGAAGCCAGGCCGCAGCAGAAATCTTTTGGCGGCGGCCGGGGTGGCCGCGGCGGCTACCGGTAAGAGTTAGAATATTTGAGGGAGGGGGCTAAGGGTTTTTTGTAAGTGGCCCCTCCCCCTTCCCTCAAGATTTCCTGCAAATATGGGTGTAGGAAGGACGCACAGGCGAGACGCCTGTGCCACCATTCCGGCCCTCCCTTCAAAACCTCAATCTCCAATCAGCTTGGATAAGCCCAACAAATTAATTATCTCCGGCATGACCTGGAGCCCGGTGAGGCGGCCCATGCCGCCCCGGGCGCAAGGACGCTCGCCGAACTGGCCTTGACGTCGTCGGTACGCACCAGGCCGTCCCCCACCATCATGAGGGGCACCGGGTCGCCGGAGTGGCGTTTCAGGGCGCAGGGGGTGGAGTGGTCCGCGGTGACGGCCAGGAGATAGGGGGCGTCCAGCAGCAGGCCGGCCGCCTCGTCGATGCGCTGGATAAAGTCGCGCTTGCCCTTGTAATCCCCGTCCTCCCCGAAGGTGTCCGTGGCCTTGACGTGGACGAAGGCGAAGTCGTAAGCCCCCTTGAGGGCGTTGAGCGCCGCCCGGAACTTGGCCCCGATGTCGGTGTTGGGCAGCCCGGTGGCCCCGGCCACCTTGAAGACGTCCATGCCGGTGAAGGCGCCGATGCCCTTGTAGAGGCCGCCGCCGGCGATGGTGCAGGCCCGGAGGCCGTAGCGCTGCTCAAACTTCTCGATCTGCTTGTAGTAGCCCGCCCCCCGGCCCAGGAGGTAATTGGCCGGGGGTTTTCCTTGTTTAAGGCGCTCCTGGTTCAGGGGGTTGGCCGTTAGGATCCGGTGGGCCTCGGCCAGGAAGTGGTTCAGCACCTTGGCGGTGAAGGCCGCCTCCTTGGAGTCGTCCAGGGGGACTACTAGGTGGACCTTGACGCCCACTTCGTGGGGGTCGTTGTCGCTGATGCGGCTGGAAAGGCCGGGGCCCCGCAGGATGATGCCGGCCCTATGCCCGGTGCCGGGGCGCACCAGCAAGGTGACGCCCGCATACGTGAGGCCGTCCAGGTCCGCCACGAAGGGGCCGGTGTCGGTGATGCGTCCGGCCCGGCGGTCCACCACGATGAGATTGTCATCCACGGTGCCCAGGTTGCCCCGCAGGGCCACGTCGCCGGCCTCCAGGTCCATCCCCAAGCCCGCCACCTCGATGGTGCCCCGGCCGGTGTAATATTTATCGAGCTCGTAGCCCAGGATGGCCAGGTGGCTGGTGTCGCTGCCGGGGCGCTGACCGATGCCGATGGCGTTCATCATGCCGGTGATGCCCCGGGTCGCCAGGGCGTCCAGATTTGGCGTGTGGGCGGCCTCCAGGGGGGTTAAGTCCCCCAGCTCCTTGAGGGGCCGGTCCCCCAGGCCGTCCATGACGATGAGCATGGCTTTGTTCATGAGAGACTCCTCAGATAATTTGGGATTTCGAGGCTTACCCCTTGATGGCGTCCAGGTCGCTGAGGCTGAATCTGGCAGCTTCGGGGCCGTATCTTTCCTCCACCAACTTCCAGGCCACGGACTCCAGCAGCTTGCAATATTCCTCCTGGAAGCCTTGGCGCGACTTGACCTGCCGGATGAGCTCGCAGCCTTCCAGGTTCCGCCCTTCTTTTAGTTTTTCATAATACTTCACGGTCTTGCCGTAATAGCTCTTGATCACCAGGGAGCCGTTCAGGGTGTAGATGCCGTTGTGGCTGTCCTTGGAAGACCGCAGCAGCTTCAATAAGGTGGCGTCCTCAAGTTCCTGGTCCCCCGTCTTTTTGATCAGGTACAGGGTGTCGATGGTTGGGGGCATATAGTAGAAAATCAACAAACCGAAAAACAGGACAAAGGTGATTACTTCGTTCAGGCTGGCGTAATTGTCGATGCTGGCGAACAACAGGCTCAAGACCACGGCCAGGATGACCCGGGGCACAATCTTGCGCGCCACGAACCTTAAGTAATCCAGGATATCCTCGGTGAGTTCCCATCCCATGAAAGTTTTCATCCTGCGTACCTCGCAAAGCCCGGATTAGGTTATTCGAGCATCTTATCAGATGGTTACCGGCTGATAGCCCGCCGGGGTGATGGTGGCGAAATAGAAGGGTGGCCCCACCTCGCCTTTGGCCGCGGCCATTTTTCCCAAAAATTCCCGGCTCATTTGCAAGAGATCAGGAAGCGGCGCTTTCCCGCTCACCGCCTTGAAGAGCCGCATCTCCATCCCCAGGTTCCGGGGCATGACCACCACCTTATGCACCGGGATCACCCGGAGGGGCAGCTCATTTTCTTCGCTCCCCAACAGGACCAGGGAAAAACCCGGCGGCGGCTGGTCCGGGGAGTAGCCCGCCAGGATGAAGTAGATGCGCCGGAAGTCCTGGGCCTCGGGGCCGTGCTTTTCCAGGTGGCGGCTGTAGCCCTGGGAGAGAAAGGGCAGAGCGAACTGGGCCATCTCGTCCGGGTCCAGGGGCCCCCGGTGCCGGGACAACACCCGGCGTAGCGCCAGGGATAAGGGTACGCTCACCCCGGCGCCGCCGCTTAGGATAGCACAACGCGGCCCCAGGGGAAAAAGCTTTTTGACATTAAAGACTTCCGGATGGCCGGCGGCGTCGAACCGGGTGGCCCGGCTGTCGGTGGCCAGCACTATGCCGTGTTCGTCGAAGGCCGCCAGGGCCTGGGTCATGGGGTGCTCCGTGAGATTTTTTGAGGGAGGGGGCAGGGGCAAAAGCCCCTGCCCCCTCCCTCAAGCTCCCTCCCCCAACCCCTTAAGCAGGGGCGACCCGACGGGTCGCCCCTCCCATTTCAGGGGGATGGGAGGGGAGTTTGAGGGGAGGGCGGGGGACGTGCGTCCCCCGGCCCTCCCCTCAACTGACCTTCTCCCCGACTGCCGCCGGCAAGGGGGCGCCTTCGGGGTTATACAGGATACGCATCCCGGCCGGCGGCAGGGTAAAGCGCAGATCGCCCTTGAGCTTCAAGGGAATGGTGTCCGGGGTCAGGTCCCGGCAGGCCTTCAGGGGTTTGCCCAGCAGTTGGGCCAGGTGGGGAAGGTGCACCTCCTGGTCCTCCGGGGTGGTGTTGATGGCCGCCAGCACCCGGCCTTGGCGGCGCTCCCGGGATTTGAGCAAGACGGCCACGGGCTCGCCGGGCTCATTCACCCGCACCTGGGGGCCTTCCTCCAGCAGCACCGGGCAGCCCTTTTTCATGCGGTTCACGCCGGCAAGGTAGCCGGTAAGATCGTAAGTGGGGGTCTCCCAGTTCCGGGGCCGGGTTTTCACCACGTTCAGACGCTTTTTAAACCCGAACTCGAAGCCCATGGGGATCATGACCCCGCTGGAGAAGTAGGCCGCGAACAGGTAGCGCTGCCGGGCCACCTCCGGCGCCCCGCCGGTCTCCGAGGCCAGCCGCTCGGTGTCGTGGCTCTCGGGAAAGCTGATGGAAGGGGCCAGCCGCCGGAACCTGGCGTACTGCTCCAGGCACCAGTCGGCCTGGTAATCCCACCACTTGGAGCTGTTATAGACGAAGTCGAAGGCGCCGGTCAGCTGTTCGCATTCGTCCAGGCGGCAGCCCAGGGTTTCGGCAAAGAACCGGGCCCCGGGCTCCAGGTTCCGGGCCTCGGTGATCAGGCGGTTCCAGAGGTCCCCGGGGATCTTGTAGGCCGCATCGGCCCGAAAGCCCAGGAACCCCAGGCCCAGGTATTTGCTGATTACCGCGTCCCAATAGTGGAGCAGGCCTTCGGGGTCCGGCGGCGGCCAGTACTCCAACTCCGCCAGGTCGCCCCACACCGTCACCTTCCGGGCGTCGGCCGGGTCGATGGCCCCGGGGTGCTTGATTTTACCGTTTTTGTCCTTGGCGTACCATTCCGGGTGCTGGACGACCAGGGGCGAGTCGATGGCGGTGTGGTTGATGACCAGGTCCAGCATCACCTTGAGGCCCCGGCGGCCGGCCTCCCGGATAAAGTGCATCAGGGCGGCTTCCGGGTCCCGGCGGCCTTTCGGGTGGAAGAGGGGGTTGATGCCGAAGTAATCCTTGACCGCGTACAGGCTGCCGGAAAGGCCGGGGGTGTGAATGGGGTTCAGGAAGATCCAGGTGAAACCCATTGCCGCGATGCGATCCAGATGCTCCTCCCACCGGGGAATGGCGCCGGCCAGGGGCGGAAAGAGATTGTAGATCAGGGTTGGTTCGGACATGGGACTCCTCGGTTACGGTTATTTTCACCCCCACCCCAGCCCTCCCCCCTCAAGGGGGAGGGAGCTAAAGGAAGGAATCCATTTAATGCTCTCAATAATAATTCGTTTCCTCTTAGCCTCAGGTAATGGCAAGCTGCCATGGCACACATTGGGGGCGGGGGTTTGGGGGAGGGGGTAAGGGCCACTTACGAAAAAGCCCTTAGCCCTCTCCCCCAACGTTCTCCCTGCCCCTGTACCGGTTCAGCCGCGCCGCCAGGCGGGCCGGTCCCGGGTCCTGGCGCATCTGTTCCAGGCTCAGGGGGAGCTTAAAGTTCCAGTTGGGGTGCTCCCGCCTGGTGCCGGGCAGGTTCTGCTGCTCGGGGAGGTTGAAGACTTCCTCCAGGCGCACCTCCAGGATGGCGGCCTCGCTCTGGGCCAGGTATTCCAGGACCGCGCCTTTCAAATCCTCGGGGCAGGACTCTGAGGGCTGGTCGCCGCAGGAGCCGGGCGGCAGCAGGTTAAGGTCTTCCACGGCCGCCACCATCCGGCGGCGGTCCTGCTGGCGGGTGGCGGCGTCGGCGTCCGCCGCCTGGGAGCTGGGGTAGAGATTCAGGGAACGCTTCAGTTCCACGTCCCGCCCCTGCCAGAAGCCGGATAAAGTGGGCAGGTCGTGGGTGGTGACCGCGGCCATGGCCCGCCGGGGGTAGTCTGCCGGGGCCCGAAAACTCCCTTCCGAGTCCCGTTCAAAGTAGAAAACCCGATAGGAAAAGATGCCCCTCTTGCCCAGGTCCAGGCGGATGGCCGGGGGCACCGTGCCCAGGTCCTCTCCGATGATCAGGGACCGGCGCCGGATGCTTTCCAGGCAGAGAATGGCCAGCAGCTCCCGGGCCGGGTAGTTGACGTAAGCTCCTTGGGAGGCCGGCTGGCCCCGGGGAATCCAAAACAGGCGGAACAGCCCCATGACGTGGTCCAGCCGGAGCATGCCGTCGGGAGGCGCATTGGCCCGCAAGATGTCAATGAAGAACTGGTGGCTCGAGTCCCGCAGGCGCCAGGGAATCAGGGGCGGGATGCCCCAGCACTGGCCCCGGGGGTTGAAGGCGTCGGCCGGCGCCCCGATTTCGGCCCCCAGGGCGAAGAGGCCTTGATGGGCCCAGGTATCGAACCCTCCTGGGTCCGCGGCCAGGGCCAGGTCCTGGTAAAGGGTAAGGGGGAGCTCCTGGCGCCGGGCCCGGGCGCAGACCCGCTGCAGTTGGGTGACGGCCAGCCACTGCCCGTATTGGTGCAGGTGGATTTCAGGCCCGTGCTGCCGGCGAAAGTCAGTCACGGCCGGGCTGGCAGGGCTCTGATAGTCCCGGGGCCAGCGGCGCCAGTCGGTTTGTTGCAGAAAATCCGCCAGGGCCTGGTAGAGACCGAAATTTGCCAGAGAATCCCCCTTGACGGCCAGGTATCGGGCAAACTCCTGGCCCCGGGGAGTGCGGGGCGCTTCCGGGGAGCCGTGCAGGTCCAGGAAAGTGCGGTAGAGCATCTCCAGAACCCGGCGCTTTAAGCGGAAGACCCCCGGGTAGGGAACCAGGGGCTCTCTTCTGAACCGGGCTTTTTGGCGGCGAAACTCCGGGCTGGCCAGGAAGGCCTGGGCTTCCGGGCAGGCCGCCAATTCCGGCACGGACTCCAGGTCCAGATACAGGAAGCTCAGAAAGAGCCTGCTGCTGGGAGAATAGGGACTGGGGACCCCCTTGACCCGCGGGGCCGGGGCGTGCAGGGGATTGACCCCCACGAACGAGGCCCCCAGGGAACCGGCCCAGTCGGTCAGGGCCAGAAGGTCGCCAAAATCCCCCATGCCCCAGTTCCCGGCGCTTCTCAAGGCATAAAGCGGCACGTTGAAGCCCCAGAGGCGTTGGCCCGCGGCCAGCCATTTCGGGAGATAAGCCTGATCCGGCGCCACGATCAGGCGGGCCCGGCCGGTTTCCTCCCCCTGGTCCGTCGAGACCTTGATGCCGAGATCATAATAGCCCGGGTCCAGCCTGGCCGGCAGGGGCAATTCCAGACGGGTGCGAAAACCCTCCGGGGCCCGGCGGCTTACGGGGTGGGCCGGGGGCTGCACCGCGGTTTCCCAGGTCTGTTGCCGACCCGCTTCGTCGGTGATTTCCCACTCAATTTCGAGCCGGCGGGGAGGCCGGGGGGTGGGCGTCCGGGGAAAGACCAGCACTCGCCTGGGCCTGACGGATTGCGAGACCACCAGGGTGGGAGCCAGCAGTCGGTCGTAGGGCTTAAGCCGCCTTTGGGCCAGCTCCCGGTCCAGCGCCGCCGGGTCCTCCCAGGGAACCCCCATGGCCGTCAACAGGGCCCGGAAAGTAGACTGGGAAGTGCGGTGGCGGTGGCCGAAGTTGTCCCAGTACTCCGAAGCGATGCCGCACAGCCGCCCCAGGGCGGCGATTTTGGCTGCCGGGTTCATGAGTTTGAATTGTTTTGGGGGAGAGGGCGGGGGAATTGCTTTCCCCCGGCCCTCCCCCTCAACTGTTTCCCTCCAGCGCAATAGGCGCCGGGGCCTCCGGTCCCAGGACCTCCTGCACCAGCTCCACCAGGTGGGGGTGGCAGGTGAACAGGAGCAACTGGTGGCTCCGGCTCATTTCCTTAAGAAGCTGCGTCGCCTGGCGGGCCCGACCCCGGTCGAAGTTCACCAGGATGTCGTCCAGCATCAGGGGCAGGTTCCGGCCCCCCTGGGAGTATTCCTGCACCAGGGCGAAGCGCATGGCCAGATAGAGCTGCTCCTGGGCCCCTCGGCTCAGATGCTCCACGCTGACGTGGCTGCCGACCCGGTTGACCACCAGAAATTTTTCCCCCTCCAGGGTGGCCATGACCCGGTGATAGCGGCCGCCGGTCATGAGCTGGAAGTAGTCGGAGGCTCGCTTCAGAACCTGGGGCTGATATTCGGCTTCGAAGCGGCGGCGCCCCAGGTCCAGGAAATGGCGGCTCAGAGTTGCCACCGCCCAGCGGTGGGCGGCGCGGTTGAGCCGGGCGGCCAGGGTTTGCTCCGTCAGCAAAGCCAGGCTCAGGTCATCGGCCCGCTCCAGGCTTTTGAGACGTTCCTGTTTGTCCCACTGCTCTTTACGAGCCCCGGTCAGTCTGGTTTCCAGCTCATGCAAGTGGGCCTGGGCCCCGCGCCGTCGCTCCTCCAGCTCGTCCCGGCTGCTTCGTCCCAGGTCGGCGCTGAGGCGCGCCATGGCCTCCGGGCCGCCGGCCAGCAACTGCAGCTGGGCCGCCAGGCTGCTGATCTCCTGGGCCAGTTCGAGGCGCTGCCGGCTGAGTTCGGCCCGGCGGCGGAAATCTTCCTCGTCTCCGGCCCCCGCGGCCGCCAGCAGGCGGCGCAATTCCTGGTGGACCCTCTCAGCCTTGGTCTCCCAGAGCTCCCGCTGGTTTGCCGTCTCGGTCAGCTTTTGGGCCAGTTGTTGTTGGCGCTCCTGATTCATGATAGATTCGCCCAGCTCCACTTTCAAGTGCTCCAGGGCGCTCTTTATCTCATCCCGGCTGATGGGCGGCTGGCCCAAATGCCCCAGAACCTGCGCCAGACGTTGGGCGTAGCCCTCCAGGTACTCTTCCAAAGCCTGCACGGCCTGCCGGGCCTCCCGCAGTTCCTGGAGGTGGCTCCGGGCCTTGCCCGCCTCCCGCCAAACCTCCATGGCCGCGAAGGGGGTAAGCCCCGGGTCCAGAGGCCAGTTGGCCAAAAACGAGCGCCATTCTTCTTGCGCTTCCTGAAGACTGCGGTGAGCCTGGTCCAGGGCCTCGGCCTCCGCCCGGCAGGAGCCCCGGGTCTGCTCCAGGTCGGAGTTCAGCTCCCGGAGGCGGCGGCCATGGGTCAGGCGCAGCTGCACCAGGGACACCAGGTCGGCCAGCCACGCCATGGCGGCCCCGGCCCCCAGGAGCAGGGCCAGGTCCGGTTTCTTCAGGAAGAAGAAGACTCCCGCCGCGGCCAGGGCCAGAATCAGTCCCAGGGCCCCAAAACTCCACAGGAAGACCTGACCCCCGGCGAAGGGTCCGGAGGCTGCGGCCTGATCCCGGGCCGTTTCTTTTTCCGCCAGTCTTTCCGCCCCACGCTGGGAGCGGTCCTCGGCCTGGCGCACCGCGGCGGCGGCCGCCTCCAGGCGCTGGGGCCACTGGTGCAGGGCCGACTGCTGGTCCAGGGTGGGATGGAAGCCCTCCAGGCGGGCCTCATCCCAGGCAGGACCCAGGGCGGCCAGCGAGTCGGCCAGGCGGGAACCGGCCGTGGCCTGGGCCGCCTGCCGCTGCTTGAGCTCTTCGGTTTTCTCCCGGAACAGGACCCGCTCGTCCCACAGGTCCTGAACGGCCTCCGCCACTTCCAGGAGGGCCTGGTTGACGGGCCCCATAGCCTCGTTTTGGAGCCGCTCAAACTCCCCGGACCAGTGCGTAAGCTGGCTTTCCACTTCGGCCAAGCCGGCCTGGGCGCTCTCCCAGCGCTTGAGGCCGTCCTCCGGGAAACCCTCGATTTCCGGCAGCCCAGCCAGCTGCGTCTGGGATTGGCAGAGCTTTTGCCAGACGTCCCAGGCCTGCCACAGGGTTTCCAGCCACCGCCCTTCCCGGGCAGCCGCTTCCTGGGCGCCGCTCAGGCGCTCGATCTCCGCTTCCGCGGCCTCAAGCGCCGCTCTCAGGTCCTGATATTCCTGGGGCTGGCGTTCCAGTTCGCCAATCTGGTTTCGAACCTGAGCCAGTTCCCCCAGGGTTTGGTTGATTTCCTTGGTGGAAGCCCGGGGCTTGTAGAGCTCGCCCACCTGTTTGTCCAGGTCGTCCTCCACCGCCTTCAGGGAGATGCCCCCCAAACCCATGGAGGCGCTGTAAAGGAGGTGTTGCACCTCCCGCTGGTTGAGGGTGGCGATATCGGATAATTCTTTCAGGCCGAAGGCGAAGATGTTCTCAAAAACTCCCCGGGTGATATTGTGCAGGAGGTCCCGGACTGCGGTCTCCCCCTGGGCCGCCCCCGCCGGGGAGCTCACCGTCACCCTGGCCTTACGCCCCCGCCCCCAGCGCTCCACCACCCAGGACTGGCCCCGGGGGTCCGCCAGGTGGACCTTACCCCCGGGCTCGGAGCCGTCCAGAGGGTCGTAAGGTTTACCCCGGCCAGGAAAACCGAAGAACATGGCCCGGAGAAACATCATCAGGGTGGTCTTGCCGGCCTCGTTGGGCCCGAACAGGACGTTGAGGCCGGGCTGGAAGCCGTTAAGTTCCCAGTCCTTAAAGGCCCCGAACTTATCCAACCGGAGGCGGGTCAGCCACATGAGACTTAATCCTCCTCCGACAGCAGGCGGGAAAGCAGTTGGGCGGTCACCTCGTCCAGCACCTCCGGCCAGACCGGTGAATCGGGCAGGTAGGGACGGGCATGGGGATGCTTGAACACCGGGTCCAGCAGGTTCTGGAGCTCCGGCGGCGGGGAGGGCGCCTGCCGGGCCTCGGCCAGGCGGGCCAGGACGGTGGCCACCAGGTTCTGGCCCTGGCTCAAGGCCGCCAGGTCGAAGTCCGGGGCCGTATCCGCGGCCAATCCTTCCACCCAGACCCAGGGGTTGGCGCTTCTTCCCTGGTGCCGCAGTTCTTCCAGGAGATCGTTTAGGGTCCCGGGAAGCATGAGTTCCCGGTGCACCGGCCCCCGGCCCCGGAGGGTGACCCTCAAGACCGCGCCCTGCTGGGGCGCCCCGGGGCGCCGCTCTGCCACGATCTTCACCAGGGCCGCCAGCACCTGGTCCACTTTTTCCAGGCCGGTGAGGTCCACCGGGACCTCTTCCCACCGGATGGTGCCGGTGGCCTGGAACTGAGGCCGGGCCAGGTGGCCGTCCACCTCCACCAGGTAGCAGCCCCGGAGGCCGGGCTCTTTCAAGTGGCGTCCCTGGGGGTTGCCGGCGTAGACCACCGTGGGCTGGGAGGCCCGGCGCACCCCCGGCTGGTGAATGTGCCCCAGGGCCCAGTAGTCGTAGGTGGGCCGGGCCAGGTCCGCCAGGGTGCAGGGGGCGTAATCGTCGTGGGCGGGGTTGCGGTCCAGGTTGGCGTGGAGCAAGCCCACGGCAAAGGGGCCCGGAGGGGCCCCGGGAAAGCGCTGGCTGAGATTGGCGGCTTCCGCCGGGCCGGCGTGGCTGAGGCCGAAGATCCGAGCCAGGGTCTCTCCCCGGCGGCGAACCTCGGCCGTCTCCACCTGCCGGGACGGAAAGATGGTGACGCCCGAGGGCCACTCCAGGCTGACGCTCCGGCCTCCCAGGTGGTCATGATTGCCGTGGACGATGAAGGTCTCCAGGCCCGCGTCGGCCAGCCGCTTGAGCTCCCGACGCAGGTGCAGCTGGGCTTTCAGGCTCCCCTGGGGCTGGTCGAACAGATCCCCGGCCAGCAGCAAAAATTCGGCCCCGGTTTCCAGGCAGAGATCCACGACCCCCCGAAAGGAGGCAAAGGTGGCCTCCATGAGTTCCCTGGCCAGATCGGGCTGGACCTCCTGGAGCCCCACAAAGGGACTGTCCAGATGCAGATCGGCGGCGTGGACGAAGCGCCAGCGGGGCATCTTAAATCCCAAGGTGAAAAGGTGAAAAGGCAAAGGGGCGCATAGGGAAAATTTCTGTCTTCATGGTTTCGGATCTTCCTGGTCTTTGGGCGGTCCCTCCAGAGTGAAGTAAAAAGTGGCTCCCTGATTCACCGCGCCTTCGGCCCAGACCCGGCCCCCATGGCGCTGAATGAGGCGCTGCACGGTGGCCAAGCCGATGCCGGTGCCCGGGAACTCCCGGGTCCCGTGCAGGCGCTGGAAGGCCCCGAAGAGTTTGGCGGCATATTTCATGTCAAAGCCGGCGCCGTTGTCCCGCACAAAAAATACCTGGCAGCTTTGAGCCTGCGGCAAAGCTCCGAACTCGATGCGGGCCTGGGGGATCTTGCCGGTAAATTTCCAGGCGTTCCCCAGAAGGTTTTCCAGGACGGCCCGTAGCATGACGGGGTCGCCCTCCGACGTCAGGTCCGGCTCAATGACGAATTCCACCTGGCGTATGGGCTCGGATCTTTTCAAATCCTCCGCAATGGCCCGGGCCAGCGAGCTCAGGTGGACCTGCCGCCGGCGCATCTCCGCCCGCATCATCCGGGACAGACCCAGCAGGGCGTCGATGAGTTCCCCCATCCGCCGGGCGGAATCCTGAACTTTGTGCAGGTAATCCAAGCCCTGGGGATCAAGCCGGGCGCCGTAGTCTTCTTCCAGGGCCCGGCCGAAGCCGCTGATGCCCCGGAGCGGGGCCCGCAGGTCATGGGACACCGAGTAGCTGAAGCTTTCCAGTTCCTGGTTGGCGGCCTCCAGCTCCGCCCGCCGCTGGCTGACTTCCTTGATCCTGAGCTCCAGTTCGGCGTTGAGTTTGCGGATTTCTTCTTCCGCCCGCTGGCGCTCGGTGATGTCATGCCCGATGGAGATCAGGCCGACGAGGTTCCCCTGGCCATCCTCCAGCCCCCGGTTATACCACTCGATCTCCCGCTCAAACCCATCTTTGGTGACAATGGGGCTGACGTTGCTCAGGCTGCTGATGTTCCCCATGGATTTCAGAAATAACTGGCTCATGCGGGACCAATTCCGCGGCGGCAGAAAGGTGGAGATCCAATCCTGACCTTTAACTTCTTTGAGACGGTAGCCGGAGATCTCTTCCAGGTAGGGGTTGAAGCGGACGATGCGGCCCTGGTTATCCAGAACCAGCATGATGCTGGGCGCGGTTTCGATGAGGCTGTCGACAAAATCCCGTTCCTTCCGCAAGGCTTCTTCGCTCTGCTTCAGGTTGCGGAACAGCAGGTCATAGGGTTTTACCAGCCCCGTTTCGATGAGGGCCTTGTAAATCAGATAGAATGACAGGATTTTCAAGATGTGGCCGATGAAATTGGACAGGCCGTAAACGCTGACATAAAACGTGAAGGCCAGCTCGGAGCCGATGGTCGAGGATAATGGACCAGACGATCAGGCGTAAAACGGCCGGGTCGAATTCGTGGCGATTCCGCCACAAGAAGGCCATGGCCCCCGCCAGGATGACGCAGATGAGATATTCGCTGATCTTCTTGAAGGGGGTCAGGCCCACCCCTTCCACAAAGCAGACCGGAAAGATCCGCCAGTAAAAGATGGACAGGAGCAGCAGCGTGAAGACCAGGGAGTAGGCGGCGAACACCGCGGCATAGTTCAGGCGGCGGTTCAAGAACCAGGGGGCCAGCAGCAAGGAGACGCCCTCCAGGAAACGGGCCGCCACCCACAACTGGGTGGGCAGATTGGCGCCGTATCCCGGAAGCACCTCCATGCCCTTGTAGGCCAGGGTGTGCACCAGGTCGATGACCCCCACAAACAGGTAGGCGATGCCCAGGAACAGCAGATAGTTGTTTTCCAGGAAGCGGCGGGAGTTCCAGGCGATGGCGAATACCCCCACCGCGATGATGACGCTGAAGATCTCCGCCAGGCTGTGAAACAGCAGGTAGCTGTAAAGGCTGGAAAGGTACAACCCCAGCAGGACCAGGGCCCAGAGCAGGTGGTGCAGAAACTTTCCCAGTTGAACCGGTCTTGCTTCCATAAGTTCGCCTTGAGGCGGGCCGGGTGTCTAACCTTTATGTCAACATTATAAGGCGGTTATTTCAGAAGCACAATCACCCCAAGGCGTGGTCTCCCAAGCCCCTTGGCAAGGCCTTCCCAGCGGCCGGGGCGGCCCCTTTCCGGGAGCAGACGGCTTGGGAGCCTTTTTTGCCTCAGCCAGGTCCGGTCAGAACCAGGGGGCAGCTTAACCATTATCCCACTGAAACAATCAGGTAAGCAAGATGTGGGGCAGCCGTCCCGGTTTCCCCCATTTGGGGGGATGGGAGGGGTCTTAGGGGAGGGCGGGGGCCTTTGGTCCCCCGGCCCTGCCCTAAAATCACTTTTTCCTTAAATCAATGACAGCCGCTCGTCGTAAATAAATTCCCGGGTGTGCCGTCCCACCCATTCCGGGTCGATGTGAATTCTGGCGGCCCCGGTCTCCAGGCCGGCCCTGGCCACCGCTTCCGCCACTGCGGGCGGTACCCGGAAGTCCATGGCCCCCGGCAGGATGTACCCGGGGCTTAGCTTGTCACCCACCAGAGCGGCAATGGCGTGGGCCGCGGCGATATTCATGGCGTCGTTGATGGCTTTCGCCCTGATGTCCAGGGCGCCGCGGAAGATGCCGGGGAAGGCCAGGCAGTTGTTCAACTGATTGGGGAAATCCGACCTGCCGGTGGCCACCACCGCGGCGCCGGCCCTCATGGCTTCCTCCGGATGGATCTCCGGGTCGGGGTTGGCCAGGGCGAAGACAATGGGGTCCGGGGCCATGGATTTCACCATCTCCCGGGTAAGCACGTTGGGACCCGAGAGCCCGATGAAGACTTGCGACCCCTTCAAGGCGTCGGTAAGGCTCCCTTTCTGCCGTTCGGGGTTGGTGATCTCCACCAGTTCGTTCTTGATGAAGTTCATCCCCTGGGGACGCCCTTTATAGACCACTCCCTTGGTGTCGCAGACCACGATGTTTTTGGCCCCGGCCTGGATCAGGATCTTGGTCACCGCAATGGCGGAGGCCCCGGCCCCGTTGAAGACGATTTTGACGTCTTCGATTTTCCGGTCCACGATCTTCAAGGCATTGATCAGCCCGGCCAGGCCCACTACCGCGGTGCCGTGCTGGTCGTCGTGAAACACCGGGATATCCAGGCGCTGGCACAGGGTCTTCTCGATCTCGAAGCAGCGGGGCGAGGAGATGTCCTCCAGGTTGATGCCGCCGAAGGCCGGCGAGATGTTCTCCACCAACCGAATCACCTGGTCGGTTTCCTGGGTGCTGATGCAGATGGGGAAGGCTTCCACCCCGCCGAAGGTTTTAAAGAGAACGGCTTTCCCCTCCATGACCGGGAGGGCCGCCCGGGCGCCGATGTTCCCCAGACCCAGGACGGCGCTGCCGTCGGTGACGATGGCCACCAGGTTGTTCTTGCAGGTGTAGTCGTAGGCGGCCATGACGTCGTGCAGAATCTTCTGACAGACCTCGGCCACCGCTTCCGGGGAGTAAAGCCGCTTGTAAATGACTTCGTCCTTGATGGGGACCTTGGTGTAGATCTCGATGCAGCCCTGGTAGCGCCGGTGCAGCTCCAGGGACTCTTCGGCGATGCTCAGTTTGCCGTAATCCTGGCCTTCCGAGGGCAGCCAGGCCAGCTCTCCCTCGTAAATGTAGCGCTCGGTGCGTTCCTGCACCTTCTCCGGGGGCATTTCCTGGGGTGAAACCTGGGCCACGCCCGTTTCCTGGGCCGCCTGGGCCACGGCCCGGGCCACCACCGGCGAGATGCGCCAGTCCATCTGGCGGGGGATGATGTTGGTGGGGGAAAGTTCCCCTTCCGGAATCAGGTCGGCCAGGGCCCGGGCTGCGGCCAGGTACATCTGGATGTTGACCCGGCTGGCCCCCACATCCAGGCAGCCCCGGAAGAAGCCCGGCGTCACTAAGGAGGAGCGGATCTGGTTCTGGCTGGACGCCTGGCCGGTGGCCACCACCTTGGCTCCCCCGGCCTTCGCTTCCGCTTCGCCGATCTCCGGCTCGGGCAGGGCCAGGGCGAAGACGACGGGGTCTTTGGCCATGGCGGCGATCATCTCCCGGCTGACCAGGCCCTGGTCGGAAAGGCCGATGAACACATCCGCGCCCTTGATGACTTCGGGCAGATTTCCTTTAACGTCCTGGGGGCCAACCAGGCGGGCGATTTCCGATTTGGCCCAGTTCATGCCTTCCGGCCGGTAGACCCACAGCGCCCCGTGGCGGTCGCACAAGACGATGTTGTGGGCCCCGGCCACCAGCAACCCCTTGGCCACCCCGATGCCGGCCACGCCGGCGCCGTTGATGACGATGCGCACCCGGGCCAGGTCCTTGCCCGCCACCTTGAGGGCGTTGTACAGGGCGGCCAGCACGATGATGCCCGCGGCATGGTTCTCGTGGTGCAGCACCGAGACCCGCACCGCTTTCCGGATGCGGTTCTCGATGGAGAAACACTTGGGCGCGGCGATGGATTCCAGACAGAATCCCCCGAAGGTGGGGGCCAGGGCCCGGACGATCTCTACGATCTCGTCGGCGTCCTGGGTCTTGAGGGCCAGGGGCACCGCGTCCACGTTGGCAAAAGTCTTGTAGATGACGGACTTGGCCTCCAGCTTGGGCAAGGCCGCCAGGGCCCCGATGTTGCCGTATTCAAAGACGCGGCTGCCATCCGTGATGAGGGCGATGGAATTTCCCCGGCAGGTGTACCGGTAGGAGGCAAAGGGGTGTTGGTCGATCTCCCGGCACACTGCCCCTACTCCGGGGGTGTAGATGCGGCTGAGGACCGAGACGTCCCGGATGGGCATCTTGCTCTTGACCCCGATGAGGCCCCGGTAACGCC
>CAVYJK010000016.1:0-11205 GCA_963768765.1 uncultured delta proteobacterium
TCCCTTACGGATGGGGCCGAAGCAGCCCCGGCACGGGGTCCGGGCCTGAATGCAACGGGGCACCCCGGTTTTGCCCGCACAGCCGGCCAGGGTCACCGGACCCATGCAGAGGAAACCCTGTTCGTTGATGCAGCGCATCTTCTCCAGGCCTTCTTCCGGGTTGAATTCCATGTTCTGCAGCCAGCGCTTGACGGGGCCGCCGCCGGACTTCTGTTCCCGAATAACCGGGCAGGTGTCGCAGACGCTCCGCTCCGGCAGAGCCCAGGCGGTCTTGCCCTCCAGCAGGGCGGTGACGGCTTCGGCAATCCAATCGGGGTGCGGCGGACAGCCGGGGATGTAAATGTCCACTTTGACGACTTCATCCACCGCGGCACAGGTGGGGGTCCATTCCGGGACACTGGGATCTTTGGGGTTGGGGGCGGCCTCAGTGGTAACACAGTGGCGAAAGACCTTCTCAAAGACCTCGTCGTTTTTCCACATGTTGGCCTGGGCGGGCACCCCACCATAGCAGGCGCAACTGCCCAGGGAGATGAGAAACTTGGTTTTCTTCCGGATTTCCTCTAATTCATGCTTTTGTTCTTCGTTGCGCACGCCGCCCGAAACGATTCCCACCACCGCCTCAGGAATGTCCATAGCCGTTCCGTCGCCCAACTGACCAAAGAACTTGTGGTCGACCAGGGCCGTCATGTGGACAAATTCTAGTTGGGGTAATATGCCCAGAAGTGCATCTCCAATATTGAGAATGGAAATCTCGCAACCGGAGCAGGCGTTCAACCAATCTTCCACTACTTTTACCGGCATCGCTCTCCCTCCTTTAAATTAGGGTTCGGCAAGCGGCTTCTCACTTGCCGCTCCCCAACCGTTGGCCCTGGCCATCAAACTTCCGATTTTTCTACCGTTGCCACCCGCCGGGAATAAACCAGAAACTGATGGTCTTCCACAAACAGCCGCGTTTCAAAGCCGTCCTTCTCGTAATCGTGCATCACCTGCTGAGCCTGGTCCTCCGTATCGTAAGTCCCTCCGTCCCACATGAATTTTTTGCCGTCGACTTTTTTGGCCAATGGGATGGTCATTATTGCTTCCTCATTAATGCATTGCCATTTTCTGTAACCGCCTAACGGGCCAGGGCGAAAAGGCCAAAGGGCGGAGAGGCGAAAAGGGTATGAACTCTTAGTATTCGGTTCTTCCCTTGCCTTCCCCCCCCTTTTACCCCCTGGTACTATAGGAGCTGGGCCCCAGGGCCCGCAAAGCCTCGGTCATCTCCGTCATCACGTCCGCGAACTTCTGGGCCTCAGACGAAGCTATCCATTCGATGCGGAAGCGCTCCGGCTCCAGACCGAAGTCCTCCAGCATCAGGTCAATCCCTTCGGCGCGATCTTTGGCTTTTTTATTACCTTCCAGGTAATGACATTCGCCCAGGTGTCACCCGCACACCAGGACGCCGTCGGCCCCCTTGGTGAGGGCGTCGATGACCAGGTTGGGGTGGATCATGCCCGAGCACATCACCCGGATGACGCGCCCGTTGGGGGGATACTGGATGCGGGAGACCCCGGCCAGGTCCGCCCCGGCGTAGGAGCACCAGTTGCAGCAAAAGGCGATGATTAGCGGTTCGTACTGATCTTCCATGCTTTCTGAAACCTCTCTTTTTCCATCTGTAGGGGCGGACCCGCGTGTGCGCCCTAAAACGGGCGGACACATGGGTCCGCCCCTACATAAATACCTACCTCAGCCCCAACGCCGCCTCCACCTGGGCGCCCAGTTGCTCCGGGGTGAAGCCGGCCACGTAGATGCCCTGCTTGGGGCAGGTGGCCATGCAGGAGCCGCAGCCCTTGCACTGGATGGCGTTGACCTCCACGGTCTTCTTGATGCCGCCGTCCTTCATGTATTCCAGCAAGGTGATGGCCTTGAAGGGACAGGCGTCCACGCAGAAGGCGCAGCCGTCGCAGTTGGCGTCGATGGGGTTGGAGATGATGGATTCCAATTGTAAGAAGTCCCGGGACAAAATGGTGTTGGCCCGGGACGCGCAGGCCAGGGCCTCGGCCACCGACTCCTGCATGGGCTTGGGATAGTGGCAAAGCCCGGCCATGAAGATGCCTTCGGTGGAGGCCTCCACCGGCCTGATCTTGGCGTGGGCCTCGGTGAAAAAGCCCTCGGCGTTCAGCGGAATCTTGTAAAGCTCGGCCAACGGCGCGTTCTGGTGGGGGATGATGGCGGTGGCCAGGGTAAGGAAGTCCACCATGAAGCTTACCGGCCTTTCCAGGATACTGGTCCGTCACCGTGATTTGGAGGCGGCCGTCCGCTTCCTCCACCACCGGCGGTTCGGCGATACTGAAACGGATGAACATGACCCCCATTTCCCGGGCCCGATGGTACAGGAGTTCCCGTTCGCCGTAGGTCCGCATGTCCCGGTAGAGGACGTAGACGTCCAGGTCCGGGTTCATCACCTTCAGCTTGATGGCGTTCTCCACCGAATGGGCGCAGCACACCTTGTTGCAATACGGCCGTTCCGGGGTGCGGGAACCCACGCACTGAATGAAGGCTGCGGCCTGGGCGGTCTTGAGCCGCTCGCTCTTCTCCATGATCTCCCGGTCCAGATCCAGGGAGAGCAGGACGTTGGGGTTCTGCTTGTAGAGGTACTCGCCTTCCGGGCGGTAGGGTTCGGCGCCGATGGCGATGACCACCACCCCGTGGTCGATCTCCTGCGCCGGTGGAGAGCTTGGAGGTGAAGTTGCCCACCACCCCGTGCACTTCTTCCACGATGGCGTTGTAGTGGATCTTGATCTGGTCGTGGCCGGTCACCTTTCTCAGGAGGGCGTCCAGCCGGGGCTTCACCAGGCCGCCCCGCCAGGTGGTGTGGAGCTTCAAAGCGTTGCCGCCCAGGCGGTCTTTCCGTTCCACCAGGTGCACTTCGTAGCCCTGGTCCGCCAGGGCCAGGGCCGAGGTACAGCCGGAAACGCCGCCGCCGATGACCAGGGCCCGGTGGTCGACGCCCACGGTGAGGTATTCCAGGGGCTGGAGCAACCGGGCCTTGGCCACCGCCATGTTCACCAGGTCCTTGCACTTTTCCGTGGCGCGCTCCGGCTCGTTCTGGTGAACCCAGGTGCACTGGTTGCGGATGTTGGCCATCTCGAAGAGATACTTGTTGAGGCCGGCGGTGCGCAGCATGTCCTGGAAGATGGGCGCATGGGTGGACGGGCTGCAAGCCGCCACCACCACCCGGTTCAGGTCGTGCTCTTTGATCATCTCCACCATCTGGGCCTGGGCGTCCTGGGAACAGGTGAAGAGATTGGCCTGGGCGTAGGCCACGTCGGCAATGCCCTGGGCGTAGGCCACGATGGCCGGCACGTCGGCCACCCCACCGATGTTGAGGCCGCAGTTGCACACAAAGACCCCCACCCGGGCAGGCTCGTCGGTGAGGTCCTTTTCCGGCGGGAAGACCTTTTCCTTGAGCATGGTGCCCCGGGCCTCGGCCAGGGCCCGGGTGGCCGCGGCCGCCGCGGCGCTGCCTTCCATCACCGACTGGGGGATGTCCTTGGGGCCGTTGAAGGCGCCGCAGGAGAAGATCCCTTCCCGGAAGGTGGAGGTGGGCTCGAAGCAGGAGGCCTCCACGAAGTTGTTGGGGCTGAGCGGGATATCCAGCCGCTCGGCCAGCTCCACGGTGTCCGGCGGAATGACCATGCCCACGGACAGCACCACGGCGTCAAAGACTTCGTCCTTGAGCTCGCCGGCCTCGGTGACGTAGCGGATCTCCAGGTCGCCGTCATGCCGCCCGCGGGCGTGACCGAGTGCACCCGGGAGCGGATGAGGCGAGCCCCCTGGTCCTTGATGCGCACCATGTACTTTTCGAAATCCTTGCGGGGGGTGCGCATGTCCATGTAGAAGAGCGCCATGTCCAGGTCCGGGCCGATGTGCTCCCGGGCGATGACGGCCTGCTTCAGGGCCACCATGCAGCAGAAGTTCGAGCAGTAGGGGTGCTCCCCTTCCCGGTCGCTGCGCATGCCCACGCAGTGAACCCAGGCGATCTTCTTGGGCTCGACTCCGTCGGAGCGCCGCTGCACGTGGCCCTGCATGGGGCCGCCGGGGCTCAGGATGCGCTCGAACTCCAGGCTGGTGAAGACGTTGGGGTATTTGCCGTAGCCGTAGGCGGAAAGATGGCTGGGGTCGAAGGGCTTGAAGCCGGGCGCCAGGACGACGGAGCCCACGTTCAGGGTGAGTTTTTCGTCCTGCTGCTCGTAGTCGATGGCGTCGGCCGGGCAGACCTTGGCGCAGACGCCACAGTCGCCGGTAAGCAGCTGCACGCAGTTGGACCGGTCGATGACCGGCTCCTTGGGCACCGCCTGGGGGTAAGTCTTGTAGATGTTCCCCCGGGTGTTGAGGCCGGCGTTGAACTCCGAGAGCTTGGGGATGGGGGTCAGGCCGCTGATCTGACCGAAGTCCTTGAAATGCCCGGTGGGGCAGACAAAGGCGCACGCCCCGCAGGTGCGGCACACCTGGGAAAACTCCCCGAAAGGCGTGGTTACCTGGCGTTTGGCGCCCCGGCCGGTGAGGCCGATGGCCCCCACGTGCTGGACCTCATGGCACATGCGCACGCATTTGCCGCAGAGGATGCAGTCGCTGGCCCCTACGGGGAAAGTCGGTTCCTCCACCCCCAACTGCCGGGCCATTTCCTGAAGGGCCGGCACCTCGGGGCAGCGGGACAGGAGCAGGTCCATGACAAAGCGGCGGGCCTCCAGGACCTCGTCGGTGTCGGTGCGGACCACGAGCCCCTCGGCCGCCGGATAGGTGCAGGAGGCGGTGAGCTGGATGCGGTTCCCCTGGGTCACTTCCACCAGGCAGATGCGGCAGCCTCCGTAAGGTTTGACGCCGTCGTAATGGCAGAGGGTGGGGATGTTTATCCCCAGGCGACGTGCTGCTTGAAGGACGGTGGTTCCCGCAGGGACCTCCACCGGTCGCCCGTCAACGCTCAAGGAAATCATCTCTCAGTCTCCTAAATCACACCTGAGGCAACGGCAGGCTTCCCGGTGATATTGGCTTTGCTCCAAGCCCAATTCCACCAGGGCAAAATCCCGGATGCGGTCGGCTGCTCCCCGCAGCTTGGGCATCAGGGGCTTGATCTGGGCCCTCTCCTCTTCGGGCATTTCCAGAGGAGCAAGGCGCATCCGGGGTATCGGAATCCGAGGTGTTTCTTCCAGGGGTTCTCCCTGGAGATAGCGATGCATGGACAGGGCAGCCTGTTTGCCCGCCTTGACGGCTTCCACCACCGAGGCGGAGCCGGTGACGTTATCACCACCGGCAAAGACTCCGGGGAGGTTAGTGGAGAGATTCCCCGGGTGGACTTGGATATTGCCGGCGGGGGTCAGTTGCAGCTTCTCCCCGTCCAGGGTGATCTCCACCGGCGTGGGTATCTGGCCGATGGCTTTGATGACCGTGTCCACCTCCATGGTCCATTCCGAGCCGGGCACGGGCAGGGGACGCCGCCGGCCGGAGCTGTCGGGCTTTCCCAGTTTCATGTTCTGCAAGACGATCCCGGTGACTTTCCCATTGCCGATAAACTTGAGGGGCTGAATCAAGAACTGGCAATCCACCCCTTCTTCCTTGGCCTGCTGCACTTCCTCGGCATAAGCCGGCATCTCCATCTCCGTGCGGCGATACAACAGCACGGTGACGCCGCTGCCCAGGCGGATGGCAGTGCGGGCGGCGTCGGTGGCCACATTGCCACCGCCGATGATCGCCACCCGCTGCCCCAGGGAGACCTCCTCCCCCAGGGACAACTTTCTTAAGAATTCCACGCCCGGCCAGACTCCCGCCAGGTCCTCCCCCTCGATCCCCAGGCGAACTTCCTGATGCGCTCCGGTTCCCAGGAAAAAGGCCTGGAAACCTTGTCTTCTCAAGTCATCCAAAGTCAGGTCCTTGCCGATGCGGGTGTTGGTCTGAAAAGTTACCCCCCGCCGGGCAATATTATCAATGTCAAAATCGACGATCTCCCGGGGGAGTCGGAAACTGGGAATGCCCAGTCGCAGCATCCCGCCCAGGGCCGGCATGGCTTCAAATACCGTGACCGGATAACCTTCTCCCGCCAGGTAATAGGCGGCCGCCAGCCCGGCCGGCCCGGAGCCGATGACCGCCACCTTTTCAGGACGGTGGATATTGGCTCCGGGGCTTGACGAACCTTGTTGGCGGGCAAAATCGGCCACGAACCGTTTCAGGGTCTTGATGGCGATAGGTTGATCCGCGGCCCCCCGGCGGCACTTGGTTTCACACGGAGCAGGGCACACATAGCCGCACACCGAGGGCAGAGGGTTATCCTGCCGGATCAACTCCAAGGCCTCGGCATAGCGCCCCTGGCCGATCAAAGCCACATAGCTGGGGATATCTATCCCCGCCGGACAACCCGATTGGCAAGGCGACGGCGATAGGCGGGGGCAAACCAGGGAATGGCACTGCTTATCCACAATGTGGGCCAGGTACTCGTCCTTAAAGTAACGCAGGGTGCTCAGGACCGGGTTGGGCGCGGTGGCCCCCAGGCCGCACAGGGAGGTCTTCTTGATGAGCTCGGACATCCAGGTCAGCCGGTCCAGGTCTCCCTCTTGGCCTTCTCCCCGGGTGATGTCCGTCAACATTTCCATGAGCCGCAGGGTTCCTTCCCGACAGGGAGTGCACTTGCCGCAGGACTCGTCCTTGGTGAAGTCCAGGAAATACCTGGCCACGTTCACCATGCAATCCCGGTCGTCCATGACGATCATGCCGCCGGAGCCCATAATGGAACCCAGGGCCGCCAGGGATTCATAATCCACCGGCGTGTCCAGGAATTCTGGGGGGATGCAGCCGCCGGAAGGCCCGCCGGTCTGCACCGCCTTGAAGGGCCGGTCCCCCGCAATGCCACCCCCCAACTCGTAAATCATCTCCCGCAAGGTAATGCCCAGGGGCACTTCCACCAGACCGGAGTTTTTCACCTTCCCCACCAGGGAAAAGACCGTGGTGCCTTTGCTCTTTTCCGTTCCCAGGGAGGCGTACCAGTCGGCTCCCCGGACGATGATGGGGGCGATATGGGACCAGGTCTTGACATTGTTGATGTTGGTGGGCTGGCCCCAGAGGCCGCTCTGGGCCGGAAAGGGCGGCCGGGGCTGGGGTTCTCCCACCCGGCCCTCGATGGAGGCGATGAGCGCGGTTTCCTCCCCGCAGACAAAAGCACCGGCGCCCTCCCGGATTTTCAACCGGAAGGAGAAGTCGGTGCCGAAGATGTTCTCCCCCAACAGGCCGTACTCTTCCGCCTGGGCGATGGCGATCTTCAGGCGTGCAATGGCCAGGGGATATTCGGCCCGGCAATAGATATAGCCCTCGTCGGCCCCCATGGCGTAGGCGCCGATGGCCATGCCCTCGATGACCGCGTGGGGGTCACCTTCCAGGATACCCCGGTCCATAAAGGCCCCGGGGTCGCCCTCGTCGGCATTGCAGATGACGTATTTCTTGTCGCCCGGGGAATTTCGGCAAAATTCCCACTTCAGCCCCGTGGGGAACCCGGCGCCGCCCCGGCCCCGCAGACCAGAGGCCTTGACCTGGGCGATGACCTCCTCCGGAGTCATCCCGCTAAGGGCCTGGTGCAAGGCCCGGTACCCTCCCCGGGCGATATACTCCTCGATCTGTTCGGGGTTGATAAAGCCGCAGTTTCTCAGGGAGATCTTCACCTGCTTCCGAAAGAAGGGCAATTCTTCGTACCGGGGAATCTCCACCGGCAGTTCCGGCGGGTGGGGATTGGCATAGGGCCGGGTGGCGCCCTCAATGAGTATCTCCTCCTGGTCGATGCGGCACATCAAGTATTTTTCCAGCATCTGGCCTTCTTGCAAGGCCATCGCCAGCTCTTCGGCCCGCTCCGGGTTCATCTCCTGATAGCTCAGGCGCACCTTGCCGGGATAGACCACGTCCACCAGGGGCTCCCTCTGGCAGTAGCCGATGCAGCCGGTCTTGGTTAGGACCACGTCCCAGCCTCGTTTGGCAATATGGCCGGCCAGGGCCTGGAAGACTTTGTCCGCCCCGGCGGAGATGCCGCAGGTGGCCATGCCCACCATGACCTTGAGCTTGTCCGGGTAGAGCTGTTGCAGCCCTTTTTCTTTAATCGCTTGTAACTCGGCAAGACTGGTGATCTTCATAGGCTGCCCGTCTTTAGGTGTACGAATCAATGATTTTTGCGACCTGGTCAGGGGCTATCCGGCCGAAGGTATCGTCTCCGATGCGCAGGGCCGGGGCCAGGGCGCAGCAGCCGATGCAGCGCACCACTTCCAGGGTGAAGAGCATGTCTTCGCTGGTCTGGCCGTGCTTGAGGCCCAGCTTCCGCTCCACCTCCTCCAGCAGACGGGGGGAGCCATTGACGAAGCAACTGGTACCTAGGCAGACATTAATGATGTGCTTCCCCCGGGGCACCAGGCTGAAGGCATTGTAAAAAGTGGCCACCCGGAGGATCTCCGCCAGGGGCAGCCCCAGGTCTACGGACACGTACTCCAGGGCCGGGCGGGGTAGCCAGTTGAAGTGGCGGTTGATGTCCAGCAGGATGGGCAGCAGGTTCCCCCGCTCGTCCCGGTGGCGCCCGATGATGTCGGTGACCGCGGCCTCATCGGTGGCGCTGGCGTAAGCGGTGCGGGCCGCGGCCTCCGCCTCCGGGGCAGCTGCACCTGGTAGCGGATGGGGCAGGCCTCCAGGCAGACGCCACAGCCGGTGCACTTGTCCGGGTTGACGTAGCGGGGCTGCTTATTTAGGGAAACCGTGAGATTGCCGGGCTCGCCGATGACCTCGCGCAAGTCCGTGAGCGTATGAATCTCGATGTTGGTGTGCCGGCCGACCTCGACCAGCTTGGGCGAGATCACTCACATGGCACAGTCGTTGGTGGGAAAGGTCTTGTCAATCTGCGCCATTTTGCCGCCGATGGCGGGGCCCTTTTCCACCAGGTGGACGTAGTAGCCGGAATTGGCCAGATCGAGGGAAGCCTGAATCCCGGCGATTCCACCCCCCACCACCATTACCGCTCCCAGCACTTTCTCGGTCATAAAGCACCCTCAGTTACTTGGGAAATTTATATATTTTTAACCCAAAGTTCAATCTAATGATTTTTGTCAAGCAGATATTCGGGGAATTTAAGGAGGTAAGAACATTAGCAACTCTTGGCTTTATCCTCATTTATCGCCACCGGATTCCTGCCGGTTTCCAACCCGAAATAACCTGCGATTACTGTGCCAAGTTTAACAGGCCTTAATATCCTGTAATAGCGGCCTTCCGAGTCTTGTTGCCTTGAGGATATTTACCCCATGAAAGGGAAATAATGCACCAATGCTCTTAGTCTTTGTCGGCAAACCGGGCTCCGGAAACCAGGGCTACCTTGCGGGGATGAAACTCTTGGAGTCGATGGATTCTGGTCGGCTCTAAATTCCTTTCCTTTTTGATGTATATATAGCAAAAAGATAACCGTTGCAAATTTAAAACAGCAGCAGAGAAATTTTGCTTTGATTTTTTTCTTGGTGAGATCAGGTCTCTGGCCCCCAATTTCTGGCCCTCCTGGCTGATCGCCCAAAACCTGGAGGTGGAGGAGGAGCAGGCCTACGGCTGTCTCAAAGAGCTGGCCGGCCAAGGCTGCATCTCCCGCATCTTCAAGAACCGCACCGCGTATTTTAATCTGCAATAAGACCTGACCGCGCCGGGCGGGGGCGCCCCGCCGCCCGTAATCCCCTGGGGGCCAGGTAAAATATCCGTCCCTTTCAATTCCTACTTAACCAGTATGGAATATGGACGAAATAAAGTGAGGATAGGTTGACAATTGTGCAAAAATACCCTAACGTGGGCGCAAAATAGGTTAACACAGTTTGGAAGGAGGTGAGGATGTTACGAAGTAGAGGTATTTATTAGCAATTATCCAACCGCCACAATCTTCCTGCAATACTTCTTAACTCCCCAAAGCGAGGTAGACTATGGGTATCACCCGAAGGACGTTCATCAAGGGTTTGGGGAGCGGGGTGACGGCGCTGGCCCTCTCCGACGTGCTTTTGCCGCGGACCGGCTGGGCCGGGCTGGTGCATCCCGCCAAGACCAAGGACGCGCAGGTAACCACCTCCATCTGCCCCTTTTGCGGGGTGGGCTGCGGACTCATCGCCCACACCAAGGGGGGTAAACTCATCAACGTGGAAGGGGACCCGGAGCATCCCATCAACCAGGGGACGCTCTGCAGCAAAGGCCAGGCGGTCTTTGAAGTGGTGACCAGCCCCCGGCGCCTGAAGAAGGTGCTCTACCGGGCCCCGGGCAGCGACCACTGGCAGGAAAAGAGCCTGGATTGGGCCATGGCCACTTTGGCCCAGCGGGTGAAGGCCACCCGGGATGCCAACTTTATCGCCAAATCAAACGGGGTCACGGTGAACCGCACCGAGACCCTGGCCTCCATCGGCGGCGCCGCCCTGAACAACGAAGAGTGCTACCTCATCGCCAAGCTCACCCGGGCCCTGGGGATCGTCTATTTAGAACACCAGGCCCGCCTCTGACACTCCTCCACGGTGGCCTCGTTGGGGCCCACCTTTGGCCGCGGTGCCATGACCAATCATTGGAACGACATCGCCAACAGCGACTGCGTCATGATCATCGGCTGCAACCCGGCCGAAAACCATCCCATCAGTTTCAAATGGATCACCCAGGCCCAGGACAAAGGGGCCAAGCTCTTGGTAGTGGACCCGCGCTTTACCCGCTCGGCCGCCAAGGCGGACCTGTTCTTGCGCCTCCGGCCCGGCACCGACATCGCTCTCATGGGCGGGTTCATCAACTATGCCTTGCAGAATAACCTGTACCATAAAGACTACGTCGCCAACTACACCAACGCCGCCTTCTTAGTGAACAAGGACTTCGGCTTCGCGGACGGCCTGTTCTCCGGCTACCAGAAGGAGAAACGGGCCTACCGATCCGGCCACCTGGAGCTACGAGCTGGACGCCGAGAAAGAGCCGGTTACCGACCCCACCCTCACCAACCCCCGGTGCGTCTTCCAGCTGGTGAAGGATCTTTTGCCCGCTATCCCCGGAGATGGTGGAGGAGGTTGCCGGGATACCCCGAGAGCAGTTTTTGCAACTGGCGCGGCGCCTGTATCTGCGCCACCGGGGGCCCCAGGAAGGCTGGGCGCACCCTCCTGTACGCCATGGGGCACTCGACACACCACCGGGGTGCAGATCATCCGTTCTTAC
>CAVYJK010000017.1:0-7204 GCA_963768765.1 uncultured delta proteobacterium
AGGCCTTAAAGCTGGATCCCAAGATGCAGGACGCCTATTTCCTGCTGGCCGGGCTCCACGTAGGGCTGAACCAGCTGGAGGATGCCATCCAGGAATACGAACGCATCCTGGTTTTGGACCCGGACAACCGGGAGGCCCGGTTGTTCCTGGCCACCCTGTACGCCCAGCAGCGCCGCTATCCCAAGGCCATCCGCACCATCCAGGAAATCCTGCGCCTGGAGCCCCAATCCACGGTGGGCTACTATTATCTGGGCCGCTTCTACATGGAAATCGACAGGATAGCCGAGGCCAAAAAAGAGTTTAACCGGGTCCTGTCCATGGAACCCAAGTTTGTCCCGGCCATTTTCGACCTGGCCGTGGCCCTGGAACGGGAAAAGCAGTATAACCGGGCCATCGGCACGTATCGCCGGGTCCTGCGCCTCCAACCCAACAATGCCCGGGCCTGGGCCAATATCGGCCGCATCTACCTGATCCTGAACCGTTACGGGGATGCCCAAAAGGCCTTCCGGCAAGTCAAGAAACTGGAAAAGAACGATGCCGCGGCCCAGTTCAACATCGGCCTTATCTGCCTGGAGCAGAAGCTGGCCGAAGACGCCATCAAAGAGTTGCGGCCCCTGCTGACGAACCCCCGCTACCAGGACCGGGCCCGCTACTACATCGCCATGGCCCTGGAAGAGAAGGGGGACCTGAAGGCGGCGGCCCGGGAGTACCGCCTGGTGGACCGCGCTTCCGAGCAATTCATCCCGGCCCGCCTACGCCTGGCTTACCTCTACTTCCAACTGGGGGAAAAGGACCAGGCCCGGCGCGTCCTGGAGGATCTGCAGCAATTGGCGCCCAACCGTGAGGAGATCTACCTCACCGAGTCGTATTTCTTTGAGGAGGAGAACCTCTGGGACCGGGCCATCAAGGCCCTGCAGGAGGGGCTCCCCAAGGTGGACCGGCCGGCGGAAATTTACTTCCGTCTGGCGGTGCTCTTTGAGAAAACCAACAACCGGGAAGAGTCCATCAAGAGTATTAAGAAAGTTCTGGATCTGGACCCGGACAATGCCGATGCTCAAAATTTCCTGGGTTATACCTATGCCGAGGCCGGTACCCACCTGGACGAGGCGGAGAATTTGATCAAAGCGGCGCTGCGCAGCAAGCCCGAAAGCGGCCATATCATCGATAGCCTGGGCTGGGTCCTTTATAAGAAAGGCCAGTACGACAAGGCCGTGGCCGAGCTGGAGCGGGCCCACAAGATCATGTCCCAGGACGGCACGGTGGCGGAGCACCTGGGGGACGCCTATTTCCAGCAGAAGCGTTACCGAGACGCCCTGAAGCTCTACCGCGAGGCCGAGGGCCTGGAAAACGCCAACACCAACGAACTGCGCAAGAAGATCAAAAAGTTGGAACTACTGCTTAAGGGGCCGGGAATTTGAGCCGCTGGAGCCCGGCCTGGCTGGTAATCCTGTCCTTGCTGCTTCTGGCCGGGTGCCGGGCCCTGCCGCCGGCGCCGCCCCCCACCGCGGTGGGTACCCCGGAAGAGCTCCTCTCCCGGCTCCAGTCCCGGTACCGCCATATCCAGTCTTTTCAGGCCAAAGGCCGCATCATCTTTCTGTCACCCCGGCAGAATTACGCCGGCACCGCTCTCCTTAAAGGCGTTCTCCCTGCCACCCTGCGGGTGGACATCCTGGATTTATTCGGCCGCACCATCCTGAGCTTTGCCACCGACGGCTCCCAGGTGCAGGTGCTGTCACCCCGGGAGGGGAAACTCTTTTGTGGTCCGGCCACTCCCCGGAACCTGGCGGCCTTCATCCCCCCCACGGTCACCTTGCCCCAGGCGCTGCGCCTGCTGGTGGGGGAGCTGCCTCTGAGCCGCGGGACGCCGCCCCGTTTCGAATATGACCCGGCCAAGGTCCAGTACCTGATGGAGTGGGGTGGGGCCGACGGGGTCCAGGAAAGGCTGGGGGTGACGGCCCAGGGGCTCTACCCTGAAGAGGAAGTCTGGTACGGAGGCGCCCCGGAGCCCCGGTTCACGGCCCAGCTCGCTGATTTTGGCGGCCTGGTCCCGGACCTGCCGGGAAAACTCATACTCAAGACCACCGCCCCCAAGATCGAACTGCGCCTGGCCTACACCGAGCTGATTCTCAATCCGCCCCTGAACCCTTCGGACCTGGTGCTTACGCCTTCTCCCGGGGTGACCGTGGTCCCCCTGGCGCCGTAAGGAAAGTTTTCGGTTTTCGGTTTTCGGTTCGTTGAAATCATTCCGATCCTAAGCAATATTCCTGCATAAGATGAAATTCCTGGTTGACTTGCCGCTGGGCGGCCTGGCCAAATGGCTACGGTTCTGCGGGTTCGACGCGCAGGTGCGCCGCCTCCCCCCCGGCGCCCCCGGTGCCCTGCCGCCGCCGCAGCCCCACACCTTCATCCTGACGCGGCAGCAGCCTCTGAAAGAGCCGGGCCGGCCCGACGTCCTGGTCCTCGCCGCGGCCGGCCCCCAGGAGCAGCTGGAGGAAGTCTTCGCCCTCCTCAAGATCTCCCGGCGTCGGCTCAAGCCCTTGAGCCGCTGCAGCCGCTGCAACGAACTCCTGGCCGCGGTGGACCGGGACCAGGTCCGGGGCCGCGTCCCCGAACACGTCTTCCACCACCAGAGCCAGTTTTATGAGTGCCCCCGCTGCCGCCGCCTCTTCTGGCCCGGCAGCCATTTACGGGGCATCGCCAAGACCTTACTGGAAAAGCTGGAAGATGATGATAGGTGAGGTCCGAGGAATTTCCCGTTCTCTCGCCTTTTTATCGAGAAGATTTTCAGGCGGGCGGGGACGGGTGCCCCACCGGAAAAAAATTTGGCGCCTGCCCGGTTTGGTCGCGCCCATGAGTGCGTTCCTCTGGCACCTGCTATGAGGCCCCGGCGCACCGGCGGCTGCCTTAAGCGAGGATTATCCCCCCGGCTGGAATTTCCTTCCCCCGGATTGCGCACCCGACTTGGGATTCCTATATTACTAGCACACAGGGGATGAGACCCCGGCGGCCGGCGGGACCCCTCGCCTTGCCGGTCCTCAGCCTGAAGGAGGAGCTTATGAGCGCAGAAGTCAAAGATAAAGCAGTGAGAGGACTCAAAAGCACCTGGTGCAATACCTGGACCTTTGCCGTCAATTCCGCCCGCCGGGCCAAGATCCTGGGCCGCTATACCCTGGCCTGCTGGCAGCAGCAAAAGATCAACAAGGCCATGCGGCACCTGGGCGACCAGACCTTCCAGGCCCTGGAGCGGGGCGAGGCCAATCCTCTGGTGGCCCCGGAAGTGAGCCAGGCGCTGCAAAAAGCCAAGGATTTGAAGGAGCAGAAAGATAAAAATTACCAGTCCATCGCGGCCGTCCGGGAGCGGATTCGCACCTCCTGCGTCATCCCCACTCCAGAGGAGCCCGGCGGCGTGGAAGAGACCCCCGAGGTGCCGTGAGGTTTCTCGGGTAGTTAGCCTGGGAAGTCGGGGCCACTAGCCCCTCCTGCCCTCCCAGGCCCCCTAAAGCGGGTTGGGAGGGGAGTTTGGGGGGAGGGCGGGGGACTCACTTACGAAAAATCCCCCGGCCCTCCCCCAAGAAAAATCTTAGGGCAAGGGGCTTTACCCCTTGCCCTAAAAAATTCATCTGTTTTCTTTGTTCTTCTTTGCTCTTACGGGGCGCCGCACTCCGCCGGGCTGCCCTGGAGTTTTTCCAGGGCGTGGGGCAGGGCCTTCGCCACGGCCTCCAGGTTTTCGCGAGCGCCCCGGGGGCTCCCCGGCAGGTTGATAATGAGGGTGCCGCCCCGGATGGCCGCCACCCCCCGGGAGAGCATGGCGTGGGGGGTGTGGGTGAGACCTGCGGCCCGCATGGCTTCCGGGATGCCGGGCACCAGCCGCTCCGCCACCGAGAGCGTCGCCTCCGGGGTGAGATCCCGGGGGCTCAGCCCCGTGCCCCCGGTGGTGAGGATCAGGTCCAGGCGCTGCCTCATCGCACCAGGCCACCAGTTGGGCCACGATGGCCTGGGGCTCGTCGGGGACCACCCGGTAGGCCGCCACTTTGAAGCAGTCAGGGTCCAGCAGGCGGCCCAGTTCGGGGCCGGCGGTGTCCTCCCGCTCGCCCGCGTGCCCTTTGTCGCTCACCGTCAGAATGCCCACCCGGAACATCGACCACCTCGATCACGTCCCCCGGCTTTACCACTCCCTCTTTCAGCACCCGGGCGAAGATCCCTTCCCGGGGCATGACGCAGTCCCCCACCTGCTCCCTAATGGCGCAGCCCTTGTGGCAGGCCTTGCCGATCTGGGTGACTATCAAGTTCCGCCTCGGGCCCCACCTTGAGCCGCGTCCCCACCGGCAGGTGCATCACGCTCACGCCCTGGACGGTGAGGTTTTCGGCGAAATCCCCGGGGGAAACCTTAGCGCCCAGGGCCACCATCTTGTCGATGCTCTCCAGCGCCAGCAGGCTCACCTGGCGGTGCCGCTTCCTGCGTGGGCGTCGCCCATGAGGCCGTGATCCACCATGGAGCAGAGCCGCCGGCACGTTGTGCTTCATCACGCCTTTGCGGTCGCTGACGGAGACCGCCACGATATCCCTCGCTGGCCTGGCCTGATTCTGGGGTTCTGCTTCATTTTTTGGATAAACTCAGGCTGATGTCGTAGGGGCGGGTTTAAAACTCGCCCCTACCATACACCACACTCTTACGGGGTTGGGAAAGGGGGCTTGGGGGAGAGGGGGCCAGGGGCCGTCGGCCCCTGGCCCCCTCCCCAACTCCCATCCCTCAACTTCTCATTCCTTCTCCCGGGCGGCCCGGGCCTCGGCCACGATCTTTTCCGCCAGGTGGGGCGGGACTTCCTCGTAGTGGGAGAACTCCATTTCGTAGGTGCCCCGGCCGCCGGTCTTGGAAATCAGGTCCGGGGCGTAGAGCAGGACCTCCACCATGGGGACGTGGGCGGTAATGACCTGCTGGCGTCCCTTGGCCTCCACCCCCAGGACCCGGCCCCGGCGGCCGTTGAGGTCGCCGATGATGTCCCCCATGTTTTCTTCCGGCACCGTCACCATCATCTTCATGATGGGCTCCAGCAGGGTGGGGTTGGCCGCCTGGCACCCCTTCTTGAAGCCCATGGAGGCGGCGATCTTGAAGGCCATATCCGAGGAGTCCACGTCGTGGAAGGTGCCGTCATATAAGGTGACCCGGAAGTCCACCGCCGGAAAGCCGGCCAACACCCCTTCCTGCTTGGCATCCACGATGCCCTTTTCCACCGAGGGGATGTACTGCCGGGGGATGGCGCCGCCCACGATCTTGTCCACGAACTCGAAGCCCTCGCCCCGGGGGAGGGGCTCCAGTTCCAGCCAGGTGTCGCCGTACTGGCCCCGGCCGCCGGACTGGCGTTTGTATTTGCCCTGGACCTTGACGGTCCCCTTGATGGTCTCCCGGTAAGGGACCTTGGGGGACTTGAGGTTGACCTCCACCCCGAACTTGCGTCTCAATTTTTCCGCGGTGGCTTCGATGTGCACCGCCCCCATGCCGGAGAGGAGGATTTCTTTGGTTTCGCTGTTGCGGGTCAGGGACAGGGAGGGATCCTCTTCGATGAGCTTGGAGAAGGAAGAGAAAACCTTGTCTTCCTCGCCCTGCTTCTTGGGTTCCACCGCGAAGGTCACCATGGGCTTGGACGGCAGCATGGTGGGGAAGAGAATGGGTCTGGCCTCCGAGGCCAGGGTATCGCCGGTAACCGTCTCCTTCAGTTTGGCCACCGCCCCGAAGGCTCCGGGCCCCAGAGAACTCACGGATTTTTGCCCCTTGCCCTCCGGCAGGAAGAGCTGGCCGTAGCGCTCCGGGAGGGCCCGGGTCACGTTGAACACGGTGCTGTCCGAAGCCATGGTGCCCGAGTAGATCCGGAAGATGGAGAGCCTCCCGGCGTAGGGGTCGGCCACGGTCTTGAAGACCTGGGCCGCCAGGGGCCCGTCCGGGTCCGCCTCCAGGGCCACTTCCTGGCCGTTGGGGGTCTGGCCCTGCACCTGGCCCCGGTCCTCGGGAGAGGGGAGATAGAGGTTGATGGCATCCAGCAGCAGGGGGGAACCCAGGTTGTCGTGGGTGGCCCCGCAGAGCACCGGCACGATGCTGCCTTTGAGCGTCCCGATCCTGAGGCCCTGGTAAATTTCTTCGGCGCTGAGCTCCCCTTCTTCCAGAAACTTTTCGATGAGGGCGTCGTCGCTTTCCGCGGCAAAATTGAGGAGGTCGCCGCTTAGGAAGTCCACCTCGTCTTTCAGGTCCTCGGGGATAGGGCCCGCTTCCAGCTTGCCGCCCTGGCTCACATAAGCCTTGAGGGTTATCAGATCCACCACCCCTTTAAAGGCGGCCTCCCGGCCGATGGGGAGCTGCAGCGGCACCGCCGGGGCCTCCAGGATCTCCTTGATTTCCTTGAGCACCTGGGCGAAGTCGGCCCGCTCCCGGTCCATCTTGTTGATAAAGATCAGCCGGGGCAACTGGTATTGGTTGGCCGTCTGCCACACTTTTTCGGTGCCCACCTTGACGCCGTCCACCGCGTCCACCACCACGATGGCCGCGTCGCCCACGTGGAGGGCGGCCCTGGTGTCCGCCAGGAAGTTGTCGTCGCCGGGGGTGTCGGCCAGATAGACCGTGTGCTTTTTCCACTGGTAGTGGTGGAAGGCGCTGGAAATGGTGATTTGGCGCTTGATTTCTTCGGGCTCGTAATCCAGGACGGAACTGCCGTCATCTACTTTTCCCAGCCGGGAGGTGGCCCCCGCCCCGAAGAGGAGGGCCTCGGCCAGGGAGGTCTTGCCGCAGCCGCCGTGGCCGATGAGGACCAGATTACGGATCTGTGCTGTCTTGCCGGACATCAAAAAATCTCCTTCCCTCAAGGTTGCCTCCCCGACCCAAGGTAACATCAAGGCGGGGCAACCTTTTTAAATTATCAGGTCTTCCCACAAATCTCAACCGCTTTTCCGGGGATTCCCGGCGACGCCAGAGCCGTCTCTTGGTCCGGGATAACCTAAAAATGCCTGGGGCAATCCCTGCCGGTTAGACTTGGTCGCCGCCGGCCACCGGTTTAGGACAAAGGTGCAATGGAAGCGCCAGTTCAGCCCCCGGGGCCAAATTCATTGACAGTCTAAGGAGCAGTTGATATATTTTTATGTTGTCGGGACGTGGCGCAGACTGGTAGCGCACCTGAATGGGGTTCAGGGGGTCGGAGGTTCAAATCCTCTCGTCCCG
>CAVYJK010000018.1:0-51550 GCA_963768765.1 uncultured delta proteobacterium
AAGGAGCGCATGCAGACCCGGGTCTCGGGGTCGCCCAGCTGCCGCACCAGGTTGCCGCCGCCGTCCACCACCGCGATCTGGCCCCGGTGGCGGCTCTCCACCTCCGGGCCCCGGGTCACTTCAACCAAAACCGGTGCATCCATATCAATCTTCTCCGCTGAAAAAAGGTTATTGAGGGAGGGGGCCAGGGGCTTTTTTGTAAGTGGCCCCTGCCCCCTCCCTCAAACTCCCTCCCCCAACCCCTTTGGGTTTTAGCAGGGTGCGCATTGCGCACCCTACTTCTCCGGTCCTATGAATATTGTTTTTTCTTCTGGTTCCCAAGCTCTTGCTTGGGAACCCGCCTGGGTGCAAAGCTTTGCTTTGCGAAACAGCCGGCAAACCCGGAGGCGACATTCCTGTTGCCAAGCGGAGCTTGGCGCCCATATGCGTCCCCAAGCAGGAGCTTGGGGACGAGATGAAGTTAAATCCATTTAGAGGTTATTTGCAACCTGTTACGCTCCTGGAAAGAAGGTGTGGTGGGCGGTGCCCACCCTACATATTTACTACCTTTGTCAATCATAAGTCTTCTTTGATGAAAGCTGAAAGCTGACTGCTGATAGCTTTCTATCCCTCACCGCCACCAGGCGGCGTAAATGAGGGCCAGGGTGAGGGACAGGCCCACCAGGAAGTGGGTCTGGATGGTGAGGGCCTGGACGGCGACAAACTCCGGCTGGGTGGGGGCAGTGCGCCAGGCCGCCCGCACGGCCTTCAGGGCCAGGGGCAGGGCCACCAGGGCGGCCACGATGAGGTCCGGCAACAGGAAGACCTCCATGAGGAAAAACAGGCTGAGAAAGGGCCCCAGCATCAAGCCGGCGTAAACCCAGCGGGACCGCTTCAGGCCCAGGCGGACCACCAGGTGGCGTTTGGCCGCGGCCACGTCGGCCTCCAGGTCGGGGAACTCGTTGATCCAGATGATGGCGGTGATGAGAAAGGCCAGGGGCAGGCCCACCGCGGCCCCCGCCAGGCTCAGCCGGTCCGCCTGGACGTAGTAGGTCCCCAGGCTGAGGAGCGGTCCGAAGGTCAGGAAGATGATGACCTCCCCCAGACCCGCGGCTCATCAGTTGCAAGGGCGCGGCGGAGTAGAAAAAACCGGCCAGCAGCCCCAGGACCCCCAGAACCGCCACCCAGGGCCGGCCCAGGTAGATGAGGGCCCCACCGCAGGCCACCCCCAGGGCCAGGAACCCGAAGGCCAGGCTGCGGACGGACGCCGGACTCAGCTCCTGGTTCTGGATCACCCGGCTGCCGCCGCTGAAGGGAGTGAAGTTCAGATTCAGGGGATCGCTGCCGAAGGCGTCGTAGTAGTCGTTGATGAGGTTGGCCCCCAGGTGCAGGGCGGCCACCCCCAGGGCGTTGAGCAGGAAAAGACCCGGTGCGAAGCCGCGATCGATGAGATACGCCAGGGCCGTCCCGGCAGCCACCGGGAATAGGGAGCCGGTGAGGAAGGGGAGCCGCAGGGCCCGGAGATAGACGGCGAAATTGACCATAACACCACCGAATGTGCGGATTATAGGTTCCTTCCCCAAGGCTGTCAATTTCTCCCGAGAGATTTTCATTGCAGGACCGGGATAAAATGGCTAGAATCCTAACGATTTGAGAAGGGGGCCAGACCCCTTTTCTCCCCACAACCTGGTCACTTAAGCTAGTTTTGGGCCGGGGGAGTCGGGCCTTAGCCCGCCTTCCCCGGCCCCTTACCCGGGTTGGGAGGGGGGCTTGGGGGGGCTTGGGGGGAGGGCAGGGACTTTTTTGTAAGTGTCCCGGGCCCTCCCCCCTATACACTTGCTCAGGAGGTTATTTTTATGGGTCGCCCGAAGATTACCGTGGTGGGGGCGGGCAACGTGGGGGCCACTTGTGCCCATTGGGCCGCAGCCCGGGAGTTGGCCGACGTGGTGTTGGTGGACGTGGTGGAAGGCATGCCCCAGGGCAAGGCCCTGGACCTGATGCAGGCCCGCCCCATCTTCGGTTTCAACGTGTCGGTGGTGGGGGCCAACGACTATGAGGCCAGCCGGGGCTCCCAGGTGGTGATCATCACCGCCGGCATCGCCCGCAAACCGGGGATGAGCCGGGAGGACCTGATCAACACCAACAAGAACATCGTGGCCGCGGTGACCAGGGAAGTGGTGGCCAAGTCCCCCAACGCCTTTTTGATCATCGTCAGCAACCCCCTGGACGCCATGTGCTACGTGGCCCACAAGGTGAGCGGCTTCCCCCGCAAGCGGGTGATGGGCATGGCCGGCATCCTGGACACCGCCCGCTACCGCTGTTTCATCGCCATGGAGCTCAAGGTGGCGGTGGAGGAGATCCAGGCCATGGTCCTGGGGGGCCACGGCGACGACATGGTGCCGGTGGTGAGCGCCACCAACGTCTCGGGGGTGCCCCTCACCGATCTCCTGTCCAAGAAACGGATTGCGGCGTTGGTGGACAGGACCCGCAAGGGCGGCGGCGAGATCGTGTCGCTGCTGAAGACCGGCTCGGCCTTTTACGCCCCGGCGGCGGCCGCGGTGCAGATGGCCGCGGCCATCCTCAAGGACCAGAAGCGCCTGGTGCCGGTGTCCGCCTACCTCACCGGCGAGTACGGCCTTAACGACCTCTTTTTCGGGGTGCCGGTGATCCTGGGGGCCGGCGGCATCGAGAAGATCGTGCCCCTGAAACTTACCCGGGAAGAAGAGGCCATGCTACAAAAGTCCGCGGCGGCGGTGGCCAAGACCCGGGATGAGTTGAAGATGTAGCTGAAATTCTCAGGCGAAGGCTAAGGACCAGTGACCGGCTTTATCCTTCGCCCAGGCCTCTCCCATGCTCAACGACGGTAAGCCCTGGCTAAAAGCCGCACTCGTTTTTCTGGTGGTCATGGGGATGCTGAAGAGTATGAACAGCACCCTGGCGGACCTGGACCTCTGGGGCTACCTGTCTTTCGGGCGGCTGTTTTGGGAAAGCGGGCGGTTTCCTTATCAGGACGTCTTCTCCTACGTCCCCACCTTGAACCCCTGGATTTACCATGAATGGCTCACCGGGGTTCTCTTCTATCCCCTGTTTGAGGGCCTGGGAGCCCCGGGCCTGCAACTGGTCAAGTACGCCCTGGGACTGACCACGGCGGGCCTGGTCTATCTGACGGCCCGGAAACGGGGCGCCGACCCCCTGGCCGCGGCCGTGGGGTTGTGGGTGGCCCAGTCGTTCCTGGCTCTGGGCTACAGCCCGGTGCGGGCCCAGGTGTTCACCTACGGGTTCTTCGCCCTTTACCTGTACCTGTTGGAGCGGGCCCGGCAGACCGGGAACTGGCGCAGCTTATGGTTTCTGGCTCCAGTCATGGCGCTGTGGTGCAACCTGCACGGGGGTTTCTTGGCGGGGTTGGGCCTTATTGGGCTTTATGCCCTGGGGGAGGCCGTTTCCAGGCGGCCCTGGCTGCCTTATGCAGGAACATTTATCTTGGCGGCCCTGGCCACCCTCATCAACCCCTACGGCCTGGCTTATTGGAAATACGTCACCCGGGCCGTCCTGATGCCGCGGCCGGAGATCACGGAGTGGGCTTCTCTGCTGGAGGCGTATCGCCGGGGAGTCGTGGGTGGAGAAGCACTATTCTACTTCCTGGCCATAATAGTCTTTGCCCTCTGTTTGGGGAGGTTGGCCCGGTGGCGGGATCTCACCGCCATGCTGGCCCTGGCCGTCACGCTTTGGCTGGGTCTGCGGCACCACCGGCACCTGGTCTTCTTTCTGATCCTGGCCGGGGCCTATCTTCCATTGCTTCTGACCCATTACCTGGAAATCTTAAAATCCCGGCCCTCAGTCGTAGCCGCCCGTGCCAGGATCGGTTGGCGGCTGCCGGCCCTGGCCGCGGTCTTCCTTGGCCTGGCCCTGGGCTACCGGTTCCTGGCAGTGGGGCCGTTAAGTCTGCAAATCCCCCCGCAGCCGGGGACGGGGATCACCTACAGCATTTATTACCCGGTGGGCGCGCTGGATTATATCCGCCGGGAGGGCCTCTCCGGGAAATTGCTGCTGGATTTCAACTGGGGGGAATACGCCATCTGGAACCTCTATCCCCGGTGCCGGGTGGCCCTGGACGGGCGCTACGAGACGGTGTACCCTGACTCTGTAGCGGAGGCCTATTTTGAGTTTATTTTTGGCCGGCCCGGCTGGCGGGATTTCTTGGAGCATTACCCCCCCGACCTGGTGCTGGTGGACAGCCGTTCCCGCATATATCAATTGCTGCTGGGGGATAAAGGTTGGCGGCTCCTTTACGTCGACCCCGGCTGCGCCTTGTTTGTGAGGTCTCTTGGGTGAGGGGGCCAGGGGGTTTCTTGTAAGTGGCCCCTGCCGTTCTCCCCCAAACCCCCACCCCCAACCCCCATAAGTTAGAATCAGCCGCTATTTCAGCAGGTTCTCCGAGATGCGGATCACCGCGGGGCCCAGGATGACCACCAGGATGGTAGGGAAGATGAAGAGCAGCAGGGGGAAGACCAGTTTTACCGGGGTCTTGGCGGCCAGCTCCTCCAGCTTCTGGCGCCGGGTGGTGCGCAGGGTTTCGGACTGGACCTTCAGGGCCTGGGCGATGCTGGTGCCGAAGCGGTCGCTTTGAATGAGGATGTTGCAGAGTGAGGCGACCTCGTCCACCCCGGTGCGCTCCGCCAGGTTGCGCAGGGCCTGTTCCCGTTCGGCGCCGGCGCTGATCTCCAGATTGGCCTGGAGGAATTCGGAGGCCAGGTTGGGATCGGAGAGCTGCATTTCTTCGGCCACCCGCTTCATGGCGGCATTGAGCCCCTGGCCGGCTTCCACGCAGACCACCATCAGGTCCAGGGCGTCGGGCAGGCTCTCTTTGATCCTTTTCTGGCGGGCCGCGATGAGGCGGGCCAGGACCAGGGAGGGCAGGAAGTAACCGGCCACCAGCAGCAGATACAGAGCCACCGCGATTAAGCCCCGGTTCCAGGGCTGTTTCAGCACCCAGGGGAGGGCCAGGATGGGCAGGGCCAGGCCCAGGCCAAATCTCAGCCCCAGGGTGACCGCCACCGCCCGGTCGCCGGCATAGCCGGCCTGGGCCAGGTTCTTCTTGATTTGCTTGAACTTGGGGCTGTCTTTTTCTATCCCCAATTTCCGCTCGCACTTCTTGATCAAGGCCAGGGGCAACATCGGGAGTTGCTCTTCCACCCGGATGAGCCCTTGCTCCGACCTTCCCTGGGGCTGCAACCGGCGGCGCACCCGGGAAACCCCCTGAAAGGCGAGGATCAGGAAAGTGGCGGCCCCGGCCGCCAGCAATCCGAAGATGAGGGGGAAAAGGTCCATGGTTGCCTTACACCTTGACCTTGACGATTTTCCGGATGGTGACGATCCCCAGTATCTGAAAGGACAGGGCGGTGACGGACATGATGCGCCCCAGGGGGTGCCGCACCAAAAGCATTACGTAGTCGGGGTTCAGATAAAATAACGCCAGGGCCGTGGCCGGCGGCAGCAGCACCAGGATGACCCCGGACAGGCGCCCCTCCGCGGTGAGGGCCTGGATCTGGTTGCGCAGTTTGAAGCGCTCCCGGATCAGTTGGGAGATTTTATCCAGGATTTCCGCGAGATTGCCGCCCGTTTCCCGCTGGATCATGACCGCGGTGGTGAAGAATCTCAGGTCCCTGAGGTCGACCCGCCGACAGAGATTGAGCAAAGCCGCGTTCAGGTCCAGGCCGTGGTTGTATTCCTTGAAGGTTTGAAAAAACTCGCCCCCGATGGGGTCGGGCATTTCATCGGCCACCAGCTGCAGCCCGGAGGCGAAGGCGTGTCCGGCCTTCAGGCCCCGGGACAACAGCTCCAGGGCGTCGGGAAGCTGTTTCTCAAACTTTTTCAGGCGGCGCTTCGCCTTGATCGCCAGGACCTTGTAAGGGAGCGCCAGACCCAGCACGGCGCCGGCCAATGCCCCGGGCGGCCCCCACCGCAGGAAGCCCAGGGCCGATCCCAGGACCGCGGCCAGGAGGAGCAGGGCGATAAAAGTTGACAATTGCCAGTGGACGTCGGCCTGGAGCAACAGGTTGCGCCAGGACTTGAGGCCGCAGCGCTGCCCCAGCCATTGATTGAAGGCGGGCCAGGCCGCCGGAAGGAGTTCTGCAGCAAGGACTCTTCGGGCTGGTACCTGATGGTGTACCGAAGCTGGCTCAGGCGCTTGCTCACCCGGCGTTGATGGCGGCCCCGGGGGGCCGCCAGGACCTGGTAGGTGACCGCGGCCAGACACAGAGTGCTCAGGAGCATCAGCAGGAACAGCAGGGTAGGCATGGCAACCGTATCAGCCGATCTCCTGAAAGACCTGGGCGGGAAGCTGAATGCCCATGGCCTCCAGGCGTTTCATGAACTTGGGGCGGATGCCGGAGGTGACGAAATGGCCTTTGACCCGGCGGTCTTCCGTGATCCCCATGAGCTCAAAGTTGAAGATCTCCTGCATGGTGAGCATCTCGCCTTCCATGCCCACGATCTCGTTCAGGTTCATCATCTTCCGGCTGCCGTCGCTCAGCCGGGCCAGTTGGATGACCACGTGAATGGCCGAGGCGATCTGGTGCCGGATGGCCCGGTCCGGGAGGTTCAGCCCGGCCATGGAGACCATGGTCTCGAGACGGGAGAGGGCGTCCCGGGGCGAGTTGGCGTGGATGGTGGCCAGGGAGCCGTCATGGCCGGTGTTCATGGCCTGCAGCATGTCCAGGGCTTCGCCGGCCCGGACCTCCCCCAGGATGATGCGTTCCGGCCGCATCCGGAGGGCGTTGCGCACCAGGTCCCGCTGGGTGATTTCGCCCGTGCCTTCCAGATTGGGGGGGCGGGTTTCCAGGCGCACCACGTGCTCCTGCTGCAACTGGAGCTCGGCGGAGTCTTCGATGGTGATGATGCGCTCGTCATTGGGGATGAAGCTGGAGAGCACATTCAAAAAGACCGTCTTGCCGGTGCCGGTGCCGCCGGAGATGAGGATGTTGAGGCGGGCTTTGACCATGGCCTCCAGCACCTGGGCCATTTCCGGGGTAATGGAGCCGAACTCGATGAGATCCTTGACCCGGATGGGGACCTTGGCGAATTTCCGGATGGACAGGGTGGGCCCGTCCAGGGCCAGGGGCGGAATGATGGCGTTCACCCGGGAGCCGTCCGGCAGCCGGGCGTCCACCATGGGAGAGGACTCGTCGATGCGGCGCCCCACCCCGGAGGCGATCTTTTCAATGATCTTGAGCAGGTGGCCGTTGTCGGTGAAGCGGATGGAGCTGCGCTCCAGTTTGCCCCGGCGTTCCACATAGATCTGGTCGTAGCCGTTGACCAGGATGTCGCCCACCCCGGGGTCGTGTAACAGCGGCTCCAGGGGACCGTAGCCCATGAGCTCGTCCCGGATATCCTTGCAGAGCCGCTCTTTCTCGGGCAGCGGCAGGGCCAACTTCTCTTCGGCCAGGATGATCTCGATGCCCTTGCGCAGGTCCTCCTGCAAGACACTGTCCGGCGCTTCCGAGAGGCGGGAGAGGTCCAGCAGGTTGAGCATCTGAAAATGGATCTTGGCCTTCAGTTCGTTGAAGGCGATCTCCTTTTTCAGGTCCTTCTGGTCGTCCTCCCGGCCGGGCACCATCAACAGGGGCCGCTCACCGGGGGCGCGCTCCTTGAGGCGGGCCATGATACCCATGGCTATTTTTTCCCTCCGAAGCGTCGTAGCCAGCTCCAGCCCAAGTGGTTGCCGTTTTCGGGGGGCGGCTCCCCTTTGAGTTTGGCCACCAGCGTCTTAAGATCCTGGCACACGGGATGGCGGGGGGCCGTCTCCGCCAGGGGCCGGCCTTCATTGATGCTGCGGGCCGTGGTCCGGCGGTCGTACCTGACGGTGCCATTCACTTCATGCTCCAAAAAGGTGGACACTTCCTGCAGTGGGAGGTCTTCGTCTTTTTGCCAGGCGTTGAGCCACAATTCCGTGGTAAGTTTTTCGAGACCCAAAAGGCGCAGCAGCTCCAACAGCCGCTTGGCATTGGACAGGGCCGGGATGGAAGGGACGGCCACCAGCACCAGGGCGTCGGAGAGCTCCACGGCCTTCAAAGTGACCTCGTCCAACCGGTGCCCGGCATCAATCAGGATCCAGCCGAAGCCCGGCAATTTCTTGGCGGTGCCCAGGAGTTTTTCCACGTGCTCCGGGGCCACGGCTTCGCCTTCTTCCAGGCGGGCGGGAGCCGGCAAGATCTGGAGATGCTTGTTGTAGGGGTAAAGGATGGATTGGAGATAGGCGCCGTCCAGCTCCTCGAAGTGGCTCACCGCGTTGCTCAAGGTCGGTTGCGGCTGGATATTAAAGAAATAAACCAGCTGGCCGTACTGCAGGTCCAGGTCCAGGAGCAGAACCTGGCCCTGGCGCTCCCTGGCCAGGAGGGAGGCGGCGTTGGCGGCCAGAAAGGTGGTTCCCACCCCGCCTTTGCAGCCCAAAAAAGAAATGATGCGGGGGGCCCTATCCACCTTCAACTGGCCGGCGGCCCGGGAGAGAACCCGGGTCACCGCCTGCTGGAACTCCTCCTCTTTGATGGGGTAAGTGAAGCACTCCCTGGCCCCCAGGCGCAGGGCCTTCCACAGGCAGGTGGTGGAGATTTCGGGGAAATAAAGAAAGACGGCCGGGCTCTTGGGGTCCGCGGCGGTGTGCTCGATCCAGCGGTCCAGCTCCGGGTTGTTCTCCTGGTACTCCAGCAAGATCACCTCGGCGCCGTTTTCGCTGCCGGCGGGCAGGTGCTGGAGGTCGCCGGCGGCCACCAGCGTCCCGGCGCCGGAAGAGGCGACGATCTGTTTCAGGTAGTCGCCATTCTCCGCCGAGTGGTAATAGACTAGAAAGTTGATGGTCATCTCTTGTAATGATCCGGCTATGAGCCTGAAAGCATCGTGACCCAATATCGTTACTTTATCTTGAGGCCCTATCGTTGCCTGTCTCTTGAGGGCGGAGGGTCAGGGTGCGGGTGAATCCCTTCCGAGAATTCACGGCTTGACCTTCCTGTCACCCCCCGCGGCCCCCTCCCTCAAGGGAGAGGGAGTTAATGCCTCAAAAGCCCACGGGTTCCCGCTGCAATCCCCGGATCACCTCCACGGTGGGCCGGGCCGCCGGCCGGGGGCCCGAGGCGGGGTCCGGGCTGCTCATGCCCCCGAACAGGCGGGAGGCAACGGCTCCCTGGGTTTCCACGATGCGGTCGTCGTCCTGGCCCCGCAACACCAGGGAGATGCGGCCCTCCTGGGCGGCCAGGGCCAGGCGTTCCCCTTCCTCCGGGGTCACCTCCAGGGTAACGGTGGGCACCACCAGGGGCTTGTCCCCGGGACGCTGCTCGATCCTCTGGCCGATACCCAAGACCCGCAAGTTCTGGAATATCACCTTGGACATGGGATTCTTGCTGAAGTCCCCCTTATCCACGGTGACCACCACGTCCACCCGGTTGTCGGGGGCCACGAAGCCGGCCACCCCCGAGGCTTCGTCCACCTTGACGGTCATGGCCCGCTTCTGGGGGGGTAAGAGGGCCGTGATCCCCGGAACCGTCCCTTTGAGGGCCAATTTCTTCTCCAGGATGGGCTCCCCTTCCGTGAAGGGGTAGGCGGTGACCCGGCCCTCCAGCATCTCCACCCGGGCAAAGGAACCCTTGGGCGCGGTTTCCGGGGGCCAGTCCTCCACCTTCAGTTGGTCCGGCGACAGCTTCGTGGCCGGGCCCAGGTCTTTTTTGGCCACCACCACCCGGGCCCGCTCCACCACCGGCGGCGGGGGCTGCGACCGGCTATGAAGCCAGGCCGCCCCCGCGGCGGTGGCGAAGACCGCGGTCAATACCAGCCAGATCCAGGGAGGAAAACGATGCATCCCGGTTACCTCTTGGTCACTCCATGCGCATGGTCGTTTCCGCGGACAACGTGACGGGCCCGGTGAGGCCGGCGATCAAAATCGGGCAACCCCAAGAACTGGTATGGATAATTCACCTTGACGCTCAAGGGGTTCCCCGTGGTGGCGGTGACGGTGGCGCCGGCGAATCCGGCGTCTTGCAGATAACTCTGCACGTAGGCCTCGATGTCGGCCTGGGTCTTGGGGGTCAGGCTGTAGACCACCCCGTACCTGGCGCCCTCCCGGCTGGCCTGAGTGATGATGCCTTTGGCGTGCACGATGAGCCCGAACTCCACCACGCCGAACAACAGAACGATAAACAGGGGCAGCACCAGCGCAAGTTCCACTGCTGCTGCCCCCTGGGGGCCCGGAGATTTTCCCCCGGCCTCCTGCTCCGGGGTCCCGGGGGGCAGACGCCCCGCGTCATTGACCCCCGGGGTCCCGGTCCTGACCACCTGGCGGCGGCCGACGTGCAACAGGGTCCTGAGAGGTGTCTCAGGGGTAGCCATGGGCCGCCGCGCGGCCGCGCTAGAGCTCGCGATCTTGGTGGCCACCGAGTTGAACTTGGTGTTCAAGTTGGTGCCGATGGCATAGATGGCGGTCATGACCGCCACCGCGATGCCGGCGATCAACAGCCCGTATTCCACCGCACTGGCACCTTCCTCGTCCTTAATAAAAGCCTGAGCTTTGTTAAGCAGTTCTTTCATGGGGTTCTCCTTTTTCCAGGGGCCGCCACCCACCAACGGTGCCTTGGGCCCCGGGACGCCTGCCGATTGTCGCAGGCGGAGTTATTGGTTTAGTAGGCAGCCGCGCTAACTCGCGATCTTGGTGGCCACCGAGTCGAACTTGGTGTTCAAGTTGGTGCCTATGGCGTAGATGGCGGTCATGACCGCCACCGCGATACCGGCGATCAACAGCCCGTATTCCACCGCACTGGCACCTTCCTCGTCACGGATGAAAGCCAGGGTTCTGGCCCGCAAGTCTGTCATGGTATTTTCCTCCTTTTATGAGATCCTGGTTTAACTGGCTTGAGGTGCTTCTGGAAAGGAATTTTGGTCATCACCCCCTTTTCTGGTTTTAGCTTCGATGCGCACCAAAGGGGGCCGGTCTCATAAAGGATGCGGATACATCCCAGCCGGCCACTTCGGCAATCCCGCTACCCTGGCCCGAAGGCTGTAGGCCGGAGACTTTGCGTCCTCCCCTTTCGGGTGAGTTTGCCCTTTCGGTGGTCCGAATACTTGACCTGCTTATCGGCCATCCTGCCTGAAACTTTAAGATGGCGGCGTTTGCCGGTTTAAGGCCCAGGCCCCCGCGGCAGCGAACCGGCGGCTGGGTGGTAAGAACACTAGATTAGGCTGGCGGGCACCGGTGGGGCCGGGACGCCGGGAGGAAGTTGCCCGGATATTAAAGTTTAGGTCCCGACCGGTCGAATTTTCCTCCAAACGCGAAAATGCTCAAGGCGAACCGTGGCTATGTCTCCTGCCTCCTTAGCGGCAAGCGAATTGCGGCCCCAGCCCCAAGCCCTGGACGAGTTGGGCCTGCCCGAGATCTTCCTGGCCAACCTGGCTTTGAAGCACGCCTTCTACCTGGACGTCTTCCAACTGGGGGACTTGAGCGAGCGGCTGAAGCTGCCGCCCAGCATCCTGACCCAGATCCTGGAGTATCTGCGGCGGGAAAAATATGTGGAATTCCGGGGGGCCGACGCCATGCGGCTGGCGGTGAGCGCCGTCAACCTCTCCCACCGCCAGGCCCTGACGGAGACGGGCAAACGACGGGCCGCCCGGCTATTGGAATACGACGCCTACGTGGGGCCGGCGCCGGTGCATCTTTCGGACTACTGGCGGCAGGTGGAGTCCCAGTCCATCCAGGTGGCCCGGGTGACCCCGGAGCGGCTGAGCCGGGTCTTCGACGGCCTGGTCATGGCCCCGGAGATGCTGGCTCGGCTGGGCCCGGCCATGGTCAGCGGCAAACCCCTGTTCCTGTATGGGCCCTCGGGCAACGGCAAGACCACCATCGCCCTCCGGCTGGGGGACATCTGGGACGACGCCATCCTGGTGCCATATGCCATCTTCGTGGAAGGCTGCGTCATCCGGGTCTTTGACGAAATTTCCCACCAGGCCTTGGAAGACCCGGCGCCTTCCGGCTCGGAAAGGTACGACCGCCGCTGGGTGCGCTGCCGGCGGCCCCGGGTCCTGGTGGGAGGCGAGCTGACCTTGGATATGCTGGACCTGGCCTTCAACCCCACCCTCAAGTACTACGAGGCCCCTTTGCAGCTCAAGGCCAACAACGGCATGTTCATCGTGGACGACTTCGGGCGCCAGCAGATCACCCCCCAGGAGTTGCTCAACCGCTGGATCTTTCCCCTGGAAAACCGCCAGGATTTCCTGCGCCTCCACACCGGGCAGAAGTTCACCATCCCTTTCGACCAGTTCATCGTCTTCGCCACCAACCTGGAGCCCCGCACCCTGGTGGACGACGCCTTTCTGCGGCGCATCCGCTCCAAGGTGAAGGTGAGCCACCTGACCCGGGAGCAATTCGCCGAAGTCTTCCGGCTGGTGTGCCGCCAATACGGCGTGGAGTTTGACCAGGAGGCGGTGGATTATCTCCTGACCGAGCACTATGAGCGGCTTCAACGCCCCATGGCCACCTGCCAGCCCCGGGACCTGCTGGAGCAGATCCTGGACCATGCCCGCTTTCACGGGCTCACGCCCGTTCTCAGCCGGGAAAACCTGGACCGGGCCTGCCGCGACTATTTTGTGGAATAGCCACCGACCAAAAATGTAGGGTGGGCACCGCCCACCAAATCTTCTTTAGGGAACAGCCGCGGGCCGCGGTGCCGCATCTTCATCCTTCCTTCAAGACCACCTGAAAAACCAGCTTTCAACACCTTGTTACAGAGTCCCTTGCCAACCTGGACCTGATCACCCCCTCAATTTTTAAAAAACTGCCTTACACTTGACTTAAGTCATGGGACTGACAGTTTAAATGATTAGAATATAATTAAGCTGAGAGGCAGGTTCAGAAATCGCTTAATCAATTTGAGACAAGGTTTTTTAACTCAAAACTCGAAACTTTATTCAAGGAACCAAGCCATGGGTAAGCGCCAGATTGTCCGGATTGACCAGGAAAAATGTGACGGCTGCGGCCTGTGCGTGCCGTCGTGCGCCGAAGGGGCCATCCAGATCGTGGACGGCAAGGCCCAGCTTTCAGAGGATAAATTCTGCGACGGCCTGGGGGCCTGCCTGGGGGAATGCCCCCAGGGGGCGCTCACCATCGAAGAGCGGGAGGCCGAAGAGTTTGTGGGCCCGGCCCCAGGGGCCCAGGCCCATCATCCTGCCCCCCAGGCTGTATCCCCGCCGGAATCCGAGGTCTTCGTCTGCCCGGGCAGCCGCATGCGGCAGTTTGAGCGGGAGAAAGCCCCGGCCGCCGGGGAGTCCGCCCTGGGCCACTGGCCGGTGAAACTGCGGCTGGTGGGCCCCAAGGCCCCCTTTCTGAAAGGAGCCTCCCTCCTGGTGGCGGCGGACTGCGCCCCCTTCGCGGCGGGGGACTTCCACGCCCGGTATCTCCAGGGCAAAGCCGTGGTCTGCGGCTGCCCCAAGTTCGACGATCTCAGACGAGTACGTGGCCAAGCTGACGGCTATCCTGAAGGAAAACGACATTAAGGAGATCGCCATTGTCAACATGGAAGTTCCCTGCTGCTTCGGGCTGGTGCAGGTGGTGCGCCAGGCCATGGAAGCCGCCGGCCAGAACCCGCCCGTCACCATCTGCACCCTGGGCACCGAAGGCCAGCTCCTGCAGCAGCAAAAGATCAGGGGGAAGTGAGGCGAGCCATGGAACAGATGAAATGCCCCGGCCAGGATACCCGCTACTGGAAGCCCGGCGATATCTTTGCGGCGGAATGCCCCAAGTGCGGCGCGGAGATCGAGTTTTTCAAAGACGACACCCGGCGCCGCTGCGCCTGGTGCGGCCATCTTTTTTACAACCCCAAGATCGAGCTGGGGTGCGCCGAGTGGTGCCAGTACGCCGAGAAATGCGTGCCGGACCTGGTGAAGGCCAAGAAAGCGGCCCAGACCTTCAAGGAAATCCTGGCGGAACAGGTGAAATCCTATCTAGGGGGGGACTCCCGGGACTGGGCCCGCACCGAGAAGGGCCTCAGCCTGGCCCAGGACCTGCTCAAGGCCGAAGGGGGCGACCCCAAGGTGGTGCTGGCCGCCACGCTGCTGCACCGGGTGGAGGCGGCCACGGCCCGGAAATTCCTGGAGGAACTGGAGACGGAACCGGAGATCATTGCAGCCGTCCTGGAAATCATCGGCGGCCAGGGAGAGGAACGGGACCTGAACCAGCAACTCTTCCACGACGTCCTGGCCTTGCTCCAGGAACCGGCGGAGACCCCACCGCAGTTCGCCACCCGCACCGCCCAACGCCTGGCGGCGGAGGGAGGACGGGGCTGAAGTTGTTTGGGGAGGGGGCCAGGGGCCGACGGCCCCTGCCCCCTCCCCAAGCCCCTCCCCCAACCCCCATAAGTTAAGATTTTTGCCGGGGAAGTCGGGGCCGGAGGCCCCGCCTTCCCCAGCCACTTTTCAGGGGGTGGGGAGGGGAGTTTGAGGGGAGGGCGGGGGACTCGTTGTCCCCCGGCCCTCCCCCCAACTTTTTTCATTTTGAGGGACCGGACCGCAGGTCCGGTCTCTCAAAATGTTATAATATTCATCATGTCTTTGACTCTGCTCCCCCCGCCGGAGGCGGTGCGGGATATTCTTATCTGGCATCAGGGGGCATTGGGGGACCTGTTATTGGCGGGGCCGGCCCTGGCCGCGTTGCGGGGCCGCTACCGTCGGGCCCGGATCACCGCCCTGGGGTATCCGGAACGCTGGGGGCTTCTGGGTCGGACCCTGGCCCTGGCTGCCTTATGGGACAGTGGCGAAGCCCGCTGGGCGCATCTGTTCCGGGACTCGCCTCTACCCCCGGAGCTTCCGGAGCGCCTGGCCCCCTTCCAGTTGGCCCTGGTGTTCAGCCCCCGGCCCCAGGCCGGGCTGCTTAACAATTTGGGCCAGGGCGGAGTGGGCGGGGTCTTTTGGATCCCCTCGTTTCCGGAGGCCGGCCGGGAGCCGGTGGCGGCCTTGCAGGCCCGGCATCTGGCTTATCTGGGGCTGAAATATTCGCCCCGGCCTTTTCACTTAAAGGGGATTGGCGCAGAGGAATTTCCGGGACTTCCCGGCGGCGCCTGGCTGGCGGTGGCCCCGGGAAGCGGGCAGGCTCTGAAGAACTGGCCTCTGGCCCATTATTACGAGGTGAGCCGGGCCCTGGCCTGGGAGCACAAGCTGAAGGTGGTATGGCTGCTGGGACCGGCGGAGGCGGCAATTTTGCCTTATATCCAAGGTCTGGCCGCGGCCCAGGGGCACGTAGTTCTATCCGGAAAACCGTGGTCCCAGGTGGCCGCGGTCCTCTCCCGCTGCCGGCTCTACCTGGGAAACGACAGCGGCCTGACCCACCTGGCCGCGGCCGCGGGGGCCCGGGGGGTGCTGGCTCTGTTTGGCCCCACCGATCCCCGGGTTTGGGCCCCCCTGGGTGAGCAGGTGCAGACCTTAAGCGGCCGCTGCCCCTCGGCCCCCTGCGCCGCAGGAAGGGAGATTCCCTGCGCCTCGGCCCAGTGCCTCGGGGAACTGGCGCCGGGACAGGTTTTGGCTGCGGCCGCCGCCCGCTTGGCCGGCGGTTGAAGCGACGGGCAGGCGCCGGCCTTGCCGGTTCCGGAGGAGGTTGAACCCGCGCTACCAGCTATTTCAAGAACTCCTGTCGCAGGAAAGGTCATGCTGGGCGAAGCGAAGAATCCAGTCATTTCAAAGACCTAGTATTGCGCCCAGAAATACCTTGCATAAATGATTCGTCTTTTTCCCTCCCCCTTGAGAGGGAGTTTAGCCCTAAAAACTTCGTTAAGGCTATGGTGGGACAGCACCCCAGACCATGCGCCGCGCTCCGGGTGGCAGGATGAACCGGTTTTGAACCAGCTGGCAGAGTCGAAGATTGGTCTTGCGGGCCGGAGCGATAATCTAACCAAATATCAGGTAGTTAGGCTGACTTTTTAACTTCCTTCGGCGCTGGTTTAAAATTTTGGCCGGGCCCATTTTGTTAATATGGGTGGGCCTGGCAAGATTGTCGCTAAAAACCCCGCCTCCAGGGGCAATTTCCGTACAAAAAATTGAACCATTCGGCCGGGATATTTACTGGCCCCGTTCCCCTGAGCACGCGCTGCTCGGGGCTTTAAGCCGCTCCAGGGCAGTTGGCATTATTCATGCATTAATATAAAGCAGGTTACCCCCGAAAATACCCTATACCATTTTTCTCCTTTCTCCATAAATGGCCGGGTCCCCCTCCCGGCCATTTTATTTTGGGGCTGAGCAGCTATCCCTGGGTTTTCCAGATCATTCAGGACCCCCCGAACCCAAAATATTCCTTTACTTCCACCAACCCAGTCGTTGGCGGCCTCAGGGACTCCCTCAAGCGGGCCAGACGCCCAGCCGCCTCCCGGGCCCGGGCTTCCAGGACCGGGTCCGCGGCCAGCAGGCGGGCCGCAGCCCAGGCGGCGTCCCCATTGTTGCAGATGAGCAAGAGGTCGGCCCCCGCCGCCAGGGCCTCCCGGGCCCCCTGGGCCGCGGGCAATTGGGTGGTGATGCCCCCCATCTCCAGGTCGTCGGTGATGATGACCCCCTGAAATCCCACCTCCTCCCGCAGCCACTGTTGCAAGGCCACCGGCGACAGAGTGGCGGGCCGGGCGGCGTCCCAGGAGGGCACGCTCAGGTGGGCGGTCATGACCATGGGGACCCCCGCGGCCACCGCCTCCCGGAAGGGAAAGAGGTCCATCTCCCGGCGGGGGTCGTCGGACTGGGCCGTGGGCAGCACTTGGTGGGAGTCGGCCAGGGTGTCCCCCAGGCCCGGAAAATGCTTGGCCACCGGGATAACGCCTCCTGCCCTATAGCCCCGGATGGCCGCCAGCCCGAAGGCGGCCACCTGCCGGGGGTCGGAGCCGTAAGACCGGTCCCACTGGGGGCAATGCGGCCCCCGGGCCACGTCCAGCACCGGGGCCAGATTGACGTTGATCCCCACCAGGGCCAGTTCCCGGGCCACCCGGCGGGACAAATCCTCCACCTGGGCCGGGGTGGCGCCGGTTCCCAATTCCCGGGCCGGGGGGATGATGGTAAAGGGCGCCCGCAGGCGCTGCACCCGGCCCCCCTCCTGGTCCACCGCCATGAGCAGGGGGTGGCCCCCGGCCGCCAGGGCCTGCCGCTGCAAGTCCCGGGTGAGCTCCCAGACCTGCTCCGGGGCCTCGATATTGCGGGCGAACAGAATAATCCCCCCCACCTTCAGGTCCCGCACCAGCTCCCGAGCCACCGCATCCACCCGGGGGCCGGGGAGGCCCACCATCATGAGCTGGCCGAAGAAATCGGCCTTCCTGCTGGCGTCCAGCCGGGTCATCATTCTTTCCTTTTGGTTGTAGTCGGGAACATATTTTATTGCCTCGTGGTTGGGCCCCTCAGAATGACATTTTGAGACCTCTGCGAAAGTGCCCAAGTCAATCTTTTCCCAGGTGAAGGGTCTTATAATCCCCCCTGGCCCCCCTTTAAAAAAGGGGAGTAATCAAAGAAAAAGCCCTTGATTAATCAGGGAAAACTCTTTTTAAGTCCCCCTTTCCTAAAGGGGGATTTAGGGGGATTATTAAAGCCTTCCCACTTTGACTAAGCCTTTTTCAGAGCTCTCATTTTAAGAGCCTGAAGCGGTTTTCAACAGCCTGCTACTTAATCAAAATTTCCGCCAGGTGAAAGAATTGCAAGTCCCAGCCTCGGGCCGCGGCCACCCCTTTGAGGTGCAGCAGGCAGGAGTAGTCCAGGGACACCAGGCCCCGGGCGCCGGTGTCCCGCACCGCCTCCAGATAGGCTTCGCCCATCTCCCGGGAGAGGTCCGGATGCAGCGCCTTGAAGGCGCCGCCGAAGCCGCAGCAGGAATAATAGGGGGAGACTTCCAGCACTTCCAGCCCCGCCACCTGGGCCAGGACCCGGGCGGCCTGGGGCAGGACCCCCAGCTGCCGGGCCTTGCAGGAGCGGTGCAGCACCAGACGGCCGTCAAACCTGGGGGTCCAGGAGAGCGGCAGGCGGGTCGCCACAAACTCGCTCAACTCCAGGACCCGGGAAGCCAAGCCCTCGATTTCCTGCCGCTCTTCTTGGCCCTCTGCCAGCTGCGGGTAGCCCTGCCGCACCAGGTAGGCGCAGGAAGCGCTGGGGCACAGCACCGGAGCGGCGCCCCCAAAGACCCGCAGGAAATGGCGCATCAGGCGCCGGGCGGTGGCGAAATCTCCCAGGGTATGGGCGAACTGGCCGCAGCAGGTCTGGCCCTCCGGGTATTCCCAGGGGACCCCCAGGCGGGCCAGCAAATCGGAGACCGCCGCGGCCACCTCCGGCGCGGCCTGGTCCAGGAAACAGGGAATGAAGAGCTTTAGAGCCACCACACCTTCCTTGCCGACCTTTTACCACAAAACGGCGGGGCAGGGGAGGGGGGGGGAGGGGGCGAAGGGGGCAGTGATCAGGGACGGATGGCCGGGATCTTCTTACGGTTTATAGGGGGCAGGGCTGACCGTTTCCTGGCTCCCAATCAGTCACCTAATAGACCATACCCAAAACCAAAAACGAAAAACCAAAAACGAAAACCCACCTCCCTGGCCGCCGGCGCGGCCCTTCCTTTCCCTTGACGCCTCGGTGTGATTTTAATAGAATGAATCCAAAAATTCACGAAATAACAATCAGTTGAATTGTAAAGGGAAACTTCCGCCGCATGACCGACGCCTCGGCGCATATCCTGGTTATAGATGATGACAAGGCGCTGCTCGACGCCTGTTACCAGATTCTTTCCCGGCAGGGCTACCAGGTGGAGCTGGCCGCCGGCGCCCGCCAGGGTTTGACCCTGCTGGAGCGCCTGTCGTTTGACGCCATCCTGCTGGACCTGGTAATGCCCGACCTGGACGGCCTGGAGGCTCTGAAGAAGATCCGGACCCTGGACCCCGACGTGGAGGTGATCATCATCACCGGCTACGGCACCATCCAGTCCGCGGTGGAATCCATCAAGGCCGGGGCCTTCCACTTCCTTTCCAAGCCCTTCGTCCCCGACGACCTGCGGAACCTGGTGAGCCGGGCCCTGGAAAAGCGGCGCTTGGATCTGGAAAATCTCTACCTGCGCCAGGAACTGAAGTCCAAGGACGACAGAAGCGTCCTGGTCTATGAGAGCGAGCCCATGGCCCGCATCATGGACATGATCGCCCGGGTGGCCCCCACCAACAGCACCGTGCTCATTACCGGGGAGTCCGGCACCGGCAAGGGGCTGGTGGCCCACAAGATTCACCAGCTGAGCCAGCGGGCCCGGCGCCCCTTCATCACCGTGGACTGCGGCACCCTGGTGGAGACCCTCTTTGAAAGCGAGCTCTTCGGCCACGTCAAGGGGTCCTTCACCGGCGCCGACGCCAACAAGATCGGCAAGTTCGAGCTGGCCCAGCACGGCACCCTGTTCTTCGACGAAATCAGCAACATCGGCCTGGAGGTGCAGGCCAAGCTGCTGCGGGCGGTGGAAGAGCGCAAGATTTCCAAGGTGGGCAGCCACCGGGTGATCACCGTGGACGTGCGCATCATCGCGGCCACCAACAAGGACCTGGCCAAGGCCATCAAAGACGGCACCTTTCGGGAGGACCTCTTCTACCGCCTCAACGTGGTGCTAATCCAGATGCCGCCCTTACGGGAGCGCAAAAACGACATCCCCCTGCTGGTAAACCACTTCTTGGAAAAATATAACCACCGGATCCGAAAAAACATCCAGGGCATCTCCCCAGAGGCCCTGGACCTGCTGGTGCGCCACGACTGGCCCGGCAATGTGCGGGAGTTGGAAAATACCGTGGAGCGGCTGGTGGTGCTGAGCAGCGGCCCCTACCTGGAGCCCGCGGACCTGGCCTTTGCCGGCACCATCCTCCAGCCTGCCGGCGAGTCTTCGGCCGTATCCCTCAAGGACCTGGAACGGGACCACATCCTGCACACCCTGCAGCGCTTTGACGGCCACAAAAGCGAAGCGGCCCGGGCCCTGGGGATAGACCGCAAGACCCTGCGGGAGAAGCTGAAGCGCTACAACATCGACTAGCCCGGTCCCCCTTCCCACCCTGCCCAGGATCACAAAATCTCCATTTTTTACAAGAAACCTCTCTTTCCTCTTGACAAACCTGCCACTCAGGCTAACGTAAACCAGTAGCGTGCCGAGGTTCCTTTGAGGAGAAACTCATCCCGTTATTGGCTGGCACCATGCGTCCAGGGCTCTCCGGTTGTGACTGGTGGCGGCAGGTTCTCTGGCGGGTGAGGCTGAGGATTAACCACTCAGGGTAATGGTTATCATTGGGCGCCATAAGTTGCGCTCATACATTTTTGCAAGATATTGAATTTCTGTTATTAACAAAGTCATAAAATGGCAGCCTAAATAGAAAAGGGGGTGCCCTATGAGAAAGGTTAGCCGGCGGTATTCCAGGTTTGCACTGGGCCTGTTGGGAGTGGTCTTGGGCCTGGCCTTGCTCCACTGGCTGGGCGGCGGCTTCCTGACGCCGGGAACGGTGGAAGCCAAACTTAACCAGGACACCGCGGCCCTGGTTCGGGCGCCCCAGGTCTTTGACCTGAATCATCCCAGGATGCGGGCGGCCATGGGGGCGCAAAACCGGCACAACCCGCATCTGCTGGCCCAGCCGGACGTGGTGGGCACCGCCACCGGAGTGGACGAGGCCGACAATCCGGCCATCCTGATATTTGCCAGGAGGAGCCTGGTCCAGGGGGCAATTCCCGAAGTCCTGGACGGCATTCCCGTGGAAGTGCAGGTTACCGGGGATATCATCGCCATGAGGGCCTCAGCCAGCAAAGTGGTCATTAATCCCGCCGGGGTCTTTCCCCACCCGGTGCCCATCGGGGTCTCCACCGGCAACGCGGGCGAGTGCTCCGCCGGCACCATCGGGGCCAGGGTTAAAGACAGCAGCCGGCAACGTTTACGCCCTGAGCAATAACCATGTCTACGCCCTGGAAAATTTTGCCAAAATTGGCAGCCAGGTTCTCCAACCCGGGCTCTATGACACTCGTTGCCGTTTCAGCAGCAGCTATGTCATCGGCACTCTCTTTAAATTTCAACCCATCTTGTTTACCGCGGAATAACACCATCGACGCGGCCATTGCCCTGTCCTCCACGACCAATTTAGGTAATGCCACCCCGGCCAATGGCTACGGCCTGCCGAAGACCACTACCGCTGCGGCCAACATAGGCCTGGCGGTGCAGAAATACGGGCGCACGACCTCTCTGACCCAGGGCTCGGTAAGTGCCATCAACGGCACCATCAAGGTTGGCTATGACATCGGCACCGCCACCTTTATCAATCAAATAGTGGTGCGCTCCGCCCGGGCCTTTATCTTGCCCGGCGATTCCGGTTCCCTGCTGGTGACGGACCCCGGCAAGAACCCCGTGGGACTGCTGTTCGCCGCTGACTCCTCCGGGAAGATGTGCATTGCCAATCCCATCGACGCGGTGCTGTCGCAGTTCAACGTCACGATTGACGGAGAATAGTTTAGCCGGGGGCCTCCGGGGGCGATGAGGCCCCTCCAATTGAATAAAATGTTTGTGGGGGAAAGGAAATCTTCTTCCGGAGTTTCTTTTCCCCTTTCTTCTTGCCAACCGGTTGAGGGCCGGAGGCCGTCTGAGATGGACATCTCCCGGGGGTTGACCCTGATGGGGCGCACCGTCCAAATAGCCGTGGTCGCCCTCAGCCTGCTGAGCGCGGTGGCCTGGTTTACCGCGGTGGCGGCTGAGGCCGGCCCCCAGGGGAACGTCCGGGGGGAGGCGGGGGAGGCGCCGATGACAGCAAAGACCGTGAAAGAGGTTCTCCAAAGCCACGCCGCCGCCCTGCTGGCCATCCCCGGCGTGGTGGGGGTGGCCGAAGGGCGCTGCGACGGCTCCCCCTGCATCAAGGTGTTCGTGACGGCCAGGACGCCGGAGTTGGAGGAGCAAATTCCCCGCCGCCTGGAAGGCTACCCGGTGGTGGTGGAGGAGACCGGGGAGATTCGGGCCCTGCCCCAAAAGCGCCATGACCGAGAGGATTGATAGAGTTATACTTAGGCAGGTTTAACTGAAGTCTCGGACCAATCCTGGTCATGGTCAACAGAATGCCGGAGGACGAACCTGAATTAAGGGTGCAGTTGCCGCCCCCGCTGCCGCCCCCACTGCCGCCCCCTCCCCGGCTGGCGGCTTTGCGGGCCCTGATCCTGGCTTACGGGGCCGGGACCATGGTCTCCCAGGTGCTGATCCTGCGGGAGCTACTGGTCCTGGCCCAGGGCGTCGAGCTGAAGTTGGCCCTGGGGCTCTGGTGCTGGCTCCTGTGGACCGGCCTGGGAAGCCTCTGGGGAGGGCGGCGAGAGGGGGGGGGCGGGGCGGCGGGAGGCCCAGGCTGAGACCGATCCCTCCCGACTGGCCGTGCTCCTGAGTCTTTTGGGGTTATTGCTGCCGGGCACGGTCCTGTTGATCCGGGCCCTCCCCGCCCTCTCCGCCCTCCCCGCCATGGCTCCCCTGCCCTGGGGGCAATCCTTGCCCCTGGGGACCGCCCTCTGGCTGTTTCTAATCCTGCTGGCCCCCTTCGGCCTGGTCTCCGGCTATTTTTTCCCCTGCGCCTGCCGGGTCCTGGCGAGCCTGGCCCCCCCCGCCCCCTCCGCCCTCCAGGAGGCCCCGGGTCGGGTCTACTATCTGGAGGCCCTGGGGGCAGCCCTGGGGGTCTTGGCGCTGCAGATCCTGCTCCTGGGGCGGTTCCCCAGCCTGGCCTTGAGCCTGGCCACGGGACTCTTGCTAACTTTGAGCCCCTGGCTCCTGTCCCGCCCCCGGGTTCTGACGCACAAGCTGGCAGCCGGGGCCGGTCTGCTGCTGCTCACCGCCGCCTGCCTCTTCCTGCCGCGGCTGGAGGCCCTGAGCCGGACCTGGCAGTGGCCGGGCCGCCGGGTCATTGCCGCGGTGGAGAGCCCCTACGCCCTGCTCACCGCCACCCGGGAGGCGGAGCAGGTCAGCTTTTTTGCCAACAGCCTGTGGCAGTTCACCTACCCCGACCCCCTGACCGCCGAGCACCAGGTCCAGTTCGGGATGCTGGAGCATCCCCAGCCCCGCCTGGTCCTTCTCCTGGGAGGTGGCCTGGGATTGGCGCCGGAGATCCTCCAGACCGCCACCGTCAAGCGACTGGACTACGTGGAGCTGGACCCGCAACTGGTGCGGCTCACCCGGGGTTTGCTGCCCGAGGCCGACGCCCTGGCCCGGGACCCCAGGGTGCGCATCGTCTACCAGGACGCCCGCCGTTTTCTGGACCGGACCACCCAGCGCTACGATGTCATCCTCATGGCGCTGCCGGAGCCCCAGAATGCTCAACTGAACCGCTTCTATACCCGGGAGTTTTTCCGGGTCGTGGCCCGCAGGCTCACCCCCGGAGGAGTCTTCACCTTTGCCCTCACCGGCGCCGAGACCAGCCTCCACCCCCTGCGGGCCGCTTACCTGGCCATGGCGTACCACACCCTGGGCCAAGCCTTCCCGGAGGTTCTGGTCTTCCCCGGGGAGCGGGCCCGGTTCCTGGCCTCCGTGAGCCCCGGGACCCTGGTCTCAGACCCGGAGACCCTGGTGCGGCGCCTGAAGGAGCGGCGGCTGGATTTGCAATACGTGCGGGAGTATTATCTGCTTACCGACCTGTCCCGGCCCCGCCAGGAGTACCTGCGGCAGATACTGGGCCGGCTGCCGGCCGAGATCAACACCGACCTCCATCCCGGCTGCTATTTCTATGACCTGATGTTGAGCGCCGTCCAGGAAGGCCTGCCCGCCAACCGGGTTCTGCTCTTTCTGAAACGGCTGCCCTCTTACCTTCCCTGGCTGGCGCTGGCCGCGGGATTGCTTCTTCCGGGGGTGCTGGTCCGGCGCCGCATTGGGGCGCTATATCTGTATCAGGTCACGGTGATGGGCCTGGGGGCCATGGCTCTGGAAGTCCTGATCCTCATCCTCTACCAGATTCGCTTCGGTTATCTTTACCGGCAGCTGGGGATGCTCATCGCCGCCTTCATGGTGGGCATGGCCGCGGGAGGCGCGGTTGGGACCCGCTGGGCCGGGAGGGCCGGAGGGCGGGAGGGGCGAGCGGGGCGAGCGGGGCCTGCTGGCCGCCCTGCAGGGAGGGATGGCGGGCCTGGCCGTGTTGCTGGCCCTGGGGCTAAGCGCCGGCTCCTCGTACTCCTGGCCGGAGCACCTGGCCCAGGCAGCTTACGCCCTGGTCCTGGCCGCCGGAGGATTCGCCGGGGGCGGCATCTTTGCCCTGAGCGCCGCCCTGTGGACCAAGGAGCAACCGGGCTCCGGCGGGGGCGCTGGGGGCGCTGGGGGCGCTGGGGCCGGTGGTTTGCTCTACGGCGCGGATCTCCTGGGCGCCACCCTGGGCACCCTGGGGGTCAGTCTGCTGGTTTTGCCGGTCTGGGGCATCCTGCCGGCCCTGTACCTGGTGGCCGTCCTCCACGCCGGGGCCGGGTTGCTGCTCCTGGGGACCCGTTCCGGCTCGCTTTAGGCGACCCCGTAACCCCCTTCCTGGCTTTCTGAACCCTAAAACACTAATGGGGGCCAGTGGCCCCCAAGGCCGGCCTTACCGGCGCCCCGTTGCCGGCAGTCACTGTATCTGACGGGCGGGGCAGCCAGGGAGGCCGGCATCCCCGCAGCAGAAACTCACTATCGCCCCGGGCGGGAGGGCGGGAGGGCGGGAGGGCGGGTCATTCATGCGTGAACTGCTGGCCGTACTCTTTGAAGGAAAAGGTCAGGAAAATGTGATGGCCGTCGTAATCCAGGACCCTGAGGTCGTCGGTCTGGCGCAGGTCGCCAAGCACCACCGGATAATGTTCGCCGTACCGCTTCTGGCAAAGTTCCAGCGGCACTTCGTACCCCATGAATCTCTTGACCCCTTTGGTCTTCATTTTCTCCACAAACTTCGGGTTGGTAAAAGAGTCATAGGAGGTCAACACCAGGATGGGCCCGCTGCCGCTGAAGATGATTCCCGCTTTCATAACAGTCTCCTCCTCTGAGGCCTTGCGACCGGAATTTTCCTATAAAGATAAAAATTAGATTTTCGAAGTCAATATGAGAGCAACCGCAAAGCGGGAAATTGACGATAGTTCGCCGGTAGGGGGGCGCGGGGACGAAGTGGGTCCTGGGAGGCCGGCCGCAAAAATTTTTCCATACCATTTATTGAGCATTTTTCCCTAGAGAAAAAGGGCATCTTTACCGATTGTCATTAAGGGGGGCGGATTATTGAAGGTCGGGAGGAAAATCCCCAGGGCTATCCTTGCTTTTTATGCGGGGCTGGTCGTGGGCCGGCTGATATCCATGGCCGAAACCGCTCCTGTAGAGCCACCCTTTTTTGGAGGCAAGGGAAATGGGAATGATCGCTTTTTACGCCGGGTTGATAATCGGTGTGCTGGTTGGCATGGTGCTCATGGTTCTTTGGTCCAAGGTGATCATCAGAGAAGAGGTCTCGCCCTTGCCGGAGAGCGGCGAGGGATACGCGCCAGTATCTGTGAAAACGGTTGAGCTTTAAATACCGGTATCCTTTAATTTCCTGGTCCCGCTTTCAGGTTGCTTGCCCCCGGTAGGTTGGCTGGATTATCATGGGGCCGATAATTTTCTTAAGGTTAATCGGAAATAACGGTTCTGTTTAGCGCGGCATCTTTAGAAACCTAAATGGCTGTTAGCGCGGCGGTTAAAGGCTCCCGCCCGTTATCGACACGTTATTCCCTGGTGGTTGAGAGCCACCCTCCTGGCCGCGCCTAGCCCCTCCTGGCGTTCCCCTGGTCGCTCTTCCGTAAGGCTGCAAATTGCCTTCACCCGTTCCCCCAGGCCCGAGCCCCTGCCGCTCCGAAACATTGACAAGCCGGAGGGGAAAATTATTTTATGGTTAACCGGCCCCAGCCCCATTCACCCTGGAGGGGCTGCCCGGTCCCCATCCTGCCGGGAAGTTCAGGAGGCCCCATGGAAAAAGATTACCAATATATCCGCTGGTTTGAAACCTTGAGCAATACCGACGTGCCGCTGGTGGGGGGCAAGAACGCCTCCCTGGGGGAAATGGTGCGCACCCTCAAGGACGAAGGCATCGCGGTGCCCGACGGCTTCGCCACCACCGCTCAGGCCTACTGGGAATTTCTCCGGCTAAATGACCTGGGCAAGAAGATCCAGTCGCAACTTAAGGATTTGAATTCCGGCGCCAGGCCTCTCGTTGAGGTGGGCAAAGTCATCCGCCGCCTGTTCCTCAAGGCCCAGATTCCCGAGGTCCTGGCCGCGGAACTCCGGGAGGCCTACCACGGGCTCTGCCGGCGCTACCAGGTAAGCGAGGCAGATGTGGCGGTGCGCAGCAGCGCCACCGCAGAAGACCTGCCGGACGCCAGCTTCGCCGGCCAGCAGGAGACCTTTTTAAACGTCACCGGGGACGTGGAGCTGCTGGAGGCCTGCCGCAAGTGCTACGCCTCGCTCTTCACCGACCGGGCCATCATCTACCGCCGGGAAAAGGGTTTCGACCACCTGAAGGTGGCGCTGTCTATCGGGGTTCAGAAGATGGTGCGGTCCGATTTGGCCGGCTCCGGGGTCATGTTCACCATCGACACGGAAACGGGGTTCCGGGAGGTGGTGGTCATCAACGCCGCCTGGGGCCTGGGGGAGAACGTGGTGCAGGGCACGGTGAATCCTGACGAGTATATGGTCTTCAAGCCGGTGCTGCGCCAGGACAACCTCCGGCCCATTATTGAAAAGAACCTGGGGGCCAAGGAAAAGAAGCTGGTCTACGCCGTGGGCGGCACCCGCACCACCAAGAATTTGGACACCAGCGGGGTGGAACGCCGCGCCTTTGTCCTGACGGATGGCGAGATCCTGCAGCTGGCCCGCTGGGCCGCGGCCATCGAGTCCCATTACGGCAAGCCCATGGACATCGAGTGGGCCAAGGATGGGGAAACGGGAAAGCTGTTCATCGTGCAGGCCCGGCCGGAAACGGTGCAGTCCCGGAAGCAGGCCGCCTCTTTGAAAACCTATGTTTTGCAGCAAAAGGGCAAACGGCTGCTCACCGGCCTTAGCATCGGCGAGGCCGTGGCCGCGGGCGAAGTCTGTCTCATCAAGAGCGCCGGGGACATCGCCCAGTTCAAGGAAGGCGCCATCCTGGTGACGGAGATGACGGACCCCGACTGGGTGCCCATCATGAAGCGGGCCCGGGGCATCGTCACGGACCACGGAGGACGCACCTGCCACGCGGCCATCGTCAGCCGGGAGCTGGGCATCCCGGCCATCGTGGGCACGGGCAAGGCCACGGAAATTCTGCAGAACGGCCAGCAGATCACCATCTCCTGCGCCGAAGGTGACCAGGGTTACGTCTACGAGGGCCTCCTCAAGTTCGAGGAGGCCGACGTGAGCCTGGAGGACATCCCGGAGACCCGGACCAGGATCATGATGAATATCGCTTCCCCGGCCGCGGCCTTCCGCTGGTGGCGCTTGCCGGTTAAGGGCATCGGGCTGGCCCGCATGGAGTTCATCATCAACAACATCATCAAGATCCACCCCCTGGCCCTGATCCACTTCCACCAAGTGGAGGACCCGGAGGCCCGCCGCCAGATCCTGGCCCTGACCCAGGGCTTTCACGACCTGCCGCAATATTTCGTGGACCACCTGGCCTTAGGCATCGCCAAGATCGCCGCCTCCCAGTACCCGGAGCCGGTCATCGTGCGGCTGAGCGACTTCAAGACCAACGAATACGCCAATCTCATCGGCGGCCGGCAGTTCGAGACCAAGGAGAACAACCCCATGCTGGGCTTCCGGGGCGCCTCCCGGTATTACAGCGACCGCTACCGGGAAGGCTTTGCCCTGGAGTGCCGGGCCCTCAAACAGGTGCGGGAGGAGATAGGCCTTACCAACGTCATCATCATGATCCCCTTCTGCCGCACCTTGAAGGAGGCGGACCGGGTGCTCCAGGAAATGGCGGCCAATGGCCTGAAACGGGGGGAAAACGGCCTGGAAGTTTACGTGATGGCGGAAATTCCCTCCAATGTCATCCTGGCCCAGGAGTTCGCTGAGCGCTTCGACGGCTTCTCCATCGGCAGCAACGACCTTACCCAACTGGTGCTGGGGGTGGACCGGGATTCGGAAGAGCTATCGGAGCTTTTCGACGAGCGAGACGAAGCGGTGAAAAGAATGATCCGCAGCCTTATCAAGACCGCGCAGGCGGCCGGGCGTAAAGTGGGCATCTGCGGCCAGGCCCCCAGCGATTACCCCGACTTCGCCGAGTTCCTGGTGGAGTGCGGCATCGATTCCATCTCGCTGAACCCCGACAGCGTCATCCATACCAAGCGGCGGGTAGCGGAGGCGGAGCGGCGGTTGAAGAAGCAAAGAGGATGAGAGGTAGGAGCGTGATTTATCACGTCCAGGGCGCCATGAGTTCCGCCTCTGCGGCCCAAGCCCACCTTGGGAAAAAGCCGATACCGCCGGTTTGAGAGCAACCAGGCGTTATCGGGGCGCAGGCTGCCAGCTTAATTGTTCGACAGAATTCTGATGAGGTCCAGGTGGTCCTGGAGGTGGAAGTCGGCCGCCAGACCGGGGTTTTTGTAAGCCGCGAAAGGAACGCCGGCCGCCGCGGCCACCTGCTGATCCAGGGCCGCGTCCCCGATGTACAGGGCCTGGCCCGGCTCCACCCGGAAATGAAGCAGGACCTTGAGCAGGCATTCGGGGTCCGGTTTGGGCCGGCTGACGTCGTAGCAACTCACCGTCAGGTCGAACAGGTCCTCCAACCCCAGGTGTTTGAGGACCAGGGGCAGGCTTTTCCCCCGGTTGGTGGCGATGGCGGTGTGGTAACGGGGCCGCAGGTACTCCAGGATCTCCCGGACGTGGGGCTCCGGCCGGATCAGGGAGATGAAGGGGTCGTTGTTGATGGTCAGCTGGTAGGCCTGGGCCCCGTCCAAATGGGGGCTCCCCTGAAAGAGAAAATCGACGGCGCCCCGGCCGGTGCTCACGTGCACCACGTCCAGCTGGGCCGGGGTCAGCTCCGGCAGGCCGAAGCGGGCCAGAATACGGTTGTAAAAGGCCTGGTTGGCCCGGCGGGAATCGATGAGGACCCCGTCGCAGTCGTAGATGATCACCTTCCAGGTCGCCGACACCTCGCCGCCTCCGCTTCAGATCTTGCAGATGCCGTAGATGGAATCGCAGGTGTTGCCGTAGAGGCGTTCGATCCAATCCTCCCGCCGCATGTACGGCAGGGGGGAGGCGCCGCAGGCGGGGCAGGCCATCTCCCGGGCCGAGCGGCGCAAGGCCCGGTGGCTGGAGGCGATGAAGGTGGCGTGGCTCCAGGTTAGGGGCGAGATGGACAGGGGCTGGCCGCCGAGGGGGTGCACCTGCTCCGCCAGGACCCCCGAAGGCAGGGCGTGGTCCGCCACCCAGGTGAGCAGGCTGATGGCTTCGTCCAACTCCTGGGCGGTGGCGCCCGATTCAATGAGATAGTCCGCCAGCCACAGGGTGCAGATGAACCAGGGGTTGCCCGGCAACTCCGGGGAGACCCGGTGGTAGTCGTCGTTTTCGTAGCGGGCCATGCCGCCCACCGGGGTCTTGAGCCACAATTTTTCTTTCAGGGCGGCCATGGTGGCCCGGATGCGGTCGTCGCCGGCGGAGTAGAGCCCGAAGGCGAAGAGCCCCCAGAGGCTGGCGTCGCAGGTGTCGTCCACCTTGAGTTGGCCGTCGGGGTTGCGGTAGAGCATGCGGCAGAAACGGTTGAGCCCTTCCTGCCAGAGGTAAGTGGAGGCCGCGTCCCGGATGGCGGCCGCTTCTTTGCGGTAATGGTCGGCCAGGTCGCGCTCCCCGAAGATTTCGCAAAACAGGGCCGCGGCGGTGAGGCCGCCGAAGACCGCCCCCACCGTGAAGCTCAAGATGCCCCGGCGCTCTTCCCAGAGATCGTAGGAAGGCGCGGGCAAGCCCGTTTCTTCGTCCCGGTAGTTGCACATAAAATTCGCGGCCCGCTTGATGAAGCTGCGGTACAGGGGCTTGATGAACTCGATGTTGCGGTAGAGCACGAAGTGGTGCCACAGGGCCCAGATGACCAGGGCGGTGGAGTCTTCCTGGATGGGAAGCTGCAGGCGGCCCTCCTGGTACCAGGGGTGCCAGGAGGAGGCCAGGGTGCCGTCCGGGTTGTACTTGTGGAGGAGATAGCCGTCTTTTTCGAGGAGATTGGCGATGAACAAGAAGAAACTCTGGGAGAGCTCCGGGTAGCCGGCCAGGTCCAGGGCGTTGGCCACCAGGGCGCCGTCCCGGGGCCAGACGTAGGAATAGGTGTCCCGGTTGAACAGGATGACGTCGGAATCGTTGCCCGCCAGGATGCCGCCCTGCCAGTCGATCTGGGTGCGGAGTACCAGGAGGCTGCGGTGGTAGAGGCCCGCCACCTTGTCCGGCAGCCACTTGATGGGCGGCGTCTCTTTATTGGCCCACAGATGCCAGTAATCCGCGGTGCGCTGTAGCAGGTGGGCCGGGCCGTAATGCTTGACCAGGGCGTCCATGCTCCTGACTTCGTCCCAGGTCTGCCCCGCGGCCAGCCAGAAATAGGCCTGGCCCCGGGAGGTGGCCTCCAGGGCCAGGCGCAGGCCCACGACGGAGTCCACGGACCCCTGGGCGATGGGGTTGCCCGAGAGGTCCCCGTCCTCGGCGTCCCGGAAGGTGCCCTCTTTGCCCGGCTGGCCTTTCTGGCCCACGGCGAACTGCCAGAGGCCGCCGGCTTCTCCGATCTCTCCGCCCCCGCCGCCCCCTTCCCCGGCGTAGCCGTTGACCAGGAAATACCGGGCCCCCTTGTAATGGACCACCGCCCCGGTCTGGGGATCGTAGGCCGCGGTGTCGCCCACCTGGTTGCCGTAGATATTAAAATCCAGGCTGAAAAACAGGCGGATTTCCCGGGTCTCGGGGTGCAGGTTTTCCACCGTGATCTCCCGGAGGTAGATATTTTCGTGGAAGTCCACGGCGTCCCGGCAGCTTAGGAGGAGTCCCAGTTCCTGGTGATAAAGGCTGACGCTGGTGACCAGGGTGTCCGGTTCGTAGCCCAGATCCATCTTCCAGCCGGGGCCCACCCAGGAGAAGCGCCCGTCCACCCAGACCCCCAGGCGGCAGAAGTGGCCGCCCAGGTGGTTCTCCTGGCCCACGTGGGGAAAGTAGAGGTCCCGGATGGCGTAATCCGCATCGAAACAGACCAGCAACCTGCCGTTACCCACGGGAATGTCTCTTGGCATGGCGGTTCCTTTTTAAGCTATCAGCAGTCAGCTTTCAGCATTCAGCAAAAACCCAAGATTGCCTAAGGTGACCGAATGTAGGGTGGGCACCGCCCACCATACCTGCTTTTTCAACCTTTTCCAATACCAGGGAGCCCTGGTCGGCGACGCTCCTTAAATATAACCGAAAAAGTCCAGTTGGTGGGCGATGTAGATCAACTGGCCCGCCTCGATCTGGCGATGGCGCGCCTCGATCCAGTCGTTAAAGGGCCCGGGGTCCAGCTCCGGGTGACCTTCCAGGGCTTGGCGGATGGTCTCGATGATGAAATGGAGAACGTAATCTTCCTCGCCCGGATAGCCCGCCTCTCCGGGGAAGACCACCCAATCCGAGCTCCCCGCGGCCAGCACCCGGGCCCCCACGGCCTTGAGGTGGCCGAAGAGGCGGCGGCCGGTGCGGCTGTCGCCGGATGGCCGGCCTCGGGTCCGGCGGCGGTCCATGGTGGCATGATACAGGTTCACGATCTGCCGGTCCAGGCCCGGGTCGAGGGTGGGCTCGAAGATGGTGGCGCCGTCGAAGTTGAGGGTGAAATAGAACATACCGCCCTTGCCGCCTTCCGCCCCCCCCGCCCCTCCGGAGCAAGGAAAACATCTGGGGAAGGGCGGCAGGCAGGTCCACGAGGTCCAGGAAGGCGTGGGCCACCAGCAAGTCCCAGGAGGCGTGACCCCGCTCCCGGGCGATGAAGTCGAAGAGGTCCATGGCTTCCAGTTCGACCAGGACCTTGGCGGCCTGGTTTTGAATCAGGAGGGGCCCGGCCTTCGCCGTGGCTGAGGATTCTGGAGCCGCGGCCAAGCCCCGGAGGCGCTCCCGGGCCGCGGCCAGGTATTGCGGCTGGGCGTCGATGGCGGTGTAGACGGCCTCGGTCAGCAGGCCCCAAGCCAGCAGCCTCTCAATCATGGTGCCGACGCCGCAGCCCACCTCCAGGACCCGTAGGGGCGCCGGTTCCGGGCGGCCTTGCACGGCCCGCCGCAGGCAGTCCCAGACGTGGCGGTTCAAGGAGCGGTCGTCCAGGGTCTTTTTGGCGGCCAGGTAGCGGCTAAAGCTGTGGTAGTCCGGAGGCCGGGGCATGTCTCCAATCCCACGGGCACGGCCCGCCGTGCCCCTACGTAAGAAGACTACAAGTCATTTCAAAACCGATTTCCGACGTCATCTTGAATCAGCCAAGGCAATTTAATTCGACAATAATCACCCCCCTTTTCTAAAGGGGGGCAGGGGGGATTAAATAAGCGCTTGATAATCCCCCTAAATCCCCCTTTAGAAAAGGGGGTCTTAAAACCTCTCTTCCCGATGTTTTGCTGGTTGAGAACATTTTTGCAGGCTAAGTTCCAGCTACCTTTTTGCGAGTTTTGGCATTTTCAAATAAGCCGTTGCAAAAACTCCCTCACCCGGGCGGCGCTCGTCGCTGCCAGGTGGGGTGGGCGGTGAAACTTTGATAGGCGGCCAGGCTCATGGCCGTCAGACGCTGCCGGTCTCTGGCCAGGAGGCGCAGAAACCCGGCCAGGGCCTCGGCGTTGCCCGGCGGCGTTAGGAAGCCGTTGACGCCGTGCCTGATGAGCTCCCGGGCCGCCCCCCTGGCTCCGGCGATGGCCGGCAAGCCGAACCCCATGCCCTCCAGATAAACGATGCCAAAGCCTTCGTAAGAAGAGGGCACCGCCAGCAGGTGGGACTCCGCCAGGCAGGCAGCCAACTCCTGGGCCGGCAGGACCCCCAGCAGCGACACCTGGCCGGACAGGCCGGCGGCCTCGATCTGGCGGCGGATGGCCTGGGTGTAGCCGGGGTCCGCGGTGAGGCTGCCGGCCACCTGGAGTCGCCAATCCGAGGGCGGCAGGGTGGCCAGCGCCGCCAACAGGGTGTGCAACTCTTTGCGGGGGATCAGGTTGCCCACAAAGATCACCTGCAAGGGGCCGGCCGCGGCCCGGGCCGCGATGCGCTCCCGGGTCACGGCCCCGGGCAAGCCGTCTCTTCCGGGAGGGGCCACCACCGCCGGGCGGGCGTTCCCCACCAGGGCTGCCACGTCGGACCGGGTGGTCTGGCTGACGCAGATGTAGCCGTCCACCGAGGCCAGGTATTGCCGCTCGATCAGGCGAAAAAACCAGTTTTGCCAGGCGGGGTGCGCTTCCCGGCTCCGCAGATGATGCACGATGGCAATGATGGGGTAAGAAACCCGGGGGCGCAGCCACCGGTTGAGGCGGAACAGGGAAGGGTGGGCCAGCTCGTCCTGGAGCAGGGCGTCGAAGGGGGCCTGCCGCAGGCGGCGCCAAAGGCCGGGCCGCAGATTGTCCCCTAGGCCCTGGGCGTAAGAGCGCCAGGGCAGCGACATGACCTCCACCCGGTCCCCCTGGCGGCCCAGGTTTGCCACCAGGTTGCGGTCATAAATGAAGCCACCGGAGATGAGGTCCAGGCTGCCGTAAATCAGGAGGCCCAGGCGCACTAACGTTCCTCGCGGTAGGCCGCCCAGGCGATGTCGTTTTCCCAGATTTTCACCGTCAAGGCGCTGATGGGCTCCTGGATGCGGCTCATGAGATCCTGTCCCAGGAGGCGGGCGAAGTTCTCGATGCTGGGGTTCATCCCGGCAAATTCGGGCAGCTCGTTCAGGGTCCGCTCCCGGAAGTAGGCCACCAACTCTTGCAGGTGGGCCTCCAGGGCCACGATGTCCACCAGGTAGCCGTGTTGGTCCAGGGTTTTCCCTGCCAGCTGCACTTCAACCCAATAATGATGGGAGTGGAGGTCGTTTTCCGCCCCCCAATCGCCGCCCACGAGGTAGTGGCGGGCCACCAAATCTCTTTTCACCGCCAGGGTGTACATGTGCATGGCTCACTCCTTGGGGTTTCGAGTCTCGAGTGTCGAGATTTTTCGGCTGCGGTTCAATTTCTCGGAACCCGTCTGTTTTTCCTCAAAACCGCAAAACTGGAAACTCGGAACTGAAACTCAATAAGTCAGGACCACCTGGACGACGTCCGCGGGGTTCCGGTCGAGCAACTCATAGGCCTGAGCCGCCCGGGTAATGGGAAAGCGGTGGGTGATGAAGCGGGCCGGCTTCACTTCCTGAAGCATCCGCCAGGTCACCTGGTAGCGGCGGGACTTGTTCCAGCGGCCGGAGAGGCCAGGGGGAATGCTGCTCACCTGGCTGCCGATGAGCTGCACCCGGCTGCGGTGGAAGCGGCCCCCCAGGTCCAGCTCGGTTTTTTTGCGGCCGTACCAGGAGCCGATGACCACCCGCCCGTTAAAACCGGTGGCCGCGATGGCCTGGTCCAGGGCCTTGGGGTTGCCGGAAATTTCGTAGGTCAGGTCGGCGCCGGGATAGGGGCCGGGCCCCTGCAGGTGGGACCGCAAGCGCGCCGGGGTGTCCGGCGCCCCGGGGTCCAGGCTCAGGTGCGCCCCCAGGCTTTCCGAGAGCAGCCGGCGCCGGGGATGCAGGTCCAGGGTCACCAGGGAGGCCAGGGGCCAGCGGGCCAGGAGCGCGGTGAGGAGCAGCCCCACGATGCCCTGGCCGAAGACGGCCACCTGCTCGCCCACCAAGGGCTGGCCGTCCAGGAGGAAGGTGACGGCCGTTTCCATGTTGGGGAAAAAGACCGCGTCCTCGGGCTCCAGATCGGGGGCCAGGATCAACAGCTCGTCGGGGGTGGCCAGAAAATGGCTCTCATGGGGGTGGAAGGCGAAAACCAGCTTGCCCTGCCAGTCCGGGGCGACGCCCCGGCCCAACTTGATCACCCGCCCCACCACCGCGTAGCCGTATTTTAGGGGAAAGTCGAAACCCCCGGCCAGGGCCGCGATGGTCTCGTCCTTGGGCAGGCCTTCGGGGGCCAGGCCCCGGTAGATGAGCAGTTCGGTCCCCGGGCTGATGGCGGAAATCAAGGTCTGGACCAGCACCTGGCCGAAGGCGGGGGGCGGCGCCGCTTCGGTCCTTAAACCTACTTGCCGCGGCCCGGTGAAATAAAGGGCTGTCTTTTCCATCTAGGCCTCCCAGTCCGGTTCGCCGCGTAGCACCAGGTCGTCGCCCAGCTGCTGGTAGCTGAGGTGGCGCAGGCGGGGAAACCGCCGGAGGGAAGAGAGCCCCAGGTTGTCCACCACCCGGAGCCCTCCCACCAGGAGGGGGGCGATGGTCAGGACCACCTGGTCTACCAGCCGGGAAGCCAGAAAACTGGTGATAATCTGGGCGCCGCCCTCCACCATCAGGTGGTTGACGCCCTGCTGGCCCAGGTAGGTGAGCAGGGCCGCCAGGTCCACCCAGCCGTTCTGGCTCGGCAGGCGCAATACCTTCGCCCCGGCGGCCTCCAGGGCCTCCTGGCGTTCGGCGTCGGCCTCCTCGCTGGTGGCAATCCAGGGACCGCGGCCGTTGCGCAGCAAATTGGCGTAGGGGGGAAACCGCAGGCGGCTGTCCACGATGACGGGCTGGGGGCTTCTGCCGTCCACCAGCCGCACGTTGAGACGGGGATTGTCCGCCAGCACCGTGCCGATGCCCACCAGGATGGCGTCATGGAAGGCGCGCAGGGAGTGGGTGAAGATCATGGACTGGTGGCCGCTGAGGGCCAGGGGGCGGCCGGGCCGGTCGGCGATGCTGCCGTCCAGGCTCTGGGCGTAGCTCAGGGTGACGAAGGGCCGCCCGGTGCGCCGCCGGTGTGCGGCCGCGGCGGCCAGAGCGGCCCGGACCCGGTCCATTACTGACATCTCTTTGTCTGTATCAGGCATTGCCATCCTCCAGACAAACTATCTGAACAGGGTATCCGCTTCTCCAGGGAGAAAGCCCTCATGAACCGGCACCGGTACCAGCCGAGCCGCGGTGGGTGTAACAGTAAAATGGGGCCGGGAGGGGCCTTTGTCAAGCTGAGCGCTTTTAAAGGGTGGAAAGTGAGGGAGGGGGAGAGGGTGGGGTTTCACCTCTGCACCAGCGGGGAGCGTAGGGGCGGGGGGGGCGGGTTTCAACCCCGCCCCTTAAAGCACAGGCGAGACGCCGGTGCCACCAAGAAACTACACCCTTTCCAGGGCGTTGAAGAAAAAGGCGATTTCCACCTGGGCGTTTTCCGGGCTGTCGGAGCCGTGGACGATGTTGGCTTCGATGTCCCGGGCGAAGTCGGCCCGGATGGTGCCGGGCGCGGCCTGACGGTAGTCGGTGGCGCCCATGAGGTCCCGGTTGGCCTGGATGGCATTTTCCCCTTCCAGGATCAGGGCCACGATGGGCCCGGAGCTCATGAACCGGGTGAGGCTGTCATAAAAGGGGCGGTCCTGATGCACGACGTAAAAGGCCCGGGCCTGCTCCAGGGTGAGGCGCACCATTTTCAGGGCCCGAATTTTCAGGCCGTGCTTCTCGAAGCGGCCGATGACCTCGCCGATGAAGCCCACGCTCCACCCCGTCGGGCTTGATCAGGGATAGAGTTTGTTCTATTGCCATTAACGTTTTCTCCCCAGCATAATGTTATTGGGGGAGGGGGCAAAGGGCTTCCACAGGCGGGGACGCCTGTGCCACTGGCCCTTCCCTCCCCGACCCCTCCACCAATCCCTTAAGCGGTGATCATAGGCCGTGGAAGTCGGGGCCTTGGCCCCCTTCCATGGCCCTCATATGGGGGTTGGGGGAGGGCAGGGGCCGTCGGCTCCTGGCCCTCTCCCCAAATCTTCCCTCAAGTCCCCCGTTCCTCCCGGCGCTCCACGTAGCCGTAGTGGTCGAATTGCAGGGTGAAGGTGCCCCGGCCCTGGGTGAGGGAGCGCAGATTGGTGGCGTAGCCGAACATCTCGGAGAGCGGCGCCAGGCCCGAGATGAGGCGCACCGGCCCCTTGGCCAGCAGTTGCTCCACCTTGCCCTTGCGGGCCGACAGGTCCCCCATGACTTCGCCGCTGAACTCCTCGGGGGCGATGATCTCCATTTTCATGATGGGCTCCAGCAGCTGGGGCTGGGCCTTGTGGAGACCTTGCTTCAGGGCAGTCATGGCCGCGATCCGGAAGGCCATCTCCGAGGCCAGACCCTCCCTGACGGTGGCGTCTCGCAGCTCCACTTCCAGGTCCACGGCCGGGTGGCCGTAGACCGGGCCGCCTTCCAGGGCTTCCTGCACCGCCTGGGAGATTAACGGCACGAAGGCCTGGGCCGGATGGCCCTCGGGCAGCCGGGAGGTAAAGCTATTGCCGGAGCCCCGGGGCCTGGCGGCCATATGCAGGACCACTTCGGCGAAATGGTGCTTGCCGGCCAGTTCCCGGTCGAAGGTGCCGGTTTCCAGCGCCTGGCCGGCGATGGTCTCCCGGTACACCACCTGGGGGCGGCCGGCCCGCACCTGGGCGTGGAACTCCCGCTGCAGGCGGTGGATGATGACCTCCAGGTGCAGCTCCCCCATACCGGAAAGGAGCGTCTGGCCCGTGTCCTCGTCGGTGTGGATCTGCAGGCTGGGGTCTTCTTCGGAAACCCGGGCCAGGGCCGGCCCCAGGCGTTCCTGGTCGTCCCGGGTCAGGGGTTCGATGGCCAGGGAGATTACCGGCACATAGGAAGAGATGGGTTCCAGCACGATGGGGTGGTGGCGGAGGCACAAGGTGTCGCCGGTGGTGGTGGTCTTGAGACCCAGCAGAGCCACGATGCTGCCGGCGTGGGCCTCTTCCAGGGGCTCCCGTTTGTTGGCGTGCATGCGCAGAATGCGGGCCACCTTTTCCGTGGTCTGCTTGACGGGGTTGTAGACCTCCTGGCCGAACTTCAGGGTGCCGGAGTAGATGCGCACGTAGGTGAGGCGCTGGGCCTGGTCCACCATGATCTTGAAGGCCAGGGCGGCCAGGGGGGCGTCGTCCTGGGGGGGTCGGGTCTCCGGGGCCCCGGTCTGGGGGTGCTGGCCCACAATGGGCGGCACCTCCGCGGGGTTGGGGAGAAAATCCTTGATGCCGTCCAGCAGGGGCTGGACCCCTTTGTTCCTGAGGGCCGAGCCGCAGTAGGTGGGCACCCCCTTGAGGGCCACCGTGGCCCGGCGAAGGCCGGCTTTGAGTTCCTCCACGGACATGGGCTTCTCCGCCAGGTAGGACTCCATGACCTCGTCGTCCACTTCGGCCAGGGCCTCCACCAGGGATTCCCGGGCCTTGGCGGCCTTGGCCTGATAATCGGCGGGAATTTCCAGCTCGTCGAAGGCCAGCCCCAGGGTCTCGTCCCGCCACCTGATGGCCTTGAGGCCCATGAGATCGATGACCCCCTGAAATTGATCCTCCTCCCCCCAGGGGATGGTGAGCACCAGGGGATGGGCCCCCAATTTCTCCCGCAGGGACTCTACCGAGGTCCAGAAGTCGGCCCCCATGCGGTCCATCTTGTTGATGAAGGCCAGCTTGGGCACCCGGTACTTGTCGGCCTGGTGCCACACGGTCTCGGACTGGGGCTCCACGCCGCTCACCGCGTCGAAGACCCCGATGGCGCCGTCCAGCACCCTGAGGGAGCGCTCCACTTCGATGGTGAAGTCCACGTGCCCCGGGGTGTCAATGATATTGATGACGCAGCCCTTCCATTGGCAGGTGGTCACCGCGGCGGTGATGGTGATGCCCCGTTCCTGCTCTTCGGGCATCCAGTCCATGACCGCGGCGCCGTTGTGCACCTCGCCCATCTTGTGGGTGCGGCCGGTGTAATAGAGGACGCGCTCCGTGAGGGTGGTCTTCCCCGCGTCGATGTGGGCGATGATGCCGATATTGCGGATGGCCTTGAGCCTGGGGGTGGTCACGGGCGAGTCTCCGGAAAAACAAGGAACCTCGATTTTTTTAAATGAATTTGCCGGGAGTTTCAACCTTTAAGTTTCGAGTTTCGAGTTTTGAGTTTTCGGTGTTCGGATAGGAGAAGAGATAACCAGCCTTAGAAACCAGGGATATTGACTTCGGTGGAAAGGCTTCCAGCCTGTTCCAGGCACAGGCGAGACGCCTGTGCCACTGATTTTCTTATAACTTGCGCATTTTGGCAAAACGCTTATTATTCACCCAACCAAAAACCAAAAACTAAAAACTCGAAACTCTTATGTCCTGCAATCCGCCCTCCTTCCGCTTCTGTCCCTGCTGCGGCGGGGCCCTGGCGGCTGAACCTCGGGGAGACCGGGATCGCCTGGTGTGCGGCTCCTGCCGCCGGGTGCTTTACCTCAACCCCGCGGTGGGGGTGGCGGTGGTGGTGCGCCGGGGCGGCGAGATCCTATGGGGCCGCCGGGCCGCGGGGCCCTATCAGGGCGCCTGGTGCCTGCCCTGCGGCTACGTGGAGTGGGGGGAAGAAGTGCGGGCCGCGGCGGGGCGGGAATTCCTGGAGGAGACCGGCCTCAGCGGTGGAGCTGGGGGAGGTGCTCGCCGTGCACTCCAACTTTCACGATTCCGCCCGCCTAACCGTGGGCCTCTGGTTTGCCGGCCGGGTGGTGGGGGGCGCACTTAAGGCCGGCGACGACCTCTCGCAGGTTGCTTTCTTTCCGCTTACGGCCCCGCCCCAACCCCTGGCCTTTCCTACCGACGCCCTGGTGCTGGCCGAACTCCGGGCGGGGAAAGCCGGGCTGATTCCGGACTCCGTTATCTAAGTCTTACCCAAGCGTTAGAACTCGCAATTTATAAAAGGGGCGAGGAGACCTCGCCCCTACCAGCGCCTTCCGTTTCGTAGGGGCGGGGTTTCCCCGCCCCAAACTAGCCAGCCGGACACTAAAGATTTTTCTGGGGCATAAGGCCAAGGTTTTGACAGGCAAAACCGGAAACCGGAAACCCTCATCCCGGCGGGAACAGCTCCACTGATTCCAGAGCTGCCAGTTCCTTGAGGGAGACCATGGCCACCCGGGAGGCCGCCAGGTCCAGGACCGCGAAGCTGAAGGTGGGATGACGCCCTTCCTCCAGGGTGAAGGCGCCGGGCACGATGAGGTACATGTTGTCCGGCGAAAGCGTCAGGCACGCCTGGCGGGCCTGGAACTCCTGGGGGCGAACCGCGTCGTTGATGTAGAGGAGGCGGCTGAAGGGCGGCGCGAACCGGGTAACGCTGGGAACGTGGGTGTGGCCGTGACAGAGCAGGAGCGGCGGGCGGTAGGTCCGGGGGCCCTGCTCGTAGGCGCGGATACGCTCCTTGAAGTGGGTCCAGACCAGGGCCCGGGTGTGGGCCATAAAGACCCGGTCGTTAAGACTTAGGGCCACGTCGCACCCGGTGGCTTCGGGCATCTCCGGGCCGTAAACATCAAAGACCCAGTAGAGCCGGTGCCGGGGATCCATCTCCAGCCAGGGCCGGAAGGGCTCCGGCAGGCAATCCCCCAGGCAGGCCAGGTGATGCAGGCCCTGGCGGCGAAAAAACTCCAGCAGGGCTGGCAGGCCGGCCTGGTAGGAATGAGTGTCAGCCACCAGGGCCAGCCTGTCCATATGCGTGGGTGATTTTCAGAAAATTAGGACTACCGGATGGGGCCGGGGCTGCAGGCATGGCCGGCATACCCCTTGATGGCCTCCAGCAGCCTGGCCATAAACTTCAGGGCTTCCTTTTTGTCCTGGTCAATGACGATGGCCTCGATCTGCTGCTGTTCCTGGTCCGAAAACTTAATCTGTTTGTCCGCCATGGGTGGCTCTCCTTTTCGGTCTAAGCCGGAAGGCTGGTGGCCGGCCGGTCCCGCATCCAAAGTAGGTGTCTCGGAAATAGGTTTCAAACCCCTAAAAAGCTGTTGAAAAACTAGGCGGTTGCTTTATAACTGTCATTCTGAGCCGAGTGAAGAATCTAGGAATTTCAACGGACTAGAACCCTCGCCTTTGGCTCAGGGTGACCAAATAACAGGTTCTTCAACAGCCGGCAATCAGCGCCTCAACCGCGCCCCTGAGGGCCGGTTTCCACATGGGGCCCACAGGCATGGCCAAAGTGACCTTTCAAACGGTCCACCAGGTTGGCCAAAAACCGCAAGGCCTCATCCCCATCCTTGTCGATGACGATGGCCTCGATCTGCATCTGCTCCTGTTCTGAAAAGATTAAGGTTTTGTCCACCATAAATTCTCTCTCCTTTGACTGCCATGTTAAATCAATTTAAGCTCAAGGCAACCCGGTGTCAATAGAAAGGCGCCCCAATTGCCGTGGCCGGAAAAATCAGAGATAATAAATATCCAGGTTTCAGGGATTATCCGGTGGTGGGGGGTGGGGCTTCGCCGCGGCCGCAGTGGAGAGGAAAAAGTGATTTTAAGAAGGGCCGGGGGACAAAAGCCCCTCCCACCCCCCCAAATGGGGGAAAAGAGGCCTAAGTGGGGCAAGTCCCACGTCTTGAAATGGGGAACCCCATTCTTTAACGGCCTTATAATCCTGGGACCCCTAAAAATTCTGTGAGGTTTTGCTATGCCGAAATTATTTTCCGACCGTACCCCACCCGCCCGCTGCCCCTTTTGCGGCGGTGAGATTCTGCGGCCCGTGGAAGTGGAAGGGGGCCAGTGGTACGATTTCGCCGGGGGGTTTTGCGACTGCGGCGCGGTGTTCGCCCACGACCCCACGGCCAGAAACGGCGGCGCGGTGTTCCTTCAGGCCATGGTCATGGCCTGCGACGGCGACATGGACCAGGCCTTGGGCCTGGCGGAAGGCGAGGATTATGACGCCGGCTACGTCCACCACTATAATGCCGCCCTCCACCGGCTGGACCCCAACGCCTTCGGCACCCTGTACTTCATCCGCCTGCGGAGCGGCGCCAAGTGCTAATGATTCTGACATATAATAATCAACAGCAAGAAAAAGAGGAAAGCGTGGATAATGGCAGGCTGTACGTAGCAGATCCTGTTTTTTCTATTGATTGTGGTGGGTTAGATACCACTTTTCTTTCTCATCTTCTCCTTAATGTCAAGAGGTTTGTGATGCAGCCCTTCTATACCGGCTAGCCAGGGCAGGGGGCGCCTGCGAGAATGGGCCTTAAATGGCTCGTCGGAGCTGGGGCCATCCTGTCGCGGCTATCTTCCCTCAATTGATGGCGCGATTTTGCCGCAATGACCGCAAAGCGGAACCGGCCCCCAAAAGGCCGCCTAAGACCCATAAGACCCCACCCATTATTTTTAAGACGTTGTATTCCGTCAGATAGCAGGTCAGGCCTCCTAGAGCCAGAAACAGGCTCACCAGATAGACCCTGTACCGAGAAAGGCTGGATCCTGAATTTACCTGGATCTGGTCCATACGCTCCCACAAGCTTTTATGGTCTCCGGGGGCATGATGAATCAAATCATGCACCATTCTTGTGGTCTGCGTATCACAGCAGGCCAGCTTGAAGTCCAGGCCCGCCTTGCCCTTACCAAAATTGGCTAACCGAAAGCGGCTTACGTTTCCTTTAAGGATAAGGGGTTCGCGGCCATCTGAGCTCCAGACGATGAGGTGAGTCTCCTGGTCTTTAAGGGCTATGGCTTCTAACCTGGACCAATTATGATTTATCTCCAGGCTCACCACCCCTGAAGACAAGTTTCTGACGCTCCCCGGAATCCGGATGGTTTTATCTCCGGGACCGTTAGTTTCCAAAAAAACATCCGCCATATTGGCTTTGGCACCGCTGCGAAACATATCGTCCCCCCTAGAGGCGCCCCTCAGTCTTTATGGGGCGGGTTGCATGTCGGACACGGGATGTAGCCTTTTGCCTCGGCTTCAGCCACTGACTTGAAGCCTATCAGCTTCCCCGGAATGATGGTCTTGGCCCATTTGCAATCCGGGTAATGATACTTGTTTGACGTGATGGAACCCACATACCTTGGACTTGCCTCACCCTGCAAAGGCGGCGCGGCGTCCGGTCTTGCGGTTTTGACCTCTGAAACCAGGTCTCCGGCTTTGGCCTGGAGGTTGCTTGATGGAGCACTGGCCGCCTTTTCTGCCGCCTTACCGTCCCGAAACGTGGTCTGGTGAGGTAACCGGGTCTGGAACAGCAGAAAGGCCAGAGTCAACATCCCAACCGATAAAATCGTCAGGGACATGGCCCCCAGAACAGTGAGCCGGCGGACTTGCCGCTCAACCCTCGCCAGCCTCCATGAAATCTCCGTCTCCAGGCGCACCCCTTCTATTCGCCGCATGATAGCATCGGTTTCCATTTTCGAGACCGGGCTGCCCAGACCTCTCGGTGGAGATTCTTCCTCCCCGACGGTCCGATCTTCGAGGTTTTGGGCCTGGGAAACCTATATTCAAGATCTTCCCCGATTCCTCGAGTTGAGGCTGAATGAGGGTTTTCAGGTCTTGCATGCCCTCTTCACAGCGGGCCAATATCTCGTTCAAGTCTTGGTTCAGTTTCTTGGTTGACATGGGGCCTCCTTAACTGCCCGCCTTTTCGGATGAATTTTTATAGTAATAATACAGCTTCCTAAGACCCGGTAAAAATAGAGATAACCCCGGATTCTTTGCTTCGATTTTCCTTATTTTAAAATTATTCGGATCCAAGAACAGGACCGACTCCCTATCGACCGCCTGTTTCCGCGGGCAAGGGTTCAGGTTTTATTTCCGGATTTCGTTCCGCGGGGGTCGGGTCTGGTTTAATGCTTTTCCCTGGGTTGACTTGGGATTTTATGCCACAAAATTAAGATTTCTCCCCCACTAAATTTAGGTTATTCCTTATTGCTGCAAAACACCAAGTGGGGAAAATATAATCATCGAAATCCACTAAAGGGAGAAAGTGATGGAATTCATCAATTTTGCAGGTGGTTTTGCGGCAGGTGGGTTCCTGGCGGTATTTCTTATGGGGCTTTTAATCTTCACGGCGGAAGGCAATTAGCCCTGCGAGGCTTTTTCTCTGGCTCTAAGATCCCTCCGCCGGCGACAGCAATGTTGCTCTCGCCTCAGCAGGTGAGGATTGCTCCCGGACCGGAAAAGCAAGCTTAGGCTTGAGGCTTAGAGGACTGCTACGGTAATTCCCCCAACCTGAAAATCAAAGGACCACACCCTTTCGCCGGCAACCACCGTCTTCAACTCGCTAGAAGACTGGCCGTACAATCTGACCGGGGCAGCGAGAAGCTTGCAGAATCGGTTATGGGGCTTGGACCGTCACCAGCGCATCGTTGCAGGATGGAGATAGTCAGACCGAGGTGATGCCTTCCCGGATGGCAAATTTGGTTAGTTCGGCTACGCTTCGGATGTTCAATTTATTCAGGATGGTGGCGCGGTGCGTCTCAACCGTCTTGACGCTGACATGCAGTTGTTCGGCGATTTGATTGGAAGTTTTCCCTTCGGCGATTAGTTGCAGAACCTCCCGTTCCCTGGGAGAAAGCACCGAAAAGATTATTGATTCGCCGGCAGGGGAGCCGGAGATGTAGTTTTGGACCATAATGTCAGTTATTCCGGGGCTCAGGTAGATTTTATTATGGACCGCCACCACCCGGATGGCGCCGGCCAACTCTTTGAAGGCGCAATCCTTGATCAGGTAGCCTGAGGCGCCGGCCTTGATCATTTTCAACACGAACCGCCGGTCATCATGCATGGATAGTCCGATCACCTTCACTTCCGGGAATTCCTTCTTGATCTGGATTGTGGCCTCGATGCCGTTCAGGTCCGGCATGGCCACATCCATAATAACCACCTGGGGGGCCAGATCCCGCACCATCCTCAGGGTGGTCCTGCCCTCCTTGGCCTCCCCTATCACTTGGATGTCGGACTCTTTTTCCAGCAGGGAGCGAAGCCCGTCCCGGACGATCTGATGGTCGTCAGCGATCAAGACCTTGATTTTCCCCAATGAATGCATCTGCAATCTCGCAACACCCAGGCTAACGATTTATTAAGATTTCCTTAGAAAAGATAATCACAAAATGAAGATTTTGTAAAATAGTTTTTAGCGTCCATAGCTATTGATTAACTTTATTATGCAGCTTGGGGAAAATCGCTGCCTAGGGACTGCGCCCGGCGCCGGACGAAACCATCGGACCTTCCCGTCTGCCAGGGGGAAGGCAAGGAGCAGGGTTAGTCAAGGCAGGGAATTGCTGCGACCGCAGACAAGTGGGAGAAACACGGTTTGGGATTTCCCCGGAAAGAATTGAACTGCTCAAGGGAGGCCGTGAGTGAACATTAAAGAGACAGCGCTGACAGCCCCCAAGGCTAGTTGGCGGCTATCCTTTGAACCGGGGCATCCCCACTGGGAAATTTTGAGGGCCGATGGTCCGCACTCACATGCCCCTGATGGCCCCCCTTTTTCTTCTTGCACTCCATCGGCATCGTCAGAGTCACCCTGGCTCCCTGGCCGGGGTGGGACTCGATATTAAGGCTTCCCCCGAAATAGGTGATCCGCTCCCGCATACTGAAGAGGCCATAACCGTGGCTTGGTGCGGCGGACAAGGAGACTTGCTCCTCTTGGAACCCCACCCCATCGTCTTCCACCACGACCTGCAACTGGTTTTGGGCCCTCTGAATCTTAACTATGGCACGGCTCGCCTTGGCGTGCTTGATGACATTGAACAACAATTCCCGGACCGCTCGAAATAGGAGGCCCCGCACCTCATTGTCCAACTGGTCGGTCTGACCGTCGGCTTTCACCTCGATGTGGAGATGGTGTTGCTGGGTCATTTGCTCTGCCAGCCACTCCACCGTAGCCTCAAATCCCACATCGTAGAGAATGGGCGGACTCAATTCAAAAATCAAAGAACGAGTATAGTTGATCGAATTTTCGATCATTTTATGAACTTCTTTAATTGGGGACACCAGGCTGCGGAACAGGACTGATTCCTGGAGCTCTTCCAGTTTCATTTTCGCCATGCTCAGCAACTGGCCGATATGGTCGTGGAGCATTCCTGCCAGAGTGCGTCGTTCCCGTTCTTCCGACAGGCAAAGCTCGGAGGCCAGGGACTGGAGCTGCTCCTGGTAGCTGCAGATCTTCTCTTCGGCCAACCGGCGCTCCGTCACGTCCTCGATCATGGCGATGAAGAATTGGGGTTCCCCGGTGACGTCCCGCACCAGGGAGATGGACTGACGCCCCCAACCAATTTTGCCGTCTTTCCGAACAAAGCGTTTCTCGGTGCGGGCATTGGTTCGATATCCGTAGAGCAACTCTTTAAAGAGTTCTTTGCTCTTACGGGCATCATCCGGGTAAAGCAACTGAGGGAAAGAAAGCCCTTGAAACTCTTGGGGGGAATACCCCAGCATCAATTGGAGGGCAGGATTGCTCTCGTGCACCCGCCCGTTCTTGCCTATGATGGCGATGCCAATGGCCGCTTCACGGATGATGGTGCGAAACCTGCCTTCACTCTCGCTCAGTGCGGCCTCCACTCGCTTGCGCTCATTGATTTCGAAGCGCATGTCTTCGTTGATTTTTAATAGGTCGGAGGTCCGTTCATCAATATGTTTTTCCAACTTTTCACTTTTCAGGGTGAAGTCCTGGAGTACGATCTGGAACTTTGCCAGGATGAAAAACGCTACGGCGGTGGCAAGTAACCCCAGGAATACGGCTAGAATATCGCTGGAGGTCCATTCCGAGGTAGAAGGGACAAGAAAAGTCTTTATCATGTGAAACAGAGACAGGAGAATTAAAACTTGCAGCGTTATAAGTACCAACTTGGTAATTAAAGGGGTTGATGTCCGCGCTGATGGTCGCGCTGGGCTGCACTCCTTGTCCAATATCGATGTCTGTTCCGCGCTGATGGTCGCGCTGGGCTGCAACTCCCTGTCCAATATCGATGTCTGTTCCATGATCAGCCTCGATTCCCGAATTGTCTTTCCAGAGAGTTTGAGGTTTTTCTCTGTAAATAAAATTTAATGTTTTTCCACCTGGAGGGAATAGGAGAATCACCGATTTTGGCCTTCGAAAAACCTGAATTTGTTATAGGGGAATTGACATTATTTTGAATATTCCTAAAAATTGACCTAAAAAGAGGAACGGAATTAGTCTTAAGGAGGGTAGGAACTTTCCCGTGTCGTTTCCTGTGCCGAAAGATTTTGACAGGCCCGGCTATTTTAAAGCCACCTTCTCCTGTCTAATTTGGCCCCTGAAGGTTTATTCCTGGATGATTATCCTACGCATAGTCTTTTCCTGGCTCCAACCCTCGCGTCAATATTCCTTTGTCCGGCTCTGGTTTGACTTCACGGACCCCGGATTTGAAATTCTTCATATCCTGGTGCCGCCACTGACCGTCAGTGGCTGGTATTTTCCTGATCTGTCAATTTTGCTACTCCTGATGTCCCTCTATGCCGCCGAGATAATTTTCAGCTTGATCGGCCCTTCGGGGGAAAGTTGATGATTGGAAAGCGACTTTGGGAAGCGAAATTCAGGGATTTCGAAAGCGAAAATTATCCTTTCCCTGATGGTAACGCGGTTCTACCAAGGTTAAATTAACTGGCAAAAAACGGGATAACCCTGAATGAGGAGGATTTATGCGGCTGTCAAACATTTGTCAATCTATCCTGAAAAACCGGTTCCTTCATACGCCTCTGGCGGCAACCGCTATTATAATATTCTTATCATTGATCTCGGTTGTTACTGATTGAGCTGAGAAAATAATTATCAGTCCCTATCATAGAAGAAGCCGCTTCCTTGTTCTAGCTTCAGGGACCAATAGACCTATGCCGAGCCGACCATTCCTGATAGCAGCGAGACCATTTCCATCAACGAAGACCGCATAAGCCCCGACGTATAATTGCTAGGGGATGAGACTTATCAGGAGCAGCAGAAGTTAGAGTTATATGGGTTATCTCTAGGGTGCGAGGCGGCCGCGGGCAGGAGTTAACCTCCGCCGGCCCAAGAAAAAAGTTGACAGCGCCGGGAATGCCCTCTATATAGGTTAGCAGAGTTATGTCAGGCGAAAGCCACCCAGACTCGTCCGGGTGGCTTTTTTTATTGGCCGGAGGTGCCCCGTGCGCCTGGTGATGATCGACAACTACGACTCCTTTACCTACAACCTGGTGCAGCTGTTCTATGAGTTCGACCTGGAGGTCCTGGTCTTTCGCCACGACGCCGTGAGCCTGACGGAGATCAAGGATTTGTCCCCGGACTGGCTCTGCATCTCTCCGGGGCCCAAGGCGCCGGTCCAGGCGGGCATCAGCAAGGCGGCCATCTCCTACTTCTACCGGAAGGTCCCCCTCCTGGGAGTCTGCCTGGGGCACCAGGCCATCAGCGAGGTCTTCGGCGGCGCCACCACCCGGGCCCCCTTGCCGGTGCACGGCAAACGGCACCAGGTGTTTCATAACGGCCGGGGTCTTTTTCAGGGGCTGCCGTCGCCCTTCTGGGCCGCCCGCTACCATTCGCTGATGGCGGTCCCCAGCTCCGGGGACCTGGAGGTCACCGCCTGGACCGCGGACGGCGTGGTCATGGGCCTTAGCCACCGGCAATTCCCCCTGCACGGGGTCCAGTTCCACCCCGAATCCTTCCTCACCAGCCACGGCCGGCAGCTGGCGGCCAATTTTTTGGGGGAACGGATTTCTTGGGGGAAGGGGCCAAGGGCCGAGGGGCCCTTACGCTTACAAAAAATTCCCCCAAACCCTCATCCCCAATCCCTTATTGTTTAAGTTAGCCATGGAAGTCGAGCCCATGGCCCGCCTTCCCTGGCTAGATACAAGGGGTTGGGAGGTGAGCTTGAGGGGAGGGCGGGGGAATAATTTTCCCTGCTCCTCCCCTTAATACTGCAAGCCCAGAAATTGGGTGCAATACTCGTCCCCAAGCTCCTGCCTGAAAGGTTCTTTGGTGGCATAGGCGTCCCGCCTGGGCTGCAGGCGGGCAGTGCCCGCCCTGCATTGTAGCGCCTCCAAGGTGGCGGGCACGGAGGCACGTCCCACCAGGCTTTTCATGCTCTACGGGCGGGTAAGGCCCTTGTAAGACTGCTTGGGAACCAGAAAAAGACTCGCTATCTTTTCACGGGGGAGTGGAATTGTTCGGAAGAGTAGTGGATCTGCAGGTGAAGCCCTACTCGCCGCCGGCGGAGGTCCTGGACCTGGCGGACCTGTTCACCCCGCTGCGGGGCCAGCCCCATGCCATGCTCCTCCTGAGCGGCGGGGATCTGGACTGCTCCACGCATTCCATCATGGGTTGGGACCCGTTCCTGGTGCTCAAGGCCAAGGGGCGTCAGGTCTGCTGGCAGCAGGAGGGCAGCCTCAAGCTCTGCCAGGCGGACCCCTTCACGGTGCTGGAGGACTTGCTGGGGGCCCTGGAGCTGCCGGGTCCATCGCCGCTCTCCCCCTTGGCCGCCGGCGGGCTGGGGTTTCTGGCCTATGACCTGAAAAACCACCTGGAGAAGCTGCCCACCACCGCGGCGGACGACCTCAAGCTGCCGGAGATGGTCTTGGCCTTTCCCCGGCGCCTGGTGGTGCACGACCGCCGGGCCGGAAAGTTCTGGGAAATCAGGGTAATCTATGAAGACCCCTTAGGAAGGCGCCTGGCCGCGGCGGAGCAGGCTGCGCTGCCGGCCCCGGACGACTCCCTGGGAGCCTATGAGGTGGGGGCGCTAAAGAGCAACTTCACCCGGGAGGCTTACCTTAAGGCCATCGCCAGGATTCGGGACTACATCTGCCAGGGCGACGTCTACCAGGTGAACCTGGCCCAGCGCTTCTCTTTTCCCTTCCGGGGCGAGGCCTATCGCCTCTTCCGGCGGCTCTTTCACTTGAACCCGGCGCCGTTTTATGCATACTTGAACTGCGACGGGTTCCAGGTGCTCTCCACTTCCATGGAGCGCTTTCTCTACCGCCAGGGGGATTATCTGGAGACCCGGCCCATCAAGGGGACCCGGCCCCGGGGCCGGACCCCGGAGGAAGACGAGGCCCTGCGCCGGGAGCTGGCCGAGAGCGCCAAAGACGACGCCGAGCTCTCCATGATCGTGGATCTCCTGCGCAACGACCTGGGCAAGGTCTGCGCCGCCCGCACCGTGGCGGTCAAGGAGCACAAGCGCCTGGAGGCTTACCAGAACGTCTACCACCTGGTGTCCGTGGTCACCGGCCGGCTGCGGCCGGAGGTGAGCCAGGTGGACATCCTCCGGGCCACCTTCCCGGGGGGGTCCATCACCGGGTGCCCCAAGATCCGGGCCATGGAAATCATCGACGAGTTGGAGCCCCAGGTGCGCCACGTCTATTGCGGCGCCATCGGCTACCTGGGGCTCCACCGGAATCTGGACCTCAACGTGGCCATCCGCACCGCCATCATCGCCGGCGGCCGGGCCCATTTCGCGGTGGGCGGCGGGGTGGTCTTTGATTCGGTGGAGGCGGACGAATACGAGGAGACCCTGCACAAGGGACGGACCCTGTTTAAGGTCATTGAGGGGGATTAATCCATTTAGGGCCTAATTATGGCTTTAAAAAGAGGGGTCTGTCGACTTCCTGAGGGAAAAAGTCCCCCTTTTCTAAAGGGGGATTTAGGGGGATTATTTGAGGGTTAATTATAATCCCCCCCTGCCCCCCCTTTATAAAAGGGGGGAAGTGCTGGTATTCTCAGAAGACTCAAATTGCTATTCTTCGCTACTAACAATCTACCATGGAACAGAATGAATTTGTCTGGCTCAACGATGACCTGGCGCCCCTGGACCGGGCGGCGGTGTCCGTCAATGACCGGGGCTTTCAATACGGCGACGGCTTATTTGAAACCCTGCGGGCTGAGGACGGCCGCCTTTATTTCCTGGAAGCGCACTTGATCCGCCTCCGGGCTTCGGCCCAGGCCTTTCGCTTGCCGTACCCCGAAGATTTTCCCTGGGAGGCGCGCCTGGGGCGACTCTTGGCCGCCAACGGCCTGACCCGGGGACCGGCCCGGGTGCGGATCCAGCTCACCCGGGGCCAGGCGCCGGGGCTGGGTCTCCCCGGGGAGGGCCGCCCCACGGTGGTCATTTGGGCCGGGCGCTACGAGCCCCCGACTCCGGAAGAGTACGCCGCGGGGTGGCCGGTGGCGGTCTTCCCGGAGCGGCGCACCACCTTCCTGGGCCGCCACAAGAGCCTCAATTACCTTTTTTACCTGGCGGCCCGGCAGTATGCCCTGGACCAGGGGGCCAAAGAGGCCATCATCCTGGAGGCCGACGGCGCGGTGTCGGAAGGGGCCGCCACCAGCCTAATTTATCTACATAAGGGAAGACTCTGGACCCCGGCGGCGGTTAGCGCCCTGCCGGGGGTCACCGTGGCCATGCTGGCCCTGGGTCTGGCCCGCCGGAAGATACCCCTGAAAGAGAGCCGCACCCCGCTGTCCCGCCTCCGGCAGGCCCAGGGCGTCTGGCTGGCCAACTCCCTCCTGGGGTTGATGCCGGTGGCTGCCATCAACGGCGGGGCCGTGCCCCCTTCGGAGCACACCGCTATGCTGCAGAAGGCGCTGTGGTCCATGGTTTGAGTTGTTCTGAGAATTAGGTACGGCGTCCCCAAAATCCATATGGGGTTGGGTAGGGTTTCAGGCAGGATTGTAAGTGTGCCTTTCGCCTCTGGGTCTCCCCTTGAAAAAGCCTTAGGCTTATCCGTAAATAATATTAGAGTCATATCTGGAACTCTTACCACTTAGCCGTTAGTTTTCATTTTGGCAA
>CAVYJK010000019.1:0-88319 GCA_963768765.1 uncultured delta proteobacterium
GGGCGGAATTGGCGTCCCTCCACCTGATGGAATACTTCCCGTCTGGAAACCTTCCTTACCCGTTTCCCGGTCTCCGGTTCCCAGGTGGTGGCAGGGGTGCGCTATGAGGACAGCGCCAGCGCGGGTTTATATCAACTCAGAGCAATACTTTGAAGGTTTCCCCCCCGAAGTGTGGGCCTTCACCATCGGGGGCTATCAGGTCTGCCACAAATGGCTCAAGGACCGCAAAGGCCGGACCCTCACCTTTGAGGACCTTCACCATTATCAAAAGATTGTGGTCGCCCTGGCCGAAACCATCCGCCTCATGGGAGAGATTGACGCCGCCATTGACGCCCACGGCGGCTGGCCGATTGACAGGGAACCGTAATTTCTCCTTTCCGATCTTCTCCTCGTCTCGGCAGGTCTCCGTTTTGCCCGGCAAAGGGAAGGTGAAATGGTGAACATTTTGGTGAACATTTCACCACTTAATTTTAGGTTATCCCGCCCGAAGCATGGGCCTTTACCATCGGGGGCTATCAGGTCTGCCACAAGTGGCTCAAGGACCGCAAGGGTTTAAATTTCGCCAGGGTCTTAGATGCAGCTATGATACCTACATCAAACCACTTTGATGGATTTTATAAGGGTTAATCGATAGCAGCTATCGTTGCCTTCATGGAACAATTCTTGTCCCTGGAAACTGAGATCACAAACTTTGATTTTCGCCTATGACTATCTTATACTTAACTGGAATTCAGGAAAAAGAGAGCCACTGGACCTTGAACATTAGGCCATACCATCTATGCGAGGTCATCGGACCTTACAACTATGAAATTAGCACGAGAGTAACATCGACACTGTTCGTTCGATTCGTGAGCTTTTCGATAAGTTCATGACCAATCAAAACACATCGTGTTCTGGGTCGGAGCAGGGGTCAGCTCATGGTGCGGGTATCCACGATGGCCTGAGTTAGCGGATCAGTTCCACTCCCAGTACGTCCGTTACGAACCAGGATATGACGCGAAGACGGGGCTAATCCTAATTTCAACACAGAACTTTCCGGAACTATTTCAGGCTTGCAGGGATACAAACCGCCAAAGATTTTACTCCTTACTTGCAGGCTCGTTTCCCCACGTGAGCCCACTCCAGTGTATCGGCGCTTTGCAGCTGCCCTCCGAGATGTTGCACCATCTTGCGTGATAACAACCAACGTCGATGAGTTGCTTGAGAAGCAACTAACAGGCGTTTCGACTGTGAGCCGATATGATCTACAGCGGGCTGCACAACTATTGAGTGCTGATCAACCATTTCTGTGCAAGCTCCACGGATCGATCGCGACGTGAAATCAACCGTATTCACTACTGAGGACTATCATAACCTGGTAGCCGATGTTAGTTTCACCACGCTTTTAGAAAAGGATAATAGCTGCAGCCAAGGTCGTATTTTTAGGGTATACTCTTCAAGATGATTACGTTCTCTCGAATCCTCGCGTAACTGTGACATTGGCAGACTATTCGGGGATGGCCCTCATTATGCGATCCTTCCAAGCGATTACGGCTCACTACCCCCCAACGTACGAGTTATCCGGTACATTCCAAAACCCCACAAGGACCACAGATCCGCAATTAATATCATAGAAGAGATCCGGCACCTTAAATCAAGAGGTGGTAGCCGACCACCCCATCGATCACCGAAGATCCTCGCTCGATCGAAAGTGCTCACCTCCTCTTGACATCTTTCCACCTGGCACTTGGGAAACCTCGGTCACATTAGGTATCACAGATACAAGCGGAGTCGAGAGAAGCAGATGATTGTTGGTACGGGGTATTCGGACGAGGAAATCCCAGATAATCGTTCTACCGCGATGCATGACATGATTGTTGGCCTCATCTGCTTCGACCATGCTGTCTGCTTCTATTTCGTCACTTCACGTGTCCATCTTCTGCTCGGGTCGCAGCGATTTTGGCGTTTAGTGCAAGATGGAGTGCTATCATTCGTGAGTTGGACCCACCAAGAAGGCTTGATATTCCCTAATGCAGGTTCAATCTCCGCTGGCGACCTCGGCTCGTTCTCCCTCTACAATCCAGACATGACCAAACGGACCGTCGCCGAAATAGTACGTTCACAACTAAATCCTGCTCCTGGACAGGAGGAGGTTGCAGAGCGTCTATTTGCTCAACTTTACGCAACCACACGAGAGATCACCTTGGTTGAAGAAGGCAATATACCGAATCTGGTGCGAAGCCTTCTGCTGAGACCTTCAATCCGTCAACTCCTGGGAGTGAGTGGGGGAACGCCACTAAACTCGCTCCGCGATGGAATGTCTTCCCCATTCTTAGGCTCACGAATGTTGTGAAGATCGGTGCTGCCTGTAGGGTACTAAATATCGGTTCGGCCAAGCTTAATTTTGGCACAGCGAGGCTGGCTGGGCCAGCCTTCGCAGCTGCCATTGGTGCAGAGTGGGCCGACGATACCCAGCTAGCTACGTGGTATCCGGGCGGTTCGCTGCTGACCTCGGCGCCGTTGCACTGCAAGACCCATCACTCCTCGATTCAATCCTTGAATTCCGCGAAAGTAGACTCGGCGAAGAGCTCCGGAAAGAAGTATTTGCGCAATTGTTAGCAAGCGAAGGTGCCGAGGTCAATGTTGCGGTTAACAGTGGTTTGCGAAACGCTATACCGAGCGCAATGCTTCAGAGAGCCCACGACAACTTTGTGAGTCTGCTAACTGCACAACGATCTGTGGGGATCACCCCCCCCGCAATCTGGAACGATAGGCGCTACGCAGAGGATGCGCTAAATCGATGGCGAAAGCGTAGTCGTCAAGTGTTGGAAGAAAACTGCTGCAAGTACAACATTAATCTCTACAGTGATTGTCCGTGCGGATCCGGGGAGAAGCTGAAGTTCTGTTGTTTCGAAGCCCTCCGCGATGCCAAATGATCCGCACTGCTGATTACCCTAATTAAGATTTTGTAGGGAGGGAGGAGAAGCTTACTAAATGGAAGAAGAGTTCAAAGCTGTTCAGGAAGTTGCCAAGACAGCAGGCAAAGTGACAGATGCAGCAAGGGAATTTGGGGGATTTCTGGCCTTTCTTATAAAAAGACCTTTGGAACAAGCTATGGCGATTTGGGAGGATCGCCTCAAATACATGCGTTGGGAGCGTCAAGTACGCCTCATGCAGCACGCAAAGAAGTTCTTAAGTGACCGGGGTCTGCAAGAAGCATCAAGAGCAACCCCGATGAGCTTTGCTATTCCTCTCTTGCAAGCAGCGTCTCTGGAAGAAGATGATTATCTCCAGGACCGCTGGGCTATGCTCTTGGTTAACGCCGCAGACGCCAAAAGCGGCATAGACATCCGGCGAGCCTTTATAAGTATTCTCGAAGACCTAAGCCCGTTTGATGCTCTCATTCTAGACAAGATTTTCCATGCCTTACCTGCTGCAACCACAGCTGAAAACCAAAGGATCTTCACTGCACAGCTTCCTGAAGAAGCAGTAGTTTGGAACGATAAGGAACATCCAGCTAACACCATTCGCCTTCCTAAAGAAGTTGAATTATCCCTGGGAAATCTTTACCGCCTTGGTTGCCTTACCTCATGGGGCGGATGGTTTATACCCCCGAATGATTTTATTTGTGTTTGCTTAACCGCTCTGGGTAAAGCATTTGTCGAAGCCTGTACAATATCTCATGGGTAGACTGGATTCGTCTTTTATAAAGGGCTTATGTGCCATGTTGGTTTAGGGAGGGTTTTCATATGGTAGGTAAGTTTAGGCCAGTAGCCTTGCGAGAAGTATGGGCTAAGGAGGCCAAGGAATTCACCACATGGTTGCTCAACAACCCGGATATTTTCAACGATCAGTTAGGAATTGAAATTACCACCTTAGAAAGTGAGAAGGCAGTAGGCACCTTCGCGGTAGACCTTGTAGGTGAGGATATTTCTTAATGGACGGACTAAAGACCACCTTTCGCTGGTCTTGACAGACTTATCCTTTCTGTGTTATTTTGAATTAACAAATTGGGCAGTGGAATTTTATTATGAACCTTAAATTCTCAGACCGTATTGGGGTGACAACCCCTCCAATTGTTTTTCAAGTTAATGAAATGAGTATTTCATTAAGAAATTCACTTTGGAATTATCTGCTGAGGACTGTCTTAATAGGTAATGATGTAATTGCACAGGGAAGAACAAAGGTATATATTCGAGAAATTTGCGAGCAATTCTTTAAGTTGCCGGTAGATGAGTTACCTGGTAATTATTATGATATGAGACAATGGCTGAGACGTAAATTCTTTGATACTTCTTCTAAGTGGTATAATTGGTATAATATTTATAATCTAATTGAATTCATAACAGATAAGATTGCCACATATGATGGGTTTAAAAACGGTATTAATAAGATACTTGAGGAAGAGATGTCTGGTTATAGATATATTAGTAATAAACTTGCACCAATTACAAGTTTAACAGAAATGGAGAGTATAGCTTCAAGCATCGAATCAGCTAAAGAGAATCAGTTATTTGGAACTTATAAACATTTAGAGACAGCAATAACTTTGTTGTCTCGGAAACCAAATCCTGATTTCCGAAACTCTATCAAGGAATCAATTAGTGCAGTTGAATCTCTTGTAAAGCAACTTACGGTTGAAGAGGGCGGTGGATTAGATAAGGCTTTAGCAAAGTTGGAAGCTAAGGTTAAATTTCATGGAGCCTTTAAGGCAGGCTTATTAAGTCTTTATGGGTATACAAGTGATGAGCATGGAATCAGGCATGCTATTCTTGAGGAGCCGAATGTTGGGTTCGATGAGGCGAAATTCATGATAGTATCTTGCTCTGCTTTAGTTAATTTCTTGATTTCTAAGGCTAATAATTGTGGCCTATTGCAATAGATTGCCTTTCTCACAGAAAAGAACCGTTTTGCCCGGCAAAGGGAAGGTGAAATGGTGAACATTTTGGTGAACATTTTACCACCTAATTTTAGGTTATCCCGCCCGAAGCATGGGCCTTTACCATCGGGGGCTATCAGGTCTGCCACAAGTGGCTCAAGGACCGCAAGGGTTTAAATTTCGCCAGGGTCTTAGATACAGCTATGATACCTACATCAAACCACTTTGATGGATTTTATAAGGGTTGATCGATAGCAGTTTTATGGTATCCTGTTAACGGAAGTCGCTCCCATCCGCTTGTTGGGTACCTCCCCTATAACTGAAAGGAGCATCAAATGGAAAACCAGAGTTTCTCATACTTCGAAGTAACCCAAAACACTAAACGAATTTTAGTAACGGTTTTACCGGCCGGGATTGTAGTTAATATTAGTTACGCAGCTATACGTGGGCAATCCGACGAGCCTGGTGCAGTACAACGCATTCTCAATCCAAGTCGGATAAGCAGTATCAAGCAGTTCACTTTAAAAGTAGGAGATTTCCCGGGAGCAATTATCCTCAACTGGGTGAATCAAGAGAATCCGATTCAAAGAAGCGATAATAAGTTGTCCTTCAAGCTGGTTGGACGTTCTGCTCAGATAATCGATGGGCAACATCGGCTAGCGGGCATACGTGCCGCAATTGAAGAAGACGAAAAGATAAATGCTCTACAGCTACCCGTTGCTATATATGAAAATCTTACAACGCGGGAATGCGCAGACATTTTCTTGTCTATCAATACTGAACAGAAAACTGCCCCTCGAAGTTTAGTTTTCGACCTTTATCGTTTGGCTAGCGAACCTACCATAGATGCAGCTGCTTTAAGGGCGCGAGATATTGCTATCTTTTTAAACGAAGAGGAGTCTTCACCCTACAGGGATTTGATTAAGCTACCTGGTGCTCCAAGAAGAAAAGGTGGAATAGCCTTATCAACGGCTGTGACTGCTCTTAAAGACTTAGTAGAGGACCGTGGGAATTTAGAGCAGATTGGAGCAACGGAACTTGAGCTTCAGCGACGAATTATTCTAAATTACTTCAGTGTTCTTGCAGAAAAATATAGTGATGAGTGGAATGCTGCGTCAAATGCTTTTATGTATGCTTCGGGATTTGTAGGTGCGATAGAATTCTTCAAACTTAAGCTGATTCCTTTCTGTAATAATATTAGATCATTTAAGAAGGAAACAATTTCACGGGTCATACGTATGCAGCCAGGCAGCCTAATTCTCCAGTCTGAAGTAAAAGGTTTGGGTGGGAAGGATGCCCCAAAACTGATTTACAATCGACTTAACGATATGTTCAAACCAGATGTTCCAGTTTCTGATAAACTTTTGGTATGATGAAATGCATAGGTCGCAGAGCTATCTGACATCAGTTATATATCCACGAACCACTAATAAAGCGTCTATTGCAACCCGCATAATATCATCATCTGAGGCTCTAACACTTGAATTATTATTAAAAGAAGATGCTGCTGACTATCTCTATTCCGCCACAGTGTCCCTTGGCGATGCTTTAGGAGGGATCACTCGGGGCCTTTTTACCTGGGCAACTGTAAAACTATATTACTCTACTTTTTACGCCTTAAGAGCCCGTCTTGCACTTAAGGGATTGTGCCTTTTCTACATGGGAAACCACCCGTTCTCAATCCGTGCACAGGCAGGTCAAATAGCGTCAAAAGAGAAAGGTCAAACACATAAGATCGTATTAGATCTGTTCAGGCGTCATAATTTGGATCCTTTTCTCCTTTCTCAACAAATAGATATGGATGACCCTCTTCAGTGGCTAATGAACCTTCGGGAGGAAGCGAATTATAAGGTAGCCCGATTTCCTGAGCCAAATGTTCCGAGACACTTTGTAAAATTATCCCAAGTAGGTGTGCGAAGGGCCTGTCAATCCTATATTTCCGATAATACAGCTACTTACATTTTCGATCCAGACCATGCAATCCTAGCTTATCCATTATCGTTGATAGAAAGAAGTTATGCTGATTTTCATGAACATGGCCTGCCTCCTCAACGAAAGGAGGACATGCCTTTCTTTCTTAGGATTCTCTCAGATGAGAAAGGTACTCTGGCTCATGTCCTTAAGATGTTTTCAAAATAGCCGGGGGGGGGAGAATAGGTGTCCATATAGGTGTCCATACACCTGCTTTTTGCTGCGATTTTCTGCTTCCTCTTGCACGATAGCATAAAGGGTAAGTGATTGCCATTACTTCATAAAATTTATTCCTGCTCACTACTGCTAAAGGGGTTAAATAGCACTGCAAAACCGTTATTCACCGGTTCGAATCCGGTTGCCGCCTCCAGGCATTTCAAGCAATCAGCTCTTCTCACCTACTGCCCAAGAAGTTCCACTGTCCAAATACTGTCCATCAGCACCATTCATTATGCCATCCATTCATTTTTCTCCTGGATTTATCACCACCACGGGTCCCACGGACCCCACATGTCCCAGTCCATGGCAGCAGCCTGATTCATCTGGGCGGTCAGGTACTGCTCTTGGGCGACTTTCTCCGCCGCAGCCAGTTGCTGGTAGCGCTGGTACGCCGCCTGATTTCCGACATACAGGCGATTGTTGATGGCATCGGCATAGACATAGTAGGGCTTGCCGTTCCGGGTATGCACCACGATCTGCCGCTGCGCCAGCTTTTGCAGGTGGGCCATTTTTTTAGGCGTATCGGGAATGCGCATCTGAAAGCCGGCGGCCGAAAGCAGCTCTTCGGTGCTTTTGGTTTGCTGGGTCTGCACCCCGGCGCAGCCTGCCAGGAGCAGACCCACAATGGCGAGCCAAACTGCGCTTTTAGGCCAAAATGCTATCCTGTTCATGGTTCCCTCCTTGTTTTATGAGAGTTTTCAATCTGGCAAAGTTGTCGCTCTTACGCGGCCTTCCCCATCTCCGGGGCCGCCAGGGCCATCATGATAGAGGACCAGCCGTTGACGATAAGTTCCACGGCCACAAACAGGCCGATCACCCAGAAGCCAGACAGCGGCCACTGGTTGAGGATCATCAAACCTAAGATAATGGAGATTATTCCCCCAAACAAGGGCCAGACCCAGTTTTATGGGTCCATTCATTGACAACCCTGACGTTCCATGGCATGAAAGAATAGCAGCCGGCGCCCGCCAGCCCCACGGTTTGGGTCTGGATTTTTGCTTGCCGATATTTATCTTAGAGGCAGCCTCAAAAATTCCTGGGCCAGGCCGGTGAAGAGGCGGCGGTCTTCAAAGAGGATCTTGATCCCGGTGAACCAGATATTGAAAGCAGGCCTGAAGTTAGCCGCGCTGGCCGCCTTGGTTCTGTCATGCGCCTGCGTTACCACCGGAACCAAAGCCGTCACTGACAAACAACTGGTCTCCGGCCTCGAGGCCGGCAAATCGACCAGGGCAGATGTCTTCACCCTCTTGGGCAATCCGGCCCAGGTCTCATACCCTAAAGAAGGGGAAGAAGTCTGGAAGTATTACTACATCACCGAGTATCCCAGGCTCCCGGAACTCCTGCCAATCCTCTATATCTTCGTGGACGGCTTTAATCAACGAAGCCAGGTTCTTACGGTTACCTTCAATAAAGATGGCAAAGTCAACAATGTGGAACCACAGCCGATCTCAGGCCCTTACCAGGGAATTCCATATTAACAGGGACCGCGATTAAGTTAGCTCATCGAGCCGGGGGTCCGCATGAGAAAAACCGTCGTTCTATTAGTGGTTGGCTGTCTGCTAGCGGCGGCCTGCGCCAGCCCGGGCCTCCGCCGGGACTGCCTGGAAAGGAAGAACAAGGCCGACCGGGCCGCGGCCTTGACCGCGTCCGGACTGCACGTGGGTCTCACGGCCCAAGAAGTGCGGGCCCTGGTGGGAGAGCCCGACGGAATCATCGCAGCCCGGGGACTGGGTGATCTTGAGACCTGGAAATATTATCTACTGGAAGACTGTAAAGCCCACCTGGGTCTGACCGCGCCGGTGACCGAATTATTTTTCCTGGAAGGTAGACTGGTGAAGTGGCTTACTTACGCCGGGTGAGCCGCTAACTGTAAAACCGGGGACCCCCCATGCCTTCGGGGAAGCCCTGGCCCTTAGCCCCGGCCTGCCGGCATCCGGAATCCCTGGGGCAGCAGGTCCCCGGCCCGGGTCTCCGTCAAACCGTCTCGCCCCTGATAGATAATGACCGCGTCTTCCCCAAACTCCAGGATCACCTGCCGGCAGGCGCCGCAAGGGGCGAACGGAGCCGCGGCGTCGCTGGCCAGCGCCAGGGCCTGAATCCTCATCTCCCGGCCTTCCCCGGCCACCGCGGCGAACACCGCAGACCGCTCGGCGCAGATGGTCAGGCCGTAGGAGGCGTTCTCCACGTTGCACCCGGTGAAGATGTTGCCCTTATGGGTCAGGAGGGCCGCCCCCACCCGGTAACCCGAGTACGGCGCGTAGGCGTTCGCTAATGCCTCCCGGGCAGCCTCAATCAGCCTCAACCGCAGACCTTCCGCCAACATACCTCCACCCCACCTGGCCCTGCAGCCAATTATTTGAGATCCCTGGGCGGCCGGAGACGGCCGCCCCACCACCTTGATTTTCCGGTGGGGCCTCCCCGCCACCAATATTTTTCCAAGCATTCCGCCCCGAGCCTTCGGTTCAAGGGCACGGCGAGCCGTGCTGGGGCCCACCCAAGTTCTAGCTAATCCTCTTTTTTGCCCTGGTTTCCAGAGAATAAGCTATGTTGGCTGATTTTTCAACGTAGCCAATCATGGCGCCGGGGTCAATGAGATAAGGCGTAAACCTGTTCTGGATATGCCGCCCCCTTGCCGCCCCCTGGCCGCCCCTGGCGCCCCCTGGTCGAGCGGGTGGTACCCAACTCCCGGGGGTTGCCTGCCTGGTTTGGTAGTCCTTTTCCCAAGGGCTTCCGGAGTTCGTTGCCTAGGCCAATTTTTTTCTTTACCTTCGTCCCGATTTTATTTATTATTTGGATTAATTAGCTATCGGCACTGAGACTGCCAAGCCCCACCGGGTTCAGGCCACGCCACAGAAGGAGAAAATCGGCATGAACAAGTCCCAACTCATCGAGGCCCTGGCCAAAGCTGAGAATATCACTTTGAAAAAGGCGGAAATGGTGGTGAATGCCGTTTTCGAAAACATGGCGGATGCCCTGGCCCAAGATGAGCGCATCGAAATCCGCGGCTTTGGCAGCTTCAAAGTCAAGTTCTACAACGGCTACAAAGGCCGGAACCCCAAGACCGGAGACCTGATCAAAGTGGAGGGCAAGAAATTGCCCTTCTTCAAGGTCGGCAAAGAGATGCGGGAACGCGTCGACCGCTGAGCCATTTTTAAACCTGGTCGTGCTAGATGGGGAGCTAGCGGTGCCCTGTAACCCGAGAACCGCTTATGCGGGATCGAAGCCCCTCCCAGAGGGTCGCAGCGCATCCGGTGACGGCTGATCAGGGCGGCGGGTTGGACCCTGCGCAACAGACGCCTGTGAACCCCGTCAGGTCCGGAAGGAAGCAGCGGTAAACAGGGTCGGTCTGTGTCGTGGCGGACCCTAATCCATTACCCCCTGGTTGTCCCACCCGGCTGAGGCGGATTCGAAGGAGGGTGCACGGCCAGGCTTTTCACCACAGAGGCATAAAGATCACAGAGATTGTGCCTTACGGCCAAGCCGCAAGGCACAATATTTTTTGGTTTCTCTGTGTTCTCTGTGTCTCTGTGGTTAAATAAGCGATGCCTTTTTATCCTCCCGGTTGAGCAGCCGGGGCCGGCTCCGTTTTCAGCTTCCCCAGGGCCCGGGTCATCTCCAGCATAACCCCCAGTCCCTGCCGGCATTCCCGGCTCCGCATCTTCCAGAGCAGGCCCACCGGACCCACCGGCTTGGCTTCCTCCAGGCGCACCTCCAGGGGAACGTCCACCAGCTTTTCCAGGAATTGGATCAACTCGGGATTCGACAACTTCTTCACCAGGCCATGCATCGAAACGAACCCATCGCCGATGGCGTCGATGTCCTCGGGATTATAATTGGCGGCAATCTTGCCATACATCTCGATCACCGCGGCGTTGATGCGGAATATGCCTTTCTGCTCCAAGTGATCCAGGTAATCGATGAGCTTGGGTACCGCAACTTTCATTAAGGGCTCCATGTCCTCCCACCAGTCCACCAGGTTTTCCAGCTGTTCCAGGGACCAGGTGAGGTACTTCAGGCTGGGCAAGAACCTCTTGATCAGGGCGAAGAAGTCCTCCAGCTGGAACCCGATCTCCACTTCCACCATTTCCTCCGTCAGCTTCTTGACGGCCGGGTCCATCAGCAGGGACAGGTCCCGGCCCAAATCACTGACGTTTTCCCAGGGCTTGGCAAAGGCGGCCAATTGCTCCTCAACCCTGGCGACCCCTGCCAACTTTTCCTCAATGCGAGCCAGGCGTTCCAGGATCATGTCGTCGTTGCTCATGGCCGTCTCCTTCTCAAAGGCATCTCGATATCCGGAGACAGGATGCCCCGCACTTTACCGGCCAGCACAAACTGGGTTTCCAGGGGTAGGTGGCTGCCCTTGAGCATCAGGTTGTAGTAGACCCACCGGAACATCATCTTGGCGATGTAGTTGGAGAAGCTCTCTTTCAGCAGGTCGAACGGTCCCAGCCCCGGGAAGGGAAATTTACCCGGCAAGGGCTCAATTTTATAGTTGAAGTCGAGAAGGGACCCCTTCTCGTAACCCGTGACCACCAGTCAGGTGGCGTGGCCGTCGAAGGACGGCAGGGGCGGCTGGCCGTCCATTTCCCGTACCAGGTTTTCGATGATGGTGTCCGCTTCGTAGTGGGCCACCGCCCCGGCCTTGGAAGTGGGCACGTTGGTGGCGTCGCCGATGACATAGACGTGGTCGTAGTTTTTGGCCTTCAGGGTGTTGTGGTCCGTATCCACGTAGCCCATGGGGTCGCCCATGCCGCTGTCCATGATGACCTGGGCGCCGAAGTTGGGCGGGATGGCTACCAGGAGGTCATAGGGCACCTCCTCCCCCCCATAGGATTTGATGACCTTTTTGGCCCCGTCCACCGAGGCGATCTGGAAGTTGGGGGTAACCTTGATGTTTTTCTCCTGGCAGATGTTACCCAAGATCTCTGCCGCCACCGGCTTGGTGAAGGCCGCGGACAGGGGCGTCACCAGTTCGATTTCAATTGAGTCCCTCACCCCGTGGGTGGCGAAAAACCAGTCGGCCATGAAGGCGAACTCCAGGGGGGCCACCGGACATTTGAAGGGCAGTTCGGCGATGTTGATGACCACCCGGCCCTTGTCGAAATATTTCATCTTCTCATACAGCGCCACCGCGCCGTCGGCGCTATAGAAATTGTGGATGTCGCGCCCCATCCCCTCGCTCATGCCCTCCACTTCTTCCGGCACGATGCGGCAGCCGGTGGCCACCACCAGCCAGTCATAGGCATAAGTGTCTCTCTTGGTCTTGACCTGCTTTTTGACCGGATCGATCTCCGTTACTTCATCCAGCACAAAATTGACCCCAGGAGGGATATATTTGATTTTGGGTTTAACGCAGTCTTCCGGGGTGTAGATGCCGAAGGGTATGAAGAGCCAGCCGGGCTGGTAGTGATGCTGCCAATCCCGGTCGATAATGATTATCTCCCATTTGGATTCCAGTAATTTTTGTCGCATCTTGGCGGCGATAATGGTGCCGCCGGTGCCGCTGCCCAGAATCACCAGTTTCTTCATGCCGGTAGCCTCTCCTATTCCCAGGAATTTAATATATTATATAATACTATTAATTATTTTTCTTTGCATAAGTTAAGACCGCTAAATAATTTTTCTACCCTTTCAGGTCAAATAAATGGACGCCAGGGCCCCGGGAAGCCCTTAACCCAAGATTCATCCCCTGCCCGGATGGGCCGGACCTGAAGCAGGGTGCACCCGAGCCCAAAACCGGCAACCGAAAACTCGTTCTTCCCCTTGACTCATCCGGCAATTCAAGCTAAGATGAACGTGAATTAATCCACAAAGATAATTTTTTGGTGCAAACCCAACGACTTAGGAGTGGCTCCATGGACTTTCGGACCGTTTACACCACCTGTTCCTATTGCGGCTGCGGCTGCGGCATCTTGCTGGAAGTATTGAACGAAGACGTCATCTCCTCCCTACCCGTGAAGACGCACCCCGTGAGCCAGGGCAGTCTTTGCATCAAGGGCTGGAATATTCACGAATTCATCGGCAGCGACCAGCGCCTGAAGACGCCGCTGCTGCGGAAGAACGGGGAACTGGCGCCGGTGAGTTGGGACGAAGCCATGGACGCCGCGGCCACCGGGCTCAAGAAAGTGGTGGAAAAGTACGGCCCCGACGCGGTGGCGGTGCTGGCCTCGGCCAAAGTCACCAATGAAGAGAACTACCTGATCCAGAAGTTCACCCGGGCCGCCATCGGCACCAACAACGTGGACCACTGCGCCCGACTCTGACACAGCTCCACCGTGGTCGGTCTGGCCGCGGCTTTCGGTTCCGGCGCCATGACTAACTCCATCCCGGAGTTTGCCGATTGCAAAGCCATCTTTGTCATCGGCTCCAACACCACGGAGGACCACCCCATTGCCGCCAAGTGGATCATGCGCGGCAAGGCCAAGCGGCGCCAAGCTCATCGTGGCCGACCCCCGCTGGATCCAGCTCTCCGACCTGGCGGACGTGGCCGTGCAGCAGCGCCTGGGCAGCGACGTGGCTCTCATCAACGGCCTGATGCACATCATTATCAAGGAAGGCTGGCACGACCAGGCCTACGTGGATGAGCGCACCGAGGGCTTTGAAGCCCTGGCGGCCAAGGTGGCAGAGTACCCCCCCGACAAGGTGGCCCAGATCACCGGCATCCCGGCGGCGACCCTTAAGCAGATGGCCGAGCTCTACGCCAAGAACAAGCCCGCGGCCATCATCTACGCCATGGGCATCACCCAGCACACCACCGGGGTGGACAACGTCAAGTCCTGTGCCAACCTCGCCATGCTCACCGGCAACGTCGGGCGTCGCCTCCGGCGGGGTCAACCCCCTGCGGGGCCAGAACAACGTCCAGGGGGCCTGCGACATGGGGGGCCTCCCCAACGTCTTCACCGGCTACCAGCCGGTGGCTGACGAGGCGGCCAATAAGAAATTCTCCGAGTTCTGGGGTAAAGATCTCCCCAAAAAACCGGGCCTCACCATCATGGAGATGTTCAACGGCATCGACGAAGGCAAGATCAAGGCCCTCTACGTGGTGGGCGAAAACCCCATGGTCACCGACCCGGACCTGCACCACGTGGAAGCGGCCCTGAAAAAGCTGGAGGTCTTCATCGTCCAGGACGTCTTCCTGACCCAGACGGCCAGGCTGGCCCAGATCGTGCTCCCCGGCACCTCCTTCGCCGAGAAGGACGGCACCTTCACCAACACCGAGCGCCGGGTCCTCCTGGTGCGCCAGGCCTGCAAGCCCGTGGGCGAGTCCCGCCCCGACTGGCAGATCGTTTGCGATCTCTCCACCCGCATGGGCTACCCCATGAAATACAACTCCGCGGAAGAAATCTTCGAGGAACTCCGCAAAGTCACCCCCAGCTACGCCGGCATAACCTATAAGCGTCTGGAGAAGGCGGGCTTGCAGTGGCCCTGCCCCACCGAAGAGCACCCCGGCACCATGTTCCTGCACAAGGACCGCTTCACCCGGGGCAAGGGCATGCTCCACGCCATCGACTACAAGCCGCCGGCGGAGGAACCGGACGCCGATTATCCCCTGTTCCTCACCACCGGCCGGTCCTTTGTCCACTACCACTCCGGCACCATGACCCGGGTCTCCCCCACCCTGAACCGGGAGATGGCAACCGGCTACGTGGAAATCAGCCCCACGGACGCCAAGGCCATGGGGATTAAAGACGGCGAGCGGGTCAAGGTCAGCTCCCGCCGGGGCGAGATCCAGATCAAGGCCAAAGTCAGCCGCAAGGTGGACCGGGGCGTGGTCTTCATCCCCTTCCACTTCGCCGAGGCCGCGGCCAACGTCCTCACCAACCCGGCCTACGACCCGGTGGCCAAGATCCCGGAATACAAGGCCTGCGCCGTGAAAGTGGAAAAACTGGCGGCGTAAGGGACTAAAATGGAAGTGGAATACCGCGAGGTGGGCATTGCCCACCCCGCGGTCGTTTTGGGGGAAGGGGCCAGGGGCGGACAGCCCCTGCCGCCCTCCCCCAAACCCCGCTCCCCCAACCCCATAAGAAAAATGTAGGGTGGGCATTGCCCACCAAACAATGAGGGGCGACCCGACGGGTCGCCCCTACCTTTCTGATGCCTTGGCATGAATCCATAATGCTTATGCTGTCAGTGGCACAGGCGTCTCGCCTGTGCAAGGAGGGGCGGTTCGTGAACCGCCTCTACTTTTTTCTCTGTGTCTCTGGGTCTCTGTGGTGATAAAATTGCCACATGAATGACTTGATAGAGGCAATCAAAGCGCAGGCCCAGGAATTGACCGAGGAACTCACTTCCCTGCGTCGCGACTTCCACCAGCACCCGGAACTCTCCCACCAGGAGGAGCGCACCGCCCGCCGGGTGGCGGAATACCTGGGGAATTTGGGCCTCGAGGTGCGCACCGGCATCGCCGGCCACGGGGTGGTGGGGGTGCTTAAGGGCGCCCGCCCCGGCCGCGCTGTGGCCTGGCGGGCCGACATGGACGCCCTGCCCCTCACCGAAAAGGTCAAGGTCCCCTGGCGCTCCAAGGTGCCCGGGGTGATGCACGCCTGCGGCCACGACTTCCACGTGAGCATCGCCCTGGCCGCGGCCCGGTTGTTGAGCGGACTTAAGGAGCAACTGGCCGGGCGGTACGTCTTCATCTTCCAGCCCGCGGAAGAGGGCCCGCCCCAAGGGGAGATGAGCGGCGCCCGGGGCATGGTGGAGGCCGGCGTCCTGGACGACCCCCCCGTTGCCGCCATCTGCGCCCTGCACGTGGCCCCCAACCTGGAGGCGGGCCACCTGCGGTACGGCTCCGACGCGGTGATGGCCGGGGCCGACCACCTCACCCTCACCGTCACCGGCAAATCAGCCCACGGCGCCACGCCCCACCGGGGAGTGGACCCCATCCTGGCCGCGGCCCTCCTGCTCACCCAGGTCCAGGCCTTTCTGGCCCAACGCCTGGACCCCCGCGCCCCCAAGGTCCTCACCTTCGGGAAGATCGAAGGCGGCAACCGCTTCAACATCCTGGCCGACGCCGTGAGATTAGAAGGGAGCCTCCGGTACTTGCAGGACTCCGTGCGCCAGGAGGTGCTCACCGGCCTCAAGCGCCTCTTTGACGGGCTCTCCAGGGCCACCGGGGCCGAAATCGCCCTGAGCGCGGATCATATCTATCCCATCCTCCGCAACGACCCCCAGCTCAGCGAGCGGGCCGTCCCACTGCTCAAAACCCTGGTGGGCCCGCAGCGCCTCAAATCCTTGCAGCCGGCCATGGGCAGCGAAGATTTTTCTTACTTTGCCGCCAGGGTCCCGGCCTTCTATTTCTTCCTGGGGGTGCGCCCCCCCGGCGCCCGGGCCCAGGCCCTGCACTCCCCCCACTTCAACCCCGACGAAGCCGCCCTGCCCTGGGGCCTCACGGCCGCGGCGGGGCTGCTGGCGGCCCTGGGTGAACCCGAAGCCCAATAAGCAGGCGCTCTAATACCGGGTCACAATCAAAAAAGTGGCACAGGCGTCTCGCCTGTGCGGCACAGGCTTTAGCCTGCGACTACCAAAGATCGCCTTCTAATAACAACCCGAGACCTCTGCGAAAATCTCGATTATTTCGCTGGTTAATCAAAATGTAGCGTAGGCGCCCTCGCCTGCGACCATATAAGGCATGGGCAGCCGAGGGCGGCTATCCTACATGAGATTTTCGCAGAGGTCTCAACCCGGTATAAGACGGGCGGACACGCAGGTCCGCCCCTACAATAGAGTCGTTGTGGCAAAAATACGTAGGGGCAACCCGCTGAGTCGCCCCTTACAGTTGGTGGGCCGTCCCCACCTACTCTTCTTCAGTGATTGCAGGGAGTCGCGGTTGGAGGCAGTGAACCTACTTCTCCCGGTGGAGACCCTTCACCCACTCCGGGGTGGTGGCCCCGGGGATGGAGTCCCCTTCGGGGATGTAGGGCTTCAGGTCCAGGATGGGGGAGCCGTCCTGGGCGTCCAGGTCCGCCACTTCCACCACGTTCCCCTCTACCTTGACGATGCGGCAGGCGGTGAGCCCGATGAGGTTGGGCCTGACCGGCGCCCGGGTGGCGAAGACCCCGGTCAAAGGGTTGGCCGGGTCCCGGCGGGGATGCACCTTGAGGGTGGCCCGCTCTTCCGGACGGTCGTTTTGGTGGAACCAGTAGAAGACCCAGAGGTGGGAAAAACCTTCCAACCCCTGAAGGGCCGGAGCGAATTCCGGCTTGATGGTAAGGACGGTCCGTTCTCCCTGCCGCTGGACCACGCCCACGGGGTTCAGATGGATGGGATCGATTTTGTGCACCCTGGGGTCCTTTTCAGCAGTTGGATTTTTTGCTTCAGCGGCTTTGGTAATGCCAGTATAAGCCATTCCCAATAAAAGCCAACCCACCATCCCGGTAAACACCAGCCAGCGCGACATCGGGATCCCCTTAATTTATTCCCTGTAGGGACGCACCTGTTTATGCGCCCAAAATCGAGGGCGGACACCTGGGTCCGCCCCTACAAAAGATAAATTTCCTCCTACAGGTCTTCCCAATAGAAGCTCACGATGGGCGGAAAGGTCGAGGCCGCAGGCCTCGGCTTTCCGGCCCCATCCCTTAAGGGATTGGGAGCGGGGGTTTGGGGGAGGGGTGTAAGGGCTCTCTGCCCTTAGCCCCCTCCCCCAAAGAACTAATTGTATCCCTGGCCCCCTCCCCCAAGACTTCTCCTCCAGCGCCGCCGCCACCAGCGCCGGGGGCACGTTCTCCCGGATCACCGGCTCCCCCAGGCGGCGGAGGAGCACGAAGACCAGGCCGTCTTCCCGGCGCTTCTTGTCCAGACCCAGGGCGGCCAACACCGCCCCGGGGTCCAGGTCCGGCCCCTTACGGGTGAACCCGAAGTCCTGGATGAGGCGCCGGCCCCAGCGGGATTCCTCCGCCGGCAAGCCGGCCAGTTTTTCGGAGAGCCTGAGAGCCGCCACCATGCCCAGGGCCACCGCCCGGCCGTGGGGCAGCCGGAAGCTGGAGGCCTGCTCCAGGCTGTGGCCCAGGGTGTGGCCGAAGTTGAGGATGCGGCGCAGGTCCCCTTCCCGCTCATCGGCGGCCACCACCCGGGCCTTGATGGCCGCGGCCCGGTGGATGATGTCCGTCAAGGCTGCCTCATCGCCAAATAGCCCGGAGCGCTGCGCCGCCAGGCGGTGCAGGAGGTCCGGGTCCCGGATGAATCCGGCCTTGATGACCTCGGCCAACCCGTTGAGCCGTTCGGCCCCGGGCAGGGTCCGCAAAAACTGGGGGTCCACCGCCACCAACCGGGGCTGGTGAAAGGTGCCCAGGAGGTTTTTCCCTTCCGGCAAGTTGATGGCGGTTTTGCCGCCGATGGCCGCGTCCACCATGGCCAACAAGGTGGTGGGCACCTGGATGAAGTTGAGTCCCCGCATGAAGATGGAGGCCAGGAAACCGGTGAGGTCCCCCACCACCCCGCCCCCCAGGGCGAGGAGGACCGAACCCCGGTGGGCCCCGCGGGTCAGGAGTTCCCGGGCCAGGCGCTGCACCACCGCCCAGGCCTTGGCCCGCTCCCCGGGAGAAACGGTGAGCAGCGCCGGGGCGTAGCCGGCCTGGGTGAGGGCTTCCAGAACCGGCCCGCCGTGCAGGCGGGCCACCCGGCGGTCGGAGACCACAAAAAGACGTTGGGGCAATTTCAGGGGGGCGAAGACTTCCCCCAGACGTAGGCGCAAACCCGGCGACAGGACAATCCGATAGCTCTGGTCGCAGCCCGGCAGGGAGAGGGAAATCTCCCTCAACTCCAGCCTCCGGGCCTCAGAGATTCGATCTCCCGCATCAAGGCGGCAAACTGCTCCGGGTACAAGGACTGGGCCCCGTCGGAGAGGGCCTTTTCCGGCTCGTGGTGCACTTCGATGAGCAGCCCGTCGCAGCCCGCAGCCACCGCGGCCCGGGCCAGGGGCGGCACCAGATCCCGGCGCCCCGCCGCGTGGCTGGGGTCCACCACGATGGGGAGATGCGACTCCCGGCGCACCGCCGGGATGGTGGCCAGGTCCAGGAGGTTGCGGGAATGCTCGCCGATGCCCCTGACCCCCCGCTCGCACAGGATCACCTGGGGGTTGCCTTCCGCCAGGATATATTCCGCCGCCATGAGCCACTCTTCCAGGGTGGCGTACATGCCGCGCTTGAGCAGGATGGGTTTGCCGGTGCGGCCGGCGCAGCGCAGCAGGGAAAAGTTCTGCATGTTCCGGGCCCCGATCTGAATGATGTCGGCGAACTCCGCCACCAGCTTCAAGGAGTCCTGGTCCATGGCCTCGGTAACGATCAGGAGACCCGTCTCCTCCCGCACCTTCTTGAGGATCTTCAGGCCCGTCTTTCCCAGCCCCTGGTAGCTGTAGGGGGAGGTGCGGGGCTTGTAGGCGCCCCCCCGAAAAATCCGGGCCCCGCACGCCTTGACCTTTTCGGCGATGGTCAGGGCCTGGGATTCGCTTTCCACCGCGCAGGGGCCGGCCATGATCACAAAGCGGCCCCGGCCCAGGTCCAGGTCCGGCAGGTGGATGATGGTATCCTCCCGTTTCATTTCCCGGCTCACCAGCTTGTAGGGCCGGGAGACGGGAATGGCCTGGATCACTCCCGGCATGTCCACAAAGAGGGCGGGGTCCACCGGCCCGGGGTTGCGCAGGATGCCGATGGCCACCCGTTCGCCGCCGGGCATGGGCTGGGCCACGAAGCCCAGGGTCTCGATCTTGGCCACCACCGCGTTAATCTGGGGTTGGGTGGCGTCCTTGTCCATCACGATTAGCATGATAGGTCTCCGTAGTTATGCCCGCAATGTGGTCGAGGACCCCGCATGGAGCCAAAGATGGCGTTCCCGGGAAGATCGGGGGGGCAAGACCCCGGCCGCCGGAACCATTCGCAAAAATCCCCAAGTTTTTTTATCAAGGATCGGCGGTAAAAGCAACCGATGGTGCAAGCCCCAACCGGACGACGAGAAAGGGGCTGAGTTTGCCCTCTAATATGATTTTGCCAGTGCTTTTAGGCCGCACAGGGGATTGATGGGCAAAGTGACGCTTCCAGGGGGAAGGGAAAGATGGACCGGGCCCCGGCCATGGCCCGGGCATTCGCGGCCCTTTGCAGCTCGCATTTCACCACGTAGAGGTAACCCAGGTCCACGGCCAGGCCCGTCAATCCCAGCATTACCATGAGGCTGAGGGCGGTTATTATGATCACCGCCCCTTTCTGGTCGCCGAACCGGGGCGCCCGGCGCGTTTTCCTTACCCGGGGCCCGGTCCTCTCACGCCCCCCGGGGGCAAACCCGTCGCCTCGGTTTGCGTCCGGGTCTCTCCCAGGCTTCAGCCCGCCAGTTTTAGCCATTCCGCCACCGCCAACACAGAAGGGTCATCCCCAGGGCCAGGGCGGTTCCATAAGGAATGGTCTGGCTTTTCGGGGTCCCGGCCACCGAGGAGTCCTCCCTGGGAGGCGCAAAGCAGCAGGTTCACCAGGAAGACCCAGCCCTGGCGCGCCATAGTCCGAAGCAGGCCGCGCCGCCACAAGACCACTAAAATTATCAGACCGCCGGAGAGACCCATGTAGATAAACAGGAAAAAGGTGCGTTTGACACCCAACCAGGCCCCCATGGCCGCCAGGGCCTTGACGTCTCCCCCACCCATGCCTCCCTTCCAGTAGGGGAAAAGCAGCAAGGCAAGTCCCAGGATCAGACCCGCCAGGGAATCGGCCAGGCCGGGCCAGCCGTGATAGCCCAGCTGGTAGCCCATGCCGGCCGCCGCCCCGCCCAGGGTGAGGTAGTTGGGGATACGGCGGGTCCGCAAGTCCGCCCAGGCAATGGCCAGGCTGATCAAGAGGGGCAACAGCAGGTCGGCCCGCGCCATCAGCCGGGGGGCTTTCCCTGCCAGCCAACTGAGCCACGTTGCTTCCACAACCTGACTAGTCGGAATTTTCCGGGATTCCTTGATTTTGGCGCACCTTTGCGCCGGCGCGGCCCTTCAGGGGTTGGAGGCGTCCGAAAAATTTCTTTCTGGTCTCGGCCCCTTGATGGTAAAAAAAGGGGGAGAAGGACGCCTTGGTCGCTGACTAACCTGGAATGCCCTGCTTTTCAGAAAAAGCCCAGGCCGATGCCCCAATCCAGGGAGCGACAAATGTTAGCTCAGAGATTAATTTCCCGATAAATCTGAGGAAATCTTTATGGTAAACCTCGTTCTGGTTCAGGCCCTTCCCGGGCCCCGTCTGGAGAGCCGGGAAAACCTGGTCCGGGCCTTGCGGTACCTGGAAAGGTGTCAGGGCCGGGGGGTCGATCTCATCTGCTTTCCGGAATATTTCCCCTTTTCCGGGGAGGAGGAGTTGGCCCGGGCAGCCGGTTCTCTGGGGGCTTACCTGGTGGCCGGCCTGGTGGAGGAAGACGGGGGCAAACGCTACAACACCGCCACCCTCTTTGACCGCCGGGGCAACCTGGTGGGACGGCAGCGAAAAAACACCCTGGGGAACCTGGAGCGCCAGGGCTTCGACGTCGTGCCCGGGGAAGGCTGGCAGGTGTGGGAAACCGATTTCGGCCGCCTGGGCCTGCCGGTATGCATCGATTTCTGGGGCCAGCCGGAGGCGGCCCGCCAGCTTGCCGGCCAAGGGGCGGACCTCATCGTCAACCCCAGCATCTTCCCCATCCTGCGAGGCCATTGGTCCTACGGCGCCCTGGTGCGGTCCTTCGACTACTATCTGCCGGTGGCGGGAGTGAACAGTGCCACCTTTACCGCAGAAATCGGCGGACGGCACTACAAGATGCAGGGTGGCCGCTCGTTTGCCGTCCAACCGCCGGCCCCGGCGGACGGAAAAGAACTGGGCCGCCTGGTGCGGGCTTGGGACGATCTCAGAGATTGGCTGGTCCTAACCGGAGGCGAGGCAGAGGCGCTGCTCCCCGTTACCCTGGATCTGGCCGGTCCCCGGCGCTGGCGCCCGGCCATCCGGCAGCGCTTCGGGATGCGCCCCTGATAAAGGACGGACGGAAGTTACCGTAAGGGAAACCCTCGGGGCAGACACCTTCCCCCTGGCGCAAGCTGGCAGTTTCTAAAAAATTATCCAGAAACGCTGCTGGAAACTTCATCTGAGATGGTACTTTCCTTGACATTATGAAAAAAATTCTTAATTATCTAATCTAAGTCGAACGGGGCGGGTTTGACTACAAGCTCTAAACCATAAGGAGAGAAATGATGCGACATACCCGTACATGCCTGATTCTTCTGTTGGTAGCATCGCTGTTCCTCTTCGTTTCATCTCCGGTCCTGGCCCAGCCCAAGGGCGGGGGAGTAATGGAGCAAGACGTCTTCACTCCCATCGCCAAAGGGTACGACTTGGTCCGGGACGGGAAATTCGAAGCCGCCAAATATGAATTCGAAACGGCGGTGAAAAAAGATCGCTATAATCCTTTTGCCCTGAACAACCTGGCGGTATTGTTGGAGCGGGAAGGCAAGCTGAACGACGCCCTGGCCAACCTGAAGGACGCCACGACTCATGCCGCGGAGTATAAAGACAAGGTTGTCCAGACCTGCTTTGCCGGCGGCGGCTGCCTGGCGGTTAAACCCGTCAGGGCGGCGGCTGACAAGAGCGAGATCGCCCCGATCATCCAGGAGAATATCAAAAAGTTAGAGGCCAAAATGGCCGCGCAGAAAACGCCAGCGCCTGCTGGTTCTCCGCCTCCCATGACGCCGCCCCCGAAAACCAAGTAACCATGGGGGCCTTCGGGCCCCCACCGCCCCGTTTTCTTGGTTCGGTTCGGCCAGACAAACAAGGCCATTATCCTCCTTCCGCAATCTTTTCAAGGGCCGGCGGCAGCTCCCCTGGCCCTTTTCCTGTTCTTATCCAGTCTCGCCCATCTTTCCAAATCCGGAATGATGGAGAGCCCTGTTAGCCGCCGGCCGCGTGCTTACTTACCCAGACTCAGGGAAAGTCTGGGCTTCCAAGCCAGGGGAATGGAATAACTAAGATCGGGAAAGGAGTCGGTGCAGGTCCTGGAGGCCTTCCCGGACCTGGCGCAGCATTCGAAGTAGCTGGCGGGGAGGAGGAGTCTGGGAGGGCAACGGCCACGGCCCCTCACCCAAGGAAGTATCCGCGGCCGGTTGTAACTGTGATTGCAGAGTCGTCAGTTCCCGGACCAGGTGCAGGTAAACCTCGGCCAGGGGGCCGGCGGCGCCTTCCCCGACGTCCTCCCGGGGGAAAGGCAGCCGCGGCGCCGCGGCTTGAGGCGGGGCCAGGGGCGAGCCCGAGGGCACCAGTTCCTCCGCCTGGCCGGCCAACACCTGGGTTAGAGGCAGCTTTGCAAGCTTGGTCTTCTTGCCGGCAAGCTGTTTCTTTTTCGCCATATTTCCAGGAACTCGAGGGTAAGTTGCAGGTAATCCTGGGACCCGGAGCACCTAGCTTCGAAATCGAATATCGCTTTCTGGGCTATCTGAGCCTGGTTCAGGGCCTCGTTCTTCATGATCATGGTGTCAAAGGTCTTATCCCGGTAAGGCTTGAGCTGCTCCAGGATGTATTCATTGGTGACCCGGTTGCGCCTGTCAAACATGGTTAACAGGATGCGGTAAAGATCTCCCTGGTAGAGGTCTTCCAGGGAGAGGTTCTTGACGGCTTCGATGGTGTTCAGCAGGTCCGCCAACCCATCCAGGGAATAACGGGAGATCTGGCAAGGTATGATGATGAAGTCGCAGGCGTACAGGGAATTGGTGGTGAGGATCCCCAGGGACGGCGGGCAGTCGATGAGGACGAAGTCATAATCCGCATCCTTCAGGGCCTGAGCCAGGATGGCCTCCCGGAAGACCCTGGTATAGATCTGCTCCGCAGCCCGGGCCAGATGGATGTGGGCCGGGGCCACATCCAGGCCCAGGATGTAAGTGGGCACCGCCACCTCATTGATGCTTTTCTTGGGAACCGTCATCACGTCCGCCATGGAAGCGGTAAAAGAGTCCGAATCCAGGCCGATCCCCACGGTGGTATGACCCTGGGGGTCCAGGTCCACGATCAGGGTGCGGTAACCTTGATAAGCCAGGGAGGCGCCCAGGTTGATCGCAGTGGTGGTCTTCCCGGTGCCGCCCTTCTGATTGATGATGGCTACTTTATGAGACATGGGGAGGCTAGAGGCCCTTGGGGGCGGGCAACTTTTTGGTAATTTTTTTAGTATGATAAAAAAAAGGGCCGGGGCCGTCAAGGAATATCTGGCCCGCGTAAAATGCTTGACCTCTGGCATATGACGTGCAATAAGAATTCTCGGTTATTTCTCTTATTTTATCCCAGGGTTGGGACCGCCGGCATGGGTTCTCTCGAAGAAAGACGTCGCTACAACCGCCTGGTAGTCCCACTCTCGGTTGAATATCGCACCCACCTGCCGGAGACCGGCGAATTCCAGCAAGGAAACGGCGTCCTGCGAGATATCAGTCTTTCCGGCAGTTTTTTCCACGTGGAGCCGCCCGCCTCCTTCAAGCCGGGCCAGATCGTCTCCCTCACCATCGCCGCCCCCCTGCCCTTCCTGGATTTTGAGGAAACCTCCCACCTCAAGGCCAAAGGCGAGGTGGTGCGCCTGGAGCCCCCGGGTCCTGCCAACCCCTATTACGGGGTCGCCCTGCACTTCCTGGAAGGTCCCTCCTTCGCCTCCCTCTGATCTTTCGAGGTTTACCCAATTTTTCTTCCCATGTTCAGTTTAATGAACTGTGTTGCCGCCAGCCTGGATGCCGAAGATTAATATTTCTCAAAATATCAATAAATTATATATAAAGAATAACGGCTCAGTACTTGGACCTTATTATAAGAATGTTAAACAAATGTTTAACCAGGTAAACCGCAACCACCAGGTGGCCGTGGCCTTGAGCGGCGGGGTGGACAGCAGCGTGGCCGCCGCCCTGCTGCTGGAGCAGGGTTTTGCCGTCTGGGGGGTGCACCTGCGCCTCTCGCCCTACGCCCCGCCAGTGGAACACCTGGCGGCCCTGGGCCACAGCCTGGGAATTCAGATCACCGAAATGGACCTGGAGGACGACTTCGCCCGGGGGGTGCTGGATTATTTCATTAAGGAGTACTCCCGGGGCCGCACCCCCAACCCCTGCGTCCAATGCAACGCCGTCATCAAATTCGGGCGCCTGTGGGAACGGGTGCGGGAGGCTGGCGCCTCGCACCTGGCCACCGGCCACTACGCCCGGCGGCTGACCGGGCCCGACGGCGGCCCGGGCCTCTACCGGGGAGCGGACCGCCGCAAGGACCAATCCTATTTTTTGAGCCGCCTGGATCGTGCGGTCCTGCCCCACCTGCTCTTCCCCCTGGGAGAGCTGACCAAGACTAAGGTGCGGCGGCGCTACCAGGAAATGGGCCTGCCCCCGGCCCCTGACTGCCGCGAGAGCGTGGAGCTCTGCTTCATCCCCCAGGGCGGCTACCAGGAGTTTATCGCCGCCCGCCTGGGACGCCCCGGGGCCCCCGGGGAACTGGTGGACACCCGGGGCCGCGTCCTGGGCCTGCATAAGGGCCTGGAACACTACACCGTGGGCCAGCGCCGGGGGCTGGGGGTGCCGGCCCGGGAACCTTACTACGTGGTGGACCTCCGCCCCGAAACCAACCGGGTGGTGCTGGGTCATAAGCAGGAGCTGTTCTCCGCCGGCCTCCTGGCCCACCAGGTCAACTGGCTGGTGGACCCGCCCCCTGGCGAGCTGTCGGCCCGGGCGGTGATCCGCTACCGCCACCCCGGGGTCCCGGCCCGGATAACCCCTCTGGGGTCCACGGAGGCGCAGGTAATCTTCGACACCCCCCAGGCCGCGGTGGCCCCGGGCCAGGCCGTGGTCTTCTACCACCACGACCAGGTCCTGGGCGGCGGCTGGATCGAGGAGAGGATTATGTGATGGTTGTGTGGGGGAGGGCCAGGGGCCGGCGGCCCCTGCCCTCCCCCACTTAATGGATTAATATGCCGTCTTTTCACATTGTCACTTTTGGCTGCAAGGTGAACCAGGTGGACACCGCGGGTATGGCCCAGGATCTGGTGGCCCGGGGGTGGACTGCGGCCCCGACGGGAGCGGTTCCCGAGTTGATATTGGTCAACACCTGCACGGTCACGGCTCGCGCCGACCAGCAGGCCCGCCAGGTCATCCGCCGGCTGGCCCGGGAGCATCCCGGCGCCGCCATCTGGGTCACCGGTTGCTACGCCCAGCGGGCCCCCGCAGAGGTGGCCGCTCTGCCGGGGGTGCAGGCCATTTTGGGCAACCAGGAAAAAGTGCGCCTGGCCGAAATAATGAGTGATTATCAACGGCATCTGGCTAATGATGCCGCAACTCTTGCTCCTCCTCCCACCGGGGCAGCCGGCTCTCCCTCCCTTATTGGGATAGCCGATTCTCCCTCCCCCTTGAGGGGGGAGGGTTGGGGTGGGGGTGAAAATATTAATCTCCCTCCCCCCAGCCCCCTCCCACCAGGGGAGGGAGAGGAAGTAACTGCCGAAAGCACGGCGTCGAACGTGGGAGAGCCTGTTAGAGGCCTGCGGCATTTTGTGGGCTCTTTTCCCGTTGCTGCGCCTTTCCATTCCTGGCGGGTGCCTGCTTTGCCGGGCCACACCCGGGCCTGGCTAAAAATCCAGGATGGCTGCAACCACTGCTGCAGTTATTGCATCGTCCCCCGGGTGCGGGGACCACGGCGCAGTATGGCGGCGGCAGAGGTAATCTCGACTTTACAGGAATTGGCCGCCCGGGGTTACCAAGAGGTGGTGCTCACCGGGGTGGACCTGGGCCAGTACGGCCGGGATCAGACTCCCCCCCTAAATCTGGCGGCCCTGGTCAGGCGGCTGAAGAAGGGCGTCTGGCCCTTCCGGGTGCGCTTCAGCTCCCTGGAGCCCCAGGAAGTTACCGGGGAACTTCTTATGGAACTGGCCTCCTGGCGGCAATTCTGTCCCCACTTCCACCTGCCGCTACAAAGTGGCGCCGCCCCGGTGTTGGCCGCCATGGGCCGCCCTTACGGGCCCCGGGATTTTCTGGACCTGGTCACGGAAATCCACCGGCATTTTCCGGACGCGGGCCTGGGCCTGGACCTCTTGGTGGGTTTTCCGGGGGAGACCGCCTCCGACTTCGAGGCCACCCGCACCCTGGTGGCGTCCCTACCCGCCACTTACCTGCACGTCTTTCCCTTCTCACCCCGGCCCGGCACGGCCGCGGCCCGAATGACGCCGACGCCCGTTAGGGAGATTCGGGAGCGGGCCCGGGTCATGCGGGACCTGGGGCGGCTGAAAAAAACGGCCTTCTTAGAAGCCCAACTGGGGCAGGTGCGGGAGGTGCTGGTGGAAGGCCCGGCGCCGCCGCCGGGGTGGCTCCAGGGCCTGAGCGACAACTACCTGCGGGTGATTTTCCCCGGGCCGCCTTCGTTACGCAACCGCCGCCTCATGGTGCAATTTCGCAGTCTTCGAGGAGAAGTCTTGGCGGGGGAGATTGCCGAATAGCTTGGCAACCAGCGCTTGGGCAAAAAAGAAGGCAGGGGTGTTACCCCCTGCCTTTAATTTTTTCTCCGACCCCGCTACCTGGGCAGATAAATCCTGGCCAGGCGAAGGCCTTTGTCTCTTTCCAGGCGTTGGGCCAGCCCCATCAGCCCCAGGAGGCTCGAAGCGAACAACCAGACCGAGGCGATGAGGGGGATGGCGCTGATAAGAAAATCCAAGAGCCCCGTTAGCATCAGGAGCATAAGCATCGTGCTCAACCTGAGAAGTTTCATGGCCGATCCTTTCGGCGTTTATCTTGAAATCGGAACAAACCTTCGGAAACTTAACTAAGCAATTTTTATGCCATATTTGGTAACTTGGCAATATCCTTGTGAATAATTAACCCATCCAACTAATTTTCTGAATCGGCAGCTTCCTTGACGTTCAATATTTTCAACAGCCAGGTTCAGATTTAGATACTGCTGGATGATTAATTACTGCAATGCCCAGGCCCCAATAAGAAAGGGCAGGTCTCCTGACCTGCCCTGCCGGAAGCGAAAACGGATATCCTTTCTAAGCTGGCGCACCTCCCCACAGGGGCGCTTGCAGGTAGGCAGGCTCTCTCCTCCGGGGCTGGTGGGTAGGCGTCCAGATCCTCCAGGCCGCTTCCTGCCGCATCAGCAACTGCAAGAAAGAGCAGTGCAGTTCGTGGCTCCCCCGGCCCACTTCCAGGCGGCCCAGGAGCGGCAGGCCCAACAGGGCCAGGTCGCCCACCGCGTCCAGGATCTTGTGGCGCACGCACTCTTCCGGGAACCGCAGGCCTCCGGGATTCATGACGCCGGTGTCATCCAGCACCACCGCGTTATCCAGCGACCCCCCCAGGGCCAGGCCCCGGTCCTGAAGGTACTGGACCTCCTTGAGAAACCCGAAGGTCCGGGCCGGCGCGATCTGGGCGCAGAAGGCCTCGGACCTCAGCGGCACGGTGTAGCGCTGGCGCCGGATCAGGGGGTGGTTGAAATCAATGGTGTAAGTGATGCTGGGCTCGCCGGGAACCACCCGCATCCACTGGTCCCCTTGCTTCAGCTCCACCGGTTTCCGGATGAGGATGTAGGCCCGGGGCCAGGGAAGCTCCCGGAGCCCGGCGGCGGTCAGCAGACTGGAGAAGGGTGCGGCGCTGCCGTCCATGATGGGCACCTCCGGGCCTGCCACCCGGATGCGGGCATTGTCCACCCCCAGGCCCCGCAGCGCCGCCAGGAGGTGCTCCACCGTGGACAGGGTGGATCCGCCCTCCCCCAGGGTCGTGGCCCGGGTGGTGTCCACCACCCGGGTGTAGTGGGCCAAAATCTCGGGCTTGCCGGGCAGGTCCGCCCGGACAAACCGCAAACCGTGATTGGCGCCCGCCGGGGCAATGGTGACGTGCACCGGCCGGCCCGAATGCAGGCCGATGCCGGTAAAGCTAAGAGGCTGCGCCAGGGTTTTTTGCCACAACATAGTTATCCCTCGATCTCGGTGGTGCAATCCTTGTACCAGGGTCTAGGGGATTAGAGCACCGGTGGGCTGAGAGGTTAACCACTCATAATGATTGGACTTCTCTGCAGCATGAATCAACCCCCAAGGCCCTCCCGGCCGGAATTGTGGCATAAAAACCACAAATCCTGGGCGACTGTGGCAAATGCGCCACACCGTGTGAGGGAAAATTGATCTTTGCCGGTGTTCCGGCAATACCTTGCATTAAAAAAAGCCTCTTTACCCTCCCCCTTGAGGGGAAGTTTCAGGGCAACTTACCACCAGGCGGATCCCGGGCTCACTCCGTTTCATGGGGCGGGTATTCCAGGCGGGCCCACCAGTTGGGGTCCAGGTCCGGGAAGATGTCGTCCCGCTCTCGACAGGAGTGCAGAAAATTCCAGTCCTCCGGCGGCAGCTCCCGCGCCGCGGCGTAGCGCCGGGTCATATCAGCCAGGCGCTTGAAGTCGTCCTGGTGCACCACCAGGCGCAGCTCGGCGTAGTCCCGGGCGCTGAAGGTGCTGATGAGGAACTGCCAGTCCGAGGACTCCAGCAGAAAGAGCGAGCGGCCGCACTGCTTCAGGAGGTCCTGAAGCCGGGGGTCCGGATCGCTGGCCCAGAGCGAGGCCATCTCCTCCATTTCCTGCTCCGCCGGGTAGATGTGGCGCCAGGTCCAGTCGTTCATTTCGTTGAGCCAGATCCAGTGGTAGCCGCCTTCGCCCCAGGAGCCCTCCGGCAGGGAGATGACGGCCCGGGGCGCCGCGGCCGCCAGGATCTCCGCCCCGGGGCTCAGGCTCACCTGGGTGTGCCGCTGGAAGCGGCTCAGCACCTGGTAGAGCCATTCCGGGCCCTCGGACCACCAGTGGCCGATGAGCTCGGTGTCGTAAGGGGCCACCACCATGCCTGGCCTTCCCTGCTGCTGTTTAAAATCGGTTAGGATGTCGCAGACCAGGGAAACGAAATGGTCCGCCTGTTCGTACAGGCGAGCCGGCACCCACTGGGGGTAGTAGGGCTCCTTGTCCGCCAGGTCGGCCTTGGCGCTGGTCACCTTCCAGTACCGGAGACCGCCGGGGAAGCGCTTCTTGTGGAAATCCAGGTAGTTGCCGTCGCCGGGATAGCCCCACTCGCCGCTCCACACCTGGAGCCCGGTCTTGGGGTCCCGGGTCAAGACCGCCACCGGCCGCTTGGTCTCGGGGGCCGAGCTCACCAGGTAGACCTGATAGGGCGACTTGTCCTCCTCCTCGGGCCGTTCCTGGAACTGGGAGGCAAAGCGCTCCCAGAGCCGCTCCAGGGCCTCGAAGCGGTCCTTGTAAACGCCGATGGCCCGCCCGCCCTTCAGCAGGTGGGAGTCGATGAAGAAGTAGCTCAGGCCGTTTTCGGACAAAAACTCCTCCACGCCCTTGCGCAGCACCGGCTCGCCGCCCAGGCCGGCCACGGGGCGGCGCCCACCGGTAGCGAGGCCGGTAGGCGCACTCCGGCAGCCAGAAGCCCCGGGGGTCCCGGCCGAAATGGCGCCGGTAGGCGGCCACCCCTTGCTTCACCTGGGCCTGTACCGCGGTGTCCCGCCCCAACAGGGGCAGATACCCGTGGGTGGCAGCGGAGGTGATGACTTCCAGGATTCCCGCGTCCATCAATCGCCGGCAGGCCCCCAGCAGGTTCTCGCCGAAGTCCTCGCTGAAGGCCCGGCGCAGCTCCCGGTAGTGGGACTCCCACCTCTGGGCCAGGGAGGCGAAGTGGTCGTCCCCCAGCCGCTGGAAGGTATCCAGATCATCCCGGGCCGCCTGGATCTTGTTATCCAGGTATTCCTTAAACTCTTCCTGGAAGGTGGCCGCAGCCAGCATCTCCGCCAGGATGGGGGTGATCCCCAGGGTGACCCCGGAAGTCAGGCCCTCCTGCTGCAGGCGGTTGAAGACCTGGAGCAGCGGGATGTAGGACTCGGCCGCCGCTTCGTTGAGCCAGTCCATGCCGTGGGGCCAACGGCCGTGGCCGATGACGTAGGGCAGATGGGAATGGAGCACAAAGGTGAAATATCCTAGGGGTTCAGCCATTATTGCCTCCGGGTCCGCAAATCCTGGAATAGACTTGGTCGAATGAGACGTGTCTTACGGGAACGCCTTACCTGAAGTTTAAACATAAGGTTCACCGGGGCCGTGGTCAATGGCCGGCAAACGCTCCCCCGAAGAATCCTGCCTGCCTTAAGGCACTTGGAAAGCCGCTCTGATAAAGAAAACCAAGGTGGCACAGCCGCCCTCGCGGTTTACCAACCAGGTATGGTGGGTCGTGCCCCCCCTGCCCCCCCTGCCCCCCCTCCCTGGGTTGTCCCTTCCACGGTCCTCAGTCTCTGGAAGCTGAAAGCTGATTGCTGACAGCTAAGGAATGACATCCGCCTTGATCAGGTTGGTGGTGCCCTGGGCGCCGATGGGGGTGCCGGCGGTGATGATCACCAGCTCCCCGGAGTTGAGCATCCCGGCCTTTACGGCCTGCTCCTCCACCACCCGCAGCATGTGGTCGGTGTTCTTGAGGTGGGGAGCCCGCAGGGGAAAAACTCCCCAGGACAGGGCAAGACGCCTCAGGGTCTCCGGCCGGGGCGTAACCGCAATAATGGGGGTGCGGGGCCGGAAACGGCTGATGAGGCGGGCCGTAAAGCCGGAGTCGGTGCTGGCCAGGATGGCCGCGGCCTCCAGGTCCAGGGCCATTTCGCAGGCCGCGTAGCTGATGGCTTCCGAGATTTCCTGGCGGTCCCCGGGGGCCCGGCTCCGCAGCCAGGCGACGTGGGGGAAGCTTTCCTCCGTGGCCCGGCTCACCAGGTCCAGAAAGCGGACGGCCTCCACCGGAAAGTGGCCCACCGCGGTCTCCTCGGACAGCATCACCGCGTCGGTGCCGTCCAGGATGGCGTTGGCCACGTCGGTGGCTTCCGCCCGGCTGGGCCGGGAATGGCTCACCATGGAGAGCAACATCTGGGTGGCGGTGATCACCGGCTTGGCGGCCAGGTTGGCCGCGGCGATGATCTCTTTCTGCACCATGGGGATGCGCTCCAGGGGGATTTCCACCCCCAGGTCCCCCCGGGCCACCATGAGGCCGTCCACCACGGCCAGGATCTCCTGGAGATGGTCCAGGGCTTCGTGCTTTTCGATCTTGGCGATGATTGGGAGGTCCGCCCCCAGGCCCTGCATGAATTCCCGGGCCTCCAGCACGTCATCGGCGCCGCGCACGTAAGACAGGGCCACGAAGTCCACGCCTTTCTCCACCCCGAACCGGAGATCATCCCGGTCCTTATCGGTGAAGGCCGGCAACGACAGGGTGTGGCTGGGGAAATTTATCCCCACCTGGGAGCGCAATACCCCGCCCACCACCACCCGGCACTTGAGGGCCCGGTCCGTCTTCTCTGCCACCCTGAGCTCGATGGAGCCGTCGGCCAGGAGGATGGGAACCCCCACCGGGGTATCCCGGACGATCTCCGGATAAGCCACGGTGGCCCCCAGGCCGGGCTCCGGCAGGGGTCCGACGCTCAGATGGAATTCCTGCCCCGGCACAAGCTCCAGCTCGCCGCCGGGGACTTCGCCGATGCGGACTTTGGGGCCGGCCAGGTCCTGGAGAATGGCCACCGGGGCGCCGCCCGCCTCCGAAATGGCCCGGAGGCGCCTGATCCATTCGCCGTGCTCTTCCTGGGTTCCATGGGAGAAGTTCAGACGAGCCACATTCATGCCGGAGTCCACCAACCTGGGCAGCACCTCCCCGGTGCAGGCCGGCCCCAAGGTGCACACGATCTTGGTGCGTCGTTTCTCCCGCAGTCCGGACATGCATCCTCCTTTAATCATTAAAGAATCGTCGGCTGGTTGGGGGCATGGGGCAAAAATCCCAGGTAAGATGCACAAAAAGTTTCATTTGGTCTTATCGAATGTCGAGAAACCAAAGTAAAGAAATATTTGCTCCCATGTGGTTGACAAATTATTATTTAATATTAACTGATTATAAACAACGTAAAAATAGAAAAATAATTGTTGTAAGGTATAATTATTGCATAATAATTATACCAAAAGGGGGGGAACAATTATGCCGATTTACGAATACCAATGTGTGGACTGCGGCGGCCGCGACCAGCGGGTGGCGGGCCTGGATGACCACACGGCCCTTTGCACCCAATGCAGCGGCTTGATGCTGCGCCTGGACGAAGACGTCTTCCAGCCGTATTTCGAGGAAGTGTCGCCTCCGGCCTGGCCTGATACCAAAACCAAAGCTTCTCTCTAACTGCCAAAGTTTGGATGCAAAAAAGCCCCTCGGGGGAGGGGCTTTTTTGCGGCCAGGTCTTGTGAAATCTTTCTTTTATTCCGACCTCCACCCCGCACCGTCCGCAGCATTCCACCCATGAATAATGTCGCACCGGCGTCTCGCCGGCGCGGTGGGGCGGTTTAAAACCCCCATGGTTCCGGGTGAGCCGCAGGCCTAGCTAGTATTTTGTCCCGCAAATTCCTTAACATAGGCACAGGACCGCTAAACTCCCCCTCCCCTGGTGGGAGGGGGTTGATGGATAAGACGCAGTAATCATTAAATGTTTTTATCACCCCCACCCTGACCCTCCCCCATCAAGGGGGAGGGAAATACTAGTGGTGCGTTTCGCAATTACCTATTCTTATAAATGTCCTTAAAATTCCCCTCTCCCCTCGGGGGAGAGGGTTAGGGTGAGGGGGGCGAATTTTCTAATCCAACGCCATTACTGGACTATTATCACCCCCACCTTGATCCTCCTCCATTTTTCCCGCATTGGGGGGGGGGCGGGGGCTGTTGGCCCCGGCCCTCCCCTAATATCACTTTGTTAACCTCCTGCCAGGGCCGCCAGGGCAGGCGGTCCTGCCTGGTCATGCCAGGCCCCGCCTCGGGGCCGGACAAAAGGAGCCGGAGGTATCGGCGGCTGCCCTCCAGCCCTGAGCAAACGCCAGCCTGGTGTCAGAGGGGTTCTCCTTGATGGGTCAATTCCTTGGGAACCGCGGGGTATTCCTTGCCACACCAGCCATGCCAGCCGCCCTCCAGCACGTAGACCTCCTTGAGCCCCATCCGGTCCAGTTCCCGGGCCATCGCCGGGCACTCGGTAACGCCGTTTTCGCAGTACAGGACCACCTTCTGGTTTTTGGGGAGCTTCCCGGCCAGGCTGGGAAGTTTGGCCGGCTCGATGCGGTGTGCGCCTTCAATCTTGGCGATGCTCTTGCCGAAGGCCTCCGGGGACCTGATGTCGATGAGGAGAAGATCCGGCTGTCCCAGCCAACCCTTCAAGGTCTCTTTGTTGATGGATTTCACCTTGGCAAACCTCCTCACCGGCATGAAATAAAATCTCAGATAGGATGGTCCCCCCCCCACGGGGGCCGGGTTGCAAAACGGTTCAGCCTCTTAAACTGTCATTCTGAGCGAAGCGAAGAATCTAGTAATTTAAACGGGCTAGACCCTTCGCCTTCGGCTCAGGGTGACAAAAAAACGAGTCCTTCAACCGCCTGATAAGCGCAACCGGGAAAGCCGGTTCGAAGCCCACCTTTCGTCAAGGCGGGTCCCTGAGGTCCGTGGGATAACCTTTCCCTTCCCAGGCCTGCCAGCCGCCCGCCAAGATGTAGACCTTAGAGAACCCCATCCGTTCCAGTTCCTGCCCCACCCGGGAGCTGGTACCCTCCTGGGGTCAGGTTCAATAGAGGACCAGCCTTTGGTCCTTGGAAAGATCCCTGGACCACTCCGACACCCGCTGGGGATCAAAACGGTGGGCGCCCGCGATCTTGGCGTTGCTACCCTCCCAGGCGGCCTGATTCCGCAAATCGATGATGAAAACGTCGGGGGCTCCCAACCAGCCTTTCAGGATATCGGGGTCGATCTTTTCCACGCCGGGGTCTCCTTTGCCGCAAGCCCGGGGCGCCACGGACCCGGCGGCAAGTCTGCTTCGGCCGGGAACTTTAGACCTGATATGACAGTCCGGGAAATGAAAGAGCAGACAAGTGGGCGGCCGTGTTGTTTCAATAAGTAATCATCATTTTCCCGGAATCCAGGGGTTGGATTGGGAAAAATCACGGGGACTTAAGCCGATCTAGGATCCTGTTAGGGGCTGTGGAAAGACGCTCAGTTTTTCGATTGTCATCCTGGAACAAAGCGAAGAATCCGGTAATTTCAATGGACTGGACCTTTCGCCTTGGGCTCAGGTTGACAACATAACGGGTTTTGCCACGGCCTGACAGCCATCCTGGGCGGAGGCCTCTCTCCCGAAGTTCTCCCCTTCGGCTTAACAACCCCGGTTTTTCCCGGTCTTTACAACCAAGGCGGGTAAAGTTTAGCCCTTCCCTGGGATTTATGGTAAGGTGAAAAACCATGGAAGTCATTGCTGACCTGCACCTCCACTCCCGTTTTTCCATCGCCACCGGCCGGGAAGCAGACCTGGAGCACCTGGATCTCTGGGGCCGCTACAAAGGGGTGCAGGTGGTGGGCACGGGAGATTGCACCCACCCGGAGTGGCTTAAGCAACTGGCCGCCAAGCTGGAGCCGGTCTCTGAAGGCACCTACGGGCTCAAAGGAGAGCTGGCCCTGCCGTTGAACCTCCGGGGCCCCCATTGGGACGAGACCCCCCGGGTGCGATTCGTGATCACCGGCGAAGTGAGCACCATCTATAAAAAGGCCGGCAAGGTCCGCAAGGTCCACCTGCTGCTGTTGCTTTCCGGCCTGAAGACCGCGGGCAAGCTCTCAGAGCGCCTGGGCCGCCTGGGCAACGTCACCTCCGATGGTCGCCCCATCCTGGGCCTGGATGCCCGGTACGTGCTGGAGCTGGTGCTGGACCTCGACCCCCAGGCCCTGGTGATCCCGGCCCACATCTGGACCCCCTGGTTTTCCGTGTTGGGGAGCAAGAGCGGCTTCGACTCCCTGGAGGAGTGCTTTGAGGAAGGGGTGGCCCACATTCACGCCCTGGAAACCGGTTTGTCGTCCGACCCGGCCATGAACTGGCGGGTCTCGGCCCTGGACCGCTTCCTCCTGGTCTCCAACTCCGACGCTCATTCGCCCCAAAAGCTGGGCCGGGAGGCCAATATTTTTCACGTGCCCCCAACCTATCCCGATATGGCCCAGGCCCTGCGCACCGGCGAAGGCTTCGGGGGCACCCTCGAGTTCTTTCCCCAGGAAGGCAAGTACCACCTGGACGGCCACCGCAATTGCGGTGTCAGGCTCACCCCGGAAGAGGCCCGGGCCCTAAGCGGGGTCTGCCCCAAGTGCGCCAAGGCCCTGACCTACGGGGTGATGCACCGGGTGCTGGACCTGGCCGATCGCCCGGCCGGGACCCAGCCGCCGGCGGCCAGGCCTTTCGAGTCCCTCATCGCCCTGCCGGAGATCCTCCAGGAGGTCCTGGAGGTGGGCTCCAGCTCCAGTAAAAAGGTGCGGCAGCGTTACTTCCGCCTGCTGGAGAAACTGGGACCCGAGCTCCAGATCCTGCGCCGCACGCCCCTTTCGGAACTGGCCCGGGAGGGGGGCGATCTCCTGGCCCACGGCATCGACCAGATGCGCCGGCGGGAGGTAAACCTTGCCGGGGGCTACGACGGCGCCTACGGGGAGATTCGCCTCTTCACCCCGGAGGAGCGCCAGCGGTTGCTGCGCCAGGGGGCCTTTTTCAGCCTGGCGGGCACCGCCGCGGTGGCGTCCAAGCCTGATAAGGCAAACCTGCCGCCGCTTGCGGCCGGACCAAACGCCGCCAATTCTCCGGAAAGCCCGGATTTCGAAAACCGAAAACCGAAAACCGAAAACCGTCTTTTCGACGATCCGCTCCTGGCCCCGCTGAACCAGGCTCAGCGGCAGGCGGTGCTGCACCGGGGGCCGCCGCTGCTGGTGGTCGCGGGCCCCGGCACCGGCAAGACCCGGGCCCTCACCCACCGCCTGGCCCATCTCCTGGCCCGCCGGGGCGCGGCCCCGGAAGAGATCCTGGCCGTCACCTTTACCCGACAGGCGGCCGGGGAGATGGCCGAGCGCCTCCGGCGCCTGCTCCCGGGCTTTCCGGGTCTGGAAAGACTCGCGCTCCAGACCTTTCACGCCCTGGGGCACCGGATCCTTCAGGACCAGGGAGGCCCGGGCCGGGAGGTGGCGGATGAAGAGCGCCGCCGCCGCCTCATCCGGGAGATCGCCCGGAACCATAAGCTGCCCTTCGCCGCCCTGGAGAAGCAGATCACCTTCTGGAAGCAGGCCCTGCAATACCCGGAGGACGTGGACGGCGCCCCGGAGCCCCGGCATCTGGCGGCCTACCGGGACTACGAGGCCGCCCTGGAAGGGCAAAACCTGTGGGACTACGAGGACCTCATCGCCCGGCCCGCCCTGCTTTATGCCCGGCAGCCGGCATTGAGGGAGGCCTGCCGCGGTTTCCGCCACCTGCTGGTGGACGAGTACCAGGACCTGAATGAAGCCCAATACCGCCTGTTCCGAACCCTGGCGGGCCCCCAAGCGGAGATCATGGTCATCGGCGACCCGGACCAGGCCATTTACGGTTTCCGGGGCGCCAGCCCCCGGTACTTCTCCCGGTTCCTGGCCGACTGGCCGGGCGCGGTGGCCTTGAGTTTCCCCGAGACCTACCGCCTGCCCCGGCCACTCCTTATGGCCGCCGGCCGGTTCCGGGCTGCGCCGGCGGGGGCAGCAGGCCCCCTGCTCACCCATCAGGCCGGCGCCGAGCCCCTGGTGCTCCTGGAGGCCCCCTCCGAGGCGGCCGAAGCCCGGACCATCGCCAAAGAGATCGAAAGATTGGTGGGAGGCCTGACCCACTACGCCCTGGAAGACGCGGGCCTCCGCCATCCGGACCGGCCGGAGCCGGCCGCCTTGCGGGATGTGGCGGTCCTTTATCGGCTGCACGCCCTGGGCCCGGAACTGGAGCGCCGCCTCACCGAGGCCGGCATCCCCTGCCTGCAGGCCCGGGAAGGGGTGGGCCCCGAATGGGACGGCCTGGACCTGGCCGCGGAGCGGGTTAAGCTTCTCACCTTGCACGCCGCCAAGGGACTGGAATTCCCTTACGTTTTCATTGCCGGCTTTGAGGCCGGCCTCCTTCCCTGGGAACCGGAAGGGGAATATCTCTCAGACCCGGAGGAAGAAAGGCGCCTGTTTTACGTGGGGCTGACCCGGGCTTCTCGCCAGGTCTTCCTCACCTGCTCCCGGGTGCGCACCGTCTGGGGCAAGAGACGGCGGGCCGGGGTCTCGCCCCTGGTTCAGGACCTGCCTCCGGAGTTGTTGCGCCGGCCCGCGGCGCCGCCCTCCCGGCAGGGACGGCAGCCCAGGCTTTTCCCGGAGTTGTGGCGGCCCCGAAACCCCAGGGTAGAATAATTGGGAGTGCTTATCCGGCCCATGCAGGTGGAGACCTTCCTGACCCGAAGCCTGGCAATTCTCACTCTGGCGGCCCTCCTGGGGAGCCCGGCCCCGGGTAGGGGGGCCGAGCCGCCGGAGCCGGGAACCGGATCCCTTACCCTGCATTCTTTTCGCATCGTGGGCGCCAAAACGGTAAAACAGGAGGACCTCAAAAAAGAGTTGTCCATCAAGCTGCCCTCGTTTTGGCCGCCCTGGAAAAAGGCCCCCACCTTTCGCCCGGTGGACCTGGACTACGACGTGGAGCGGCTTAAGGATTTCTATCGCCGCCAGGGTTTTTACCATACCCAAATCAAGCCCGGGATCGAGTACTTGCCGGGCGGCGAAGTGAACGTCACGCTGGTCATCGAGGAAGGGCCCTGGGTCAAGGTCACTCAGGTGGAGGTTGACCTCAAGGACACCTATCTGGACCTGGAGGAACTGAAGGAAAAATGGCCTTTAAAGCCTGGGGACCGCTATGTCGAAAAAGCTTATGACGGCCTGAAAAATCTCTACCTCAACTATCTGCCCAACCACGGCTATCCCCGGGTCACGGTGCAGGGCCGGATATTGCTGGACGAAGAGAAAAACACCGCCACCATCCATCTCAAGGTGGAGCCCGGCGCCATTGCCTACTTCGGCGCCACCAGGGTCAAGGATCCGGAAAAGCTGGAAACCCCGGTCAAGGCCATCCTGGAGAGGGTGACTTTCAAAGAGGGGGAAATTTTCTCCCTGGAGGAGCTGTTCAAGACCCAGCGGAAGCTTTACGCCACCGATCTCTTCAAGAGCGTGGTGCTCACCCCGGAGGAGGTGCCTGCCGGCGAGCGGAATATCCCCATCCTCATCCAGGTGGAGGAAAAAAAGAAGCGCGCCTTGAAGCTGGGCCTGGGGTACGGGGACGAAGACAAGCTGCGGGCCCGTCTGGGGCTGCGCTACCGCAACCTGTGGGGCGGCGGCCGGCTCCTGGACCTGGACAGCCGCTACTCCAGCCTGGGCTACCTGGTCACCGAAACCTTCACCAACCCGGTGGTGTTCGACAGCAACTTCGACTTCGTGCAGCAGACCGGCGCCCGGCACCGGGATCTCCCCGGGTTCACCGACCAGGCCTATTTTACCCAGGCCCGGCTGGAACACGACCTGGCCCTGGATATCCGCTACTATCTCGGCTATGGCTTGGAGTTTTCCCGGCCCTTCAGCATCCCGCTGGAGACCCTGATCCGCCTCCAGGGCACCGCACCGGAAAAAATCTACCGGGCCTCCTTCGTCATCTTCGGTCTGCGGCAAGACACGGTGGACAACCATATCGAGCCCACCAAGGGCGGCATCCTCACCTTCAGCAACGAAGTGGCCCCCACTTTCCTGGGCTCCGGGCTGCAATACGCCCAGACGGTGGTGGAGGCCAAGCGCTACCACGCCCTGGGCGACTCCGGCTTCGTGCTGGCGGGCCGCCTGAAGTTCGGCCTCATCCAGCCCATGCAGTCCACCGAGCAGATCCCCATCCAGAAGCGGTTCTTCAGCGGCGGCGCCAACAGCGTCCGGGGCTACAAGCTGGATTACCTGGGGCCCCGCAACGCCAGCGGCGTCCCCATCGGGGGGGACGCGGTGATTGAAGCCAGCCTTGAGGGCCGCTTTCCCCTGCCCCTACCGGTTTATGGCAGCAAGATCGGCGGGGTGGTTTTCATGGACGCGGGCAATGTATATTTTAAAGCCAGAAACATTGACCCGGGGCAGTTGAGGTATTCCCCCGGGGTAGGTTTACGGTATCTTTCCCCCATCGGGCCCATTGGGGTGGACGTGGCCTTTCCGATTAATCGCATCGATCCCAACCGGGACCGGGTCTATCAGATACACTTTACCATCGGCTATGGTTTTTAAGGGGAGACCGTTATGCTGAGGCGTCTAGTTATTGCCCTGTTCACCGCCGCCCTCCTCCCGGCCCTGGCGGGCCAGGGCCGGTGCGGCCTCCTGCCGGACGCCTTCTGGAACTGGGGCGGGACCCAACTCCTTGACTTGGCCCAAAGCAAGATTAACGGCAAAATCACGGCCAGGGAGATCTTGGGAAACCCCGTGACGGGCCTCACTTACAAAGATCTGGTCCTCACCGGGCCCCAGGGCCGGGTGCTGCTCCGGGCGGACCGCCTGGAGCTGCGCCTCTCGGCCCGGTCCCTCACCGCGCTCTATCCGGTCATCGCCAGGCTGGCCCTGGTCAATCCCCACTTCTACCCGGTTCAGGAAGACGGGGGCTGGAACTTCAGCCGCCTGGCGCCCCCGGCGCCGGAGTCCCCCTCCCAGCCGCCTGGGTTGCTAACCGGGTTTTTCTTGCGGGAAATCGACTTTTCCGGGATCGTGGTGGAACACGGCGACATCGAACTCACCCGGGACGGCGTGACCCGGCGCTATACCGACCTGGACCTCAAGGCCGCGGTCAACCTTTACCACTGGGGCACTCCCCAGCGAAAGCTCGATGTCCGGGAGGCCGACCTGGGAGTCACCACCCCCCAGGGGCGGGCCGAACTTAACACCCGCTTCAGCTACAGCCCGGACCTGGCCAGGATCGGCTCCCTGGCCCTGAAGCTGGCGGGCCAGCCGGTCCTGGACCTGAAGGGCGAGATCTGCGAACCCCTCAAGGACCTCTCCTGCAAGCTGACGGGGCGGCTGGGGCCCCTTAAGGGGGAGGCCATCCACGAGTTCTGGACCCGGTGGCCGGCCCCCTGGGACCTGGCCGGGAGGTTCAGCTTCAGCGGCGCCCCCCAGGGGATGCAGGTGGCCGCGGCCGGCGGGGTGGGAGAGGCCAAGTTTGACCTGAAAGGCCGGCTCGACGCCCGGGCGGCGGCCCCGGTGTTCGGACTGGACCTGGACCTGCAGGGCCTGACCACGGCCCAACTCCAGGAGATCCGGGGGCTGGAAGCCCGAAAGATTGAAGGCCTGAGCCCGGTGACCGCCCACCTCTCCCTTAAAGGCCGGGGACTCCCTTGGAACCCCGAGAAGGTCGAGACCCAGCTTAACCTGGAGCCGTTCCAGTACCGGGAAGTCAAGGTCAAGCTTCTGACGCTGACCCTCTCCGGCAACGCCCGGAGCCAGGACCTGCACGCCCAGGCGGAGGGCAATTTCGGCGCCCTTACCCTGGACTCCCGGGGCCAGCTCCTGCCGGTGGGCCAGGCCGGCGCCTCCGGGGATCTCACCCTGAAGATGGCGGAGTTCCAACCGGCCCTTTTGGGGCTGGTCAAAGCCGCGGGTACGACTCTGAGCGGCCTCTTTGCCGGCAAGTTTCGCCTGCCTCCCGGCTACTCCCTGGCCCAAGCCCAACTGGCGGGCAATCTGGAGGCCAAAGGCCGCCTGGCGGGCCAACCCCTGGAGAACTTCCGGAGCCGGTTCGCCCTGGAAGGCAAAAAGCTGCATCTCGACGAGGCCAGCCTCCGCCTGGCGGGGGTGTCTGCCACCTTAAAGGGCGACCTCACGCCCTCGGGGCTGGATGTTAGATTCACCGCCGAAGTTTCCGGCTCCCGGGGGCTGCCCGTTCCCACGCCGGCGGCCTTCGCCCATCTTGCCGCGGAAGGCGCGGTCAAGGGCCCCTGGAAAGAACCCCAGGGAAGCCTGACGGCCAGAGGGAAGAAGCTCTCCTTTCAAGGCGTCCACCTGGAGGCGGCCAGTTTTTCCGCCAACCTCACCGGCTGGCCCCCTCAATCCGGCCAGGTCCAGCTTCAGGGGACCCAGCTCCGCATCGGGGCCGGCGCCTTCTCCCGGGTCAACCTGTCGGCCCGGGGCGAGGCGGGACGCTGGGCCTTTCAGATGGCCGCCGCCTCTGCCAAGTATCCCCGGCTGCAGCTGACCGGCGCCGCGGACCTGCGGGAGCGTCCCCTGCTGGTCCTGGTCAACCAGCTTTCCTGGCAGGATCAACGCCTGGCTCTGAAGAACCGCGCCCCCTTCCAGGTGCGCCTCCTGCCCGGGTGGGAAATCTCTGAGGCCGCGTTTCAGGTGGATGGGGGCCTGGTCACGGTGCAAGGCCTGGTGCGAGGCCAGGAGGTCTCGGGCCGCCTGGAAGTTAAGAATCTGGAGGCCGGGCTGCTGAGCCCCCCGGGCCTGCCCGCCCAGGGTAAGATCAATGGCAAGCTCACTCTGGCCGGCGCCCCCCGGTCTCCCATCATCAACGGCAGCCTGTCCCTGGAGTCCGGGAAGATCAGAGACATTCCCCTGCAAACCCTGACCACCACCCTGAGTTATGAGGGCGAGCGGTTGCAACTGGACGGCTACCTGGAAGAAGGCATCCAGCATTCCCGCCTGACCTGGAAGGGGGCGGTGCCGGTCAGCCTCAGCCTCCTGCCGCTGAAATTCGCCCTGGGCCACCAGGACCTCTACCTCCGGGTCCAGGGCCAAAAGGCCAACCTTTGCCTGTTGACCTACCTCAGCAAGGAAGTCCAGGGCGCCCAGAGCCCGCTGGACCTCCTGGTGGAGATGCGGGGCGACCCGCACCAGCCGCAGGTCTCTGGCTACATCCGCTGGGGCGAGGGCTGCGTGCAGCTGACCCAGGCCGGAACCCCTTACCAACTGGCTCCCGGTGAAATCCGCCTGCTGGGCGATAAGGTGACGATTCCGGGAATCACCCTCATCAGCGACGGCACCCTGCGCCTGGCCGGGGACCTGGAGTTGGCAGGGGGCACCGCCGCCCGGCTCCGGGCCCAGGCGGATAACTTCCTGGTGCTGAACCGGGGCGGCAACCAGATCTGGAGCAACGGCCGGGTGGACCTGAGCGGCCCCTTGAGCGCCCTGGTGGCCACCGGCAGCCTGGTGGTGCCCAAGGCCCAATTCCGGCCCACCTTCTTCCGTTCCCCCCAGGACCCGGACATTGTGCTGGTGACCCACAAGCCTAAACCCAAGGAGGCCGGCCCGGCCCCGGCCGTGTACCGCAATATGCGGGTGGATGTGAGCCTTGAGTCCCCGGGCAACGTCTGGCTGAAGGACCCCGTCGGGCAGGTGGAGCTCACCGGCAAACTCAAAGCCATAAAAAAGCCGGACCAGAAAATGGTCCTGGGCGGCGAGATCCGCGCCCTCAAGGGCACGGTGGACGTGCAGGAAAGGGAGTTCAAAGTGGAGCGGGCCAGCATGTTTTTGCCCGGCGTCCCTGGCCAACCCATCACCGTGGAAGGCAACGCCACCCATAAGATGGATGAGATCACCCTGGTGCTGGCGGTGACCGGCACCGTGACCAACCCTAACATCCGCCTGGAAAGCCAGCCGCCCCTGCCTCCGGCGGACGTGCTCTCCTACCTGGTCTTCGGGGCTCCCACCGCCAGCCTCACCAAGGACCAGTACTATGCCCTGGGCGCCCAGACCCTGGGGGTCCTGGGCGGCATCACCTCTAAAAAGATCAGCGAGCTCCTGGGGGGCAGCGTCCCCTTCCTGAGCGGCGGCGTCGCGGTGAAAAGCGGCACGGCGGGCGGCCGGGCCACCCTGGGGGTCGAGAAGAAGATCACCCAGAACGTCAGCGTCTCTTACCAGCGCAACTTCAACGAAGAGCGGGGCCAGTACGAGCGCCAGGTGCACATCGACTACAAGATCAACAAAAACTTCAGCGTCGAATCCCAGCTGGGAACCCGCAACTCCGGGGCCGACGTGTTCTTTAACTACGATTTTTGAGAGGTGCGATCTTCACCCCAATCAAGATTAAACCGGGCCCCATGGCTTGGCCGACCTGGCGCCAGCCGCCGTGGTTTGGAGTGAGACGAAGGTTCATAATTTACGGCAACTACTTAAACTTTAAGGGAAAATAGAATATGGCTCGTATCCTCCGATTTCTGGCCGCAATTACTTTGCTGATCATGTGCTTCTCTTGTCTGACCGCGGTGGCCGAAGATGAGGTCAGCGTTCCCGTATTGGTCTACCACCGGTTCGGGCCGTCGGTGGCCGACGGGATGACGGTGACCACCGCGGTTTTCGAGTCGCAGCTCAAGTGGCTCAAGGACAACCAGTACACGGTCATCCCCCTCAGGACCCTGGTGAACTACCTCCGGGGCGAAGGCCCGCCGCCGCCCCCCAAATCGGTGGTGATCACCGCGGACGACGCTCACAAGACGGTCTATACCGAGATGCTGCCCCTGGTGCGCAAATACGGCATTCCCGTAACCCTGTTCATCTATCCGTCGGCCATTTCCAACGCCTCCTACGCCATGACCTGGGAGCAGTTGAAAGAAGTGCAGCAAACCGGGCTGTTCGACCTGCAGTCGCACACCTTCTGGCATCCCAATTTCAAGCGGGAAAAGAAGAAACTCAAGCCCGCCGAATATCAGAAGCTGGTGGACTCCCAGCTTCAAAAGTCCAAGGCCGTGCTGGAAAAACGGCTGAGCACGGTGGACCTGCTGGCCTGGCCCTTCGGCATCTATGACGACTACCTGGAAAATGAGGCTTCGAAGGCGGGGTACGTGGCGGCCTTCAGCATCGATCGCCGTCATGCGAGAAAATCCGAAAAGATCATGGCGCTGCCCCGCTACTTGATGGTCAACGGCGACGGCACCAAAAACTTTGCCGCTATCATCACCGGTCGGGCCGAGGAAAAGGGACATAAGACCTATTAGCTGGGATTAGGGGCTGAATTAGAAGGATGTATCGCCACTAAGGCGGGCGGGGCGGCGGGGCGGCGGAATCACGAAAAACCATCATTTTTCAAAGGAGGGGGGAGTAATGGTTAAGAAATTTGGCTTGTTACTGAGTATCGGCGCACTTTTCTTCATTTTCGGCTGCTGATCCGGTGCCAAGGGACTGCGGTCAAGCAGTCCCCAGTTTCAGTGCCGGGCGGACTCGCTGGTGAACCACAGTGTGTCCGCTTACCCGGTTGGCCCCGGAAAAATATCGGACTCCGTACCATGCGGGACTGAAAGAACAGCCTCGGCTATCACGGGCCAAGTCCCCATTAATTGACTCCGGCAGCCTTTTATTACTGTTACTCTTGAGGAAAGAGTAGGCGGAAAGAATGCTGAGAAAAAATTACTCTGCTCCGGCTGGTAAGGTCGGCAGCCGAGGGAGGAATGCATGAAGAGACTCCGTATGCCCTTACTGATCCTGATCGGGTTCCTGTTTCTCGCCAGCGCGGCGCAGGCCGCCTATGAGGGCAAGGTCGTGGACGCCCAAACCAAGGAGCCCGTCGAAGGGGCCCTGGTCACCCTGGCCGATGAGGTGGCGCACACCGGCAGGGACGGTTATTTCCGCCTCGAATGCATCGGGGAGACGGTCATGCTGCGGGCCCCGGGTTATGCCCGGCGGGAAATCGCCGTCTCGGAGCTGGGTAACCCCCCCAAGGAGATTGAACTAACCCCCTTCAAGGTGCAGGGGCTTTATCTCACGGTCTACGGCATCGCCAGCACCAAACTGCGGAACGCCGCCCTGGAGACTATTAAGACGAACCACCTGAACGCCCTGGTCATCGACGTGAAGGGCGACCGGGGCATCATCCCCTTCAAGGTGGACATCCCCCTGGCCGAGGAGATCGGCGCCCAGAAGGTGATCCTGGTCAAGGACATGCCAGGCGCCTCATGGCCAGCCTCAAGGAGCAGGGTCTCTACCTCATCGCCCGCATCGTGGTCTTCAAGGACGATCCCCTGGCCGCCGCCAAACCGCAGTGGGCCGTCAAAAAGGGCGGCGGGGTATTCCGGGACCGGGAAAAGCTGCGCTGGGTCGATCCCTTCCGCCGGGAGGTCTGGGATTACAACATCGCCATCGCCAAGGCCGTGGCGGAGTTGGGCTTCGATGAGATTCAGTTCGATTACGTCCGCTGTCCCGACACCACGGGGGTGGTGTTTTCGCAGCCGTCCAACCAGGAGACCCGCACCCGGGCCGTCACCGGCTTTCTGAAGGCGGCCCACCAGGCGCTGGTGCCCTTACAACGTCATGGTGGCCGCGGATATCTTCGGCTACGTCTTGTGGAACCTGGACGATACCGGCATCGGCCAGAAGATCCACGAGACCGTCAATGCCGTGGACGTGGTCTCGCCCATGCTCTATCCCTCCGGTTACCATCTGGGGATTCCCAACTACCGCAATCCGGTGCAGCACCCTTATGAAATTGTGGACCTGTCGCTGAAACGGGCCCAGGAGCGCACGGGCGTCTCTCCCCTGCGCTTCCGCCCCTGGCTGCAAGCCTTTCGGGATTACGCCTTCCGTGGCGGTAATTTCGACGAGCCCAGGATGCGCATCCAGATCAAGGCCGCGGAGGATTTCGGCGCCAGCGGCTGGATGTTCTGGAACCCGCGTAATATCTACCCCAAGGGGAAGTTCAACGATGTCCACGAGAACCACGACCGCGGGAAAGAGGACAATGGGAAAAAGGAGAGTGGCAGCAGCGACCGCGGGAACCACAACCGGGATACCAACGACCGCGGCCAGGAGTAAGGCCTGAAGTTGGTAAAAATTTGCCCATCCTGGAGTTAAAGGGAAGAATCACCCGATGGGGCAGCAACTTTCTTCATCCTTCTGGAGTATTCCCTCAACTGCTCTGCTGGAGCAGCTGGAGACCACCTCCCAGGGCCTGAGCCAGGATGAAGCCGGGCGGCGGTTGGCATTGTACGGCGCCAATCTTCTGCGTCCGAAGAAGCGCACCGACTCCTTGACCTTGCTGCTGTCGCAATACAAGAGCCCGATCATCCTCATCCTCCTGTTCGCTTGCGGATTATCTTTTGCCCTCCGAAACCACACCGATGCCCTGATTATCCTGGCAATTTTACTGGCCAGCGGCCTTCTCGGCTTCTGGCAGGAGCGGGGCGCCACCAACGCGGTGACCAAGTTGTTGGCCATCGTGCAGATCAAGGGAACGGTTAAGCGCCAGGGTGAACCGGAGGAAATTCCTCTGGAAGAAATAGTCCCGGGTGATCTGATTATCCTCAATGCCGGCGATATCATCCCGGGAGACGCCCTCATCCTCGAATCAAAGGATCTATTTGTGGATGAAGCCACCTTGACGGGAGAAACCTTTCCGGTGGAGAAAACGGCGGGGGTCTTGCCCCCCGAGACGCCCCTCAGCCACAGGACCAACGTTCTTTTTATGGGCACCCACGTGGTCAGTGGCACTGCCACCGCACTGGTGGTTTTGACCGGGAGTGAAACCGAGTTCGGCAAGGTTTCCGGGCAGCTGAAACTCCGGGCGCCGGAGACTGAATTTGAACGGGGAGTCAAGCAGTTTGGCTACTTCCTCATGGAAGTAACCTTGCTGCTGGTAATAGCCATCTTCGCAATTAACGTCTATCTGGCCCGTCCGGTCCTGGAGGCCTTTCTCTTCTCCCTGGCCCTGGCGGTGGGGCTTACTCCCCAATTGCTGCCGGCCATCATCAGCATTAATCTGGCCATGGGCGCCAAACGCATGGCCCTGCATAAGGTGATCGTCAAGAGGCTGGCCTCCATTGAAAACTTCGGGTCCATGAATGTGCTCTGTGCGGATAAGACGGGCACCCTCACCGCGGGCTTGGTGGAGGTACATTCCGCCCTGGACCTGGATGGTCAGGAAGCGGCCAAAGTCCTGCTTTATGCTTACCTGAATTCATTATATGAGACCGGCTTTGCCAATCCCATCGATCAAGCGATCCGGCGCTATTGCTGTCCCGAGGTCTCCGGCTACCGGAAGTTGGACGAAGTGCCTTATGACTTTATTCGCAAGAGATTGAGTGTCTTGGTGGCCAAGGATGACGACCACCTGATGATCATGAAAGGGGCCCTTCGTAATGTGCTGGCGGTCTGTGCCACGGCGGAGACTTCCCGGGGCGAGATCGTGGGGTTGGATACGGTGCAAGAGGAAATCCAGAAAAATTTTGCCGGATTTAGCGAGCAGGGCCTGCGCACCCTGGGGATTGCGTACCGCCATATGGGAGCAGCCGCGGCCATCGGCAAGAACGAAGAAACCGGTTTGACCTTCCTGGGATTCTTGTTGCTCTACGATCCGCCCAAGCCAGGGGTCGCCGAAACCATTAAAGAGATGAAACGCCTGGGTGTGTCCCTGAAAATTATCACGGGGGATAACTCCATCGTGGCTGCCAATGTGGGCCGGCAGGTAGGGTTCTTAAACCCTCACCTGCTCACCGGGCCCGAACTCAACCGCATAAGTGACGCCGCGCTGTTAAAGAAGGTGCAGCTAACCGGGATCTTTGCAGAGGTGGAGCCCAATCAGAAGGAGCGCATCATCTTCGCCCTGCGGAAGGCTGGAAATGTGGTGGGGTTCATGGGAGACGGGATTAACGATGCCTCAGCCCTCCACGCCGCCGATGTCTCCATCTCCGTGGACAGCGCCGTGGATGTGGCCAAGGAGGCCGCCGATATCGTGCTCTTGGAAAAAGACCTGGGGGTCCTGGTGCAGGGGGTGCAGGAAGGCAGGATGACCTTCGCCAATACCCTCAAATACGTCTTCATGGCCACCAGTGCCAACTTCGGTAATATGTTCAGCATGGCCGGGGCTTCCCTCTTTCTTTCCTTTCTTCCCCTGCTGCCCAAGCAAATCCTGCTCACCAATCTGTTGACGGATTTTCCGGAAATGACCATCGCCACCGACTCGGTGGACCGCGAACTGGTGGAGAAACCCCGGCGCTGGGACCTCAAGTTTATTCGCAAATTTATGATTACCTTCGGGATTGTCAGCTCAGTCTTTGACTACCTCACTTTCGGAGCGCTGCTGCTCATCCTTAATGCCACTACGGAGCAATTCAGGACCGGTTGGTTTCAAGAGTCGGTTATTTCTGCGGCGGTGATCGTCCTGGTGATTCGCAGCCGCCAACCGTTTTTTAAAAGCATGCCGGGGAGATATTTACTGGGAACGACTCTGTTGGTGGTCGGGGTGACGGTTATCTTTCCTTACACCCCCTTGGCGGTGCTTTTTAATTTCCAACCGCTGCCGCGTGGAATTTCTCCTGATGATCGGCTTGATTTTAATTCTTTACATCACCGCCGCAGAAGTGGTGAAGCGGGTCTTTTACCGTCGGCTGCGATCGTGAACGTCGGGCTCTGTCAGGGAAATCAGGTGTAAAAAAATTGCTTAACTGCATGCTCAAGGATGGCGCAAATGCCTGCCGGTAAATCTCTCGCCGCGGTGGCCGTGGGGGTCATCCTCGCTGGTCTGGCCGGGTGCGCCCCGGCGCCGCTGCCGATGGGGAGAGTGGAGGTGCCGGCGCCGGAAACCCGCCCGGAGCCGCAGCCCGCGGCCCCCGAAATCGACGCCCGGCGCTTCGCCCGGATTGAGGCGGTGGCCCGGAAAGAGATCGCCGCCGGCCACCTCCCCGGGGCCGTGGTCCTGGTGGGCCATAACGGCAAGATCGTCTACCGCAAGGCCTTCGGTCTCCGCTGCCTGGAGCCCCGGCCCCAGCCCATGACCGTGGACACCGTCTTCGACCTCGCCTCCCTCACCAAGGTGGTGGCCACCACCACCGCCGTCATGCAGCTGGTCGATGGCGGCCTTCTCAGCCTGGACCATCCCGTGGCCGCCTATTGGCCGGAATTCGCCGCCAACGGCAAGGGGCGCATCACCCTGCGGCAGCTCCTGACCCACACCTCCGGTCTGCGGGCCGAAGTGAATCCCCGGGCCCGCTGGTCGGGTTACCAGGGGGCGCTGGCGGTCATTGCCGCGGATCGGCCGGTAAACCCTCCCGGCACCAAATTCCGTTACAGCGACGTCAATTTCATCGTGCTGGGTGAGGTGGTGCGCCGGGTCTCGGGCCAGCCGCTGGACGTTTACTGCGCCCAGAAGATCTTCGGGCCGCTGGGGATGCGCGACACCTCCTTTAAGCCGCGGGGCGCCCAGCAAGCCCGCATGGCGCCCTGCGACGTGCAAAACGGCAGCCTGCGCTGCGGCGAAGTGCAGGACCCCACCGCCTATCGCCTGGGCGGGGTGGCCGGTCATGCCGGGGTGTTCTCCACCGCCGACGATCTGGCCGTCTTGGCGCAGATGCTCATCGATGGCGGCGTCAGCCAGGGGCAGCGTACTTCTCAGTGCCGGCGGCGGTGGCGGCCATGACCAAGCCCCAGCGCCTCCCGGGAATTTCGGCGCTGCGGGGTCTGGGCTGGGATATCCGCTCGCCCTACAGCAAGGACTTCAACGCCTCTTTCCCGGCCGGCTCTTTCGGGCACACCGGCTATACCGGAACGTCCCTGTGGATCGAACCGCGGTCTAAAACCTTCCTCATCATTCTCACCAACCGGCTGCACCCCAATGGCAAAGGGCAGGTCAAGGCGCTCAGGGCCGGGATCGCGGCGGCCGTGGCCGCGGCCGTGCCCATGGGGCCGCCGGCCGGAGTCGCCGCCCTGGGCGGCGCCGGCCGCGACCCGGGCCACGGGCAGAGTGACGGACCCGACCGGGTGCGGCCGGGGATCGAGGTCCTGGCCGCCTCCGGTTTCGCCCCCCTGGTGGGGAAAAGGATCGGGGTGATCACCAATCACACCGGCATCGACGCCGCCGGGCGCTCGACGCTTAGCCGCTTGCTCCAGGCCCCCGGCGTCAAGGTGCGCGCCATCTTCAGCCCGGAGCACGGTTTGTTCGGCAATCTCGACGCCCAGGTCGACTCCGGCAGGGACCCGGCCACCGGGCTGCCCGTCTACAGCCTGTACGGCGCAGTCAAACGGCCCACGGCCCGGATGCTTCAGCGGGCTGGACGCCCTGGTCTACGACATCCAGGACGTGGGCGCCCGCTTCTATACCTACATCACCACCATGGCCTACGCCATGGAGGCGGCGGCGGCCGCGGGTCTCGACTTCTATGTGCTGGACCGGCCCGACCCCGTCTCGGGAGCTATCGTGCAGGGGCCGGTGCTGGACCCCGGTTTACGGTCCTTTATCGGTTACTTCCCGTTGCCGGTGCGCTACGGCATGACGGCCGGAGAGCTGGCCCAGCTCTTCAACCGGGAGAAGGCCCTGGGCGCCAGGTTGCACGTCGTCCGGATGGAGGGGTATCGGCGGGAGATGTGGTTCGACGACACCGGTTTGCCCTGGGTCAATCCGTCGCCCAACCTGCGGTCGCTGACCCAGGCGATCCTCTACTCCGGGGTGGCCCTGGTGGAGTCCGCCAATGTGAGCGTGGGTCGCGGCACCGCCACCCCCTTTGAAGTCGTGGGCGCTCCCTGGATTTCCGGCGATCGGCTGGCCCTTTATTTGAGCCGGCGGCAGATCGCCGGGGTCGCCTTCGAGCCCGTGGCCTTCGTGCCCCAGGACAGCCGCGGCCGCGGGCAGAGGTGCGAAGGGGTCCGTCTGCGCCTGGTGGATCGGGCCGCCCTGGATGGGCCGGCCCTGGGCATCGAGTTGGCGGCGGCGTTGTACCGTCTTTATCCGGGGAAGTTTCAGATCGACCGGACCCTGGGCATGATGGGCGCGCCTGAAGTCCTCCAGGCCATCAAGCAGGGTGATGATCCCCGGAACATTCGCCGCCGGTGGCAGCCCGGCTTGGATAACTTCCGCCGCCAGCGCGCCCGGTACCTCCTCTACTGAGACCGCGCCTGCTCCGCCTGGCGGCCGCCGGCTGGCGGCCTCCGTCGGCAACGGCTAGCCAGCAACCAGGCCACCCAGGTGAAGCTTAGGTCCGAAGGAAGCTCGGGGTGATAGAATTCCTTGACTAATCGTTGGCTTAGGGACCACCCCAGCTTCAGGTAGCTCTCCAGTAAAAGGTTCTCCTGGTCGTCGCGGAACCCCGAGAGGATGAGGAGGCCCTGGGCAGCAGCCAGACGGTCAAGCTCCGGCGCCTTGTCCATCTGGACTTCCCAGGGAAGGTTGGCCACCACCAGGTCGAAGGGGACCTTAAGGCACTCGGTGGAACCCTGCACCACCATTAACGGACCGGCCAGACCATTTTCCCGGGCGTTCTCCCGGGTGATCCCCGCCGCCCCCCGCGCCATATCCACCCCCACCACCCAGGGGACCCCCAGGGCTGCGGCCGCCAGGCCCAGTACGCCGGTGCCGCAGCCCATATCCAACAGGCGGTTCACCCCTCCCACCGCCAGAGCCTGCCGGAGCAGGTCCAGACATAGGCGGGTGGTGGGATGGCCTGGAGGAAAGGCCTCGCCGCTCTTCACCAGCAGAACCTGTTCCGATTTCCCGGCCCCATGAGGGTGCCACCGGGTACGGATCACCAGGTGGGGAGACAAACGGTAAAACCAACCTGACGGCTGCGGTTCTTCCATAACCAGGCAATCCTTGATAGAAAACTCCCGGCTCCGGCCTGTCAGGCGTTGACGTCCTGCCACCGCCTGGCAAAGCGATTGAAGACAAATAAGGCCAGGGCGGCCAGGATGCCCGCGATGGCAAAGGGGGTCCAGACGCGGCTGGGATCGTACATGTCCCACAAGAGCCGAGTCGTCTGCGCCGGGGTCTGGCCCAGCATCTGGGTCAAGGTGGCGAAGGCATGGGAGCGGTCCGGAAGCTCAGGCACCTTCAGGACTTCGGATAGGTACCGCAGGGCCAGTCCGGCCTTTTCTCCGGCGCGTTGATAGATTTGCCCGCCGACCAAAGACCCGTAGCCCCAACCGATGGCCAGGGGGATGTTGGCATAGCCCATGTAGAGCGCCTTCTGGTCCGCAGGCGCAATCACGCCCAGGTACTCGTTCATCTTGGGTGAGCACATCATCTCCCCGACGGAGAAGCAGGCGATGCCGGCCAGGCAGGTGTAAATGGACATGCTGGCGCCGGCGGCATAAACCCCCAGGCTGGCGATGACAAAGCCGATAAACATGGAGGTGAGCCGCCTCATCCTCCGGTTGACATACCAGGATAGCGGCGCCACAAACAGAATGATGAGAAAGGGGTTGAGATTGATCACCCACTCCTGGGCGATCTGGGGGCCTCGGGACAGATTGCGGGAAAGCATAAACTCCGGCAGATGTTGTGCTACCGAGGAACTGTCGACCCAGTCTACGATGAAATTGGGCAGCATGTCCCAAAGCTGCATCAGCACCGCCCAAAATACCGAAGCGATGAGAATGAAGGCGAGAAGCCGAGCGTTGAGGATTTGCCGGGCCGTGGTGACCACCACCTGCCAGACATTGGTGGATTTGTCGGCCCCTGAATCAACTCTACGGTAGGTGAGAAGCCACAACAGATTCAGGCTGACCAGCGCGGCACAGCCGTAGAAGACCATGGGCCAGGAGAACCCGTACAGAAAATGCGCCAGCGGGGGGCCCAGGAAACCGCCGATGTTGACCACCATGTAGAAAAAACCCCAGCCCACTCCGGAGGTCTTCTCCGTCAGCGTCTTGACAAAGGTCCCCTGGATGGGCGGCTTGAAGACCGCGGTTCCCGCGGCCAGCACCAGGCAGCCGGTAAAGAACGGCCAAAACGCCCGCTGGCTGGCCATCATGACGTACCCCAGCGCTTTTAACAAGACCGCGATCACGACCTGCCTCTTGTACCCGTAGCGGTCGGCGAATCCCCCGGTAAACACCGGCAAGGCAGACTGCACCAGGGCCCACCACATGAAGATGAACCCCTTGTCGGCCTGGCTGAAGTGGAGTCCGCCCATCTCATCGGCCTGGGCGATATAGATGGGGATGACGACCCGCACGCCATAGTAGGCCAGCCGTTCGATCATCTCCATGACGTTGGCGGCCCAGAAAGGCCACGTCAGGCCTTTGGTCTGCTGCCAGAACGACGACTTCTGCGGTTGGCCCATGGGGGTCGTTTCTGTGGCAGCCATCTCCGGTCTCATCCCCTTAAAGCGTGAAGCGCTGGCATCTTTTTCGCCGTAGGGCGAGTATAATAGAATGAAACGATTCTGGGTAGACCGGAAACGCTGGCAGGACCGGACAGCAAAACTTTCTCCCCTCGGTCAAAGGCGTGGCAGATTACTTAACGATATAGTAAAATTAAGAAAAACACGGTGATTATTGGCGCGGGACCGGGTCGCCGGCGGCGTGGCTTCCGGGCCGGGGCCGAGCCCGATTTTGATGGGCCTGCTAAGCTTGCCAGAGCTTGCTTTCAAGAAAGGGAGAGGTCTGATGAGTCGTTTCTTCGGGCGGATATCTGTATGGGACAGTTGGAAGGCGACAGCCGCATGAAACCCCCGGCCAACAATTACCGGGAGCGCTCCCTGAAGATCCACGGGATGATTTGCGCCAAGTGCGGCCGAGAATTCACCCACAGAAACCGGCAACTGTTAACGGTGCACCACAAGGATGGGAATCCCCAGAATAATCCTACGGATGGCTCCAACTGGGAGAATCTCTGCGTCTACTGCCACGAAGACGAGCATAGCCGGAAACTTCTGGGTGATTATCTCAGCGAGGAATAAGGGAATCTCATTTAATGCAATCATTCCCCAGTCTTATTCGGAAAAGGAATCGCCCAGTACCCTACTAAACCTAGTGGTCTGTTTCATAATTAAGGTAACATCGGAAAAGCGGTTTTTTTACCCCCCTTTCCTAAAGGGGGGTCAGGGGGGATTTTTATAAGCACTTGAAATCCCCCTAAATCCCCCTTTTTCAAAGGGGGACTTAACCCTGCCAAGTCCAGCGCTCCGGATCTGAATTTATGTCCAGCTAATTATGAAACAGTCCACTAGCGACTAAAGAAATCTCTTCTTTCTACCCACTCGGTGCTGCTCACTTCCCGCCCCTTTCTTGCTTCTGCCCCCTCCCCCTTGAGGGGGGAGGGCTGGGGTGGCGGCAGGGAAAGGCTCTGGCCGTTCATCTCAGGTCCCGGATGAAAGCGCCAATGGCTGCTGCCTGGGATTCGATGCTCTCGGTCAGTTTGAATTGGACCAGGGCCCGGGCCAGATTGTGGTCCCGGTGCCTGACCTTGAAGTAGACGTTGCCCTCCAGATAGTCGGTGAAAAATCTGAGTCCCAGCTCGAAGGCGAGGAGGCGGACGGCGTCGTACAGAAAGGCATAGTCGTTCCCGGTGAGGAAGTCTCTGGCCAGGGAGAGATAGCCTTGAAGGATGGCCCGGCACAGTTCGGGTTCGAAGCGCACCGCCTCCCAGTGCTCGGTTTCTTCTCCCAGGGGGTTGCAGCCCGAGCGCAGGCAGTCGCCGATGTCATAATGCACCAGGCCGGGCTTGACGGTGTCCAGGTCCACCAGGCCGACGGCCCGCCCGGTGGCGGTGTCCAGCATGACGTTGTTGACCTTGGGATCGCCGTGAATGGGCTTGAGACTGAGCCTGCCTTGCGCCCTGGCCTTCTCCAGGACCGGGGCCCAGGCCCGGCGCTCCCGCACCAACCGTAAGCCGTAATTCACTTCGGGGGATTCCCTGGCGCCGCTTCTCGCCAGGACCTCGTCATAGTGCGCCAGGTAGCCCGGCGTCACGTGAAACCCCGGCAGGGTGTCGGCCAGTCTGGCGGCGGGCAGGTCGCTCAGGAGGTGGTGGAACCTGCCCAGGGCATAGCCCACTTCCCTGGCGTGCTCCAGATCCTTGATGGTGTCAAAGGTCTGCGCCGCCTCAATAAAGCTGAGGGCCCGCCAGAACGACCCGCCGGGGTCAATAAAGTGGTCCCGGCCGTCCCGGTCGGGCAGCGCCCGGGGCAGCTCCCAGCGGCGGCCGGGGCTGAGGGGGGCGCGCCAAAGACGCCGGCGCACGTGGTCACTCACGGTGCTGAGGTTCCCCATGATCAGTTCCGGCCGGGGAAATACCCGCAGGTTGAGGCGTTGCAGGATAAAGTGCTGTTCTCCGGGGAATTCCAGGGGTAAGGTAGGGTGGGCACTGCGCACCGTTACCAGGAAGGTGTCATTGACATTGCCGTTGCCATATTCCCGGACGTCCAGGACCCGGCCCGGGGATGCGAATTGCTCGGCCGCGGCAAGAAGATGGTCCAAGGTTTGGCCTCTGATCTGAAACCCATTCGCTTTCCAGCGAAGAATAATTTTTCTGTAGGCGGCGGACCCAGGTGTCCGCCCTGACCTTCGGACCAACCCACAGTTGCGCCCCTGCAGGCCCCATAACCTGAGGATTAACCCATTCCCACCCTACCTTTGGTGGCCTGCGCCAATCCTTAGTCTTGCCTGACTGCTGACTGCTGACCGCTATTCTCTCACCTAAGCTCCGCCACCAGCCGGGAAAGCAGGGGAAATTTCCCCGGCCGCTCCGTCAGCCGGCGGCTGAGGCCTGTCAGGGCCGCAGGGATATAACGGGCGAAATAGTCCTTGCCCTTGACCCGGGTAAGGTAGCCGAAGGCCCCCAGGATCTGCAGGTTGCGGCACAGGGCCAGGTGGTAGTACTGCTCCCGGAAGGCCGTCTGGTCCACGTCTATCAGGTTCTGGAGTCGTTCCAGGTAGTAGTCCAGAAACTCCGCCTGGACAGCCGGGCTCAGGTTGACGTAGGGGTCGATGAGCAGCGCCGCCACGTCATAGCCCAGGGGTCCCAGCCGCCCCCCCTGAAAATCGATGACCCGCAGGCGGCCGTCCTTGATGAAGAGGTTGCGGGACTGAAAGTCCCGGTGCAGAAAATAGTTGGGCGTCGCCGGCAGCGCCCCGGTGAGGAGCCGCTCCAGGTCCGGGGCCAGGTCCTCCAGGGTGACCTTGAGCTTCAGGTACCCCTGTAAGAACGCCCTGACAAAATAACCGCACTCCCGCTCCCACAAAAAGGGCCGGTGCACCACGGGGGTATCGAAACACCAGGCGGGGTCGAAGCCTTCCCGGCCTTTGACCTGCATGGCCGCCAGCACCTCCAGGGCCTGGCGGTACCAATGGCGCACCAGGCCTTCCGGGGGTGACCGTTTGACGGCCGCTTCCAGGCTGACGTCCCCCAGGTCCTCCAGCAGCATCCAGAACTCTTGCCGGCAGTAGGTGTAAATCTCCGGCACCGGCGCCCCTTGCGCCCGCAGGTGGCGGCCCACCAGGTAGTAGGAGTCGTTTTCATTGACCTCCCCGCCGGGCGGGTGCGGGTGAAACAGCAGGATCACGGTGGGCGAGCCCAGCAACCGGAAGAAGCGGCGGTCGGAGCCGTCCCCGGCCAGGGGCTGGGCCCCGTCCAGGGTGGCGCCCCTTTCGGCCACCGCGGCCTCAAGGCGCAGGGTTTTAAAGACGTCGGGCATGGGACCCAACCCTAGGGAGTCTCATAATCCACCACCACGGCCGACTGCCGCACTCCCTGCATGTACTTGAGCACCTCAAGGTGCGCCGGGTGCACCTGGTAGGCCTGCAAGTCTTCCAGGGAACCGAACCTGGCCACCAGGGCCAGGTCGTAGGACCGGTCCGAGTGAATCACGTCCACCCCTACCTCCAGGTGGCGCAACTCCGGAACCCGGCCCGCCATCCCGGCCAGGACCCTTTTAGCTTCCTCCGCCCTCTCGGGGGTGCACTGCAGCAGTTTGAACAGCACGATGTGGGTGATCATTGGTTTCCTTTCCCTCTGGGTCTTTTTGAGGCCGGGCCATCATGCCCCCGCTGGCCCCACTGAAGCCCTTACACCAGCATCCGGCCCCGGGCCGAACGGCTTACCCGCACGCCGGCGGCCACGATGCAATCTTCCAGGCTAACCCCCGGAGCGAGGTCAGCCCTTTCCCAAACCACGGTATTTTTCAAAGAGGCCCGCGCCCCCACCTTCACCCCGGCGCCCAGGCAAACCCCGCCCCGGAACCGGACTCCCTGGGCGATCTCGGCGCCGGGACCGATAAAAGGATCGGCGAGACCGGGAAAAAACCGGGCCAATCCGGGGGCGGCGCCGTTCAGCAGCCGCCGGTGCAGGGCCAGGTACGCCTCCGGGGTGCCCAGGTCCTGCCAGAAATGGCCCGACACCACCAGCGCCTGCACCTTCTCCCCCGCGGCCATCGCCTCCCGCCAGGCGGCCACCAGATCGTATTCCTGACCCCCGGGGGGGAGATATTTCAGCATCATCGGGCTCACCACCTGAACCCCGGTGTAGGCCAGGGGCGGGCCGGCCGGGGCCTCGGGGGGCGCGCCGATGCTCACCACCGCCTCGCCCGCGGTCCAGACCTTGTTGTAGGGCGGACAATCGTGGAGCACCAGGGTGGTTATGGCCCCTGGCCGGTGGACCCGGTAGACGGCCGCCAGATCCAGGTCCGTCAGCACATCGCCGTTCACCGCCAGAAAGGGCTCCCCCTCCCCTGCCCCGAGCCTCTCCCCCAACTTCTGCAAACCCCCGCCGGTGCCCAGCAACTCCGGTTCGTGGCTGATGCTCAGGTTCATCCCCGGGGGTCTCTGCTCTTCCAGAAACTGCTGCACCAGGCCCGACAGGTGATGGGTGTTCACCGCCACCCGGGTAAAACCTCCCTCCTCCAGCCGGGCCAACCATACCCCCAACAAGGGCCGGTTCAACACCGGCATCAGGGGCTTGGGGACCCGCTCCGTCAGGGGCCTGAGCCTGATCCCCAACCCCGCCGCCAGGATGGCCGCTTTCATTGGTTAGACCCCGTTATAGTTTTTTTGGGGGAAGGGGCTAAGGGCAGAAAGCCCTTACCCACTCCCCCAAGCCCCCACCCCCAATCCCTTAAGGGGGTAATTTGAGTCTGGGAGTCGGGGCCACCGGCCCCGCCTTCCAGACTCCATTTCAGGGGGTTGGGAGGGGTTTGGGGAGGGCGGGGGAATAGTTTTCCCCCAGCCCTCCCCAAATCACTTCTTATACCCGAACTTCCTCAGTATTTCATGGCGCCAGGTGCGGCCGGCGTCGTCTTCCACGCCTTTGGGGGGCAGTCCGTCCACCACTCCCAGGATGCCCCGGCCCTGTTCGGTTTCGGCCAGGATCACCTCCACCGGGTTGGCGGTGGCGCAGAAGATGCAGCAGACCTCGGGGCACATCTTGATGGCATTGAGGACATTGATGGGAAAGGCGTCCTTGAGCAGCAGGTTGAAGGTGTGGCCCGCGGACATTAGCCGGGCGTTTTCCGTGGCCGCGGCCGTCAATTCCTGGTCGTTGCCCTCCACCCGGATGAGGCAGTCGCCGGAGGACTCGGAAAAGGCCAGGCCGAATTTGCCGCCCGGTACGATCCCCACGATAATTTCGTACAGGTCTTCCACGGTTTTGATGAAGTGGCTCTGGCCCAGAATGAGGTTGGCCCCTTCGGGAATAAGCAGTCTGGCCAGTTTCAGTTCCATGGCGTCCCTCTTTAGGTGACCGGAATTCATTTCCGGATCGCGGTTTTTTGTGATATTATAGGGCCGTTAAGGGTCGGGGACAAGCCTTTAAAAACCTTGGGGGAAAAGGGGGACAGGCGAAAGGATGCCGCTCCGCCGATCTCCCTCCGGTGATTTTCCTTGTCGCCTCTTGCCCTTCCCCCCGTTCCGTCCCCAGACCCGGCAATGACGGAAGGAGTTCGGCTTATTAGAAAACTGGTTATCATCGGGTGCTTACTGCTGCTCGCAGCCACCCCCGCGGCCGCGGAGGTTAAAATCGGGTTATACCTGCCCATGACCGGGCCGGCCGCGGCCATGGGCCAGATGGTCTGGGAAGGGGTGCAGGTGGCCCACCGGCTGCAGCCCAAGGTTCTGGGCCAACCGGTGCGGCTGGAACTTTTGGACACCCGCAGCGACCGCATCGAAGCCGCCAACGCGGTGAGCCGCCTGATTGAAAAGGACAAGGTGGCGGCCATCATCGGCGAAGTCATCAGCAGCGACACCCTGGCCGGGGTGCCCATCGCCGAGCGGGCCGGCATCCCCAACCTGTCGCCCACGGCCACCAACCCCCTGGTGACCCAGAACCGCAAGTACGCTTTCCGGGCCGCCTACGTGGATGACTTGCAAGGAAAGGTGGCGGCGCGGTTCGCCTGGGAGAACCTCAAGGCCCGCAGAGTGGCGGTGCTCATCGACCAGGGCCAGGATTACTGCGTGGGCCTGGCCAATTTTTTCACCCAGGAGTTTAAGCGCCGGGGGGGTGAGATCGTGGCCACCAGTTATCTCCAGACGGGCGACCAGGACTTCAGCGCCCAGATCTCGGCCATGAAGGCGGCCAATCCCGATCTGATTTACGCCCCCAACTACTACACCGAGGACGCCCTGCTGGCCAAGCAGCTCAAGGACCTGGGGGTGAAGACCACCGTCCTCACCGGCGACGGCGCCCAGGTGCCGGAGCTGGTTACCATCGGCGGGGAGGCGGTGGACGGCATGTATTTCACCGCCCTGTTCCACCGGCAGGGGGCCACCTCGGAGTTGGGGCGCCGCTTCCTGAAGGCGTATGAGTCCACCTATCACAAGCAACTGGACGCCTTCGCGGCCCTGGGCGGCGACAGCTATTTCCTGCTGGCCGCGGCCATGGACCGGGCCGGTTCCCTTGACGGCGCCAAGATCGCCCGGGCCCTGGCCGAAACCAAGAACTTCTCCGGGGTCACCGGCGAACATCACCATGGGCCCGGACCACAACCCCATCAAAGGAGTGACGGTCATCAAGGTGGAAAAGGGGCAGTTTGTTTATCAGACCACGATAAATCCCATAATTGCGGGAAATGCCATGAAGATCAAGGTTATCTTGCACGAAGCGGAAGAAGGCGGTTATTGGGCCGAAGTGCCTGCCATTCCCGGCTGCGCCACCCAGGGGGATACCTTTGAGGAACTGTTGAAAGAATCTTTACGAGGCAGTGGAAGGCTGCCTCTCCGTGGATGTGGAACAGCCTAAGGCTCCGAAGGGGAGAGTACTGGAAATCGCCATATGAGAGCGATGTCCGGCAAGGCGTTCGCCAAGATTATCGAGCGTCACGGCTGGGAGTTATTGCGTATTAGCGGCAGCCACCATATTTACGGCAAATCTGGAACCGTGGTACGTTTATCCGTGCCGGTTCATGGTACCAATCCTTTGAAAATCGGACTTCTTAAGCATTTATGCAAGATGGCGGGCCTGGAAGAAAGCGATCTGGAATGATCCTTTGTAACTGAAAAAATATTAGGTGATCAAAACTGACATCCAACCCTAAACAACCGAGTCTATTCATATGGAAGCACGCTGCGTCCCCATCAACATCGAAGATGAAATCCGTAAATCGTACCTGGAGTACGCCCTAAGCGTCATCATCGGCCGGGCCCTGCCGGATGTGCGGGACGGGCTCAAGCCGGTGCACCGCCGCATCCTGTTCGCCATGTCCGAGGGGGGCAACGACTGGAACCGGCCTTACCGCAAGAGCGCCCGCATCGTGGGGGACGTCATCGGTAAATACCACCCCCACGGGGACACCGCGGTTTACGACGCGGCGGTGCGCATGGCCCAGGACTTCTCCATGCGCTATCCTCTGGTGGACGGCCAGGGCAACTTCGGCTCCATCGACGGCGACGCCCCCGCGGCCATGCGTTACACCGAGGTCAGGCTCACCCGCCTGGCCCACGAACTCCTCCAGGACCTGGACAAGGACACGGTGGATTTCGTGGCCAACTACGACGGCTCTCTCAAGGAGCCCCTGGTGATGCCCACCAGGCTACCCAATCTGCTGGTCAACGGCGCCTCGGGCATCGCGGTGGGCATGGCCACCAACATCCCGCCCCACAGCCTGGACGAGGTTTGCGCCGCCCTGCTGGCCACCCTGGCCAACCCGGACATCACCCTCACCGAGCTCATGGAGTTGGTGCCGGGACCGGACTTCCCCACCGGCGGCTTCATTTACGGGGCCGAAGGCATCGAGGAGGCCTACCGCACCGGCCGGGGCCTCATCCGCCTCCGGGCCAAGGTGACGGTGGAACACAAGGCCGGCCGGGAGACCCTGGTGATCCGGGAGCTGCCCTACCAGGTGAATAAGGCCCGCCTCATCGAGCGCATCGCCGAGCTGGTGAAAGACAAGAAAATCGAGGGCATCTCCGACCTCCGGGACGAATCGGACCGGGAAGGCATGCGGGTTACGATCCAGCTCAAAAAGGACGAGGCGCCCCAGACCATCCTCAACCAGCTCTATCTGCACACCCAGATGCAGGTCACCTTCGGCATCAACCTGGTGGCCATCGTCCACAACCGGCCGGAACTGCTCAGCCTGAAAGACCTGTTGTACCATTTCCTGGAGCACCGCCGGGAGGTCATCTTAAGGCGCACCCGCTATGAACTGAAGCAGGCGGAGGCCCGGGCTCACATCCTGGAAGGGCTTGCTCATCGCCCTGAGTTACCTGGACCAGGTCATCGCCCTGATCAGGGCCGCGGCCAACCCACCGGAGGCCAAACAGCAGTTGATGGCCGGGGCCTTCATCGCCGCGCCCCAGCCGGCCATGAACCTGGAGGAAACCCAGGCCCGGTTCGCCCTGTCCGAAGTCCAGGCCCAGGCCATCCTGGAGATGCGCCTCCAGCGCTTGACGGGCCTGGAACGCCAGAAGATCATCTCCGAGGCCAAAGAGGTGGAGGAGGCCATCAAGCGCTACCGCCTCATCCTGACGGACGAGGCCCAGGTCAAGGCCCTTATCGCCCAGGAGCTTACGGAGCTCAAAGAGCGCTACGGCGACGGCCGCCGCACCGAGATCATCCCCCAGGCCGCGGAATTCACCGCTGAGGACCTCATCGCCGACGAGGAGATGGTGGTGACCTTCAGCCACCGCGGCTACATCAAGCGCACCCCTCTCACCATTTACCGCAGCCAGCGGCGGGGCGGCAAGGGCCGCACCGGCATGGCGACCCGGGAAAACGATTTCGTCTCCCAGCTCTACGTGGAATCCACCCACAGCTATTTCCTGGTCTTCACCAACAAGGGCCGGGTGTACTGGCTCAAGGTCCACGAGATCCCCGTGGGCTCGCCCACGGGCCAGGGCAAGGCCATCGTCAACCTGGTGCAGCTGACGCTGGATGAAAAAGTGGCCGCCATCCTGCCGGTCAAGGAATTCATCCCCGGGTTCTCCGTGGTGATGGCCACCCGCCGGGGTGTGGTCAAGAAGACGAGTTTGCTGAATTTCCGGCGGCCCCGCAGCGGCGGCCTCATTGCGCTGTCCCTCGACCCGGAGGACGAGATGGTGGGCGTGGCCCTGAGCGAACCCGACCAGAGCATGCTCCTGGGGACCCGCCAGGGCAAGATCATCCGCTTTCCCTCCTCGGAGGTCCGGGACATGGGCCGCAGCGCCCGGGGCGTCAAGGGCATGGAGGTGGCTCCGGAGGACGAAGTGGTGGGCATGGAGGTGCTGCGCCCCCAGGGGACCATCCTCACCGTGACGGCGCGGGGCTTCGGCAAGCGCACCAACCCGGCCAAGTACCCCCAGCACCACCGGGGCGGCCGGGGCGTCCTGGGCCTCAACATCACCAAGCGCACCGGCCAGGTCATGGGCATCCTGCAGGTGAGCGAAGACGACGAAGTCATGCTGGTCACCGACGGCGGTAAGATCCTGCGTCTGGCGGCCCGGGGCATCTCCCTCATCGGCCGGGTCACCCAGGGCGTCAAACTCATGGACGCGGAGGCCGAAGAGCGGGTGGTGAGCGTGGCCAAGGTGGCGGAACAGGGCGATAACGGCGACGGCGAGCCCGAGCCAGAGGCGGACCTTGGACTCACCTGAAGCTAAACATGTGGCCGTCATCGGCGCCGGCAGCTGGGGGACCACCCTGGCCCAACTCCTGGGGGATAAGGGTATAAGCGTCCGCCTCTGGGTCCGGGAGCCCCAGGTCTTGGAAGACCTGGGCCGGGACCGGATCAACCACACCTTTTTGCCGGGGGTCCGGCTCTCCTCCCGCCTCAGCTTCACCCGGGAATTTGCCGAAGCTCTTACGGGCGCGGGCGTGGTCCTCATGGCGGTGCCCTCCCACGTCTTTAGGCCAACGCTTAAGGCCTTGAAACCCCACTGGCCCGCCCAAGGGGTTCTCCTGAGCGCCACCAAGGGCATGGAGATGGACTCCCTGCTCTTTATGGACGGGGTGACCCGGGAAGAGTTGGGCCCGGCCGCGCCCTTCGCGGTGCTCTCCGGCCCCAGTTTCGCCCGGGAGGTGGTGGAGAAGCAACCCACCGCGGTGACCCTGGCCTCCCGCTGGCGGGAAGTGGCCCAGTACCTGCAAAAATTGCTCTCAGCCCCTTACTTTCGAGTCTATACCTCCCACGACGTCACCGGCGTCGAACTGGGCGGGGCCCTGAAGAACACCTTCGCCATCGGCACCGGCATCCTCGCCGGCATGGGCCTGGGGGACAACCCCCGGGCCGCGGTCATCACCCGGGGGCTGGCGGAGATGACCCGCCTGGGGACCCGCCTGGGGGCCAACCCCATTACCCTCACCGGCCTGGCGGGCCTGGGGGACCTGGTCCTCACCTGCACCGGGGCCCAGAGCCGCAACTTCCAGGTGGGGGTCAGGCTGGGCCAGGGAGAGGCCCTGCCCCAAATCCTGGCCGGCATGGCCATGGTGGCCGAAGGGGTGAAAACCTCCCGGGCTTTCCATCACCTGGCCGAGCGCCTGGGGGTGGACATGCCCATCGTGGCCGCGGTCTATAAAATCCTTTATGAAGGCATGGCCCCCAGGGAGGCCATCAAAAAATTGATGGCCCGGGAGCTCAAAGATGAGCTGGAGGCCATGACCGAGACCTGGTGAAGACCGCCGCCGTCTCGGGTCGCCAGAATTGCTTACCGAGACTTCTTTTGGACTTGGTAATTGCCCCCATTGCTGGTATGTAAAATGGCCAAGACTCGCCTCCCACGGTCCGGCAGGAAACAGAAAAAAGCAGTGGAAAACGCCCAAGGGGTAACGCCCACCATGGCCTACGAACACTTCGACCCCAGGATACCTTCCTTGGGGGAGCCCAAGGTGGCATCCCCCATCCGCGACTACACCATGGTCAACCGCGACGGCCGGGTCATCGAAAAATCCTTTGTCCGGGAAACGGATAAGGTCCTGGTCTATGATTCCCAGGAATATCTGGAGAACCTGAAACCCGGGGAGCAGCCCCTCTACTTTGAAATGGCCGGGCCCCGGCCCCAGATCTATTTCGATCCCTCCAAGGTCCACTGCGCCATCGTCACCTGCGGGGGCCTGTGCCCCGGCACCAACGACGTCATCCGGGCCATCGTCTTGGAGCTTTACTACCTTTACAACGTCCGGCACATCTACGGGGTGCGCTACGGCTTCCAGGGCTTCATTCCCCAATACGGCCACGACCTGATGGACCTCACCCCAGACGATGTGGCCAACATCCACACCTTCGGGGGCACTATCCTCTCCACCTCCCGGGGCCCCCAGGACACCGGGGAGATCGTGGACGCCCTGGACCGCATCAACATCCGCATCCTCTTTCTCATCGGCGGCGACGGGACCCTCAGGGCCGCCTCGGAGATTTACGACGAAATCACCCGCCGGGAGCTGCGCATCGCGGTCATCGTCATCCCCAAGACCATCGACAACGACATCGCCCTGGTGAGCCGCTCCTTCGGCTTCGACACCGCGGTGCAGGAGGCCACCAACTCCATCCATGCGGCCCATACCGAGGCGGTGGGCTCCCCCAACGGCATCGGCCTGGTGAAACTCATGGGGCGCTACTCCGGGTTCATCGCCGCCAACGCCACCCTGGCCCTGCGGGAGGTCAACTACGTCCTCATTCCCGAGATGGACTTCGATCTGGAGGGAGATTGCGGCCTGCTGGCCAACCTGGAGTGGCGCCTCAGGGAGCGCCGCCATGCCCTGATCCTGGTGGCCGAAGGCGCGGGGCAGAAATTCTTCCGCAAAGAAGACCTGCCCCTGGACCCCTCGGGCAACATCAAGCCCGGGGATATCGGCGTATTCCTCCAGGAACAGATCAAGGAATACTTCCGCGGGCGCAACATTGAGGTCAACCTGAAATACATCGACCCCAGCTACTTGATCCGCAGCGTGCCGGCCAATTATAATGACCGCATCTACTGCGGCTTCCTGGGGCAAAACGCGGCCCACGCCGGCATGGCGGGCAGAACCGCCATGCTGGTGAGCCGCTGGCACAGCCATTACGTGCACATCCCCATCAAGGCCGCGGTGAACAAACTTAAAGAGGTGGAGCTGGACTCGCCCCTGTGGCGCAGCGTCCTGGAATCCACCGGTCAGCCGCCGTTGAAGAATTTGTGTAAGCAGCTGTCAGCTTTCAGCGGTCAGCCTGCAGCCAGGACTAAGGACTGATTGCATAGGTTAGGTAACATATTAGAACCATAGTGGTCTGTTTCATAAATAAGGTGACATTTGAAGGCAGATTTACCCCCCTTTTCTAAAGGGGGGCAAGGGGGATTATAAAAACCGCTTAATAATCCCCCTAAATCCCCCTTTAAGAAAGGGGGACTTAGGCGTTCCAAACCCGACGCCTCTGCCCTTATTTTAGGTGACGCTAATTATGAAACGCCACACGAGAATCGGTCCTCTCCCCCGCTTGGGGGAGAGGGTTGGGTGAGGGGGGCGGGCGGCCGGGGACGGCCGCCCTACCAAAAACTCTTTTCAGGTGGGGCGGGCCTCCGTGCCCGCCATCCTTAAGTGCACTTGTATAATGATAGATTTACCATGAACATTGAACCTAAACCACCCGTGTTCCAGTGCCGCCAGTGCGGCGACTGCTGCGCCGGCCGGGGCGGCATCTTCGTCAAACCCGAGGAAGTGGAGCAGATGGCGGCGCTGCTGGCGACTGCCGGTGGCGGAATTTTGCCGCCGTTACGTGGAGTCCTCGGAACTGGGGGCGCGCCTCACCACGGAAAACGGGGTCTGCGTCTTTCTCCTGGAAGGCAACCTCTGCCAGGTCCATGCAGTGAAGCCCTTCATCTGCCGACAGTGGCCCTTCCTGCCGGCCCTGCTGGTGCACCCCGACGAGCTGGAGCACGCCAAGGGCGCCTGCCCCGGCATCAATCCGCACTGCAGCCACGCGGACTTTGTGGAGGAGGCCCTGAACCAGGGCGAGAAGTTCGTAGCTAATCAATGATGGGCCTGCCCATCCCACCTGAATTGGTGGCACAGGCTTTCCAGCCTGTGCTGACGCAGGCTGAAGCTTGCGGCTACAGAAGCCATGGCCATGGTGGGCCCGGCCCACCCTACTTTAAAGCGGAGCCAATAAACCATAATGGATAGGAATCTTATCAGAATTTCACTGGCCCTGGTCTTCACGGCCCTGCTGCTGGCCCCGGCCCTGGCCGCGCCGGCGGGCGGACCCGACCCGGCCCAAGAACCCTTCCAGGCAAGGCATGGCCGCCCTGAACCAGGGCAACGCCTCCCTGGCGGTGGAGAAATTCACCGAGGCCCTGCAGCTCAACCCGGACCTGGTGGAGGCCTACATCAACCGCGGCACCGCCCAACTCAAGCTGGAGCAGTACGCCGAGGCGGTGGGCGATTTCGACAAGGCCCTGGAGCTGGCCCCCAAATCCTCGGAGGCCTACTACAACCGGGCCCTGGCCTACAGCCGCTCGGGCCTCTTCGACAAGGCCCTGGAAGATTACACCCAGGCCCTGAAATATGCGCCCAAGGATTGGCAGACCTATTACAACCGCGGCAACGCTTATCTGGATATGGGTAAGCTCCACGAGGCCCTGAAAGACTACAACCAGGCCCTGAAGCTCCATCCCCAGTCCCCGGAAGTCCTGCACAACCGGAGCCTGGCCTACCTGCACCTGGGCCAGGCGGCCCAGGCCCTAAAGGATTCGCAGGCCGTCCTCACACTCAACCCCAACTTTTCCCGGGCCTACTTCAGCCAGGCCCAGGCCCTGGAAAAGCTGGGCCAGAAATACGAAGCCATGGCCGCCTACCGGCAGTTTCTGAAATCCGCCAACCCGGACACGGACGCCAACCTGCTCAAGGAGGCCCTGGAGCGGCTGAAGGCATTGGAAGGGAAATAGAAACAGGGGCCTCGGATTAGTGGTCAGGGGCCAGGAAAGGCAACTTTTATTTTGAGTCTGCGGGGAACCAGGGACAGCTTAATGATAAAATACCGCGCTCATGGACCGGGATTATTGAAAAGCCGCCTTCGTAACCCCCTGGCATCTGATCCCTGGCCCCTGTTCCCTAAACGCTGAAAGCTGATTGCTGAAAGCTATGAGCGTCTATCTCACCACGCCCATTTATTACGTCAACGCCGAGCCCCACCTCGGCCACGCCTACACCACGGTGGTGGCCGACGCCCTGGCCCGCTTCCACCGCCTCCTGGGGGTTCAGACCCGCTTCCAAACCGGCACCGACGAGCACGGCGAAAAGGTGCTGGAGGCCGCCGCGGCCGCGGGCCTGCCGGTGAAAGACTTCGTGGACCGGGTCAGCGCCCTCTTCCGTCAGACCTGGGATGAGATGGACATCAGCTACGACCACTTTATCCGCACCACCCAGCCGGAGCACGTCCAGGTGGTGCAGGAGGTCCTGGCCCGGGTCCACGCGGCCGGCGACATCTACTTCGGGGAGTACGGCGGCCTCTACTGTTACGGCTGCGAGGCCTTTTATCTCGAGCGGGACCTGGTGCACGGCCTCTGCCCGGACCACCGGGTCAAGCCCACCTTCATCAAGGAAGAAAACTACTTCTTCCGCATGAGCAAGTACCAGGGCTGGCTCCTGGATTATATAAACGACTACCCCGACTGGATCCGGCCGGAGCGCTACCGCAACGAAGTGCTGGCCTTCTTGAAGGAGCCCCTGGAGGACCTGTGCATCTCCCGGCCCCGGAGCCGCATCGAGTGGGGCATCCCGCTGCCCTTCGACGAGCGCTACGTCACCTACGTCTGGTTTGACGCCCTGCTCAACTACCTCTCAGGTCTGGACTACCCCGAAGGGGAACCTTACAAAAAATTCTGGCCGGCCCAACACCTCATCGCCAAGGACATCCTGAAGCCCCACGCCATCTACTGGCCCACCATGCTGGCCTCCATGGGGGTGGAGCCTTTTCGGCACCTCAACGTGCACGGCTACTGGCAGGTGGCCGCAGGCAAGATGTCCAAGAGCCTGGGCAACGTGGTGGAGCCCCGGTGGCTTACGGCCCGCTACGGCCTGGACCAGGTGCGCTACTTCTTTCTGCGGGAGATGGTCTTCGGCCTGGACGCCCACTTCAGCGAAGCGGCCCTCATCGCCCGCATCAACGCCGACCTGGCCAACGACCTGGGGAACCTCTTCGCCCGCAGCTTGGGGATGGCCTTCAAGTACCGGCAAGGCGTGGTGCCGCCGCCGGGGGTGCCGGCGGAGCCGGACAAAGAGGTGACCGCTGCGGCCCGGGACGCGGCCGCCGACTTCCTGCGCCATTTCCCGGCCCTGGAATTCTCCCGAGCCCTGGCGGGCTTATGGGAGTTCATCGGGACCCTCAACCGCTACATCGTGACTTCGGCCCCCTGGGAACTGGCCAAGGCGCCGGACGCCGCCGGCCGCCTGGACACGGTGCTTTACCACTTGCTGGAGTCCCTGCGCTGGATCGCGGCGCTGCTCCGACCCGTAATGCCCGGCAGCGCCTTGAAGATGAGCGAACAACTGGGCCTGGGCCTGAGCCCTGTGGGACCACACCCTCCCGCAGACCCTGACCTGGGGCCGCCTGCTGCCCGGCGGCGCCCTGAAGAAAGGCCCGGCCCTGTTCCCGCGGATAGAGGTGGAGGAGAAGGAGAAGTGAGAGTTTGGGGGAGGGGGCTAAGGGCAGCAAGCCCTTACCCCCTCCCCCAAGCCCCCACCCCCAATCCCTTATGGTTTCAAGTGCTCGGGAGTCGAGGCCAAAAGGCCTCGCCTTCCGGCCATCCTTAAGCGGGTTGGGAGGGGGGTTGGGGGGAGGGCAGGGACGAAGTCCCTGGCCCTCCCCCCAATAAAACCCCAATGAGGGTGATCCATGGCTGTCAGGTTTCGGGGTTGTTGGGGAGCTGCCTTGGCAGCGGCCCTGCTTTTGGCCGGTTGCGCCGGGGCGCCGCCGCCTCCGCCGCCGTCCGTGGGGCCGCCGCCCGCGGTATGGCGTTCGCCCCAGGGGGTGGCCCTGGAGCGGGCCCTGGGCGAGTTCTACGGCGCTCCCTACCGCTCCGGGGGCACCACGCCGGAGGGGGTGGACTGCTCCGGGTTGATTCAGGCCTTGTATCAGCGGGCCGGGGTAATCCTTCCCCGCACCGTGGCGGAGCAGTTCAACGAGGGCCGACCCGTGGCCCCGGGGGAGCTGCGCTTCGGGGACGTGGTCTTTTTCAACCGCTACTGCCAGGCCCGGGGCCGAAGCCCGTTCCTGGCCGGCATGCTGCCCCCGGCCTACGCCGACGAGGTGTGCCACAACGGCCTTTACCTGGGCGACGGCCGCTTTGTCCACGCCTCCCCCCAGGGCGTCTTCGTGAGCCGGCTGGACGCCGAAATCTGGCGCATATCTTTTAAAGGGGCCCGGCGCTATCTGGTTTCGGGCTATTAACCATGCAATCCAAGTTTTTCAAGGAGTTCCGCATGCAGAAGAATCGCCATCGCTACCTGGTTTGGTTAGGCCTCATCGTGTTGGTGGGCACAATGGGCGGCGCCCTGGAGGCCGGGGCCCAATTAAATCTGAACAATTTCATGGATAAATCCTGGGGAGATTACACCTGGGGCGCCTGGGGCGCCTCCCGGGAGGCCTCCCGCCTGGGCCGGGAGGAATTGATCGCCCGGGAGAACTATTGCCCCAGCAACGGCTGCGTCCTGCGCCTGGAAAAGGTGCAGGTGCTCCCCCCCAGGGCCCGCCAGGGCGACAGCCTGACTTTGGCGACGACCTATACCATCCTCACCCCGGAGCAGATCGCCCTCCCCGTGACCATCACCCGGGAGATCGTCTTTCAGGGAAAATCCCTGGGAAAGACCAGGAGCATGGAAACGCGCCAGCTCAACGGCACCTGGAGCCAGGAGGTGGATTTCAAGCTGCCGGCCAATGCGGCGGCGGGCACCTACACCCTGAACACCCGGGTCAGCACCGGCTACGGCCAGGAGGCCAAGAGCGTCGATTTCCAGGTTTATTAGTGTAATGTTTCGCAGTTAACTATGCATAATATCGGGCTAGAAAATATGGCTTGGGAACCTTAAGTCCCCCTTTGGAAAAGGGGGATTTAGGGGGATTTCAACTGGTTTTCAAGAAATCCCTCCTGACCCCCCTTTAGAAAAGGGGGGTAAAAAATCAGCCCCTCGAAGTCACGTTATTTATAAAACACGCGATTAGTACGGCGTCCGCCGACCTTAATCCTGAAAGCATTTTTGATTCATTGCTTGGGGGGGACGGCGGGATTCCCCGTCCCCCCAAACCTCGCCTTAACCGCAGAGGCGGACCGCAGGACCCAAAGGCCGCAGTTTTTCGGCTTCCTCCCACTCAGCCACCAGCAAACTGATGCGGCCGCACCCCCGGGTGATAAGAAAGTGCCAGGCATCCTCCACGGTAAAAAAGCCCTGTTGGGGAGCGACCAGCTCCACCCGCTGGGCCCGCTGCCCCAGGTTTTGTACGGCCCGGGCCGCGTCAAAGTCCTCCGGCACCTCGGCGCCGCCCACCAGGTAAACGATCAGGCCATCTTTCATCGGACCCTCCAATCATGGAATTTCGGGAAGCCAAGCCTCCCGGGAGCCGAGCCCGTTGTCCCCCTGAGCCCAAAAAAAACCCGGGTCCGTTAAGACCCGGGGATGGCACCCAGCTTTCTTGATCCCAGGGGGGCCCGAGGGGAATCTCGGGCCGGCCGGGCCACCCTCCGCGGGGGGCCGTGGCCAGCCAGACGGGCAGGTCTTCTGACTCCCGGATCGTCCTACTCCCTGCGCCTTCCCCTTCCCTTGGCGGGAAAAGTGGCATCCCACAGGTTTCGTCCCCGGATACAGCGGCGGGACCGCGCCGGCCTCGCACCGGCTTCCCTTAAAAGCCCCGAAGGGCACCCATCTGCTCTGGAACCAGTATCATAGATCAGGCCATCTTCGTCAAGGAAATAATAGTCGACTTATACGCCAACTAAGCTCTTTCTCTTGGAGATAATTTCAGCTAAAATAGGGCAGGTGGACGAAGTTTTGCCTGGCGAAATCAACTACCTGCGGGTCTCCATCACCGACCGCTGCAATCTGCGGTGCTTCTACTGCACCCCCTGGGGGGGCTGGGAGAAGCTGCCGGCCCCGGAAATCCTGCGCTACGAGGAACTGTTGCGCCTGGCCGGGGTGGCCGCCCAGGTGGGCATCCGCAAGGTCCGGGTCACCGGCGGCGAGCCCCTGGTGCGCCGGGGGGCCTTGGAATTCATCCAGAGCCTGCACCGGGTCCCGGGTCTCCACGAAGTCTGCCTCACCACCAACGGGGTGCTGCTGCCGGAGATGGCCGCGGACCTTTACGCCACGGGGCTGCGCCACCTCAACCTCAGCCTGGACACCCTGCGCCGGGACCGCTACCGGCAGCTCACCGGCCACGACGACTTCCTTAAGGTGCTGGCCGGCATCCAGGCCGCCGCGGCCCTGGGCTTCCATCCTTTAAAGATCAACTGCGTGGTGCTCAAGGGCCTCAACGACGACGAACTGCTGGACTTCGCCCTCCTGACCCGGGAAAACCCCTACCAGGTGCGGTTCATCGAGTTCATGCCCACCGTGGCCCGGGAGCGCTGGAAGCGCCATTTCCTGCCCATGGCCGAGGTGCGCCGGAAACTTTCAGTCCTGGGAGCCCTAGCGCCCGTGGCCCAGCCCCCCACCGCCGGCCCCGCCCGGACCTACCAATTGCCGGGTTTTCAGGGAGAGCTGGGGTTTATCAGCTCCGTCAGCGACCACCACTGCCCCACCTGCAACCGGCTGCGCCTCACCGCGGCGGGGATGCTCAGGCCCTGCCTCTTCGCCACGCCGGAGTTGGACCTGAAGGGCCCCCTGCGCCGAGGGGCCGACGACGAGTCCCTGGGCCGCCTGTTTAAGGAGGCCATGCGTCTGAAGGGCCAGGGCCTCAAATCTTCCTTAAGCGAGTCCTCTTTCCCCGGCCGCGCCATGGTCAGCATCGGCGGCTGACCTGCCCTTTAAGAGGATGCTGAAAAAGTGTTTTAGGGGAGGGCCGGGGGATTTTTCGTAAGGGCGCCCCCCGCCCTCCCCTAAGACCCCTTCCATCCCCCCAAAATGAATAAAGAGAGACATTCTGTTAAACCGGGAAACCTCATTTCCAAGAAGGAAAAAAACTAACATCTTTCCCCTAACTGAGGTATATAATTAAAAGATTAACTTTCAGGAGCCAAGTGCATGAAGCTCAGCATCGTCATTCCGGTTTACAACGAAAAAGACACCCTGGAAGAAATCTTCCGGTTGGTGCAGCTTACCCCCTACGACAAAGAGATCGTCGCGGTGGACGACGCCTCCACCGATGGCTCCCGGGATATCCTGGCCCGCCTGGCCCAGGAGTATGAAAACGTCAAGGTGTTTTATCACGACCGCAACCAGGGCAAGGGCGCCGCCCTGCGCACCGGGTTCGCCCAGGTGACGGGTGACGTGGTCATCATCCAGGACGCGGACCTGGAGTACCGGCCGGTGGATTACCCGGCCTTGCTGGAGCCCATCGGGCAGAATGTGGCCGACGTGGTCTACGGCAGCCGCATGGTGGGCGGCCGGCCCCACCGGGTGCTGTTTTTCTGGCATTACATGGGCAACCGGGTGGTCACCACCCTGTCCAACGTGTTCACCAACCTCAATCTCTCCGACATGGAGGTGGGCTACAAGGTCTTCAAGGCCGAAGTTTTGAAAGATCTCCGGATCAAGAGCGACCGCTTCGGGGTGGAGCCCGAGCTCACCGCCAAGATCGCCAGGGGGCGCTGGCGCATTTACGAGGTTCCCATCCAGTACCACGGCCGGGACTACGCCCACGGCAAAAAGATCACCTGGCGGGACGGCATCGCCGCGGTCTTTCATATCATCCGGTTCCGTTTCTGGGATTAACTACTAAGGCGAAAAGGGGAAAGGGGATGATTAATTACCCGAATTTTTTGCCTTCCCGCCTCTTCGCCTTTTCCCCTTTTCGCCCCGTTGCAATATGTTGCAGGCAAGAAACTGGAAAGTCTGGTTATTAAGAGGAATCCTCTTACTCTGGGGCCTCCAGGTAATCTGGCTGTTCTTTCACTTCGCCCCGGAAGTGCGGGACCTGACCCGGAGGCTGGCCGCCGGCGACGTGGGTGCCGCCATCCGGCAGGAAGACCCCCTCTACCCGTGGCTCAAGTCCCTGGCCGCCATTATTCCGGAGCAGGCCACCTACGTCTTTCTGGATGACTACGAAGCCGGCAAAGAGATCGAAGCCCGCTATTTCCTGGCGCCCCGGCGGCACATCTTGCTCTCGCCCCAGGCGCCGGCCGACTTTCTCTTCTATGTGTGCCACCAGGACAAGGCGTCTTTTCTGATCATCCGGGACACCGGAAAGCCGCTGGGGCCCGGGGCGCGGGCGGCCCGGCGCTCCCCCGCCTTCCACCCGGTGGCTCTCCCCGGGCCCGGCCTGGTCTTCCGGGTGGACCACCAATTGCTCGGGTGGGGCTTCTATGATTGAGACCGTCCTGGCCCTCCTGCGCCTTTTCCTGGGCCTGGGGGCGGTGGTCCTCATGGGCTACGCCCTGGTGGCGGTCCTGGCGCCGGACCCCGGGGACTATAGCCTGGCGGAGCGAGCCGCCCTGGGTTTCGGAGCGGGCACCCTGACCCTGACCCTCTGGATGCTGGCCCTCACCTGGGGGGGCCTGCCCTTCGGTCTGGCCCTCATCCTGGGGCCCCTCCTGGTCCTGACCGCGGCCCTGCTCCTCACTCCCCGGGGCCGGGCGGCCCTGGCCGCGGACCGGCGCGCCCTGGGCTCGGGCCTGCACTTGAGCCTCAGTGGCTGGGACTGGCTCCTGGCGGGCCTGCTGGCGGCCGTCTTCCTTTTTGCCGGGCTCCGGGCGGCTCTCTACCCCATGTGGTCCTGGGACGCCATCGCCATCTGGGGCTGCAAGGCCAAGGTCTTTTACGCCACCCGGGGCCTGGACCTCACCTGCATCGACGCCCACAACTATTACCCCAACCTGGTCCCCTTGCTGTTAAGCTACCTTTACTTCTGCCTGGGCCAGGTGAACGACTATCTGGCCAAACTCGTCTTTCCCCTGTGGGGGGCGCTGCTGCTGACCCTGCTTTACTGGTTTGCCGTGCGCCTGGGGCTGACCCGGCGCCAGGCCCTGGGGCTCACCACCTTTTTCGCCTGGAACGGCACCGTGTTCATTGTTCACCTCTATATTGCCTACGCCGATCTGGCCCTGGCCTACTTCACCCTGGGGGCCGCGGGCCTCATCTACCTCTGGCTGATGGGCTCCGCCCCCCGGGGCAGCCTGACGTTGGCGGCCTGTTTCCTGGCCGGCATGGCCTGGTGCAAGTACGAAGGCCCGCCCCTGGCCGCCACCATTATCCTGGCTGCGGCCTTAACCCTGGTCTGGCTGCGGCCCCCGAAATGGTTGAGGCGCCTGGGGGAACTAACCGTGCCCCTGGCGGGGCTTGCGGCTGGTTATCTCCCTTGGCGCCTCTTTGCCCTCCGGCAAAACCTGGAAATGGGTGCGGACCATATGCAGAGCTTCTACCCGCACCAGCTTCTGGAGGCGGTCTCCTACCTGCTGCAGGCCTTGGGACAGCCCTATTATTTTGGGTTTTTGTGGCCCGCCCTGCTCCTGGCCCTCGTCTTCTCAGGCAAGCGCCTGTGGGGCTCGCCCCGCCTTTTCCTGGCCCTGTTTATCGGGGGCAATCTTCTGGCCGTCCTCCTGGCCTACGCCGTGGCCCCCACTTCGGCCGCGGAGTTCCCCAGTTACGTCCGGGCCACCCTGGACCGCCTGCTGCTGCACATCACCCCGGTGGCCGCCCTGCTGCTGGGCTTGGGGATCAAGGACCTGGGACCAGAGCCAAAGTAGAACCGCGTCGCTCCCCGGACTTCCGCAACCAAGTGCGGCCGGATTGAAGACGTCAGCCGGAAGTTTGCAGAATTTATTATGGCAATCTTATTTGGTTTTACCGCCCTGCCCTTGTTGCTCGAGTTCCTGTAATCGCCGCTCCGCCTCCCCCTGCCGCTTTTCCGCATCCCGGCGGCGCTTCTCGGCTTCCTGCAACCGCTGTCCGGTATCTTGCTGGCGCTGGTTCAGACGTTCAAGGTAATCCCATTGTTCTTGGTACTTCTGCTCCAACTCCTGCCGCTGCCTCTCCTCCGACTTCTCCGAACCGCTTTGGGCATAAGCCCTGGTCCCAGGCAAGACTTGCACGGGGATTATCAGGAAACCTGCTACGATAAGTGCGACTAATCCATGCGTCTTTTTCATCGGCCTTGTCCTCCCAACCCAGAATATCCCTAATTCTTAAAGGACATTGCTTATGGCTATCAAGCCCTGCCGCCGCGGCAGAAGATCTCCCCCGGCTCCCCCAGGTTCCCCTTGACCCGAAACAAGGGCCCCAGGAACTGCTCGATGACCCACAGATTGGTGAGCAGGTGGGAGGTAATGACCGTGGTGCTGAAGGTGGAGGCCCCTTTCGCCTGGGCCAGGTAGAGGACCAGCTGGTCGGCGAGATGCGGGTCCACCGCGGCGCCGGCCTGCCGGAAAGCGACATAGGCGTCGGCCGCGTCGTCGGCCACGCGCTCCGCGGGCTTGCCCCGGGCCCCCAGGGCGTCGAAGCCGGCCCGGGGCCCCCAGAGCAGGACCAGGCTCCCCGGGTCCTGGCCCCCGGCCGCCACTATTTCCACCGGGAAGTCCGGCCCCAGGCGTTCCTTCAGGCGGGCCGCCTGGCGGCGCGCCACGTGCTCCGGCAGGTGGGAGGCCGCGGACAGACCCCGGAAGTCGCCGGGAGGGGCCGGGGTGCGCCAGTCCACCCCGGTCAGGGACCGGGCCGGTGAGACCGTGAGCCGGATTTCGCCGCCGCCCCGGGGGTACCAGCCCCAGCGCTCCAGGGTCATCTCGACCTGGGCCCCCAGGCGGGCCAGGGCCGGGAAAAAGACGTACTCCAGATAATGGGCCGGCGGGCTCCAGGGCACGTGGGTGCCCCCTCTGAGCACCAGGGTGCATGGGTAAGGGGCCGTAACGAGCGGCGGTATTAGGGCCTGGGCGATGAGGGTGACGGAGCCGGCGCTGCCGGTTTTTGCCGCCACGTCGAAGAGATAATGCCCCGGCTGGGGGCGGCGGGGCCGGAAGGTGAGCTCCTGGCTGCCCAGCTCCGCCCCGTCCAGTTCTGCCCGGCTGATCCGGGCCAGGGCCTGTACCGCGGTGAGATGTTGGGGCCTGAGGCCCGGTTTGGACCGCCCGGCCCGGATATTGTCGATCCGGACCGGCACGCCCAACAGGGCCGAAAAAGACAGGGCGGTGCGAAGAATCTGGCCACCGCCCTCTCCGTAAGACCCGTCCAGATGCAGCATCAATCTTCCAGCAGAAAGATCACCTCGAATCTTACCCGGTAAGCAACAATCTGGTTATCCTTGACGACAACCCGCTGTTCCAGTAACCGCAACCCGGTGATGCCCCGCAGGGTCTCCGTGGCCCGTTTGAATCCCACCTTAAGGGCGTCGTCAAAGCTGACGGGTGATTCGGCGATGGCCTGAGTCACCCTGGCAACATGATGTGGCATGTTTTTTTCTCCTCCAGGTCGGTTTCCTAATTAGGGAAGTGGTCCAGGCGTCCAATGCCTCCCGACCCAAGAGGACGCCGCCGTTATGCCGTGGGCTCTTCTCCCTGAGATCATTCCAAAATGAAGATCACTTCCATCTTCACGCGGTAGGTGTTGATTTTGTTATCTTTCACGGATATCCGCTGTTCCACCATGCGCACGCCGGTGATGCCCCGCAGGGTTTTGGACGCCCGGGCGAAACCCACCTTGACCGCATCGTCAAAACTTTTGGGAGATTCGGCAATAATATGGGTTACTCTGGCCACGTTGGTGCTCGACATGATCTAGCCCTCCTTGAAGATGTTCTGGTTCCGCGGCGCAGGTACGCGGCCCTGCCTGAACCAGTAAATTTATCTAAAGTTAAGACCAAAGCGCGGCAATGCAAGGGAGAGGGCCGAATATTGGCTGGTCAAGGGCTGGCCTTCGGCCCGATGAAACCAAGGATTTACTTTCTGGCTAGAAATTTCAGTTGACGGATACTTGGAACTCAAAACTCGAAACTCAAAACTCATACGGGATGGGATCGGGGACGCCGGCCGCAGCAAAGCCTTTGAGGCGCAGGCGGCAGGAGGAGCAGCGGCCGCAGGCCCGGGTGTCGTTTAAGTAGCAGGACCAGGTGAGCTCCAGGGGGGCCCCCAGGTCCAGGCCCAGGCGCACGATGCCGGCCTTGTCCAGGTGGATCAAGGGAGTGTGGATTAGGATGTGGGTCTCGGGCCGGGTGCCCAGCGCAATGAGGCGGTTTAAGGCCTCAAAATACTCGGGCCGGCAATCGGGGTAGCCGGGGTTGTCCAGCACGTTGGCCCCGATGAAGACGGCTTCGGCCCCCAGAACTTCGGCCCAGGCCACCGCCGCAGCCAGCAGATTGGTGTTGCGGAAGGGCACATAAGTGGAGGGAATGCCAGGAGGCTCCACCTCCGAGGTGGGCACCTCCCGATCCAGGTCCGTGAGGCTGGAGCCACCGATCCGGCCCAGAAAATTGAGGTCCACTTCCAGGGTGCTGACCACCTGGAAAAACGCGGCCTGGGCCCGAAACGCCTCCAATTCCCGGGCCAGGGTGCGCTGGCCGTAGTTGGCGTGAAACACGGCCAGCTCAAAATTCCGCCGGGCCACCGCCGCGGCCACGCAACTATCCAGCCCCCCGCTGGCCAGCACCACGGCCAGGGGCTTGGGGATGGTTTTCGGTTTTCGGTTTTCGGTTTTCGGTAAACTACTAGAAATCATTTGAAAGTTCTTCATTCTTGGGCTTGGAGTTTTTGAAAAGGAATAAGTCGCAGCGCCAGGATTGCAGCATGGAACCAAATCTCTGCAACTTTCCGTTCTATCTATCGAAGGAAGCAAAAGATGATATCCGAACGGCGCGTCATATTATGCCCTTCACCGAAAACCGAGAACTGAAAACCAAAAACCGGCTTCACTTCCCCCGAGCCTCCGGTCCCCAGAGGTATTTGTGGAGTTGCAGGTTGAGGCGCAGCGGCAGGCCGCACGAAAGAACCCAGGCCGCGGCCTCCTGAGGCGGCATCTGGCCGAACACCGGGGAGATCAGCACCGGCAGGCGTTGGTGCAAATCGTGCTCTTTGATGATCTTAAGGGCCCAGAGAAAATCGTCCCGGTCGGCAATGACGAACTTGATTTCATCCCGGGAAGTCAAATGGTCCAGGTTCCCAAAGTAATTGTGCCCGGACATGCCGCTGGCCGGGCACTTCAGGTCCAGGACGCGGCGCACCCGGGAGTCCACCGCGGCGATGGGCAGGGAGCCATTGGTCTCCAGAAACACGGTGAACCCGGCATCGGCCAGGGCGGCCAGCAGCGGCAAGGTGTCGGCCTGCAGCAGGGGTTCGCCGCCGGTCACCAGCGCCAGCCGGGCCGGGTGGGCCAGGGCCGCGTCCAGCAGCTCAGCCACCGACATCTCCCGGCCTTCCTCATAGGCGTAAGTGGTGTCGCAGTAGCGGCAGCGCAGGTTGCAGCCGCTGAGCCGGATAAAGAACGCAGGCGCTCCCCGCCTGGGTGGACTCCCCCATGAGGCTGTAAAAAATTTCGCAGACTTTGAGGGGCATGGCTTGAGAAGGTCGGGCCAGTTTTTGGTTGAGCCGCCCCGCCTATGGTTAATTATCAGCCGGTTCCGCAATTAAATCAACCCCTGACTCTCAGCGGCGCCAGTGCCGGACTTTCCTGGCCCGGAGGGGCGTGCTGGGCGGCCGTGGGCTGAGACCTCTAAAAAAGAGCTATTTCAAGCGATTGCCTGATGGGCGGCCAGAGACGGCCGCCCCACCGCCTTGATCGTTTTGCTGCGGACGGCCCTCCGGGGCGTCATCGTCTCAGTCCCGCCGGCTGGGTCTTAGCCCCGTGGCCTGATCCCTCCTTCAGTTTCGTTTAAACACTTTACAAGCCGTAATTGTGCGAAAGTTCACATAATTTTTCCGTTGCATTCTTTAAACCGCTGCCATAGAATGAAACCCGATTTCGAGGAGGCTTGGATGAGCGAGCCGGGCCCGACCCTCCCGGTGAAACCGGTGGTCAGCCTGCTTCTGGCCCGGGAGGATTTGGGTCCGACGGCGGTAGCCAGGCTCAGTGAATTCCTGGGCCCGCCGGACCTGGTGGGGCCCTGGTGGCCTTTTGGCGAAACCGACTATTACACCCCGGAGATGGGCCCGAACTTAGGGCGCCGCCTGGTTTCTTTCCTGCACCTGGCCGACCCGGCCCAGCTGGCGAGTTGGAAGGTCTACACCAATCGCATCGAAGCGGGTTTCACCCTGGCAGGACGCCGAGTGGTGAACCTGGACCCCGGTTATATTGCCAAAGAACGCCTGGTGCTGGCCACCGGAAAGAATTACAGCCACCGGGTCTATCTGGAACAAGGCATCTATGGCGACCTGACTCTGCTTTATGGCCGGGGCGGCTTTCAGCCCCTGCCCTGGAGCTATCCGGACTACGCCAAGGGGGAGATGCCAGCGCTTCTTGACCTGGTGCGGCGCAAGTATCTGTGGCAGCTTAAAGTGATGGCCCGTTTATGATCAAAAGCATGACCGCCTATGGCCGGGGGGAGGCCGAGGGCCCCAATCTGAGGTGGGTGGTGGAGTTGCGCACCGTCAACCACCGCTTTCAGGAGCTTTCCCTCAACCTGCCCAAGCGCCTCTGGGCCCTGGAGGACCGGTTCCGCAAGCTCATCAAGAGCCGCATTGCCCGGGGCCGGGTGGATATGCAGCTCTCCTGGGAGTATCAGGGGGAAAAAGCCACCACTCTGAAGCTGGACGCCTCAGTGGTGGCCGAGACCCGGTTGATCCTTAATGAAATGCAGGCTGCCGCCGGTCTTCAAGAACCGCTGCGGCTGGACCATCTCCTCCACTTCTCGGACCTCTTCATCAGCAAAGAACGGGAGCCCCAGGAGGACCCGGAAGAAACCTGGGCCCTGGTTTCCCAGGCGGTGGCCCAGGCCCTGGACGTCCTGGAGGAGATGCGCTTGACCGAAGGGGCCGCCCTGGCCGCGGACCTAACCGGGCACCTGGAGATGGTCCGGCAGGAAGCGGACCGCATCGCCGCCCAGGCCCCTTTGCTGCCCCAGTTGTGGCGGGAGCGGGTGATGGCCCGCCTGGCGGAATTGTTCCCCGAAGGGAGCCCGGTGGACGAGACCCGCCTGGCCCAGGAAGTGGCCCTCATGGCCGACCGCCGGGACCTATCCGAGGAGCTCACCCGGCTGGAGAGCCACCTGGCCCAGTTCCGGCAGACCCTGGAAGTCCCGGGGCCGGTGGGCCGCAAACAGGAGTTTTTGCTGCAGGAAATGCTACGGGAAGTCAACACCATCGGCTCCAAGGCCGGCGATCTCATGATCTCCCAGGCGGTCTTGGAAATCAAAGGGGCCCTGGAGCGCCTCCGGGAGCAGGTCCAGAACATCGAGTAACACTTCTTAATAGAACATAGAACCTAAAGAAGTTCCTTCCTTTAGCTTCCTCCCCCTTGAGGGGGGAGGGCTAAGGTGGGGGTGCCCAAGTAACACGTGGGGGGAAACCTTATGGAAGCTCGCCTGATCAACATCGGTTTTGGGAACACCGTGGTCTCCCACCGGGTGGTGGCCGTGGTGATGCCGGGTTCGGCTCCCATGAAGCGCCTGCGGGAGAAGGCGACCCAGACCGATCGCCTCATCGACGCCACCCAGGGCCGCAAGACCCGCTCCATCATCATTACCGACAGCAATCACGTCATCTTGTCGGCGGTGCACGCCGAGACCCTGTCCCTGCGCATCAACGGCAACCACGGCGCCGGCCGGCAGGAAGGCTCCGACTGAGGTGACTGCGTGCCAGGGACGGTCTTCGTCGTCACCGCCCCTTCCGGGACCGGTAAAACCACTCTGCTGAAAAAACTGCTGGTCGGCGACCCGCGGCTTAAATTTTCCATCTCCTACACCACCCGGGAGCCCCGCCCGGGAGAGATTCCGGGGAGGGACTACTTTTTCGTCTCCCCGGAGGAGTTCCGGCGCCTCCGGGAGGCGGGCGCCCTGGTGGAGTGGGTGGAGCAGTTCGACTACGGCTACGGCACCTCCCGGCAATGGCTGGAGGAGACCCTGGCCGCAGGCCACGACGTGATCTTCGACATCGAGACCCGGGGGGCCCGGGCCCTGAAACGGGAGTTCCCCCAGGGGAGCTTTATCTTCATCCTGCCCCCCAGCCTGGAGGAATTGGAGCGGCGCCTGCAGCTCCGGGGAGACCTCGGGCCCGCGGAACTCCACCGCCGCCTGGAGCAGGGCCGGGCCGAACTGGCCGAAGTCCACTGGTACGACTTCGTGGTGGTGAACGACGATCTGGCAGAAGCCCTGGACCAACTCCAGGCCATCGTCAAGGCCGGGCGCTGCCGCACTGAATTGCTCTGGCCGCAGCTCAAAGACCGGTTCCGGGAACCCTGACCACTACCCTTTCCAATCCCATATTGTGCCATTTGATGATTAACAACCTGAAATTGGTACGCTTTTGTACCGCTCAAAATCGGGCGCGTTAAGGAGACAAGTCGGTTTATTCTCAGGATATTTCGTTGGGTCGCCGCCCTTGTAGCGGAACAAGGGCGGGGCAAAAAGATACGTGGTGGCCGCAAAAAGGTCTCATCTGAATGTAGGGGCGCACCCACGTGCGCGCCCTCTGCGGGCGGACACACGGGTCCGCCCCTACAAAAGAAAATCATTTGAGGGTAACTGGCTAATACGGGTGCCGGGGGGGAGAGGCACTAGGGACGACCTGGCAGACCATGGCGGAAGCGCTCCTGGAGGGAGAGGAGGCGCACCGCCTCCCGGATGCACCCGAGAGCAACATACAGGGAACGATATTCGGCGGCGGAGTTAAAGAGCCGGTCCAGGCGGGAATTAAGAAGGTCCAGCCTATCCAGTAGCGCGGCCTGGTGGGACTGGTCCTCACGGCGGCGCTGCAGGTCAAGCTGGCTGGAGAGATGCCTGCTGTGGCGGCAGAGGGCGGAGGGGCTGAGGCCAAATTGCTCCGCCAGGGTGCGGTAGGGGACCCTGGCCATGAGGCCGCGGTCGATCTCCGGGCGGGAGGGGTGGTTGCAGATGGAACAGCGTTTTACCATACTTGCGCTCCAAAGCAGAAATTTCCGGCCCTTCACTACATAGTCACGGGTGATCCAGCAAGTTGGGAATGAGGAGATGGGATATTCCTTGGACGTGGTGTCCGGCGGGTCTGGTCTACATCAGGTTCTGCAGCTAGCTGCAATAATTGCCTGGCGTAAGCCAGGAATCGTCCTTTTGGATGAACCAGATGCACATTTACATAGCACACTTCAGGGGAGATTACTTGACTTTCTTTACGAACTTTCAAGGCATTATGGATTGCAGATTATTGTTGCGACGCACTCACGCGATTTGATTTCGCGCGCCCCTTTACAAAGTATATTGCCAGTTGACCTTACAAGAAAAGAAATAAAACCAATCGCCTCTTTGGAGCATTTGCTTCTTGAATATCAGCGGCAAGGGACCGTATCAAACGTTGATATTGCCCTTCTTTATCAGACCAAAAAATGTCTTTTTGTAGAAGGTCCTAATGATTCGAAGTTATTGCCCAAAATGGCAGAACAATTACAGAGCCCAATTTTCATAGGACGCAATCAGGTTGTTACTTTTGAATTCCAGGGAATAGAAAATGTTAAGTTGGTTCCGAAGGTCGTACAATTATTTGAGCGTATGATTGGCTCTCCAATATCCTGGGCGGTTTTAAGGGATAGAGATGCAAATTTGCCTGGAGTGGTAGAGTTCTATAAACAACTAGCCATTGATTCGGGAATACCGAAAATTATCATTTGGGGATCATATTGTTTGGAGAATCAACTACTTAATCCAGAACTTATTCATCAGGCATTAATTCAATCTGGAGCCAAAAATCCCCCTCAACTTGGGGATATAAATCGACTTCTCAATGAAGCTATAGAAATTATAAGGCCAGAAATATATGGTATTTATATTGATAAAGCACAAAGTAGCTATAAGGCAATGGACAAACAAAACCCATATGTTACTGCGGGCAACGACGCAGGAAATTTTGTAGCTTCCTTTCAAACTTTAGATGAAAAACTTAAATATTACCCGGGGAAAAAGGTCTTTGGGCAATTTGTGCAGTTACTTCAAACTCAATATGGCATTAATATTAGATTTGAGGACATTGTGGCAGCGCTTAATAAAGATAATGCCCCTGAGGACGTTAGGAATTTATTTACATTAATTGAGACCCTTTAATCATCCAAAAAACCAGCAGCATCAAGAGAGTTAATGTGGCTGGCACGGAGGCCAGCCCCACCAATACCCAGTCTGCACAGGCGAGACGCCTGTGCCACCAAAAATACAGTATGGCCACGTGTACAGTCTCCTTTCTTTGCCAGCCATAATTCTGGTATATTGAGGCTGTTTTAAAAAAGAGTTTGGGAGAGGGCGCGCCCCTCAAACCCGAGAGGTTTCCGGGATATGGCAGAAGAAGCAGCGGTGGAAGCGGCGGTGGAGCCGGGCCAGCCGGCGGCGAATGATATATTTTGGCTATCAATGATGCAGGGGCGGACAAGGGGAGATCATTGGCTCCCCCCATCAGGAGAGGTACCCGGGATATGGCAGAAGAAGTGGCCGTGGAAGTGGCGGCAGACCTCGCCCCGTCGGAAATCGGCGAAAAGGAGCACCGGCGGGAGCTCTATCTGTTCAATAAAATCGCCACCATTACCGCCCATACCCTGGACCTGCAGGAAATCAGCAACGAAGTTCTGGCGGCGATTCTGGAGTTACTTCCAGATTGACGCCGGGCTGCTGCTCCTGTGGGACCGGGTGCGCCAGCGCCTGACCTATACCGCCTCCCGGGGCTTCCCCCCGGAGTACCTGGGCAAGCTCTCCGACGGCGAGCTGGAAGGCATCGTCAGGCCCAACCTGTCCCGGGCCGGCCAGCCTCTGATCATCAGGGACGTCAGCAAGGACCCGCGCCTGTTTTCCTCTTCGTTCACCGATTTGATCCGCCAGGACCCCAGGTTCCGGTCGGTGGTCAGCATCCCCCTGAAGTACCGGGAAGAGGTCACCGGCTTCCTCAACCTGGCGGCCACCACCGCCAAGCCCTTCCGGGCTTCCGGGCGGAAGAAATACTTCTTCAGCATCCTGGGCAACCAGATCGGCCTGGCCATCGAAAACGCCCGCCTTTACCACGAGCTCCGGCGTTCCGAGCAGCGCTACCGGCGCATCTTCGAGGGCTCCAAGGACATGATCTTCGTCACCGACCGGGAGGGAAGGGTCCTGGACCTCAACCCCGCCGGGGTGGAACTGTTGAAATTTTCTTCCAAAGACGAGGCCCTGAGCCTCCCGCACTTCCGGGAAATCTTCCAGAACCCCCGGGACTGGGAGCGCTTTCAGCTACAGGTGAAGGTGCAGGGCTTCATCCGGGACCTGGAACTGACCCTCAAGACCGAGGGCAGGAGACTGGTTTACACCCTGCTCACCGGCATCGTACGGCGGGACAAAGAGGGCGCCATCACCGGCTACGAAGGCATCCTGAAGGACATCACCGAACGCAAACGGGGAGAATTGCAGCTGCTGCGGGAGAAAAGGAACACCGAAGGCATCCTGGAAGGCATGCCGGTGCCCACCTTCGTTATCGACCGCAGCCACCGCATCATTTACTGGAACCGGGCCTGCGAGGAGTTGACCGGATTTTCCCGCCACGAAATGGTGGGCACCTACCGCTACTGGCTCCCCTTCTATACGCATGAGCGCCCCAGCATGGCTTCCCTGGTGGTGGAGCAAAACCTCAAGGCCCTAAAGAAATTCTTCGGGGACAAGAACCTGAAGCCCTCCCCCAACTTGCCCGGGGCTTATGAGGCTTACGAATACCTGCCCAATTTTCGGGGCCGGGAGCGCTATCTCTATCACACCGCCTCCCCCATCTATGACGAGGAAGGGCGCATCCAGGGCGCGGTCCAGGCCATCTTGGACATGACGGTACGGGAAGAGCTGGCCCGGGAGCTCAAAGATTCGGAGGAGAAGTTCCGCCGCCTGGTGGAAACCTCCCTGGACGGCATCGCGCTGCACCGCGATCTGAGGCTGCTCTACGTCAACCAGGCCTGCCTGGAGATGTTCAACTACCAGGAGTCCGGCGAGATGCTGGGCCGATCGCTCCTGGAGTTCCTGGACCCGCAGTACCACCAGGCGGCCACCCGCTGGTTGGCCCAGCTGCAGCGCCGCGCCACCCGGGCGCGCATCTTCGAGATGAAAGGGGTCAAAAAGGACGGTGGCAAATTCGACCTGGAAGGCATCTCCATCCCCACCACCTATGAAGGCCAGCCGGCCATCCAGACCCACATCCGGGACATCACCCACAAAAAGCACCTGGAAGAACAGCTGAGCCGCACGGACAAGCTGGCCGCTCTGGGGCAGCTGGCCGCGGGGGTGGCCCATGAAATCAACAACCCCCTGGGCGGCATCCTGGTTTACAGCTACCTCTTGCTGGAGGACCTGGAGCCCGGCCGCTCCGAGCGGGGCCAGGTGGAGAAGATCGTGCGGGAAGCCACCCGCTGCAAGGAGATCGTCCAGGGGTTGCTGGATTTCTCCCGCCACCTGCCCTCCAAAATGGCGCCGCTGAAAGTCAACGACATCCTGGAGGAGGTTTTCTCCCTGCTGGAAGACCATCTCCTTTTTCAAAATATTCAGATAATCCAGGAACTTGACCAGGACCTGCCCCCCATCCTGGGAGACAAAAGCAAGCTGGAGCAAGTCTTTATCAACCTGTTGATGAACAGCGGCGAGTCCATGAAGGGGGAAGGCAAACTCACCGTGACCACCTCCGTGGCGGCGGGGGGCGACCGGGTGCAAATCCGCTTCCAGGACACCGGGCCCGGCATCCCGCCCAACTACCTCAGCCGCCTCTTCGACCCCTTTTTCTCCACCAAGAAGATCGGCCAGGGAGTGGGGCTGGGGCTGTCCATCAGTTACGGCATCATCCAAAAACACCTGGGGCGCATTTACGTGGAGCGCACCGGGCCGGAGGATACGGTCTTTGTCATTGAACTTCCCGTCTACAATGAGGTGAAGGACCGGAAGCCCGGAGAAAAAACTTAGGGAAAAAAAGCACAAATCTTGGCCCTGGGTCCGGTCCCGGCCTCCGGCGGCAGCCGGGACTTAGAGCCTAACATCTCCATATGCCGGCACTATTCGGCCTGATTTTTTTCTCCCCCCCTTGTGCCAAAAATTATTGACTAAGCCCTGGGGGTATGATAGGTAGGCACATGTGAAAAGAATCATTTTCTCCCGGCCGCCTGACCGGGGAGACATTCGTTGAGAGAAGATACTAAAAAGTTTTTAAAGGAACTGTTTCAAGGGGGTTACCGGGCCAGCTCCATCGGCATGGTCCTGGTCTTCTCCATCATGATCGGCTTCGGCATCGGCTATTGGCTATCCACGGTTTTTAATAGCAATATCTTTATTATCCTTGGATTGATCGTGGGGATTATTGCCGGCTTCCGGCAAGTCTACGTCATGGGCAAGAAATTTAAGTGAGGGGCCGTTGAAACTGGATGTCTTGTCCCCCCGTCACTTGAAGATAGCCAACTGGGTGGTCTTGGCCGTACTGGTGCTGGCCGGTTTGTTATGGCGCGGCCCTGAGTTCGCCCTGGGAGTGTTGGTGGGCGGTCTGGTGGTGGTCATTAACTTCCACCTCTTGCACCAGGCCCTGAAAGGCACCCTGGAGCGCGCCGGTGCCGACGCCGAAGAAGCCAAAGCCCGGGCCAAGGCCTTTTTTGCGGCCCGGCAACTGCTGCGGTTCTTTGCGCTGTTGGCCATTATCTATCTGCTGGTCCGTCATGGCTGGGTGGACATTTTCGGACTGCTGCTGGGGCTCTCCACCGTGGTCCTGACTCTGATGCTGGCCGCGATCAACGAAGTGTTCAAGCTTAAGAACAAGGAGGCAAACCCGTCCCATGGAACACCCCATTCTATTTCTTGATCTTCTGCAGGGCTTTTTTAAGACCCATATCCCGCCCCATGTCACTTATACCTGGCTTATTATGCTGATCCTGGTGGGATTGGGCCTGCTGGCCAGCCGCCAGGTGTCCCTGGTGCCCAAAGGGGCCCAGAATGTCTTCGAGCTGGTCCTGGGGGGCCTGGAAGAGTTCATGGTTGAAATCACCGGCGAAGAAGGCCGCGCCTTCTTCCCTTATATCGCCACCCTCTTCCTGTTCATTCTGTTCTGCAACCTCATCGGCTTGATTCCGGGGTTCTTCTCCCCCACGGCCAACATCAACACCCCCCTGTCCATGGCCCTGTGC
>CAVYJK010000020.1:0-323442 GCA_963768765.1 uncultured delta proteobacterium
AGTTTTTAGGACCAGCCCGGCCGCCACCAGGCGGTCCAGGAGGGCCCTGGCCGCCGTTTCCGGTTTCTGAATGATCCAGGCCGCAGTGAGCGTGGCGAGGCTTTTGGAAGTATGCTATAAAATCCCTGGGGGGGGGTCCGTCCAATTTCCCGAGTTGCCATCGCAGACGTCATATCAATCTCATAAAGAAACGGGAAATAATTAAACCAAGGAAACCAAGATGAGCCAATGTAATATCAAGCTTTATTCATTGAGCACTTGCATTCATTGTAAAGACACAAAAGATTTTTTGAATCAATGTGGCATTACCTATGATTGTATCGATGTTGACAAATTAGACTTAGACCAAAGGAAAAAATTATTAGAGGAAATCAGACAAATCAATCCGGAATGCGCCTTTCCTACCCTGGTCATCGGCGATAAAGTTGTCGTCGGTTTCAAAAAAGATGAAATCAAGGAGATACTGAAAATTAAATGAATGTTGAGCAACTTTATGAGATTTTAAAGGAAATCCAAGAAGCCAAGGGCTACTATTTCAATAAAGATAAGAAAAGGGTCTTGGATCTATTGCGGGGGCTGCTGATCAACAAAGAACGCTACGGCTACATTTCCTGCCCGTGCCGACTGGCGGCTGACGACCCGGATTGGGATAAAGACATCATTTGCCCGTGTGTCTACCGGGAGCCGGATGTGGCCGAATACGGCAGTTGCTACTGCAACCTTTACGTGTCCCGGGAATGGAATGCCGAAGAAATTCCCCGCGTCTATGTCCCAGAGCGCCGGCCCCCGGAGAAGAGATTCCGGCTTTAATTCTCGCCGCCCATTCATTCCGGTCCAGAGTCCCCCGGCTTTCCGGCGAATTCTCCCGCACCCGCCAACTTCCTGATGTCTGACTCCGCTTTATTCCTAGACTCCACTCCACCGGATGAAAATCTAATCAGGTATGCCCCCAATGGCTAAGGGCGAAAAGGGGTTGTCCTTTCCGCCCTTATATTTATCAAAGGTTGGAAGATGCGTTTACAGGTTATTCATCATGGTAAACCATGGCTCATCTCTTGCCCTGCTACTTCTTTTGCGCCACCAGGATGCTGGCATCGCCGCCACCGTACTGGAGGTGTTCCGGCCTCGTAAGGCCGGCCTGCGCCATCCATTGAGCCACCTCACCCAAGGTGTAAGCCCGGCCCCGGGGGGTGACGGCCAGCATGTGCACCCCGAACATGGCGGCGCCCGGCGGGGATGCGCCGTCCTGGTTGAGAAAGAAATCCTGGATAGCCAGCGTGCCGCCGGGATTCAGGGCCGCCACCGATTTGGCGACGATGAGCCGGCACTGCGCCTCGTCGTGGCTGTGGAGGATCTGGGAGACCCAGATGAAATCGTAACCGTGGCCGATGCCGTCTTTGAGGAAGTTGCCCGCCAGGGTGTCGATGCGGCCGCTGAGGCCGTGTTTGGCGATTTGTTCCTGGGCGATCTTCACGGGCATGGGTAGATCAAAGACCGTGGCCTGAAGCCCAGGATTGGCCTTGACAAAGGCAATGGCATAGGTGGCGGGCCCGCCCCCCAGGTCCAGGAGGTGACGCACCGCCTTGAGGTCCATTTTGGCCGCCGCCATTGGGGCCAGATCCCGGGCGATGGCGTCCATGCCGCAGATAAAGGCCCGCACCTCGGTTTCGTCGCGCTGGGCCTGAGCATCCACCCATTTTTCCGGCTCCGCTTCCCGGGGATGCCCCGCCAGCACTGTGTTCTTCAGGTCGTTCCACCCCCGGCCCCAGGTGTGTTCCATGTGCTTGATGATGGCGCCCCGGTAGTCGTCTTTGCCCCGCACCAGGTAGCGGGAGGCGATCTTGCTGTTGTGGAAGTAATCCACCCCCTTGACCAGGAGCCCCAGGGCCGCCAGGCCGTTCAGAAAGATGCCGGTGGCCCGGTCGTCGGCCTTGAGCCAGGCCGCGGCCTCCACCGCGCTGCGAGGCTCCTCCAGGAAATCGAAGACCGCCAGCTCCACGGCCACCGTCAGCATCTTGGCGGCCTGAAAACCTCGCCCCATGGCCATTAACTGATCGAAACCGCCTTCCGGGTCCAGAGCCATCGGACTATCCCTCTCTTCCTTATGGAAAATTTCGAAATGGTTCCAACGCGGAACCCGCACGCCGCAGCTTAGGTCGGCTGTGCCGAACCTACCCCTGCTTGCCCTCCCCGCGGTGAGGATGATGTTCCCAGCGCCGCAGCCAGTGGTACAAGGGTTCCCGGAAGTAGAACAGGGCTCCCGCCAGCGCCAGGCAGAGGACGATCAGGACCCCGGTGAACAGGTAATGCCCTTGGTAAACCTTGGCCCCCTGGAGGGTGAGCATCAGGGTGCCGGGCAGCCGCCCCACGGTGGACAGCAGCAAGAAGAGCCGCCAGTCCATCAGGCTCAGGCCCAGGATGAAGCAGAGGTAATCCTTGGGAAATCCGGGCACCACGAACAGGAAAAAGGCGATCAAAGCCCCCTGGCGCTCCATCAAAAAGTCGAAGCGTTCCAGGGTCTCCCGGCTCACCACCCGCTCCACGAATTTGTGTTCCAGCCAGCGCCCCAGGCAAAAGGCCAGAATGGAGCCCAGGGTGAGGCCGATGGTTGAGTAAAGCATGCCCAAGGGTACGCCGAATAGGTAGCCGCCGATGAAGCCGGTGGCCTCCCCGGGAATGGGGGCCAGGACTACCTGCAGGGCCTGGGTGATGATGAAGGTGAGGGGCGCCAGGGGACCCATGGCCTGGAGGAAGGTCTTGACCTTTTCCTTGTCTTCCAGGAGATAAGCGTACTGGCACAGCCCGTCCCACCAGCCGGCGCGGCAGATCAGACCCCAGGAGAAGTAGGCTGCCAAAATCAGCAGCAGCAAGCCCGCCAGGGTCCAGAACAGCCAGCCGCGCCTCAAAACGGATTCCCCCGGCCGCGGCAGCGCCACCCCGGATTCTCCGGCATCCTTGCCATTGTTTTTATAACCAGCCATCGGGCGTCGTTTTCCTCCCCTTTGCCTACCTAGTTCCGCCTCACTATAATCAACTTGCCCTCCGGGGCAAGCCATTTTTCCAGCTTGGCTTCCTGAATCTCACTCCGGGTGCCAGCGGTTGGTCCACTGGTAGAGAGATTCCCGGTACCGGTACCTCAGCGCCGCCAGGCCCAGGCCAGGAACGTCAGGCGGTTTAGGTGCCTGGTCCATGGCCTCTCCCCTGGCTGCTGCCGAAACTGCAGTCGATGGGTAACCCAGGGTGGCTGTTTAAAATGGCTCCCGTCGGCTCCCCTGACAAGTCCCGCGCCGGGTAAATTCCTCCCGGATGGCCTTGAGCACCCGGGCCTTGTCCCGGCACCAATCCGGGGCCAGCAGTTCCTCGCGGTGCGGATCGCCGGTAACCCGGTGGATCACCAGGCGGGTCGGCAGCAGCTCGATGAAGTCCACTACCCGGGAGACGTATTCGCCCTCGGTGAGGCACTGATACTCCCCAGCCTTATAGAGCCTGGCCAGTCCCGAGTCTCGAGTGACGTACAGCAGGTGAATTTTCACCCCCTGTAAAGGGAGCTCCGCCAGATAGGCGGCGGTGGCGGCCATCTCCCCAGGACCCTCTCCCGGCAGCCCCAGGATGACGTGGGCCACCACCTCCAGGCCCCGGGCCGCGGCCCGGTCCACGGAGTCGGTGAAGCAGGCCACGCCGTGGCCCCGGTTCAGGCGCTGCAGCGTAGCCTCATGGGCCGACTGCAGCCCCAGCTCCAGCCACACCAGGCGCTCCCGGCCGTAAGCGGCCAGCAAATCCAGGACTTCGTCTGGCACACAGTCCGGGCGGGTGCCGATGCTCAGGCCCACCACCCGGGGAAAAGCCAGGGCCTCCTCATAAAGCCGGCGCAAATGCTCCAAAGGCGCATAGGTGTTGGAGAAACTCTGGAAATAGGCGATGAACCGGTCCGCCCCGTAGCGCTTCGTTAGGCGGGCCATGCCTTCTTCCAGCTGCCGGGTGAGGCTCAGGCCCCGGCCCCAGGCCCCGGTGCCGGAGCCCCGGGCGTTGCAGTAGAGGCAGCCCCCCGTACCCAGCCCACCGTCCCGGTTGGGGCAACTCAGCCCGGCGTCCAGGGTGATTTTTTGCACCCGGGCGCCGAAGCGGTCCTTGAGGTGGGTGTTGAGGTCCAGGTAGGGCAGGGACGCCATTCAGGCCAGGTCTCCCCAGGCGTGTTGCATCAGGGTGAGGGCGGCCAGGGCGGCGGTGGCCACCTTGAGGCGGCGGGGCCCCAGGCTGGCCACCTTAAAGCCGGCCTCCCGGGCCCAGGCAACTTCCTGGGCCGCAAAGCCCCCCTCCGGGCCGATGAGGATGCGGGCCCCCCCGGGACGGGGCCGGTCCAGGCACTGCCTCAGGCCCCCTACCCTCTCCTCTTCCCAAAAAATCAGCTTCATTTCTTCGGGCCCCTGCAGCACTTCGGGAAACTGGAGCAGCGCCCCGATTTCCGGCAGAAAGGAGCGCTGGCAGGATTTCAAACTCTCCTGGGCCAGGCGCTGCCAGCGCCCCAGGCGACGTCCGGCGCGCCTGGGATCCAGCCGTTCCGAACGCTCCGAGACAAAGGGACTGATCTGCTTCACCCCCATCTCGGTGGCCTGGCGAATCACTTCATCCAGGGCATCGCCTTTGGCGAGGCCAATGCCCAGCACCAGGGGCAGGGGCGATTCGCCCCAGGGGTCCAGCTGCCGCACGATCCGGAGCCTGGCTTCCCGGGAATCGAGCTCGGCGACGACGGCCTCGAAGTTGCGGCCCCGGCCGTCGCAAACCTCCACCCCGGCGCCCAGCCCCAGGCGCAAAACCCGGACCAGATGCCGGGTCTCCTCCGCATCCAGGAGCACGGTGTCGCCTTGAAACTGCTCCGGTGGTGCATAGAATCTTCGCATGGGAAATCAAGGGGCGGTCAGGGAATTATTCCAGCCCCTGGAGTTCCTGGATTCCTTGTTCCAGGGCGGCGACGCGCCGTTCCAGGTTTTCCTCCAGGTGGGCAACCCGTTTTTCCAGGGCCTCCAGGTCTGCCATCCGTTTTTCCAGGGCCTTCAGGTCGGAGGCCCGGGCGAACTTCATCTCGGAGACCAGGTCCTTGACCTTGTCCATCATGGCCTGCTGGGCCTCCTGGGCCCGGGCCATGATCTGCTTCACCGCCTCGGGGCTCTCCTGCTGGGTGATTTCCCCCCGCTGCACCATTTCGGCCACCAGGGCTTCCACTTTTTCTCTGGTGAAATCAAAGACCCCCAGGCCGAAGAGCCAGGCTTTGCGCAACAAATCTTTCATGACGACCACCTTTTTTCTGAAAATCGCAGGTTAACACCCCTAAATCACCCTTCAAAATGAAGGATGGGGATTCTCCAACATCCTGATAATTCCAAAATATCAGGGTTGACCAAGACCCTGGTCCTGTCCCCTGACCCCTCTTCTTAAGGCCGCCTAAAAATCAACGCCCCCCAATCCTCCTCGGTCAGATAACCAACTTTCTGCAACCCTTGGGCGAGATAGCGGGTCTCCAGGACTGGGGCGTCTTCTTCCAGGAATCCCGAAATGATGAGGACGCCCTCGCTCAGTAAGCGGCCCGTCAACGCCTCGACCAGGTGCAGCAGGTCCGGGGTGGTGATGTTGGCCAGGATCAGGGCGAATTTCTGCCTCAGATGCGCCAGGGGAGTCTCCTCCACCAGGATCCGGTCCAGCAGATTATTGAGCCGCACGTTTTCCAGGGCCGCGGCCACGGCCTCCGGGTCGATGTCGATGGCCAGCACCCCGGCCCCCAGCCGGGCCGCGGCCAGGGCCAGGATACCGGTGCCGGTGCCCACGTCCAGGACCTGCCAGAGGCGGTCCGCCGGCGGCAACGGCCGCTCCCACACCTCCTCCAGGGCCCGCAGGCACAGGAGGGTGGAAGGATGGCGCCCGGTGCCGAAGGCCATGCCGGGATAGATGGTGATCACCGTCTCCCCCGGCCCGGGCTGATAATCCTCCCACGGAGCGGTGATAACCAGGCGGGGCGTGACCTTCAGGGGCTTGAAATGGGCCTTCCAGGCTTCGGCCCAATCCTCCTCCGCCACGATGCGCCACTCCAGGCCCAGGGGGACGAGGTTATGGCCGCCGAGGCGGCGCAGGTAATCCTGCAGTTCCGTCTGCTGGAAAGAGCCGAACTCGTCGGGGCGGAAATAGGCCCGGATGATGATGCCCCCCGCAGGGGCGCCCTCTTCCTCCAGGATGACCCCCCGGCCGCTGAACTCGGTGAGGTAAGTGGCCGCCTCTTCCTGCATGCGCGCCGGCACCACCACCCGCACCTCAACCCAGGTTTCCTTAGCCATATTAAAAAATTATATGTCCGGGACCAAATAATTGCAATTTATCCAGGGGAATATCTGGCGTTCTCTAGGCTTGGTTGTCAAGAGGATGCCTTCCTTGACTATCAGGACCTTGGTCTTATCTTTAATTCACGAATAATAGTTGTCTTAAGGTAGCTAAAATGTCAAAAGCGAGGTGCGACTGATGGCGACCCAGGAAGAGAAAATGGAATGTGCCCTATGCGGCTATACCGCTTCCGGTAAATTTCTGGGGGATATCTGCCCCCAGTGCAACTTGACTTATTGGAGATGCAGCACGTGCAATTATACGATCTCCGCGCCCAAGCCCCCGGAGGAGTGTCCCAGTTGTCACCAGAAAAGCGAATTCCTGAATATCACCTGCTACACGCCGGAATGCGGTGGGCCCGGCCATATTGATGCAAGGCTGTAAGCCTACGGGTGGCCTTGGGGTTCAAGGACTTCAAGGGGTCTACCATGGTCAGCGAATTGCACTGTCCAGAAGTTTCAAGATTTGCCCCGGCAAGTCATCCCGGTTGGCGGGGGTGACGGTGAGCAGGATCTTGTCCGGTTTCTCCTTGATGGCCGCCATGTAGCCCCCGCCTCGCTCCGCCACGGTGATCAGCAGGGGCACCGGGGCGGCCCACAGCTTCTCCATGGCCGCCACGAAACGGGATGAGAAGCACTCCATTTTGCCCACTTCGTCCACGACAATGAGCTCTATGCCTGGCGCCGGTACCAGGGCCGGCAGTGCCACCCGATGAAAATTCTCCAGGTTCACCCCGTACTTGCCCACCCGCAAGGGACCGGGGAAGTCCACGTGGCTGAGCCACGCCACCTGCCCGTCCAGGGTGACGATCTCAAAGCCCACCCGGACGCCGCCCGCCCGCACCTCCCGGGTGTAAAACCCCGCGGCCCGGCCGGGAAAACGCGCCGCCACCTTCTGCACCACCGTGGTCTTGCCACACCGGGGCGGCCCGGTGAGGAGAATCGGGGTTGAGGGGAGGGCCGGGGGAAGGCAATTCCCCCGCCGTGGGCCCCTGGCCCCCTTCCCCAATCACTTCCCCTCCTCAATGCCCCGCACCGTGGGCAGGACCCAGGGCAGCAGGGCAAAGGCGGGCCAGGCGGCCAGGAAGCTCAGGAAGAAGAAGGTGGCGTAGCCGAAGGAGGCCGCGGCCCAGCCTCCCAGGTAGCCGCACAGCCGGCCGCTGAGGCCGAAGAGCATGGAGAGGAAGGCGTAGTGGGAGGCGCTGAAGCGCTTGTCGCACAGGCTCATCAAAAAAGCCATGAACGCCGCGGAGCCCATCTGGCCCGCCAGGCTCTCCCCCAGGGTGGCCAGGTAGATGGTGCCGGGCCAGGCCCCCGGCAGGGCCGCCGCCCAGTACCCCAGGATGGAGATCGCCTGGAAGACCCCCAGGAGCCACAGGGCCCGGGAGATGCCCCAGCGGGCGGTGAGGATCCCCCCCAGGATACCGCCCAAGATGGCGGGGAGTTTACCCACGGTGATGGAGGCCACCCCGAACTGGGTGCCGCGGATACCCCAGGTCCCGCCAGAAGGGGCTCACCATGGCGCCCAGCAGGGCGTCTCCGGCTTTGTAGGTCAGGATGAAGACGATGATGACCCCCATGTGGGGATGGCTCATCAGCCCCTTCGGCGAGTCCTTGATCTGGCTGAGGCCGCCGCGGCCCGGACTTCGGTCCGGGCTACCTCCGGCCGGGGCAGATGGAAGGGCCCGAAGACCAGGACCGTGAGGGCCAGGGCCGCCATGATGACGCCCATCCCCACGAAGGTGGGGCTCCAGCCCAGCAGGTCGCTCAGGATCAGGACGCCGCCGCCGGCGGCAATGAGGCCCACCCGGTAGGCCCCGATGCGGATGCCGTTGGCCAGGCCCAGTTCGTTGGTGTCCAGGAGGTCTATGGTGTAGGCGTCCACGGCCAGGTCCTGGGTGGCCGACGCCAGGCAGAGGACCCCCACCAGGATCCAGAAAGGGAGGCTCACGGGGGAGTCGGCGAGATAAGCCAGAGCCACCATGGACAGAACGATGATGGCCTGGGCCGGCACCAGCCAGGCGGCCCGGGACCCGAAGCGGTCCGCCAGGGGGCTCCACAGGACTTTCAAACTCCAGGCCAGGCCCAGCAGGCTCAGGATGCCGATCTGCTCCAGGGGGACGCCCCGGCTGCGCAGATAGAAGGACAGGGTGGTGTAGACGAACCCGAAAGGCACCCCTTCGGCAAAATAGAGCACGAAAACCACCACCATTTTCATGCGGGTGGAGAGGTGGGGGCGGGATTCCGTGGTCATGTCAGGTTAAGAGTAGGGACTAATGGAATTAAAGTCGAGAGTTTTTTGGGGCGCAGACACCGCAGTTATTTGGCCTGGGAAGTCGGGCCGCAGGCCCGCCTTCCCAGCTCCATAAGGGGTTGGGGAAGGGGGCTTGGGGTCATTAGCCAGAGGCTAATGACCCCTTCTTAAATGGGCCGAAGGCCCATTCGGCAGAGGCCACTTACGAAAAAGCCCCTGGCCCCTTCGCCCGAGACTCTTCTTTTCAAACTTCGTCCAGTTGCCGGGCGATGTCCCGGGCCACGTCTTTCAAGGCCGGGAGGGCTTCGTAGGGAGGGACGCCCTTCAGGTCCGCTTCGATGATCTGCTCGTTAAAGGGGATAAACCCCAGGATGGGAAGGTCTGGCAGGTTTTTCGTCAGGAATTCCTGGTCCGCCGGACCCCGGACCTTGTTAGCCACCACTGCCACTTTGTTAAGACCGATCTCTTCGGCCAGCTTTTTGACGTGGTGGGCGGTTTCGATGCTGCGGCGACCCGGCTCCACCACGATGAGGAGCTTGTCCACTCCCGTGGCGGTGGCCCGGCCCAGGTGCTCGATGCCCGCCTCCATGTCCATGACCACCACTTCGTCCCGCAGCAGCACCAGGTGAGTCACCAGGGTGCGCAAGAGCACGCTCTCCGGGCAGATGCAGCCGCTGCCGCCCTTTTTCACTCCCCCCATGACGATGAGCTTGATGCCGTCCAGCTGCCGGGAATATTTCTCCGGGATGTCGTCCACCTTGGGGTTCATCTTGAAAAATCCCCCCATGGACCCGGGCTGGGAATCGGTGCGCTCGGCGATCATCTCCTTCATCTGGCTCAAAGGGGTGATGGCTTTCCGGGTCGGGCACCCCCAAAGCCAGGGCCAGGTTGGCGTCGGGGTCCGCGTCCACGGCCAGCACCTTTTTCCCCTGGTCCCGGAAATAGTTGATGAGCAAGGCCGCCAGGGTGGTCTTTCCCACCCCGCCTTTGCCGCTAATGGCGATTTTCATGTATAATCTCCTTGGCCTCTGGGTAACGGAACAATAATAGAGAAAAACTCAGGCTACTTTGCCGGCTGGCCGGTTGGCTGGCTACCAGGCTGACTGGCGGGCTGGCTGGCCGGCTGACTGGCGGGCTGGCTACTTGGCTCGCTGGCCGGCTGGCTGGCCGGGTGGCTGCTCGGCTCGCTCACCGGCTGGCTCGCCGCCTGGCCACTGCCATATTGTTGGTAACTTTTCTTCCCAGGGCCGGAAGTTGCGGGTCCCCCAGGAGAGCCGGATTGCTGGGAAACTTGCGCCCAGCTGGGATTTACCATGGTCAAAATCAGGAATATGCCTAGCAGCCGACCAGCCCATTTAGACATGAAACTTTTCTCCCGAAGCCTCGCCGATGGAGGCGCATAAGCTCAAATTAGTTTAATAATCAGCAACATAATTGTCAACTTTTGCAACCCAGGAGCCGACGTAAGCCTTTGGCCAAACCGAGGGTTCTCGCTCCATACAAGCGATTGCGAAACTTCGTGTCGCAGGAAAGGTCATTCTGAGCGAAGCGAGGTATTCAGTCATTTCAAAGATAGGATGAACCGGTTAGCGAATTTACCACAGAGACCCAAAGAGCACAGAGGACGGCAACGAGGCAATTCTCGGCGCCCTCGGTGTCTCTATGGTTAAATAATTTTTACGGAGACTTGCCATGAATGCGCACATCGAACCCCTGGCACCGGAGTTGGAAGCCGCCATTCGGGAGCGCCTGGGGCGCAACCCCTTCATCAAGTTCATGGGCATTGCAGTGCCGCAGTTGGGCCAGGGTTACGCCCGGTTCGTGCTGCCCTTTAAGCCGGAGCTGGCCAACTCCATCGGGCTCCTCCAGGGGGGAGCCATCGCGGCCCTGGCGGACGAAGCCGTGGCCTTCGCCCTCTACAGCCTGGTCCAAGAAGGAGAGACCATCAACACGGTGGAGATGAAGATCAATTTTCTGGCCGCGGTGAAAGAGGGGGGAGTGGAGGCCGTGGCCCGCATTGCCAAGCGGGGCCGCACCATCTCCCTGGGGGAATTCGAGGTGCGCCAGGGCGAGCGGCTGGTGGCCAAAGGCTTGTGCACTTATATCCATCTGAAGCCGCGCTGATGAGCAGGGCCGGCTTGGAAAATCTCGACCCAAGGCGATGGAGCAAAGAGATTTTCTCCCAAGATAGTGGGCCTCTGCGGTATAATTAGGTAAAATTTCTGCTCCCCTTCGGGCGCCGGAGGGTCAACTCGATTTGTTAAAGATTGCCGGAGGCAGGATGTTCAAAAAGATCTTGGTCCCCTTGGACGGTTCCCAAATTGCCGCGCAAGTTCTTCCCAAAGTGACAGAATTGGCCGCGACCATGAACGCCAAAGTGACCCTGTTCCATGTTTGTTACAGCGACTTGGGAGAGCAGATCGGGGAAAGCACCCCGGGGGTGATCAAGGCGGTGGAGGCCCAGGAAACCAAGTTTTTTGAAAGCTTCCTGGCCCAAACTTGCAAAGACCTGGAGGCTCAGGGCCTCGCGGCCGATTGGGTTTGCCGGGCAGGGGTGCCGGCCAGGGAAATTATCGCCTACGCCCAGAATAATGATTATGATCTCATCGCCCTGGGCACCCACGGTAAGGGAGAAGTGGCCTGGAACCTGGGAGGAGTGGCCAAGAGAGTTGCGGCCCATGCCACCGTTCCGGTGCTGCTGTTCCGGACCTTCAAAGTAAGGCCGCCGGTGCTCAAACCGAAATTAAAGAAGTTTGTGAAGGAGGCGGAGTTATACTTCGCCTGGAGCTTTCATGGCTGATTAGCCAGTCGGTGAAGCCCGCCGAGACGCCGCCACCACAAGGTCAACTAGCGGGCAAGTAACTTTTTGAGCCGGCGGCGTTTCAATGCTTGTACCCCACCGGCATCACCAGGAGGGGCACCTGATCCTGGGGGAGTTTGAGCGCCTGGGCCAGGCCCTGGTCCTCAAAGGCCCCCACAATGCCCGCCCCCAGGCCCGGTCATTTGGCCGAGGTGCGCCCCCTATGACTGGTAGGACTCCTGCAATTCTCTCAGCAAATTATTCTGGGCTTCTTCCGGGTTGTTTTTCCGCCGCCGAGGTCCTTTCTTGAAAGTATCCTGGGACCACCACGACGGAAATCCGACTTTCTTCCCGGTAAAGATATCCTCAATGGTAAGGATTTGCAGGCGGGGGAAACGATGCTCCGGAAACTGAGGGTCAATGAAGGAGCCTGCCGCGGCCGCCTCTTCCCGCATTTGACGGGTGGGCCGCTTGAGCGTGAGAAACACCGCGATCTCCGCCTTCTCCCGGTCCAAAACTCCCTTCAAATCCCTGACCTGGGAGACGGCGACGTGACCGCCTTTCACCTGGAGGATAATTTTCTTATACTCGCCGCTGGATTCATCCCGCAGGTTCATGACGCCATCGATGCCCCGGTCCGCCCCCCTCTTCTCCCGGGCGCTGCGGGCCCCCACCGTGGCCAGGGCCCAACATTCAAACTGAAAGGGGTTGAGCTTGAACTGCCGCTCGGCGCTGGGCACATCCTGGGGAATGCCGATTTCTTCATAAGGAGCTAGCTCGTTTTTGAAGGAGTCCCTCAGCCTCTTTCTGATGAGGTCAATGGCCAGGTAGGTGACGTCGATGCCGATCCAGCGGCGCTTGAGACGTTCGGCCACCGCCACCGCGGTGCCGCAGCCGCAAAAGGGGTCAAGGACCACATCCCCCTCGTTGCTCCCGGCCCGGATGATGCGCTCCAGCAAAGCCTCCGGTTTCTGGGTCTGGTAGCCCATATATTCGCGACTGGAGCCGTGCAGATGTTCGATGTCGTACCAGAGGTCCTTGATGAGGGTGCCTTGCATCTCATCTAAATATCGTTTGTAACTTGCCACCCCGCCTTTTTCCGGGATGACGACCCGCCCCTCTTTCCAAGCCTGCAACATACGCTCCTGAGTCCACCTCCACACTTTTACCGTACCACTGCCAGGCGGAAATTCGTAAGTTAAATTTGGCCTTTCTTTATTGGGATTAATGAGGTTGTCCAATCTATACCGCCTGCCGGTTTCCGGCTCCACATGGCGGTAAAACCTCTCCAGGTAAGCCGGGTCGTGCTCCGCAAATTGCGGATTAAACCGCGACTTCTCCGATTTGCTGTAGAAAAAGATGCTGTCATGGCAGCGGGAGAAACGGGTGGTGGCGTGGCCCTTGGGCTGGGAGCGCTCCCAGATGATTTCATTGCGGAAGTTCTTGGGGCTGAAGATGTTGTCCAAGATAAGCTTGATGTAATGGCTGGCGGTGGGGTCACAGTGGAGAAAGAGGCTCCCGGTGGGTTTCAGCACCCGGTGCATCTCCACCAGCCGCACCGTCATCATGCTGAGGTAGGCCAGCATGTTTGAATGGCCCAATACCTGGCGCAGGGCCTTGAGCAATTCGGCCAGGGGCGGCGGCCCGGCCAGGACGGCTTCATCAAAGGCCTCATCGGCCTGCGGCCCCCATTTCCAGGTATCCTCGAACGCCGCAATTTGGGCGGCGGACTGTTCCCCGGAAGGCTCTTTGAACAGCATATTGTAGGTGGCGTTGGAGTTGAACGGCGGGTCCAGGTAGATCAGATCGACACTGCCCACGGGGATATGCCGGCGCAGAACCTCCAGGTTATCCCCAAAGAAAAGCTTGTTTTTCCAATCCTCCATGCCTCCCTCCAGGGACTGGGATATTTTTCCCATTATAATATTGAAAGTTTTTAAAAATACTAATTTTTTGTGAAATTCTTCGGTCTCTTAAACCCCCGGAATAATAGACGCGTAAAGACCAGAACCTATTTCAAAACCCCACCTTGTCATGAAATGTCATTCTGAGCGAAGCTAAAAATCTTGTATTTTTATTAACTTGAGATCCTTCACTGCGTTCAGGATGACAGAAATCACAGGTTTTGAAATAGCTTCTAGTGCTTATAGCCCACCGGCATCACCAGGAGGGGCACCTGATCCTGGGGGAGTTTGAGCGCCTGGGCCAGGCCCTTATCCTCAAAGGCCCCCACAATGCCCGCCCCCAACCCCAGGGTCTCGGCCATGAGAAAGACGTTCTGGCTTACGTGGCCGGACTCCATGTGGGTGTACATGACGCCTCGCTCCCCGTAGCGGGCGGTGCAGCGGCGATATTCCGCGGCGATGATCACCATCACCGGGGCTTCGGCCATCCAGGACTGGTGCAGCGAGGCCCGGGCCACCGGGGCGCGCAGGTCGCCTTTGACGGTGGGCGACAGGGCGTGCTCCGAGACCAGGTAGCGGTAGACGCCGGGGGCCAGACCGGTGACGCCCTGCTCGCCCACCACCAGGTAAAGCTCCAGCGGGTAGGTGGCTCCGGCGGAGGGCGCGGTGCGCCCGCCCCGGGGGTCGCTGAGGCCGTCCGCGGCCCACATGATTTGTCCCACCTGGGCCAACGCCAGGGGCCGGGAGGCGAAACGGCGCACGGTGCGCCGGGCCTTCAAGGCCTCGGCCACCGACACCGCCCCTTGATAGACGGGGGGCGGCAGCTTGACCGCTTCCGCCCCCTGCCCTGCCGGCGGATTGAAGAAGATTCCCATTATCGCCATAAAGATTCCCCAGATGATCGGCATGGTTTCTGTCCTTGATGATAAACCGGATTCCGGCTTAAGACCGATTTAGTATGGTGTTTTTCGCCAATACTTTAGCCAGGTTTTCAACTCAAAGTCTCCCTCCCCTGGTGGGAGGGTGTGGGGGAGGGGGAGATATGATGGAACCGTCAATCCTTTTCACCCCCACCCTGCCCCTCCCCCTCAAGGGGGAGGGAAAAATTCTGCTTATAATTAGTTAAGATTTTTACGAAATAAGGCCGGGGGCCGACGGCCCCTACCCCCTCCAAGGAATTTTTATTTAATCAAGGCGACGCCCGCCCCAGCGCCAGCAAGAAGGACAGCAGCCGGGCCATGGCGGCCGCGGTCAGGTGCACCACCAGGTCGGCTCCCGGCAGGGCACCTTCCGGGACCGGAAGATCCCCGGTGACGAGCCAGCTCCAGAGTTTGAGGTCCCGTGGCCCGGACCTGAAGAGCCGACTCTTCGCAGTAGACGAACAGGTTCTTCCCGGGCACGTGGCCCGCGGCCAGGATGGGGACCTCCGTCAGCTCCGAAGGCGGCGGGGACATGGGGGCCAGGGGCAGGCGATAGTTGCCGGCGAACCCCCGGATTTCCGCCAGCAGCGACTCCGGCAGGGGCAAGGCCACTTCCAGCCAGATGCCGGAGTCCGCCGCCGGGTCGGCCACTTCCAGAACCTCCAGCCCATCCACCCGGAGAACAAAGGTGCCCCCATGTTCGTCCAACAGCAGGCCGGCGGGAGCCGCGTTTGCCAGTTGCACTCCTGCGGCCGCAAAAACCGCCCGGGCCCGGGAGCAGGGGAGCAGCATCTTGATGATCCTCGCGACTTCGGGTTCCTTGCCTCGGCCCAAAGGGGACGCCTCCCCCTGGGAATGTTTCCTCAGCACTTCTGTTATGTTAACCATTCTAACTAAGATTAAAACTGCAGTTCGTCAAAAAATAAATAACCGTCGCCCCCGGACCCGGGCAATACTGGCGAGAGCTTAATATTGCGGGTAATGCATCTTGTAGGTGAAATTATTGCACCGCCAGGCTTCCGGCGCCTTTAATATGAACTTAGTTGCAAAAGGCCCCTGAAGACGCTTTCCTCCCCGGCGCGACTGGCCCCTTTCTCCTTGACCTTTTTCTTATAGGTCTTATATTAAATAGACAAAATTTTGTCGAAATCCATTACCGATAACGGAGTGTATCATGGCCTATTCCCCCATTGTTTTGGATCATTTCAAGAGCCCCCGCAACGTTGGCGAGATCCCGGATGCAGACGGCATCGGTGAAGTGGGCAACCCGGTCTGCGGGGACATGATGAACGTTTACATCAAAGTGAATGGCAACCGCCTGGAGGACGTGAAGTTCAAGACTTTCGGGTGCGGCGCGGCCATCGCGGTGTCCAGCATGATCACCGAAATGGCCAAGGGCAAGACCCTGGACGAGGCCATGAAGATCAGCAATGCCGATGTGGCGGAAGCTTTGGGGGGGCTCCCTCCCAACAAGCTGCACTGCTCCAACCTGGGGGCCGACGCCCTGCACTCCGCCATCAAGAATTACCTGGACCGCAAATCAGGAAAATTAAAGGTCTCGGAAGCGGACCGGGAGCCCCACCACAAGCAAAAGGGCGCGGGCTGCTACTGTCCTTACTGCCAGAAAGAGGTGCAGGAAGAGGCTCCGCTGTGCATCTTCTGCGGCTCGGAATTGTCCCACGAACATGAGCATTGATCACCCCACCGGATGATAAGGACGCCGCCATGGGATTGATTTATCTGGACCATCTAGCCGCCACGCCTCTCCACCCCAAAGTGAAAGAGGCGATGATCAACTATATTGGCGAACGTCTTCGGCAACCCGTCCAGCGACAATCAGGTGGGGCAGCCCGCCGGCCAGGCCCTGGAAAAGGCCCGGGAACAGGTAGCCGCCCTGATCAATGCCGGGGATCCCAAGGAAGTGGTCTTCGGCTCCGGAGGCACCGAGTCCATCAACCACGCCATCAAAGGAGTGGCCATCGGTTTGCGGGAAAAAGGCCGCCACATCATCACCTCCAACATCGAGCACAAGGCGGTGTTGAACTCGCTCCGGACCTTGCGTCTTCTGGACTACCGGGTCACTTCCCTGGATGTGGACCAATACGGCCTGGTGGACCCCGCCGCGGTGGAAAAGGCCATCACTCCGGAGACCATTCTTATCAGCGTCATGCTGGCCAACAACGAGATCGGCACCATCGAACCCGTTGCCGAGATCGCTAAAATCGCCCAAAAGCACAAAGTGATCATGCACACCGATGCGGTGGCGGCCACCGGCGTCATCCCCGTGGACGTGCAGGCCCTGGGAGTAAACCTGCTGAGCCTGGCGGCCAACCAGTTTTACGGGCCGGCGGGGGTGGGGGCCCTGTACGTCAAGAAAGGGACCCCGGTTTGGCCCCTGCTGGACGGCGGCCTTCAAGAAAACAAACGCCGGGCCGGCACCGAAAACCTGATTGGCATCGTGGGCTTAGGAATGGCGGCGGAAATGGCCCGCCTGGAAATGCCCGAGCGCCTGCCCCGCCTGAAGGCCCTGAAGGAGCGCCTGCAGCAGGGACTGGTCGAGCGCATCCCGGAGATCAAGATCAACGGCGACCCCACCCGGTGCCTGCCGCATCTCTTCTCGGTGTCGGTGAAATACATCGAAGGCGAGAGCCTGGTGCTCATGCTGGACGAGGAGGGCATCATCGTGGCCACCCGCTCGGCCTGCGCCTCCGGGTCGCTGCGGGCCTCCCACGTGCTCATCGGCACCGGCCTGGGCCACGCCCTGGCCCAGGGCACCCTGGTCTTCACCCTGGGGATGGATAACACCGAAGCCGACATCGACAAAGTCATCACGGTGATGCCCGGTATCGTCCAGACCCTCAGGGACATGTCGCCTCTTTACAAGAAGGAGCACGCCGGCTGAAATTCCTCCGGGGGAGGGGGTAGCTGAGCCCACTTCTCCCCTTTTTGCTGCCCGCCCCTTATTACCATTTTCCTTCTGCCTCCGTAAAAAATATAATGGTCTGACGCCAGCATGGATATCAAGGGGCGAAGTCTGCCCGGAAAGAGGTGGCCGATGTCAGAAAAGCCTGGGAAGAAAGGGATGGGGCCCCCTCCGGGCCTGGAACTGGGAGATGAGGACATCTACGAGGCCATGAAGCAGATCCCGGGATACCTGGATATCACCCCCGGGGATTTTAAAGAAGTTTACCACCTGGCCTACCGACAGGCGGTGGAGCGCCTCAGCCGTTCGCTCACCGCCGGGGAGATCATGACCCGGGAGGTGGCCCAGGTCCGGGCCGACACCACCCTGGCGGAGGTGGCCGAACTCATGGGGCGCCGGGGAGTCTCGGGGGTGCCGGTGGTGGATCAGGACGGCAAGGTGGTGGGGATCATCTCCGAGAAAGACTTTCTCACCCACATGGGGGTGCGGGAACCCAAAAACTTCATGACCCTGGTGGCGGGTTGCTTGAAAACCAAAGGCTGCATAGCGCTGCCCATCAAGCAGAAGAAGGCCGGGGATATTATGAGCGCCCCCCCCGTGACCGTGGGGCAGGAGACCACGGCCAAGGAGATTGCCGCCATCTTCACCGAAAAGAACATCAACCGGGTGGCGGTCACCGACGGGCAAGGCCGCCTGCTGGGTATCGTCTCCCGGGGCGACATCGTCAAGGCCACCAGGTCCGGGGCTCGGCCATGATGGGCAACTACTTTCGCAAAATGACCGGCACCACCCAGAGCCCGCCCCGGGTCAGCCTGGCGGAAACCATCTGGTCCTGGGTGGGCGCTTTCCTGGGCATCGCCGCGGTGGCCTTTATCAATGACAACTATCTGGAGGGCACCGACCTGGTCTTGATCATCGGCTCTTTCGGCGCCTCGGCGGTGCTTGATTTACGGGGCCATCAAAAGCCCCCTGGCCCAACCCCGGAACCTCCTGGGCGGGCACCTCATTTCGGCCCTGATCGGGGTCAGCGCCTACAAGCTGTGCCATCCGTACCTGTGGCTGGCCGCGGCACTGGCGGTGGCCACCAGCATTGCGGTGATGCACGCCACCAAGACGCTGCATCCCCCGGGAGGGGCCACCGCCCTCATCGCGGTCATCGGCGGCCCCAAGATTCACCACCTGGGTTACCTGTACGCCCTGTTCCCGGTGGCCGCCGGGGCCGTCATCATGCTCATCGTGGCCCTGGTGGTCAACAATATCCCTCCCAGCCGCCGCTACCCGGAATTCTGGTTCTGAGGGCGCCCGCTTTAACAGCCAGAAGTCTCAGCTAAATTCGCGCTCAGCTCTGAAAGTTGCTGCTTGCTGGAGGGGGCCAGGGGCAGCAAGCCCCTGGTCCATAAGGTGCGCCCCCGCCTTGATGGCTGGCCGGCAATCTGGAAAGGGGAGCAGTGAGGTGCCGTCTTCAGGCGGACTCCGGACTGTTGCCGGCTGCCACCTGCTCGCGAAACGCCGCCACCGCCCGGGGAATGAGCCTGCGGATGAAGACGGCCCGGTCCATGGGGTTGAGCCTCAGGTAGGCCTCAAAGTCCAGGTGCTGTGGCGACAGCTTGGGGACCTCCCGGGCAAAAGCGGCCTCCTGACGCCAGGCCCGCTGCACCAACTCGATGATGGGGCGGTCCACTCCCGGCACCTCTTCCACCCAGCCCAGGCGGCGCATGACTTCGAAGCGCACCCGGTCCACCAGGGCAAAGGCGGTGTCCATGATCTTCAGCTTGGCCTCGGAATCTAGGTCATCCAGGCGGAAGCGGGCCGACCCGCCCAGCCGCCGGGCTCCCATGACCAGGTCAAAAAAGACGTAGAGGTTTTCTTCCCCCGGGGTGGCCAGGTAAAGGAGGGTTTGGGGGCTCAGGTCCCGGAGCCGGGTCTCGGGCCCAAATTGCTCCTTGAACCGGGCCAGCCAGGTGCGGAAACCCTGGTCCGCGGCCACCTTGGCCCGGAAGCGCTCGAGATCGATGACTTCAGCCATGGCCGCCCCCTGCGGGGCCGTTGCCCGTAGACAGGCTCACCTGCTTGAGCCCGCCGTAGACGTAATGGATTCCTGACAGCGCCGTGAGCCCCCCGGTGAGCCAGAAAAAGCCCCAGAGCAACCCGGTCGGCACGGCCCAGATTTTGCCCACCAGCACCAGGAGCACCGTGGCCAACTGCATGGTGGTGGTTAATTTCCCCGCCAGGGACGGCTTGATGGCCAGGGGGTAATCCGCCAGCCTGAAGATCAGCACCCCCAGGGCCAGGGCCACGTCCCGGCTGATGACGATGACGGTGAGCCAGGAGGGGATCTGCTGGTAAATGCTCAGGGTAACGAAGCTCGCCGACGTGAGGATCTTGTCCGCCATGGGGTCCAGGTAAGTGCCCAGGCGGGATTTCTGGTGCATGGTGCGGGCGATGAGGCCGTCGGCCAGGTCGCTCACCCCGGCCAGGAGAAAGACCGCCAGGGCTTTCTGGTAGCGCCCCTGGATCAGGAAAATGATGAACAGCGGGGTCAGAAGGATGCGAGCCAGGGTGATGATGTTGGGAATGGTGAAGCTGGCTCCGGAAACGGGCCGAACTGCCATAAGCGGTTTCCAGTTTTCGGTTTTCGGTTTTCGGTTCTCGGTTAAAACTCTAACACAGAAACGGTTGGGAAAAAAAGTTTTTGGTTTTTGGTTTTTGGTCGTTTTTCGTTTTTGGTTGCCGTGCTTATGGAATCAGTCTTAATTTTTGGTTTCTGGCTCGGGAAGTTTTATTATACAGTAATTCTGGGCAACATAACTCGAAACTCCGGAGAAGCAGTATGCGAGCCGTGGTGCAGCGGGTCAAGGAAGCCTGGGTGCGGGTGGATGGCGAAGAGGTGGGCCGAATCGCGATGGGGCTGCTGGTCCTGGTGGGGGTGGCGGCCGACGACGGCCCCGGGGACGTAACCTACCTGGCCCAGAAGCTGGCCAACCTCCGGGTCTTTGTCGGGGAGGGCCGCCTGCTGCATCTCTCCCTCCTGGACCTCAAGGCCCAGGTCCTCCTGGTGTCCCAGTTCACCCTCCTGGGCGACTGCCGCAAGGGGCGGCGCCCTTCCTTCGACGCGGCCGCGGAGCCCGCCCTGGCGGAGAAGCTCTACGAAGACCTGGCCGCAGCCCTGGCCGGCCAGGGCCTGAAGGTGGCCACCGGCCGCTTCCGCCAGATGATGGAGGTGGGCCTCATCAATGACGGGCCGGTGACCCTGCTCCTGGACAGCAAGAAATTCTTTTAAGGCCCCCGAGGATTGACAAAGCCCCTCTAAAAAATTATGATTTTCACAAACTTATCCGGTAGCGGAGCCCGCCGGTTCTCAGGCCGATGGGGGAGCGGGAACCACCGTTCAGCTCCCTCAACCGACTGAGTACAGTGGTTCATAAATTCGATCATGTATTTTTGTCACCCTGGGCCGAAGGCGAAGGGTCTCTGGTCTTGAGATTCTTCGCCGCCTTAGGCGGCTCAGAATGACAAAGTAAATTTAATCGCATATATGAAATTGCGTACCCAGAGAAGTGGACCGTGATTTCGGCCCCGGGCCGCGGGAGGCTAAATGAAATTCATCGACTTGAAGGAAGTTACCAAGTTCACTCCAGACAAGCCTTACCGGGAACTCCTGTACGATTCCCCCAACCTGCGAGTGTTGGTCTTCAACTTCGAGCCTGGCCAGGAATTGCCGGTCCATTCCCATCCGGCGGACTCGGATGTCACCCTGATGATCCTGGAAGGGGAAGGAGAATTCACCGGCGCCCATGAGATGCCGGCCAGGGCCGGCACCATCCAGATCATGCCGGTGTGCGAACCCCACGGCCTGAAGGCCAAGACCCGGCTGCGGCTCCTGGTGCTCATCGCCCCGACCCTCTAAGTGGCGGCTGATCGGGGGCGCTTCCCAAGGACCCAGCGCCCCAAGGAACCCACCCACCCGGAGATCCCATCATAAGCCCGCCGGACGATCCCACTTACTACCTGTAAAGCCGCGACGGGCTCTTCCTGGTGAAGCGCACCCCCTTTTTTGAGGCTAAATTTTTTTGTTCTGGATATTGACTCTCTAAAGATAATCACTATTAACATATAAAAATGGGAGGCGTTCGGTGCGTCTTGGAGAGATTTAGTGGCTGATCCTCAGAAGCGTCTGGAACAAATAATTAAGGCGTTGAGGGATAAAAGGCACCGACTCACTCCCCAGCGGTTGGCTATGCTGAGAATCATAGCCAAGAGCGAAGGACACCCTAGTGCGGAGCAGATTTATGAACTGATAAAAGCCGATTTTCCCACAACCAGCCTTGCCACAATCTATAAAACCTTGAGCCTGCTAAAGGATATGGGCGAGGTCTTGGAGCTTACCTTTGCTAGCGTGGGTAGCCGTTACGATGGCAATAAACCATACCCACATCCCCATGTCATTTGCACCAAATGCGGCCAAATCCTTGATCCTGAGTTCACAGCCATGGCTGAGATCTCTCAAGAGATGGAAAGGCAAACCGGCTATAAGCTCACCCATCACCAGCTAACCTTTTTCGGCCTTTGCCCAAGGTGCCAGAAGGAAGGGCAATCGGCTGAAATTTAGGAGGAAGAAAATGGCCAAGAATAAAAAGACCCTAACAACCGCTTTTGGGATACCCGTGCCCGACGATCAGAACAGCCTGACTGCCGGCGAGCGCGGGCCGGTCCTAATGCAAGACGTTCACCTCTTGGAGAAACTGGCTCACTTTGACCGGGAGCGTATCCCTGAACGGGTGGTGCATGCTAAAGGTGCGGGTGCAGGTGGTTATTTCGAAGTTACCGCCGATGTGACCAAATACACCCGGGCTAAATTTCTTTCGGAAATTGGGAAGCGCACCGAGGTCTTCGTGCGGTTTTCCACCGTAGGCGGCGAGAAGGGCTCGGCTGATGCGGCGCGCGACCCCCGCGGCTTTGCCCTGAAGTTCTATACGGAAGAGGGCAACTATGACCTAGTCGGCAACAATACCCCGGTTTTTTTCATCCGGGACCCCCTGAAGTTCCCTGATTTCATCCATACCCAGAAACGGCACCCGGCCACCAATTGTAAGGACCCGGACATGTTCTGGGACTTTCTCTCTCTGACTCCGGAGTCAATTCATCAGGTCACCATCCTCCTCTCCGATCGGGGCACCCCGGCCACCTTCCGTCATATGAACGGCTATAGCAGCCACACTTACAAGTGGTACAACGACAAGGGCGATTACTTCTGGGTGCAATACCATTTCAAGACGGATCAAGGCATCAAGAACCTTACCCGGGAGGAGGCCGGACGAATCAGCGGCATTGACGCAGACCATGCCACGCGGGATCTCTATGAAGCCATCAAGCGCGGCGATTATCCTTCCTGGACCCTGGAGATGCAAATCCTGGCCCCGGAACAGGCCAAGGATTTTCGCTGGGACATCCTCGATATCACTAAGGTGTGGCCCCATGGAGAAGTTCCGCCCATCAAGGTAGGCAAGCTGGTACTGAACCGCAACCCGGTCAACTACTTCGCGGAGGTGGAGCAGGCCGCTTTTTGTCCAGGCAATCTGGTGCCAGGCATAGCCGCGTCGCCGGATAAGATGCTTCAGGCCAGACTCTTTTCTTACCACGACACCCACATTCACCGACTGGGCCCCAATTATCATCTGCTCCCGGTGAACGCGCCCAAGAATGCTCCTGAGAATAATTACCAGCGTGACGGCTTTATGCGCTTTGACGCCAATGGCGCCGGTGGCCCCAATTACTGGCCCAACAGCTTCGGTGGTCCAGAACCGGACCTGGCCGCAGGCGAACCCCCATTCGAGGTCTCCGGGCTGGCAAGACGTTCCCCCTACGCCCACCCCAACGACGATTTCGTGCAGGCTGGCAACCTCTACCGAAAGGTTATGACTGACCAGGACCGCAAGAACTTGGTAGGTAATATCGTGGATCATTTAGGTGGAGCGCAAAAACGCATCCAGCTCCGGCAGACCGCTCTATTCTTCAAGGCGGACCAAGATTACGGCCGGCGGGTAGCCACAGGACTGAGGTTAGAATTGGCAGAAGTTGAACGTCTGGCCGGAATGTCCCATGAAGAGCGTGCCAAGGCTACGTCCTAACTCTTAAAAAACTTTAACCCACTAAAGAGCGCCATACCGATTCACGATCCGCCTATTTGGTGCATTCTTCGATGAGGACCTGATATCCTCACGGAAGATCGAGCAGGCTTGTCGCGAGAACGGGAGCTGGCGGTTCAGGCTATTTTGCCATGGCCTCGGCGAGAGAGAAGGAAATCCAAAACTTACAAAAATCCATTTAAACAAAAATATTTATAGTCTCAACCCTTATCTTATCTTTTGCTTCCTTCCGTTCCGCCCGACAAGCCACCCATCTTGCTCAAGTCGACGAAGGGGACGGCTCCTCCAGAGACTTGAGGTAAAATCCCATTCCATTTCTCGATACCCTTGTACTGTACCAGGATCGGGGTGATCGACCGTGATAGGGCATCATTGGCTTTGGCCTGTCCCTGAGCCACCACTAGAATGGATTCAGCCTCTCCTTTTGCGGTGGCAACCTTTTGCTGAGCTTCAATCTCGCGCTGGGCCAAAACCTGTTTCTGCGTTTCGACTTGTTGCTGGGCCACTTGCTTGGCCTCGATGGCTCCTTCATATTCAGGAGAGAATCGGATATTGGCAAAGTAGATGTCATCGACGATGATGTGATACCTCGACAGGTTATCTCCCAATTTGGTCATCGCCCTCTTCCGGATCTCCTCCCTTTTGGGAAGAATCTCCCCGATCGGGTAGGTCGGCACAACCTCCTTGACGAAGTCGTTGAAAGCCGGGTCGATCACCTTGTCAGCAAAATCGAGCCCCACTTTCTGGTAAAGGTCATTGACATAAGCCGGGTCGATGTGGAAGTTCATCATTCCCGTCATTTTCACATTCTGGTATTCTCTTGAAGAGGCATCGATCTCCCTGAACGGATGGGGTTGAACCTTGACATCCACCTTGATGACTCTTTCGGCAATGGGCACTATGAAGTTGAGCCCCTCTCCCATGATTCTCGTCTCGACACTCCCCCACCAGAGGACAACCCCCCTGTGGCCGGCCGGGACGATGACAAAGGTGCTCCAACCAATGATCAGGATGATGACGAGCACCACGATAATTCCAACAGTTCGTGGCGTCGGCTTCTTAAATTCAGATATGTCTATGATTTTATCCGCCATCGTTTCACCCCTCCTGGGTATCTTAAGCGAGATTATGCGCTACCTACCGACCCAATTCTAAAATTATGGGACCTCTTCCCCTAAGTTTAAGCCATAAAATGACCCTCTTCCCGAAGCCAGACTTCTCATCGAGAGCATAACATGAAAATTTTCAAAAAAGTGATTTTCCTGAGGATTCGTGCAGATGAGACAATTATTGACAAAATTATTGATTTTCGGCCTAAGAACCCCAGGCGAGCACCGCTCGAAAACGGCGTGCCCGATTAGCAGCTGAGGCCACGCACACCTATCAATACCGCCCGGTGGCCCGGCCGGTATGACCTCAAGGGGTAAAAAAAATGGGAAGCAGGAGACCCTGCTTCCCATGCTGACGCACTGAGTCGAAGATCTTCGAAAAGCTCTTCTTTACCCTAACCCCTCCACACCTTCACCTTTCGGTATCGGTTTTTTCTTGATGGACCGTTTCTTGCGCACCGGTTTAGACTCCTTCACCGGTTCCGCGGCGACGACTTCGGCAATGAAATCGTATTTTTTGCACATGTAGGGGTATTCTCTCGGATGTGCATTGATTCTCAGGCAGTAGAAGGGTTTGCCATCGCGGTAAACCGTCAGGTCGAATTTTTGTTCCCAGGCAGTGTATTCGATCCATCCTTTCGCGGGCAACGAAAAGGTGGCGCTGCTATTTTTCGAGGGAACCGCAAGATCGTAACTGGTGATATTTTTAATTATCCCGGTATAACGTCGTGCCGTCTTGGGCTTGTCAAACGTTATGGAAACGGGGAGATCCCGGACCTCGGGTAACGCGGAGGGATCGATGGGATCGAAGACCAGGGCTTCCGGGCTCCGCATATTTGAGGCGCCACCCGGACTGGGGTAGGATGCCGGTTGGTTTTGCTGCGTGGCGCAGCCTAACGAAAACAGCATTATCGCCACAAAAATTATTATTTTTTTATCCATATATATTCATCCATGTTTATTCAATGGGCTGGTGACCGAATGCCGAGGGCAGTTTTTGTTTCATGGGCGGTTGATAGTCCATTTTGCTTGATAATGGTTTTTGGTCAAATTCGTATTCAATAATTCCATAGGCTTCATCGTATTTAACGCTTTTTAATTTCTTACTGTAATTTATCATCGCGATGGCTCTGGCAAAATCGCAGGCGCCGCTTTTGGGGACCTCACTGGTCACACTCAGGGCACCCGCACCAGCACCGCCACCGGAGCCTCCCCAACCTGCTCCTCCGCCGCCAATGGCAAAGCTACCTGACGGCCCGGCAATCTTTTCTCGGAATCTCCCGGCTGCATACCCCTCAAGTTGGTCCGTATCAATGGATTGGGACCGATCTACAGTCGCACATCCCGACAAAGCTAGCATGACCGCCAAAAATAAGGCAAAGGTTCTCATGTCCCCTCCCTGTGAAAATTAATGAATTAACAGAGAAATATAAGCTATTTTTCTTCTCAAGTCTTTTACATGGTTGGGTTTAATGACTAATAGCTTTTTAACTGTTTGTCAATAACTTTTAAAAAAGAAATTTGTTTGCCGTATACTGCTATTCGGTTCGGGACCATTATTACTCAAAGAAGTTTTATTTAAATAAGGAAAATCCTCATTTCCCGCCTCTGAAAACCTTATTTTTATGAGAGGAATGCTTCCTGTCTCCCAAAAATTCGCTGATTCAAGAACTACTGATGTGAGGAAAGGATTTTCGATCACCCTTCAGGTCTTGAAAAACGCTTCTGTTGTCCTTAATGAAGCTGAGGATCCGAAGTGCCTGAATCCAGGAGATTCTTCGCTTCCCTCAGAATGATATTTTTCTGTGGAGACAAGTTTTTAAAAGGCTTGTAGGCTGTTACTCCTCCGGCAGGGCCACCGCTTCCCCGGTGAGGGCCGCCACTTCGCAGAGCAGGGCGACCAGCAGCTCTTTTTCCGGCACCTTGCGCACCGCCTGGCCCTTTTTGAACAGGACCCCCACCCGGGCGCCGCCGGCGATGCCGACGTCGGCCTCCCGGGCTTCGCCGGGCCCGTTCACCACGCAGCCCATGATGGCCACCTTGAGGGGGGTGGTGACCGCCAGCAGCCGGCGCTCCGCCTCTTCCGCCAGGCTGAACAGGTCGATGCGGCAGCGGCCGCAGGTGGGGCAGGAGATGAGCTCCACTCCCCGCTCCCGGAGGTGCAGGGCCCGGAGAATCTCGTAGGCCACCCGCACTTCCTCCACCGGGTCCCGGGTCAGCGACACCCGCATGGTGTCGCCGATGCCCTGGGCCAGGAGCAAGCCGATGCCCAGGGCGGATTTCACCGTGCCGGCAATGAGCCCCCCGGCCTCGGTGACCCCCAGGTGCAGGGGGTAATCGGTCTGGCGCGACAGTTCCTGGTAGGCGGCCACGGTGACCAGGACATCGGACGATTTCAAGGAAATCTTGAAATCGTAAAACCCCCAATCCTCGAACTTCCGCACCCAGCGCAGGGCGCTGGCCGCCAGGGCTTCAGCGGTGGGGGCGCCATACTTCTCTAAAAGGTCGGCCTCCAAGGAGCCGGCGTTCACCCCCAGGCGCAGGGGCACGCCCCGCTCCCGGCAGGCCTCCACCACCAGGCGGGTCTTGGTCTCGCCCCCCAGGTTGCCGGGGTTGATGCGGATGGCGTCGGCCCCGGCCGCGAGGGACGCCAGAGCCAGGCGGTGGTTGAAGTGAATGTCGGCAATCAGCGGCAGGGGGCTCTCCCGCTTGATCTCCTTAAAGGCCGCCACCGCCTTCTGGTCCGGCACCGCCAGCCGGGCCACCTCGCACCCCGCCAGGGCCAACCTCTCGATCTGGGCCAGGGTGGGGCCCACCCGGCGGGTATCGGTGTTGGTCATGGACTGCACCACCACCGGGGCCCCGCCGCCGATCTGCACCGGGCCGATGAAGATGGCTCGGGTGGCCTTGCGCCTGATATCCGTAAGCGAAGCTTTCTGATCCATAACTTATCCAGATTTTAGCGGAATCGGCCGCGTCGCGCAAGTTGCAACCGTTAATTAACCGACGAGAAACCAAGGATGCCAAGAATCTTCGCCACGCTCAGGCCAGATGATGCCCCCAGCTACAGGTCCCATTCCAGGTCCCCCACTTCCTCGATGGAGGCCGGCTGCCAGCGGGGCCTATCGTCCTTGTCCAGGAGGCGGGCCCGGATGCCCTCCAGGTAATCGGGGTGCTGCACCATGAAGTGGGAGGCCCTGGCCTCGCGCCGGAAGACCTCGGCCAGCGGCCGCCCCTGGTTGGCCCGGAGCAGCGCCAGGGTCACCGCCAGGGCCGTGGGGGAGCGCTCCGCCAGGCGCTGCCGCACTTCCTCGCATAACTTCGTTTCCCGGCGGCATTGGCGCAATGAGTCCATGATCTCTTTGAGGGAAGCCTGGCCGGCGAAATGCTCCGCCACCCAGGCGTCCAGTGCGGGCTTTGGGGGGATGTCTTCAGCGGCGAAGGCCGTAAGCTCCGCCCGCAGCCTCGCCGCGGCCGCGGCCCGGTCCCCGGAGAGCCTTGCCGCCGATTCAGCCAACGCCTGCTTGAGCTTCGGCCACCGGGGGGATGGCACCAGGTGGGTGGCCAGGCCCAGGCGGACGCACTCCGGACCCTCCATCTCATAGCCGGTGAGGGCCAGGTATTCCGGATAGCCCGGCGGACATTTGGCAAAAAGCCACCCCGTGGCGCCCACGTCCGGGAAGAAGCCGATGCCGGTCTCGGGCATGGCCATGCGGGTGCGCTCCGTGGCCACGACCGCGTCCGCGCCCGCGGCCAGGCCCAGGCCGCCCCCCATGGTGATGCCGTGGGCCAGGGCCGCCACGGGCTTGGGGAATTGATGGATGAGGAGGTTTAGAGCGTATTCTTCCCGGAAGAACCGGTCGTCCCGGCCGACGTTGCCTTCCCTAACCGCTCGGGCCAGTTCCTTGAGGTCGCCCCCGGCGCAAAATCCCTGCTCTCCCGCGCCCTCAAACAACACCAACCGGACCTCGCCGTCCGCCAGGGAATCCTCCAGCGCCCGACGCAGGAGGCGGATCATCTCCAGGTTCAGGGTGTTGAGGACCCGCGGGCGATTGAGGACCAGGGCCAGCAGGTGCGGCTGGCGGTTCACCAGGACCGGAGATTCGTCTTGATCAGCCATTTTTTAAGGGGCAAGGGGTTAGAGGTTAATTTTCGTTTTTGGTTTTTGGTTTAAATATTTATGAAATTGACGGGCCTAAGTATGATTTGCCGTCATAATATTTATGAAGCACAACACTATCCCGTAATTCAAGAAAGAACGATTGCCCCTGACCCCTGACTCACCCCTTCTCCCCCCAAAAGATGAGCTGGGGCAGCTCTACATTCCCCATGAAGGGGATGGGGGCCCGGATGGTTTCAAAGCGGCGCACCCGGTAACCGGGAAACTGGCCTCGCAGTTCCTCCGGGGAGGGGAAATGGTGCACCAGGGTGCCGTCGGGGGTGGCGATGTCCACCAGGGTGCCGGGCTCCAGTTCCCGGGTCTGGGGGAGCCTGACGTGCGCCCCGAACTCCCGGGGAGAGACGTAGATGAACAGGTCTCCTCCCGGGCGCAAAACCCGGTCCAGCTCCCGGCAAAAGTCTCGGAAAGCGGCGGCGTCGCCGTGGTTGATAACGTTGATGCTGACCACCAGGTGGAAGCGCCCGCCGGAGAAAGGCAGGCGACGCAGGTCTGCCCTAAGGAGCGAGGCCCTAAGACCCGAGGCCGTAAGGCGCGCTTTCAGAACCTGCAGAACGGGGCCTTCCAGGTCCACCCCCACCACCTTAAAGCCCTGCCCGGCCAGGGGCAGCAGGTGGCGGCCCACACCGCAGCCCGCGTCCAGAACGTCTCGGCGGCCGACCTGCTTTATCCCCGGCAGGAGCGCCATGAACTCCGGGTTGGGAGCCAGGCGCTGCATCTCAAAGTCGGAAAAGATTTCTCCCCAGTCGGGCATGGCCTGGCCTCGCAACCATTCTTTGGCAGGGAGCAAATGGGCGTGATAAATCACGCCCCTACAAGACCCGAGACCCATTGCCCCCAAGTTCTTACCCTCAAAACTTAATTGGTTCGGCGGCCGGCGTCAACCGGCAGAATTTCTCCGGCCCGATTTTCCCAGAAGACGGTCTCCAAATTCCTTTACGATAATCGTGCCTTCCGGGTATAATCAGACATTGTTGTAACTTGCCCGCCCCTAAGAGAAGCCACGATCCATTGGCGCCAGGTGGCGCAGTCTCATGGCGCCAAACCCCTTATGGGGGTCGGGGGAGGGGCTTGGGGAGGGATTGTAAGCGGCCGTCGGCCCCTGGCCACCTCCCCAAAATCTCTTTTCCCCCAAGAGGTGAAGCATGATCCCCCGATATAGCCGTGAAGTCATGACCCGGATCTGGACCGAGGAGGCCAAGTTCAACGCCTGGCTCAAGGTGGAGCTGGCGGCCCTGGAGGCCATGGGGGCCCTGGGTCTCATCCCGCCGGAAGTGCCGGCCCGGGCGGCGCAGTTGGCCGGGTGCGACCCGGAGCGCATCCTGGCCATCGAAAAGGAGACCCACCACGACGTGGCCGCGTTCGTGGACCAGGTGTCCGCCTGCCTGGGGGAGGACGGCCGCTGGTTCCACTTCGGCCTCACCTCCTCCGACGTCCTGGACACCGCCCTGGCCCTGCTTCTTTCGGAGGCGGCGGACCTGCTGCTCTCCGACCTGGACGAGTTGCTCGCGGTGCTCCGGGACCGGGCCTACGCCTTCAAGGACCAGGTGATGGTGGGGCGCACCCACGGGGTGCATGCCGAGCCCATCACCCTGGGACTGAAGTTCGCCCTGTGGCACGCCGAATTTCAGCGGCAGCGGGCCCGCCTCATGCAGGCCCGGGAGACCATCGCGGTGGGGAAACTCTCCGGCGCGGTGGGAACCTTCTCGCATCTCCCCCCGGAGGTGGAGGCCAGGGTGTGCGCCTCCCTGGGCCTCACGCCTGCGGCCATCTCCACCCAGATCATCCAGCGGGACCGACACGCGGAATACTTCCTAACCCTGGCCCTCATCGGGGCCAGCGTGGAGAAGGTGGCCCTGGAGATCCGGCATCTGCAGCGCACCGAGGTGCGGGAGGCGGAGGAGTTCTTCGGCGCGGCCCAGAAAGGCTCCTCGGCCATGCCCCACAAGCGCAACCCGGTGCTCTCCGAGAACCTCTGCGGCCTGGCCCGGTTGCTCCGGGGCAACGCCCTGGCGGCCCTGGAAAACGTGGCCCTGTGGCACGAGCGGGACATCAGCCACTCCTCGGTGGAGCGGATCATCGCGCCGGACAGCACCATCCTGCTGGACTTCATGCTGGCCCGCCTGACCCGGCTCCTGAAAAACCTCCAGGTCTACCCGGAAAACATGGCGAGGAACCTCAATCTCACCCGGGGCCTGGTCTTTTCCCAGGGGCTGCTGCTGGCGCTGATCAACAAGGGCCTGACCCGAGATGCGGCCTACCGCCTGGTGCAGCGGCCGGCCATGCAGGTCTGGCAGGAGGGCGGCGAGTTCGCCCAGCGGGTGCGGGAGGACGCGGAGATCGGCAGTTACCTGGGCCCCCAGGAGTTGGAGGCGGTCTTCGACCTGGACCGCTATTTCCGCCACGTGGATGACATCTTTACCCGGGTCTTCGGGGGACAGTGAGGCGACCGGCCGGACAGCCCCAACTTAGTCAGTTGTTGGAGCGCCAACGGTTAGAAGTCAATGGCTCTAACCATATGCCACCAGCAACGACCCCTTAAGGATGGGTCCTGACCAATGACGCGACCGGAAAGGCCCCAAGCACTAAACAGAGCCTCCCCTGGAAATCCCGCCTTATTGCACCCGTGGCACAGCCTCGAGGCCTGGTTAGCAGACCATCGCCGCCTGGTGCTGGCCGTCATCATAACGGCGTCGATCCTGGTGCGAATCCCCTATTTCCTGGAACTCAACCAAGGCCCGTGCGTCTGGCAACACCGGTGGAGCCAGACCGACATGAATTTCTTCGATCTTTGGGCCCGGGATATTTCCGGGGGCGATTGGCTCACCGATAAAGTTCTCCACCCCTGGCATGAGTGGCACAAAGCCATCGCCGCAGAATACTTCCGCTTGCATCCCGAAGCGGCCTCGCTTCTTACGCCAGGGACACCTTGATCTGGTCTCCCCGGGGCGACACCTTGTCCAGGCGCACCAGGATGGTGTCACCGGGAGTGAGCTTCAGGCTGGCGGGGGCCTGGAGAAACAGCTCCAGCAAGAGGTCCGGAAACATGAGGCGATAGCGGTGGGGCAGGCTCTCCAGAACCAGGGCCTCCCGGGTTTGCCCCACCCGGGCCGCCAGGTATTTCAGGAGCCAGTAGCGGAGGCGCCGGGTCTTGAGGAGGGCGGCCCGCCGCATGGCCGGTTCGATGTCGGTGACAATCCTCTCCAAGGCCTGCCGGTCATAAGCCGGTGCTACGCCGCTCACCACCGCCAGGAGCTGCCGGTGGATCACCAGGTCCAGGTAGCGGCGGATGGGTGAAGTGGCGAAGGTGTAGCTGGGAAGTCCCAGGCCCCAATGGGGTTGGGGGTCGAGATCCATCACCACCCGGCTCAGGCGGCGGCGGTCCCGCCACATCTCCAGCAGACTTTTCTCCCCCTCCCGGCGAATAGGCTCCCGGGGCTCGGGCTGCGCCCGGAAGATGGCCGGGGTCCCTTGCTCGGTCAGGAGTTTAGCCGCCAGGGAGTTGGCCAGCACCATGGCCTCGGCCACCAGCTGGCGGGCCTCCGTCTCCTGGTCCTCCACCACGACCTGAAGGTCGCCCTGGGAGGTAAAGGCGACCCAGACCTCGGGCAGGCGGAGCTCGTAGCCGTCCTGGGCCAGCCGGCGCTCCTTGAGCCTGTGGGTCAACCGGGCCATGGCCGCCAGCTTCCGGTCCTGGGACAGAAGACCATCCACTTCGTGATAGGTCAGCCGCCGCCCCACCTTGATAAGGCTGGGGAAGATGGCCCAATCCCTGATCTTGCCGTCAGGATCCAGGGTCACCAGGAAGCTTAGAGCCAGGCGCTCTTGGTGGGCCAGCAGGCTCAAGAGGTCTTCGGAGATCTCTTCGGGGAACATGGGCAGGCGGCGCTCCGGCAGGTAGATGGAGGTGCCGCGCTCCCGGGCTTCCAGGTCCAGGGGGTTGTCCGGATGTACCAGGGCCGAGACGTCGGCGATGTGGATGCCCAGGCGCCAGCCTTCCGCCACTTCCTCCAGGCTCAAGGCGTCGTCGAAGTCCCGGGTGCGCTCGCCGTCGATGGTCACGAGCTCCAGGTGCCTCAGGTCCTCTCGCCGGGAGGCGTAGGGGTCGGGCGGCCGATTTTGGCCCAGGCTCCGGGACATTTCCCGGGCCTCGGGGGAAAACTCCAGGGGGACCTCCAGCCGGTACAGGTCCAGGTCTTCGTCTTCCTGAAAGACCCCCAGGCGCAACAGGAGGCGGAACGGGGCCTCCGGGGAGTTGAGCCGGGCCTGCTCCAGGTAGGCCTTTCCCTGGGCGTGGTCGGGAGCCTCCGCCCCCCAGACTGCCATCTGGCGCAGCAACTCCACCACGCCGGGGCGCCAGGGTGGCTGGGCGCGGATTTCTCTCCCCTCCCCCACCGCCTGCAGCCAGGCGCCGATCTCTTCCAGCTCCCGGCGGCGCTGCTGCTCCCGCTGCTGCTGCTCCTGAAGCTGCTGCACCAGCTCCGGCGGGTTGGGGATCACCCGGCCTTCCTTATGCTTGAAGTAGAAGCGGTCTTCCCGCAGGCGCCGGCCCATGGCCGCCACCTGGTCGTCGGAGGCGCCGCCGAACCAGAGGTCGGCCATCTCCGCCACCGTCATGACCTGGTTCTCCTGGGCCAGCAGCTCCCATACTTGCTCCAGGTCGATGGTAGTCTTCAAGGCCTCCCGGGTCCGGGCCGTTTCCTCCAGGCGGCGCAGGAGGTCCTGGCGGGACAGGGTGGCAAGAGGCAGCCCCGAGCCGGTGTGCAAGATGCGCTTGGGGGCCAGGGTCATTTCCCGGCTGTTCTGGGCTAACACCCGCAGGCGCTCGCCTTTAAACTCCAGGACGACGCCCACGAGGATGAGCTTTTCTTCGTAGAATTCAATGATCCGGCCGGGTTCCATGTCCGGGCAAAAAGTAACAGAATCCCCGGAAATGTCAAGGAAGAGGGTTGAAAAGGAGTTTCCGGTTTTCGGTTACTGGTTTTCGGTTCTCAATCATTCTAACAGCCGGTTAACTCCGCATTTATAAAAAATCCGTTTGCTTATCAGCCAATTTGCGCAAAAATAACCCACATCAGGTCGAAAGAGGTATTTACCGAAAACCGAAAACCCTTAACCGAAAACTAACCATGCGTCTGGCCATCATCGCCGATATCCACAGCAACCTGGAGGCCCTGGAAAGGGTGCTCATCCGAGTTCGCCAGGAGGACGTGGACGCGGTCTTAAACCTGGGGGACCTGGTGGGTTACAACGCCAATCCCAGCGAGTGCCTGGAGATGCTCCAGGACGAGACGGTGTGGAGCCTGGCGGGGAACCACGACCTGGCGCTATTTGACCCGGAGCGGGCCCAATGCTTCAATATCATTGCCTACCAGGCCTTGAACTGGAGCCGGGAACAACTGCAACCCCGACATCTCCAGTTTTTGCAAGGGCTGCCGCTAACCCGGGAGGAGCCAGGGTCCTTCCTGGCCTGCCACGGCACCCCCACCAGCGCCGATACCTACATCGCCTATCATTTCCAGGGCAAACGGGTTTTGAAGCAGTTGAGCCGGGAGACCCGCCTCCGGGTCTGCTTTTTCGGCCACACCCACCGCCGGGCCTTGTGGTACCGGGATATCCGGGGCAAGGTGGCCCTGCAGGAGCTCTCCCAGCCCAAGGTGGTGCTGTCTCCTGAATGCCACTATCTCATCAATCCCGGCAGCGTGGGCCAGCCCCGGGACGGCAACCCGGAGGCGGCCTACGCCATCTTTGACGACCAGGAGTTCTCCATTCACTTCAAGTCAACCCCCTATGACATTTTGGGGGCGCAGCGGCGCATCCTGGCGGCGGGGCTGCCGCCTTACTTGGCGGAACGCCTGGCCCGGGGGGTGTGAGGTAGCTGTCAGCTATCAGCTGTCAGCGACTGCAAAAAACCGGCTTTATGGTTCGATATTAAAAGTTGACGACCATAGGGAGTATGGGAAAGGGAGATAAAAATTGATCGGCCAGAGCTGCCCGCTAATTGCTGACTGCTGACCGCTAACAAGAGAGGGAGAAAGATGGCGCCATACTACAAGGAGGGGGTGCTGAAAGACCGCACCCGGGTGATTCTGCGGCCCTTGGTGAAGGAGGACCGGGAGAAGCTGATCGACTTTTTCCGGCGCCTGGATGAGAAGGAGCTATCCTTTTTGCGCAATGACGTCAGAGACCCGGCGGTGATCGATCACTGGGTGAACCACATCAATTACCAGCGGTGCTTCCCCCTGGTGGCGGAGGCCGAGGGACGCATTGTGGGCGACGCCACCTTGCACATGCGCAAAGTGGGCTGGAAACGCCATCTGGGCAACGTCCGGGTGGTGGTGGCCAAAGACTACCAGAACCGGGGCCTGGGCACCCTGCTCATCAACGAACTGGTGGAACTGGCCGGCGAGTTCGGCCTGGAAAAGCTGGTGGCCGAGATCCACCTGCAGGCGGTAGCCGCGCTCAACGTCTTCAAAAAAGCCGGGTTCTCGGTGAAGGCGGTGTTCGAAGACCTGGTCAAGGACCCCCAGGGGCGCAGCAGCGACCTGGTGGTGATGGTCTGCGACGTCCAGGGCCGGGACCGTCGGGCGGCGTAGTTAAGAGAAGAGTTGGGGGGAGAGCCAGGGGCCGGGGGCCCCTGCCCTCCCCCCAAGCCCCCCTCCCAACCCCCATAAGTTGGTCGAGAAGGCGCGGCCTGGCGGCCCCGACTTCCCGACCAGAAAAAATAGCCCGGGGCTGATTATTGAAAGAGTATTGTTCCTTTACCGAAAACCGGAGACTGGAAAGCTGGAACTACCGGGCCCTTAGCCCCCTCCCCCAGAAATCACCACTCATAAAAATCCTTCCAGCCGTTCAGCACCTCGGCCCCCTCAGGATGGAGCAGCACCATATCCTCCAGCCTGACCCCGCCCCAACCGGTGAGGTAGATCCCCGGCTCCACGGTGACCACGCTGCCGGCCTGGAGCACCGTGCTCCGTTCCTTGATCGGGCTCAGGCTGGGGGCCTCATGCACCGCCAGGCCCACCCCGTGCCCCAGGGAGTGGCCGAAGGCCGCGCCAAAGCCCTCTCCGGCGATGAGGTCCCGGGCCAGGGCATCTCCCGCCAGGGTCTCCAGGCCGGCCTTCAGTTCCCGCTCGGCCCGCTCCTGGGCCCGGCGTACCAGGGAGTAAATCTTCCGGAACTGCTCATCCGCTTCTCCCAGGATAAAGGTGCGGGTGAGGTCGGCGCAATAGCCCTCCACCCGGGCCCCCAGGTCGATGATGATGGGCTCCCCCCGCCGCAGAGGATAATCCCCGGGGTGGTGGTGGGGGCAGGCGCTGTTGGGCCCCGCGGCCACAATGGGCGGAAAGGCCACCCCCTCGGCCCCGCCCTCACGCAGACGCTTTTCGATCTCCCAGGCCACGACGCGCTCCGTCAGCCCCGGCACCAGTTCGGCCGCCACCTGCCGCAGCACCATCTCCGTCAGGTCCAGGGCCCGGCGCATGCGGGCCAGTTCATCCGGGGTCTTCGTCTCCCGCAGGCCTTCCACCATGCTCTCCACCGGCAGCCACTCCAGCGGCAGGCCGGCGTCCGCCGCCGCTTTGCTGAAGCGCTGATACTGGCGGTAGGAAAGATAGGCGGCCTCAAAGCCCAGGCGCTTTACCCCGGCCTTCTGCAGGAGTCCCGCCAGGGTCTCCCCCAGGTTGGCGGTGTAGATCACCACTTCAAACCCCTGGGCTTCCTGCTGGGCCCAGACCTGGTAACGGAAATCGGTGAGGAGCCAGGCCGCCTCCCCCGTGATCAGGAGCACGCCCCAGTCCGGGTCCCCGGCGGTGAAGCCGCTCAGGTAGCGCCGGTTCTCAGGCCCGGACACCAGGAGAGCGTCCGCCCCCTCCCGCAAAAGCAGCTCTCTGACGGCGGTAAGACGAAGATGGGTGGTGGAGATTGCCATGCTTCAAGATTCTGGGAGAATCGGGCCGGGAAATCAAGGGAAAATGAGACGACTTTTCCTAAAGAAGCGAGCCGCCTTGATCCGGAGATTTTTCCCGTCGCCACTGGCCGGCGGCTCGATTCCGGTTGACAAGCGGGCCATTGCAAAGTATTTTTAATAGTTAGACTTAAGCATGTTCCGCCGCTTGACGCCACGTGCAGCTAATTAAATTTCCGGGATTTCCAGGATCGCTTCTTGATAAAATTGGTAGCCTTTGATTGCGACGGGGTGCTGTTCGATTCCCGGCAGGCCAACATCGCCTTTTACAACGCCATTCTCGACCACTTCGGCCGGCCACCCCTAACCCTCGAAGCCGTCGATTACATCCACAGCCACACCATCTGGGAATCCCTGGAATATTTGTTCCAGGGCCATCCTGATCTGGAGGCGGTCTTCAGATTTTCCCGCAGCTTCGACTACAGCCCCTTCATAACCATGATGGTGGAGGAACCGTACCTGCGGGATTTCCTGCGGTTTCTGCGCCGCCGCTGCCGCACCGCCCTGGCCACCAACCGCACCGTCACCACCCGGGCCGTCCTCAGCCACCACCGCCTGGCAACGGAGTTCGACCTGGTGGTGTCGGCCCTGGACGTGAGCCACCCCAAGCCGCACCCGGAATCGTTTCAGCGCATCCTGGAGCATTTCGGCCTCAAGCCCCGGGAGGCCATCTACATCGGCGACTCCCGGGTGGACGAAGCTTTTGCCGCCAACTCCGGGGTCCCTCTGGTGGCCTATCGCAACCCGGAATTGAACGCGGCCTATTATCTCGACTCCTTTGCCGAGGGCCCGGACCTGATCCGGGATTTGATCTCGAAAAAGGCCTGAGAAAGGAGCAAGCCATGCAAAAATATCAGTGCGAAATCTGCGGCTACATCTACGACCCGGCCAAGGGAGACCCGGACAACGGGGTTCCCGCCAACACCCCCTTTGACAAGTTGCCGCCGGATTGGGTCTGTCCCATCTGCGGAGCCGCCAAGGACATGTTCTCCCCGGTGGATTAACGGAGCCAACCCGGGGCCGGTCCCCGAGGCTCCAGGAATAATAGCAATTATGAGAGTGACCTCCTTTAACCGAAAAGACGTATCTTCCAAGCCTCGCCCCCAGAAGTCCTTCCTGCGGGAGTACGGCGAAGCCCTGTTCATCGCCCTGATCCTGGCCCTGTTCATCCGGGCCTTCTTGATGCAGGCCTTCTCCATCCCCTCGGGGTCCATGGAGCCCACATTGCTGGTGGGGGATTACCTTTTGGTGAACAAGCTCAGTTACGGCATCCGCAATCCTTTCACCAACAAGGTCTGGATTCCGCTGGGCCAGCCCAAGCGCGGCGACGTGATGGTGTTCATCTTTCCCCAGGACCCCTCCAAGGATTACATCAAGCGGGTCATCGGCCTCCCGGACGATAAGGTGGAGATAGTCAGCAAGAAGGTTTACATCAACGGCAAGCTGCTGGAGACCCCCCAGGCCGTATTTGACGACCCCACCAGGATCCCCGGCAGCCAGTTGACTCGGGACAATTTTGGGCCCGTAGTAGTGCCCCCGGATTCCTATTTTGTCATGGGAGACAACCGGGACCACAGTTATGACAGCCGTTTTTGGGGCTTTGTGCCTATGGACGCCCTGCGGGGTAAGGCCGTCCTCATCTACTTTTCCTGGGGCGGAGACCACAACGATTCCATGGTCCATGCCTTCATGGGGGGGCTGAAGGGCCTGGTCTATCATCTCTCCTGGAACAGCAACGACTTCCGGGTCCGCTGGGGCCGCATCGGCAAGGTCATTCACTAGGCAGGGTTTTTCGTTTTTGGTTTTTGGTAAAAGGGAAAGCGTTTTTCACCATGCTGCTATACTCAATCAGCTATCTAAATCAAGTCTCATGGCAGCAGCTTTATTATGGCCAGCCCCTGCTTTAAACCACACCTCGAGAAACGAGAAACGAAAACCGAAAATCGAAAACCCCTATCAGGCCTCCTGCTCCTGGTCCTCGTGGTTCTGGGGGGCTATGGGTGCGGCAGCCAGGGGCCGGTGGCGGTGTTCTGCTCCCCGGACTCCCCCCGGATGCGGCAGGCCATCCAGGGACTCAAAGCCGGCCTGGGGGACTGCCCCGTGGAAGTGGTTTGCGTCCCGGAATTCGGACCCGACGCCAACGACAGTCTCCGACGCCTGCGCCGCCGGCATCCCCGCCTCCTGGTGGTGCTGGGCACCCCGGCCTTGATGCAAGTAGCCCCGGTGGAGAAGCGCATTCCGGTGGTCTTCGCCCTGGTGGGCGATCCCTACTTCACCGGCGCGGCTTACTTTCCGGACCACCCGGAAGATCACCAGGAAAACCTCACCGGCATCGCCACTCCCGCCCCCCTGACCGCGGCCTTCAAACAGGGCTGCGGCTTGCTGGGGGCCGGCGCCTGGGGTCTGCTCTACGACCCCAACGACGGGGTGGCCGCGGGGCTGGCCCAAGAATTTGCCGAGAAAGCCCCTGGCTACGGCATCAAGCCCGTGGTTGAGACCAGCGCCTCCGCCGGCGACGACGGCCCGGCGCTGGAGCGCCTGTTGGCCAGAGGGGCCCGGGTGATCTACCTGCCGCCGGCCGCCAGCGCCGCCCGGTATGCCCCCCGACTGCTGGACTGGGGCCGCCGGCTTAAAGTTATGGTGGTGAGCGGTTATCCCGAAGGGGATCATCAAGGCGCCCTGCTGCAGGTGGCCCTGGATTACCGCCGCCTGGGGGAGGAAACCGCCGCCCTGGCCCGGCGGGTCCTTAAAGGCGAGGCCCCCAAGAAGATTCCCATCGTCGAAAGCACCCCCCTCAAGGTGCAGGTGGACGAGACCCTGCTGCGGCGCTGGAGCGGATATCCGCCGCCCAAAAATGGAACCCGTAAGTAGGCGTTGGCAATAATGATGTCAGTTGGCACACGAAGACGCAACCATCTGCGCCTAACCGGTTTTGATTATTCCCAGGCGGGCGCATATTTTGTCACTGTCTGCGCCCAGGGGCGAAAAAGTCTATTCGGCAATGTGGTTAAAGACAAAATTGGGCTAAATAAATATGGCGGGGTGGTGCAACTCTGTTGGGAAGATTTGCCATGCAAATATTCCTCCATAAAATTGGACCGCTTTGTGGTGATGCCCAACCATATGCATGGAATTATCTTAATTGTAGGGGCGGGGTTACCCCGCCCCGTTGATCCGTTCACAGATGCGGGGGCGGGGAAACCCCGCCCCTACAAAACCAACCTTCCCTATCCCAAATAATAGGTTATTTCAAATATCAATCAGCTAAAGAGATCAATGAATTGCGAGCCGCCCCGGGGGACAAAATTTGGCAGCGTAGTTTTTATGAACATGTTATTCGTGACGATGAGTCCCTAAACCGCATCCGAGAATATATCGCCACCAACCCCAGGCGCTGGAACCTGGACCGGGAGAACCCCGAGGCCCATGGAAAAGATGGTTTTGATGATTGGTTGGGCACATTCAAGATTTTGCCTCCCAAATAAATTAACTACTGGGATTTAGCCCGGCAGGAGGACCATTCATGACCCCGTCCCGGAAGTTTGATCCCGCCGCCTGGCAGCCGGAGATCAAAATGACCCAGTTTATTCTGGATAACGGCCTCACTCTCCTGGTGCTGCCCGACCAGCGTTTGCCCATCGTGTCGCTACAGATTCATTACAAGGTGGGCTCCCGGCATGAGCTGCCCGGGATCACCGGCATCTCCCACCTCTTCGAGCACCTGATGTTCCGGGGCACCGAAGAATTGGGACCCGAGGAGTTCTCTCGCATTTTGCAGGCCAAGGGCGGCGAGATCAACGCCTTCACCACCCGGGACCATACTTCCTACTTCGAGAATCTGCCGGCGGAGCACCTGGAGCTGGGGCTGAAACTGGAAGCCGACCGCCTGCTCCACCTGAAGCTGGACGAAGAGACCTTCGCCCCCGAGCGCCAGGTGGTCATCAGCGAGCGCAAGCTGCGCTCGGTGGACAGCCCCTTCGGGTTGGTGGAGGAGCAACTATTCGCCACGGCCTACACCCAGCACCCCTATCAGTGGCCGGTGGTGGGCTGGGACCAGGACCTGCACCGCATGACCCTCAATGATTGCCTGGCCTACTACCGGGACCACTACCATCCGGGCAACATGACGGTGGTGGTGGCCGGAAAGGTGGAACCCCAGGCCGCCCGAGACCTGGTGCAGAAGTATTTCGGCCAGATTCCCCCGGGGTCCGTCCCTTGCTTTCCAGGTGCAGGAACCGCCCCAGCGGGGCGAGCGCCGGGCGGTGCTCAAAAAGGTCTCCCAGGTGGAGGCGCTGTTCGCCGGGTTCCACATCGTGGGTCTGGACCACCCGAACCTCTACGCCCTCAACCTGCTGTCCATTATCCTGTCCGGGGGCAAAGCCTCCAGGTTTTACCAGGAGTTCGTGCGCCCCGGGAAAGCCGTGGAACTGAGCGTGGAGCTGGCCCCCCTGCCCTTCTCGGCCCAGGACCCGGATCTCATGGTGGTGGTGGCCGTGGCCGCGCCGGGAAACCCCATCAATCAACTGGAGCAGGAAATCTGGGCCGGGGTGGAGGCCCTGCAGCAGGACGGGGTGACCCCGGCGGAGTTGGCCCGGGCCCAAAAACTGGTGCGCTCCCAGGCGGTGCGGTCGCTGGCCCACAACTTTTTCCGGGGCCTGCTGGCGGGGCTGTTTCACCTGAAGACCGGGGACGCCCGGGGAGCCAACCAGATTCTCAACTCCTTTGAGGCGGTCACCGCCGCCGACATCCTGCGGGTGTCCCGCACCTATCTTAAGGAAGACAACCGCACCGTGGTGACCCTGAAGCCGGTCTCCCCGGAGGAGAGCCAGGCCCTGGGGCAGTTGGTTTAAAACCGAAAACCAGAAGTTAGGAGTTCCTATGGCAGGATATATTCCGGAAATATCTCAGTCCATCCTCCCAAATAACCTGACCCTCCTGGGGGTGGAATACCACCGGGTTCCCTGGGTGAGCCTCACCTTTATGGCCAAGCGGGGGGCCGAAACCGACCCGCCGGGCAAGGCCGGGGTGGCGGATTGGGCCGCGGAGTTCCTCACCCTGGGCACCGAGCGGCGCAGCCAGCTGGAGCTGGCCCGGGATATCGAGTCCCGGGGCGCCACTCTGCAAGCCCGGGGGGGCTGGGACGCCACCCTGGTGAACCTGGAAGGCCTGGCCGAAGATTTCGGCGACCTCATGGCCACCCTGGCGGAAGTCCTCCAGACTTCCACCTTCCCGGAGGCAGAATTCCCCCTCCTCCAGGAGCGGCGCAAGGCCGAGCTGGTGCACCAGTTGGACGACCCCGGGGAAATGGCCAATTTGCGCTTTCTTAGCCTCTTCTTCGGGGACGCCCCCTACGGCCACGCGGTGGCGGGCGATCTCAAGAGCGCCGCAGCCCTGGGCCTTGAGGATTTAAAGAGTTTTTACCGCCGGGAGTTCACCCCCGGGACCTCCTCCCTGGTGGTGGTGGGCATGGTGGACTTTGCCCGCATGGCAGAAGAGGCCGCCCGGCTCTGGGGCGGCTGGACCGGCGGCGGCCCGGCCAGCCCGCCTTACACCGCGGCGCCTGCCAGTCTCTGCGCCCCCGGCATCTACCTGCTGGACCGGCCCGACCTCACCCAGAGCGAGATCCGGGTGGGCCACCTGGGGGTGCCCCGGTCGCATCCGGATTTTTTCTCCATAAAATTAGTCAACTATATTCTGGGGGCCGGGGGCTTTTCCTCCCGCCTCATGAGCCGCATCCGCTCGGACCTGGGCTTTACCTACGGCATCCGCAGCGGCTTCCATTTCCGCCGGGCCCCGGGACCCTTCATCATTTCCACCTTCACCCCCGCGGTCAACACCGCGGCGGTGGTCAAGGAAATTACCCAAGTGGTCAAAGAGGTGCGGGAGGCCGGGGTGGCCGAAAGCGAACTGGCGGAGGCCCAGAGCTACCACGTGGGGCATTTCCCCCTGGGGCTGGAGACTTCCCGGGCCCTCGGCAACCAGGTCATCTCCATGGATCTTTACGGCCTGGGCCGGGATTACCTCAAGGGCTATTGTGACCAAATCCGCGCCGTTACCCTGAAGACCGCGGCCCGGGCGGCCCGAGAGCATCTCCAGCCGGAAAACCTGGTAACCCTGGTGCTGGGCCCCGCGGCCCAGGTCGCCGACTCCTTGAGGGAATTGGGCCCGGTGCAAATCATTGACGAAATTTAGGCCACAATTTTTTAGTTGACAAATCTTTTGCGATGTTATGAGATAGAAACGAATTTGTGAAAAAAAGGATAAGCCCATAGGGGACCAATTAATCGAGGGAGGAAAGTGTTCATGCATAAAACTCCATTGTTGGATCAACTGGAGTCCGGTCCGTGGCCCAGCTTCATTAAGGATTTGAAGCGGGTCGCCGGTCGGAAAAAATCAGCGGCGGATTTGCTGGGGGTGTTGGAGCGTTCGTATAAAGAGAAGATCACCCACTGGAAGCATGGCGGCATCGTCGGCGTCCTGGGTTACGGCTCCGGCATCATCGGCCGTTACGTCGACCTGCCGGATGAGTTCCCCGGCGTGGAGCATTTCCACACCATCCGGGTGAACAACCCCTCCGCCTGGTTTTACACCACCGAGGCCCTCCGGGAACTGTGCGACATCTGGGACCGGCATGGCAGCAGCATCCTGAACGTGCACGGCTCCACCGGCGACATGATCTTTCTGGGCACCACCACCAATGAACTGGAGCCCACCTTCGCCGAACTGACCGCCAAAGGCTGGGACCTGGGCGGCTCCGGTTCGGCCATGCGGACCCCCAGTTGCTGCGTGGGCCAGGCCCGCTGCGAATGGGCCTGCTATGACACCATGAACCTGTGCTATGAATCCACCCAGCACTTCCAGTTCGAGATGCACCGCCCGTCTTTCCCCTACAAGTTCAAGATCAAATGCTCCGGCTGCCCCAACGACTGCGTGGCCGCGGTGGCCCGGGCCGACATGAGCGTCATCGGCGTCTGGAAGGACGACATCCGCATCGACCAGGCCGCGGTAAAGGCCTATGCCGGCGGCGAAATCAAGCCGGCGGGCGGCGGCACCGGTTATGCCAAGCTGGACATCAAGGCCGATGTCACCGATCTCTGCCCCACCGCTTGCATGAGCTATGACGGCGGCAAACTGACCATCGACAACAAGAACTGCAACCACTGCATGCACTGCATCAACCTGATGCCCCAGGCCCTGCGGCCCGGCACCGAGACCGGCGCCACCCTGCTCCTGGGCTCACACGCCCCCATCCTGGAAGGCGCCCAGATGAGCTGGGTTATCGTCCCCTTTATGCAGATGGAACCCCCTTATGATGAATTCATGGAGCTGGTGGGGAATATCCACGAATGGTGGTCGGAAAACGGCAAAAACCGGGAGCGCACGGGCGAACTGATGCTGCGCCTGGGCATGCGGAATTTCTTCCAGGGCGTGGGCCTGCCCCCGGTGCCCCAGACCATCAGGACCCCCCGGGCCAACCCCTTCTTCTTCTGGCACGCCGAAGATTTCGAGGCCGAGGCCGCGGGCCGCAAATACATCAAGCTGTAAGGTCATCGCCCTTTCAAGTCCCTTAGCTGACTTAGTGGCGATTATATAAGGAGGAATAAAGACAATGGCTGAGCGTATTACTGATATTGGGCCTCCCAAATATGACAAGTTCTTGCCGCCGATCATCAAGGAGAACTACGGCAAGTGGAAATATCATGAAATCCTCGAACCCGGCGTATTGGTGCACGTGGCCGAGTCCGGCGCCAAGGTTTACTCCGTCCGGGGCGGCTCCGGCCGCCTGGTGACCACCGACTTCATTAAGGATGTGTGCGGCCTCGCCGACAAATTCTGCGACGGCTATCCTGCGCTTCACCAGCCGGAACAACATCGAGTTCCTGCTCACCGACCAGGGCAAGATCGCCGGCTTGAAGGACGCCTGCAAAAAGCTGGGCATCCCCATCGGCGGCACCGGCCACTCGGTGACCAGCATCGTCCACACCCAGGGCTGGGTCCACTGCCACACCCCGGCCATCGACGCCTCGGGCATCGTCAAGGCGGTGATGGACGACCTGTTCGAATACTTCGGCAGCCACAAGCTGCCGGCCCAGGTGCGCATCGCCCTGGCCTGCTGCCTCAATATGTGCGGCGCGGTGCATTGCTCCGACATCGCCATCCTGGGGATCCACCGCACGCCCCCCAAAGTGAACCACGACAGGCTGCGCCACCTGTGCGAAATTCCCACCACCATCGCCTCCTGTCCCACCGGCGCCATCCGGCCCCATCCGGACAAGTCTATCAAGAGCGTGGTGGTCAACGACGAACGCTGCATGTACTGCGGCAACTGCTACACCATGTGCCCGGCCATGCCGGTGTTCGACTCCGTGAAAGGCGGCGTCGCCCTCTTGGTCGGCGGCAAGGTGTCCAACTCCAAGAGCCCGCCCATGTTCTCCAAGCTGGCGGTGCCCTATCTGCCCAACAATCCGCCCCGCTGGCCGGAAGTAGTCCAGGCCGTCCGCAAGATCCTCATCAAGTACGCCGAAGGCGCCAACAAGTGGGAGCGCGTGGGCGAATGGGTCGACCCGCATCGGTTGGGAGAAGTTCTTTGAAGTATGCGACATCCCCTTCACCTTCCAGCACATCGACGAATACCGGTGGGCCTATGACACCTACCGGACGTCGATGCATTTTAAATTCTAAGCAGGTGGGATAAATGGCACTATCCAAAGCAGAGTTAGTGGAATTTATCTACGACATGGTCCTAAAGGCCCAGGGCAAAAAGCAGCTCAAGGCCATGGACATCCAGAAGGCCGTCCTCAAAGCGCATCCTGACCAGGACAAGAACATGGTCAAGTTTGGCATCAAGGAGCTGATCGACGGCGGCCGCTGTGTCTATACCTACTTCGGCGGGAGCTTCATCGAAATCCCCCACGAAGAAGGGGCTGCAAAGCACTGATGAATCAGCCCTGTCCCCGGCTGCTGCTGGCAGCTCTCAGGGGTGGGGCCGGCAAGACCACCTTGACCCTGGGGCTCCTGGCCGCCTGGCGGGACCAGGGCCGGCGATTGGTGCCTTTTAAGAAAGGCCCCGACTATATCGACCCGGCCTGGCACGCCCTGGCTGCCGGCTGCCCCAGCCATAATCTGGACCCCTTCCTCATGGAGGGGGACCAGATTTTGGCCCTGGTGGCTCGCCACGCCGCCCAGGCAGACGCCCTCCTCATCGAAGGCAACCGCGGCCTGTACGACGGCCTGGACGCCCAGGGCACTTACAGCACCGCGGAGCTGGCCAAAATGCTTTCCACCCCGGTGGTCCTGGTGGTGGACTGCACCATGACCACCCGCACCGCCGCCGCCCTGGTGTTGGGCTGCCAGCATTTCGACCCCCAGGTGCCCATCCGGGGGGTCATCCTCAACCAGGTGGCCCGGCCCCGCCATGAAGCCATGCTCCGGGACACCATCGAACGCTACTGCGGCATCCCGGTGCTGGGGGCCATCCCCCGTCTCAAGTGCGAGGTCTTTCCCGAACGCCACATGGGGCTGGTGCCCCCCCAGGAGCACGCCAGCGCAATGCGGGCCGTGACCACCGCCCGGGACCTGGCCCAGAGGTACCTGGACCTGGACGCCCTCTGGCAGGTGGCGTCCCAGGCTCCGCCGTTACCAGAGGCGCCGACGGAGGCGCCTTCCTATGGGGCCATCTGCGATCCGGTGACCATCGGCGTCATCCGAGACTCGGCGTTCCAGTTCTACTATCCGGAAAATCTGGAGGCCTTACGGGAGCAAGGCGCCGCCTTGGTGACCCTGAGCGCCCTGGATGATCCGATGCTCCCCTCACATCTGGACGCCCTCTATATCGGCGGCGGCTTCCCCGAGACCCATGCCAAGCAACTCTCGGAGAACCTGAGCTTCCGCCATTCCGTCAAGGCGGCGGCCCAGGCCGGTCTCCCCATCTACGCCGAGTGCGGCGGGCTCATGTATCTGGGTGAAACCATCCAGGTCCGGAACGAAAAGTTCCCCATGGTGGGCCTGTTCCCCTACGACTTTGTCATGGGAAAGAAACCCCAGGCCCATGGCTACACCATCCTGGAGGTGGCCCGGGAAAACCCGTATTTTTCCCTGGGGACCATCCTCAAGGGTCATGAGTTCCATTACTCCCAAATGGTGCCGGAGCCCGGGCCGGAGGCCCCCATGGCCTTCCGGGTCACCCGGGGCACGGGCATCGAAGGCCAGCGGGAAGGCCTGCTTTATCAAAACGTCCTGGCCACCTATACCCACCTGCACGGCCTGGGGTGTCCCCAATGGGCCGCCGGCATCGTGCGCCTGGCCCGGGAGTGCCGGCAGGATTCCCGTCCCCTGGAAAAGACTGCTGCCAAAGATTGCGCCTCCCCCAAGGAGGCCCGGCTCTGAGCCCCAGGAGCGGGCGGATAACGCCCCGCCGTCATTTCTGGTGGTGCCGTGGGCTGGAGAATTTAGCGGGAAATTTTTTCAAGAACCTCAAGGGGTTTTCAGGCAAATTGGTTTGTGATATATTTAATTTCTAGATATAAGCCCAAGGAGGTAATGCTTAATGTCGTGGCGGGTAGAAGTGGATACAGATAAGTGCACCGGGGACGAAGAATGCGTTAACGTGTGTCCGACTGGCGTATTCGAGATGCAGAACGAAAAAGCGTTCCCCGTCAATGAAGACGAATGTCTCGGCTGCGAAAGCTGCATCGAGGTTTGCCCCTCGGGAGCCATCACCATAACCGAGACCTGAGCCGGTTGCCGAGCCATTAAAAATTTGAGGGGAGGGGTCATTAATAACCCCTCCCTTTTTCTTGTTTACTTCGGTGGGGCGGCCTCTGTGCCCGCCACCTATCCTCTGATTAATCTTGGCGATGCGGACAGACACGAAAGCCGGCCCCACCAATACCATCGTTTTCGCCTAAGAGCACTTCCCGTCCATCTCCTCGCTGCAAGACTGGCACTGCTTCAGGGGCGCCAACTCCTCCTCGGTGGCCGGCCGCACTTCCAGCACCCGCACCCAGTAATGGAGATCATGGCCCGCAAAGGGATGGTTCAGGTCCAGGATGACCGAGCCTTCCTTCACTTCCCTGATGGTCAGGGGATATTCCGGCGGGAAGGGCAAATTTGCCGGCAGCACTTTCTCCCCCGCCTTGAGGTCCATCTGCGGCGGGAACACCCTCTTGCCCCACTCCTGGACGTTTTCCGGCTCATAAAGGCCGAAGGCCTCCGGGGCCGGGATCACGAACTCCACCGCATCCTGCTCCCGCAAACCCCAGAGGCGGCGCTCCAACCCCGGCAGCACCTCGCTGCAGCCCGCCACAAAGGTGAGCAGCGCCGGCGCCTCTTCGCTGCCCCGGATCTGCTCTCCCGAATCCAGCCGCATCCGATACTCCAGGCAAACATATTGATCCTGCGCGATGACGGACATATGGTTACCCCTTTAGATTGATGATATAATAAAAAAAGTGCCCCTCGCGCGCAGGCTTAATTATGAAGATGTAGCGCCGCCGGCGCAGGAACCGCCGGGGGCCGCGGTTCTACATTTTCATCGTTCTTAATGGCCGCTTTGGGGTCATTGACCGTCAGCCTGCATCAGTTAAATTATAACTTAACCGGAAGTTCTCCGTAACCCCGGCGCCGGGAAAATGATTCGCAAAGCCAAGATTCACGAAGTTCCGGAAATCCGCCGCTTCCTGGGGGAATTCACCCTGGACGGCGGCATCCTGCCCCGCACCCTGGCCCAACTTTACGACCAGCTGCGGGACTACTTCGTCCACCGGGAAGACCAGGGCCCCCTCATCGGGGTCGCGGCCCTGCACATCTGTTGGGCCGGGCTGGGAGAAATCCGCTCGGTGGCCGTCGCGCCCCAGCACCGGGGACGGGGCATAGGTTCCCGGCTGGTTAAGACCTGCCTGGCGGAAGCCCGGGTCCTGGGGCTCAGCGAAATCTTCCTCCTCACCCTGGTCCCCGATTTCTTCAAGGCCTTCGGCTTCAAGGTGGTGTCCCGGGAAGAGCTGCTGCCCATTGTCTGGGCCGACTGCGTCAACTGCGTCAAATTTCCGGACTGCGACGAGATACCCATGCTCCTGGACCTGGAGGCCACCGCTGCCGGGGATTAACTTGACAGCCGCTCCTCTTTTTATTATCATAAAACTTGAAGCCCGGTTAAGACCTGCCCGGGAATACCGTCAGGTTGCGGGTTGGGTGGCGGTTCGCACCGTGGACTCAGCAGCCCTCACGATAAATGCAAGGTGAATTTTATCTCCGGTGAAGCCAGGCTTTGCCGGGGTTTTTTATTGGCTCATAAATAATGATAGATCTCTTTCTCAAAAAGATCTTCGGCAGTAAAAACGAGCGGGAGCTGAAGCGCCTGGCGCCTCTGGTGGACCAAATCAATGCTTTGGAGCCCCAGTTCCGGGCCCTCTCCGACGCTGGGCTGCGGGCCAAGACTCCCCATTTTCAAGAACGCCTGGAGCAGGGCGAGCCCCTGGACGATCTCTTGCCCGAGGCCTTTGCCGCGGCCCGGGAAGCCTCCCTGCGGGTCCTGGGATTGCGCCCCTTCGACGTCCAGCTCATCGGCGGCATCGTGCTGCACCAGGGAAAAATCGCCGAAATGAAGACCGGTGAAGGGAAAACCCTGGTGGCCACCATGCCCGCCTACCTCAATGCCCTCACCGGCGACGGGGTGCACATCGTCACGGTGAACGACTACCTGGCTAAGCGTGACACCCAGTGGATGGGCGGCATTTACCGCTTCCTGGGGCTCACGGTGGACACCATCCTCCACGGCCTGGACGATGACGAGCGCCGCCGGGCCTACGCCGCGGACATCACCTACGGCACCAACAACGAGTTCGGCTTCGACTACCTGCGGGACAACATGAAGTTCTCCCTGGAGGACTACGTGCAGCGGGACTTCAACTACGCCATCGTGGACGAAGTGGACTCCATCCTCATCGACGAAGCCCGCACCCCGCTCATCATTTCCGGCCCCACGGAAGAGTCCACCCAACTGTACTACGCCCTCAACCAGATGGCCAAGCAGCTCAAAAAGGAGCAGGACTTCACCGTGGACGAAAAGGCCCGCTCGGTGCTGATCACCGAGGAAGGAGTGACCCGGGCCGAAAAGCTGGTTCACCTGGACAACCTCTACGACCCCCGGAACATCGAGGTCCTGCACCACCTGAACGCCGCCCTGAAGGCCCAAAACCTCTTCAAGCGGGACGTTGACTATATCGTCAAGGAAGGCCAGGTCATCATCGTGGACGAGTTCACCGGGCGCCTCATGCCAGGCCGGCGCTACTCCGACGGCCTGCACCAGGCCCTGGAGGCCAAGGAAGGGGTCAAGATCGAAAACGAAAACCAGACCCTGGCCACCATCACCTTTCAGAACTACTTCCGCATGTACCAGAAACTGGCGGGCATGACCGGCACCGCGGACACGGAAGCCGAGGAGTTCAAGAAGATCTACAACCTGGAAGTAATGGTCATCCCCACGGATAAGACGATGATTCGCGCCGACCACCCGGACGTCATCTACAAGACCGCGGACGAGAAATTCCAGGCCGCGGTGGAGGAGATCAAGGAGTGCCACAGCCAGGGCCAGCCGGTGCTGGTGGGCACCACCTCCATCGAAAAATCCGAGCACTTGAGCCGCCTCCTGAAAAGGGAGGGCATCAAGCACGAGGTGCTGAATGCCAAACACCACGAGAAGGAGGCGGAAATCGTGGCCCACGCCGGGCAGTTCGGCATGGTGACCATCGCCACCAACATGGCCGGCCGGGGCACCGACATCGTCCTGGGCGAAGGCGTGGTGCCGGCGGGGGGCCTCCATATCCTGGGCACCGAGCGCCATGAGGCCCGCCGCATCGACAACCAGCTGCGGGGCCGCTCCGGGCGCCAGGGCGACCCCGGCTCCTCCCGCTTTTTCCTCTCCCTGGAAGACGACCTGCTGCGCATCTTCGGCTCCGACCGCATCAAGGGCCTCATGGGCCGCCTGGGCATGGACGACGGCCAGCCCATTGAGCATAGATTGGTGTCCAACGCCATCGAAAAGGCCCAACGGCGGGTGGAAGGCCACAACTTCGACATCCGCAAACACCTCCTGGAATACGACAACGTCATGAACAAGCAGCGGGAGGTCATCTACGCCCAGCGCCGCCAGATCCTGGGCGGGGAAAGTCTCCAGGAGGACATCCTGGAGATGGCCGAAGAGCTGGTGGAAGACCTGGTGGAGGAGTACACCGGCAATAAACTCCCGGAGGAATGGGACGTTAAGGGCCTGGAAGACGCCTTCCGGCGCCAGTTCGGCTTCCGGCCGCCCCTGCCCGAGGAACTGGACGGCGACTTGCAGGAGTACCTCACCGAGCAGGTCCAGGAGCGCTTTAAGGCCAGGAGCGAGGAGATCGGCCCGGAACTCTTCGCTCAACTCCAGCAGATGGTCATGCTCCAGATCGTGGACAACCACTGGAAGGAGCACCTCCTCTCCATGGACCACCTGCGGGACGGCATCGGCCTCCGGGGCTACGCCCAGGTTGACCCCTTGCGGGAATACCAGCGGGAAGGCTACGACGCCTTTATGGACCTGATCAACCGCATCAAGACCGACTCCGTGGGCACCCTCTTCCACCTCCAGGTGAAACCCCACCAGGAAATCCCGGAGGAAGCCCGGCCCCAGTCCCAGCCCATGGTCTTCAGCCACGGCGACGGCGGCGGGGCCCAGCCCCAGCAGCGCCAGCAGAAGAAGACCGGCCGCAACGACCCCTGCCCCTGCGGCAGCGGCAAGAAATACAAGAAATGTTGTGGGAAAGTAATTTGAGGGGAGGGCCGAGGGACAGCAAGTCCCCCGCCCTCCCCTCAAACTCCCCACCCCACCCCCTGTAAGTTTGGTGGCACAGGCGTCTCGCCTGTGCTTTTTTGTCATTCCGAGCGCCGCGAAGAATCTCAAATTTACTTTGGCGGCCAAAGCCGCCAAAGCAATTTTTTTCTCTGTGTCCTCTGTGACTCTGTGGTAAATTTCCTGACATGATAAAAGTGGACTTGAAGAAGGACCTGAAGCACCTTTATCACGCTTCCGCCAAGGAGCCGGTGATCGTCGAGGTGCCGGCCTTTGATTTTTTGATGCTGGACGGCGCCGGCGATCCCAAGGGCTCGCCCCATTTCCAGGCCGCGGTGGAGGCCCTGTTTTCGGTGGCTTACACCCTCAAGTTCATGGTCAAGAAGGAAAAGGGCGTGGATTACGGGGTCATGCCCCTGGAAGGCCTCTGGTATGCCGACGATATGACGCAGTTCAGCCCGGACCGCAAGGACCTGTGGAAATGGACCCTGATGATCGTGCAGCCGGAATACGTCACCAGCAACCTGGTGAGGCTGGCCCTGGAGCAGGTGGCCAAAAAGAAAAAGTTGGCTCCCCTGGCCCGGATGAAGTTCCTGAAATATCGAGAAGGGTTGGCCGCCCAGATCCTGCACCTGGGGCCGTACGACGATGAATGGCCGGTGGTGGCCCGGCTCCGCGCCTTCATCCAGGAAAAAGGCGGTCAATTACGGGGGAAACACCACGAAATCTATTTGAGCGACCCCCGACGCACGGCCCCGGAAAAATTGCAGACCATCATGCGGCAACCCCTCGCCTAGCCGGTTCAGGGGGTGGCGCAAAATTCACCACCGAGACACGGAGAACTCCAAGGGACACAAAGAATTCATTTTGGCCTTGGTGGTCAGCCACCAAGGCAAAGTTTTTTTCTCTGTGTTCTCTGTGACTCTGTGGTAAATTTTTTTAGAGGTTGACATGCTTATTCCTGGATTTCGTTTTGCGGCCACCGCCGCAGGGATTAAAAAAGTGGGGGTTCTGGACCTGGCCCTGATGGTGGCGGACTCTCCCGCCGCCGCCGCCGGGGTGTACACCCGCAACCGGGTGAAGGCGGCGCCGGTGGTCATCACCCGGGAGCGCCTGCGCCGGGGCCTGGCCCAGGCCATCCTGGTGAACAGCGGCAACGCCAACGCTTGCAACGGGCCGGCAGGTCTGGCCGACGCCCGGGAGACCACCCGCCGGGCGGCCCAGTTGCTCAAAATCCCCGAAGGCCTGGTACTGCCCGCCTCCACCGGGGTCATCGGGGCGCCCCTGCCGGTGCCTCGCATCTCCCAGGCCTTGCCCGAACTGGTGGCCATCTCAAGCCCGATGGGCTCCCGGAAGTGGCCCGGGCCATCATGACCACCGACACCCGGCCCAAGACCGCAATTTTTAACGGAAAAATAGCCGGCCGGGAGTTCACCCTGGCCGGCATCGCCAAGGGCGCCGGCATGATCCACCCGGATCTCGCCACCTTGCTGGTCTTTATCTTTACCGACGCGGCGGCGACCCCCAAGATACTAAAAACGCTGCTGCGCCAGACCCTGACAAAAAACTTCAACCGCATTACCGTGGACGGTGACACCTCCACCAACGACACCATCCTCTTCCTGGCCAGCGGCCGGGCGGGGAATCCGGTGATTACGGAGGCGGGCCCGGAGATGGCGGCCCTGGCGGAGGGGCTGGTTGAGGTCATGGGTGACCTGGCCCGGCAGGTGGTGGCCGACGGCGAAGGGGCCCGGCATGTCTACCGGGTGAGGTTGAGGGCGCGGCCAGCCCCGCTGAGGCCCTGAAGGCGGCCCGCACCGTGGCCCTGTCGCCGCTGGTCAAGACCGCCGTGGCCGGGGAGGACGTCAACTGGGGGCGCATCATGGCGGCCCTGGGGCGCTCCGGGGCCCGCTTCGAGCCGGAGCGCGTTTCCATCGCTTTCGGGGAGCATTTCGTGGTCCAACAAGGCCGGGGCCTGGGCCCGGAGGCGGAAGCTAAAGCCCGGCAGGTCATCCAGGCCGGCCATTTCGACCTCACCATCCACCTGCACGCCGGGGGTTCTGCCGACTATTACGACACCTGCGATTACACCGAGGACTACATCCGTATCAACGCCAGTTATCGGAGTTGAAACGAATTATAATTCGGCAAGAAGCCTTGGAAATAATCTCATTTGAGGAATACTGATGAAGACCAAATGGAGGTTTCATTTTGAAACAAGGGAACTTATTTTTGAAAAGGACGTTAAGTACAAGGGAAAACTTAAGTTCAAAGGGGATACTACCAATTTGAATATACCAATGCTTCAAGATGGAGAATTTAAATATCTCTTGATCGACATTAATATCATACCAGATGCAAAGTCAATTAATCCAAAGGCTGATCAAACAGGTTCGCTTTTTCTAACCCTACCTCTATCATATGATGAGGCTAAACCTCTCGCGCATGAATTGGCCTATTCAATAGCTCATCGAATTACTTTTTTTGAATCGGGGGAGTTTAATATCCATGGGGGATTGGTAATTTGTGAACGTATTCCAGAGACACCAGAGGAAGAGAAAGAAATTGGCGATAAACCTTATGCTGCAGAAATGCATCTTGAAGAAGTCATTGAACCACCGAAATTTGATTCAGCAATCTTTGCAAAAAAGTTATATAACTCTGCAGACATTGACTTAATAGCCCAGCATAATACGGCAAAATATTCTAAACATACAATTGATAAGTTCTTGGGCTTCTTTAAGATCCTTGAAAGTCAATGTCTCTCTAACCAGCAGAAAAAGACATTGGAAGATTGTCTGAAAAATAACGAGAGACTCTTCATGATATTTTACAGCACATTTAAGTTTGAATCATTGGAACATGCTAAAGAGTCGTTCATCAAATTTATAAAGTCTATCGTTAATGCAAGACATCGTTGTGCGCATTTAAAGGAAAATAAGACTTTTGGATATGTACCATTTGATCCAAGAATAAAAGACGAAGTTATCCCGTTTATTTATGCGTTGGAAATTTTGACATATAAACTGATCATTAATGGCTCAGCTTATAAAAAATAAAAAAGACGGATTTCTCTCTTTGAATAACGATATTTTTAATGATTATACTTAGATTTTAATATTTAAGGGCGACCCAGCGGGTCGCCCTTTCTTTTTTTAGAATTGGTGGCACCGGCTTCCAGCCGGTGCAGCACAGGCGAGACGCCTGTGCCACCATCCCCCTTATGCGGGTTGGGAGGGGGGCATGGGGGGAGGGCAGGGATTTTTTGTAAGTGTCCCTGGCCCTCCCCCCATGAACTTTCTCACCTTACCCCCCCTGCCCTACGCCGCCCGCGCCGGCAGATGATCCACTTGGTCAATTCCACCACCGGCAGCAGGGACAGCGCCAGCCCCACCGCCAGCAGCCAGTCCTGCCACCGCAAGGGGGTGGTGTGGAAGAGCTTCGCCAAGGGGTCCCACTCTATGACCGCCACCATCATGGCCAGGGAGATGAGCACCGAGACGATGAGAAAGCGGTTGCGGCAGACCCCCACCCGGAAGAGCGACAGGTAATCAGACCGGCAGTTGAAGGCGTTCACCATTTCGGCCAGCACCAGGGTGATGAACACCATGGTCTGGGCCCGCACCAGGACCTGCTCCGGGTCGCCCAGATTTCCGGGATTCCAGTAATAGTAATAAGCAAACAGCGGAATGAGGACGACCGTGAGGTAGAGGGAGATGACGGCCAGCAGGCCGTTCACCGTGGGGGTGAAAACCCCTTCCCGGGGCGGCCGGGGCGGACGTTTCATGATATCCGGGGCCTTGGGGTCCACCCCCAGGGCCAGGGCCGGCAGGCCGTCGGTGGTGAGGTTGACCCAGAGGATCTGCAGGGCGATGAGGGGCAGGGGCAGGCCGATGAAGAAGGCCCCGGTGAGCACGAAGATTTCGGCCAGGTTACAGCTCAGCAAAAAGACCAGGTATTTTTTGATGTTGTCGAAGATGGCCCGGCCTTCTTCCACCGCGGCCACCAGGGTGGCGAAGTTGTCGTCCGCCAGGATCATGGCCGCGGTCTCCTTGGTGACCTCGGTGCCGGTCAGCCCCATGGCCACGCCGATGTCGGCCCGTTTCAAGGCCGGGGCGTCGTTCACCCCGTCTCCGGTCATGGCCACCACTTCGCCCTGCTCCTTGAGGATGTCCACCAGCCTGAGCTTGTGCTCCGGGGCCACCCGGGCGAAGACCCGGGCCTCGCCCAAGGCCTCCTTGAGCTCCTGGTCGCTCAGGCGGTTGACTTGGGCCCCGGTCAGCACCGCCTGGATTTCAGGGTCCAGGGGCATCAGCCCCACCTCCCGGGCGATGGCCCCGGCGGTGTCCGGGTGGTCGCCGGTGACCATGATGACCCGGATGCCCGCCTGGTGGCATCGGCGCACCGCTTCCTTCGCCTCGTCCCGGGGCGGGTCCATCAGGCCCGCCAGCCCCACCCAGACCAGCTCCCGGTCCGCCGAGTCGGAGTCCAGGGCTGGAACCGCGTCCAGCCGCCGGTAAGCCAGCCCCAGGACCCGCAGGGCGTCGTGGGCCATGCGGGCCGCCTGGTCGGCGATCTCTTCCCGGTCCCTGGCCGTCAGGTCCGCCTCGCCGTCCTCGGTTAACCGCTTGCCGCACCTGGAGAGCAGGCCTTCCGGGGCCCCTTTGACGCACATGAGGAAGCCCTGGGGGTCTGCGTGGACGGTGCTCATCCGCCTGGTGTCGGAGGAAAAGGGAATCTCCGCCACCCGGGGGAAGTGGGCCCGCAGTTTCTCCGGGTCCAATCCCACCTTCCGGCCCAGCACCTGCAGGGCCCCTTCGGTGGGGTCGCCCCGCACCGTCCAGGCCCCTTCCTTTTCCTCCAGCCTGGCGTCGTTGCACAGGATGGAGATGCGGGCGGCGAATTTTAGGACCGGGTCTTCCTCGGGATTAATTTCTGAGCCTGCCACCAGGAATTCGCCCTGGGGCGCGTAGCCCGAGCCGGTCACCTCAATTTCCCGGCCGTTCAGATAGAGGCGGCGGGCGGTCATCTCGTTCTTGGTGAGGGTGCCCGTCTTGTCGGTGCAGATCACGGTGGTGGACCCCATGGTCTCCACCGCGGGCAGCCTTTTGACGATGGCGTGGCGCCGGGCCATGCGGGTGGTGCCGATGGCCAGGGCCCCGGTGACCACCGCCGGCAGGGACTCGGGCACCGCGGCCACCGCCAGGCTGATGCCCCAGATGAGCATCTCCAGCCAGGCGTGGCCCCGGAACACCCCCAAGAAGACCGCCCCCGTGGCCACCGCCAGACAGATGGCTCCCAGGACCCGGCCGATGACGTGCATGCGTTTTTCCAGCGGGGTATGCTCTTCGGTGACTTCTGCCAGCAGGCGGGCGATCTGGCCGAACTGGGTGTCCATGCCGGTGGCGGTGACCACGGCCCGGCCCCGGCCATAAGTGACCACCGTCCCCCCGAACACCATGCACTTCTGGTCGGCCACGGGCGTCTCCGGGCCCGGGATGGACGCGACATTTTTCGAAACCGCGGTGGACTCCCCGGTGAGCAGGGCCTCATCGGTCTTCAGATTGACCTGCTCCAGAAGGCGGCCGTCCGCGGCCACCCGGTCACCGGTGTGCAAGACCAGCAAGTCCCCGGCCACCACCTCCCGGGCCGGGATCTCCTGCTCTCTTCCCTCCCGGATGACCGTGGCCACCGGCGCAGCCAGCTTTCTGAGGGCCGCCGCCGCCTTTTCCGCCCGGTACTCCTGGGTGAAACCCAGGACGGCGCAGGCCAGGACGATGGCCAGGATCACGTAGGCGTCCAGGCTCTCTCCCAGCAGGAAGGAGACCACGGTGGCCACAATCAAGATGGCAATCAAGAGGTTGGCGAACTGGCGCAGGAAAATCAGCAGGGGCGAGATCTTCTTGCCCGCGGCCAGCTCGTTGGGGCCAAAGCGCTCCAGGCGCTCCCGGGCTTCCGCCAGACTCAGGCCGCCCTTGCCGGTGGCCAGCCGTTTTCGGGCTTCTTCGGCGGACAAGGTGTGGAAAGGGATCTCTTTTTCTGCCATGGGCAATCTTTGCTTAAGAAATAAAGAGTCCGGGGCGCCGGTAGATTCCCCGAACAAATAATATATTGTACCGGCAGACACCTTCAGGGCCAAGGGAAAAGGGCAGGCCGACGCTTGCATCTTGCCCATTTAATCCTTAGTATGTCAACATTGTGGAATATTTTGGCAAGTTACCCCAAGGCGCCAGAAACGGAAGGAAAACATAATGGATTACAAAGCCGCTGCCACCCAGTTGAAAGAGGCCTTGCGCCTTAAGACCGAGCCTTTCGGAGTCGCTTTTCTCAAAGATGCCGCCTCCCTGCCGGAAAAGACCCGCCGCCCCTCCCAGGTCTTCGGCAAAAAAGTGACCATCTGCCAGGGGGTGACCCTGGCCCGGGTTTACGGCTGGACCGTGGGCCTCACCCGGGAAGACCTCATCTGCATCCCCGGCATGCTGGTTTTCGGCTTCACCCCGGCCACCGACCCCATCATGGAGTTGGGCCAACTGTTCTGCGAGGTGGGGTTCCATCCGTCCCTGGGGCCGGCCCTCAAGGAAGTGGAGGCCCTGCCCCGCTTCGAGCCCCAGGAAGTGGGAGCCATCTATCTCTGCCCCCTGGAGCGCCTGACCCTGGACCCGGAGGTGGTGGTGGTCTACGGCAACCCGGCCCAACTCATGCGCCTCATCCAGGCCATCACCTTTGCCATGGGCAAAAGGGTCACCGGGGAGTTCGGGGGCAAGGTGGAGTGCAGCCAGTATCTCATCGGCCCCTACCGCACCGGCGAGGCCCGGGTGGTGATTCCCGGCGCGGGCGACCGCATCTTTTCCATGACCCAGGATGACGAAATGGTGGTGAGCCTGCCGGCCAGCTTCCTGGAGGGCGCACTCATCGGCCTCAAGGAGGCGGCCCGCAAGATCGGGGCCCGTTACCCCGTCACGGTGTACCAGAACTTCACCCCCGAATTTCCGCCGCCTTACAAGGAGCGGGCGGAGAAGTGGGGAATTATTTAAGGACGGTTTTTCGTTTCGGTTTTTGGTTTTTGGTTGTTAAGCCGGACGCTGACATGATTGATAACCGGCTCACCATCAAACTAGTGTGACGCTTCATAAATAAGATGACATTCTTTTGCAGGGGAATATTGTGACAATGGCCAGTTTTTTTACCCCCCTTTTCTAAAGGGGGGCAGGGGGGATTTAATAAGTGCTTAATAATCCCCCTAAATCCCCCTTTAGGAAAGGGGGACTTTAAAAATACCCTTAGGCAGATTTGCCGCAATTAATACCATGTTATTTATGGAGCATAACACTAGTGGCACAGGCGTCTCGCCTGTGCAGGTGCAGGCCGAAGCCTGCGGCTGCCAGAAGTACTTTTTGCTTTCATCCCGACCTGACCTGTCCATATTTCTGGCTGCTTAATTCTGCTCTTTGGCGAAAAGCGCCAGACCACAAACCCCAAACGAGGTAAAAGCCATGGCTTCAGAGCCCCAGCCAGCCTTTCGCCCCATCGCCCTGAGGGTCTTGCAAGAGCGGTACCTGCGCCGGGACCCCGACGGCCACGTGGTGGAGACCCCGGAAGAACTCTTCCGGCGGGTGGCCCGGGGGGTGGCCGGGGCCGAGGCCAACTACGGCGGCGACCAGGCGGTGGCCCGTTGGGGCGAGGTCTTCCACGAAGTCATGGCCTCCTTGAAGTTCCTGCCCAACACCCCCACCCTGATGAACGCCGGGCTGCCCCGGGGGCAACTGGCCGCCTGCTTCGTGATCCCCGTCCACGATGACATGCGCAGCATCCTGGAGGGGGTGCGGGACATGGCCCTCATCCACCAGACCGGGGGCGGCACCGGTTTCAGCTTCACGCATCTGAGACCCCGGGGGGACCAGGTGCGCAGCACCGGCCGGGTGGCCTCCGGCCCCGTGGGCTTCATGCGCATCTTTGACACCACCACCGCGGTGGTGAAGCAGGGCGGACGCCGCCGCGGCGCCAACATGGGCATCCTCAACGTGGACCACCCGGACATCCTGGAGTTCATCAAGGCCAAGGGGGAGCTGGGGATCCTGGATAATTTCAACCTCTCCGTGGCGGTGACCGACGACTTCATGGAACGGGTGGCCCGAGACGAGACCTATCCCTTGATCAACCCCCGCACCCAAAAAGAGGTGGGCCGCCCCCGGGCCAGGGAGGTCTTCGACCTCATCTGCCACTACGCCGTCCGGACCGGGGACCCGGGTCTCCTGTTTCTGGATGCCATCGAGCGGGCCAACCCCACCCCGGAGATCGGCAAACTGGAGGCCACCAACCCTTGCGGCGAGCAGCCCCTGCTGGCGTACGAGTCCTGCAACCTGGGGTCCATCAATCTTGCCAAGCTGGTAAAAAATGGCGCCCTGGACTGGGCCGAGCTGGACCGCCTGGTGGACGTGGGGGTCAGGTTCCTGGACGACGTCATCGATCAGAGCCACTACCCCCTGCCCGAGATCACCGAAATCACCCGGGCCAACCGCAAGATCGGCCTGGGGATCATGGGCCTGGCGGACATGTTCATTAAGCTCGGCGTGGCCTACGATTCCCCGGAAGCCCTTAAGCTGGGGGAAAAGATCATGGCCCGCATCCAGGACCGGGCCGTGGCCCAATCGGCAGCCCTGGCGAAAAAACGGGGACCTTTTGCCAATTTCCCCCGCAGCCGCTGGCACCGGGAAGGCCGCCCGCCCCGGCGCAACGCCACGGTCACCACCGTGGCTCCCACGGGCACCATCAGCATCATCGCCGGCTGCTCCAGCGGCATTGAGCCTCTGTTCGCCCTGGCCTACCGCCGCCGGGCCCTGGAAGGAGAGGAGTTCGACGAAGTCCACCCCCTATTTTTGCAAAAGTTACAGGAATTCGGGCTCAAGGAAGAGGAATGGGTTCCCCGCATCCTGACCACCGGCCGGGTGCGGACTTTTAAGGAACTTCCGGAAGAACTGCGGCGCCTCTTCCCCACCACTTTTGAGGTGAGCGTGGACTACCAGGTGAAGATGCAGGCCGCCTTCCAGGGGCACGTGGAAAACGCGGTCTCCAAGACCATCAACCTGGCCCCGGAGGCCACCGAGAAAGACGTGGCCCAGGCTTACCAAATGGCTTACAAGCTGGGACTGAAGGGGATCACGGTCTACCGCTACGGCTCCAAGCCGGGCCAGGTCTTGAGCCTGCCCTCGGAAGCCCAGGCTCTCACCCTGTCCCATGAGTTCACCGAAGAATGCCGTCTCTGCTCGGTGTAGGAGGCATCGCGGTTAATAACTTCAGGCTTCAGCTCGATTGCCAGAACCGGGAAAAATGTGGAACAGCCGCCCCCCGGCTGTCCTTGAAAGAAGATATGGTGGGCCGTGCCCACCCTACACGGCGGCCGCCCAAGGGCGTGCCTTTGCTCAAAGCTGAGAGCTGACCGCCGACAGCTATTTTATAGGAGGTCTTAACCCATGGGAAAATTGCTCTGCCTGGTTGTTGCCTTGGTATTGTTACTCCCCAACCTGACCGCGGCCCAGGAGGTCCAGACCCATGTCAACCGCGGCATCGAGAACAGCCAGAAGGGTCAATACGAGCAGGCCATTGGCGACTTTAACCAGGCTTTGAAGCAAAAGCCCAATGATGCGGCCATCCTGACCTACCGCGGCGTGGTTTATTACGCCAAGGGCCAGAATGACCAGGCCGTCAAGGACTTCGACCAGGCCATCAAATCGGACCCCAAGTTCGGCCGGGCCTACTACCAGCGGGGCATGGTTTATGAAACTTTGGGAAAGTTAAATAAGGCCCTGGAAGACATAAACCGGGCTAAGAGCCTGGGGTATAAGGTGGATATGGATTTTGTCGAAATGATCAAGAGGAAGATGGCGGGAGAAAAGTAGTTCGAAAGTGGCCGGTTTTTTGCGGTCTGGAAGCGGTCGGCTTGCAGCCACGCCCCTGGGCCCAGGCGGCCAACGGGTAAGGTGGGCAGGAGCTCACCATATCTTCTTTCCAAAACCGCCCCGGGCGGCTGGTCCAACTTTTTCAGGAGGGCTTTAACCCATGAAAAAATTACTCTACTTGGTGGCTGCCGTGGTATTTTTCCTTCCCAGCCTGGCCGCAGCCCAGAATGTCCAGGCTTACGTCGACCGGGGCATCGAGAACAGTCAAAAGGGCCGTTACGACCAGGCCCTCAAGGACTTTAACGAAGCCCTGAAGCTAAAGCCCAAGGACCCCACCCTCATCACCTACCGGGGGGTGGTCTATTACGCCAAGGGGCAAACCGACCTGGCCATGAAAGATTTCAACCAGGCCCTGGAAATCGACCCGAAGTTCGGTCGGGCCCACTATCAGATAGGCATGATCTATGAAAACCAGGAGAAATACGCCCAGGCGATCGCCGAAATGAAAAAGGCTAAGAGCCTGGGCTGGTTCGTCGACCCGGTGTGGCTGGAGATCCTGGAGAATAAAGCGGCCCAAAGAAAATAGGCCGGTCCTCACCGGCATCACCCCACTTCCCAATCAATTTTACTTTAAAAAATTAAAGGCGGGATCCCAAAGACCCCGCCTTTTATATCGTTGGCGGGCAGTACCCGCCCCCTATATCTGCCAAAGGTAGATCAGGCTTTCCAGCCTGTTCCGCACAGGCAGGAATGCCTGTGCCACCAATTATTTTCCACCGAAGACCGAAAACTGAAAACCGTCTTTTTAAATCACCTTGTGCAGCGGATACTCGATGATCCCCTGGGCCCCGGCCCGGATGAGGCGGGGCACCAGCGTGCGCACCTCGGACTGATTCACCACCACCTCCACCGAATACCAGTCGGTTTCGTACAGCGAGGCGATGGTGGGGGCCATCAGGCTGGGCAGCAGGGGCACGATTTCCTTCAGCTGCCTTTCGGCGATGTTCATCTTCAAGCCCACCATGCGTTCGGCCCGGAGCGCCCCCAACAGCAGCACCGCCAGGCTCTCCATCTTTTCCCGCTTCCTGGTGTCCTTTTCCCAGACCTGGGTGTTGGCGATGAACTGGGTGTTGCTCTGGAAAAGTTCGTGAATAATCTTGAGCCCGTGGGCCCGGATGGTGCTGCCCGTTTCCGTCACTTCCACGATGGCGTCCACCAGCCCCGCGGCCACCTTGGCTTCCGTGGCGCCCCAGGAGAACTCCACCCGCACAGGAATCTGGCGCTGCTCGAAGTAGCGCCGGGTATAATTCACCAGCTCGGTGGCGATCTTTTTGCCGGCCAGGTCTCTCACGCTCTTGACCTCTGAGTCCGCAGGCACCGCCACCACCCAGCGCACCGGGTTGAGGCTGGACTTGGAGTACATGAGATCGGCCACCACCGTCACCTTGGCATCGCTCTCCATGGTCCAGTCCTTGCCGGTGATGCCGCAGTCCAGGGTGCCGTCTTCCACGTAGCGGCTCATCTCCTGGGCCCGGCACATGGAGCAGCTGATCTCCGGGTCGTCCACATCCGGAAAATAATTGCGGCCGTTGACCTGTATATTCCAGCCGGAGCGGCGGAAGAGCTCTAACGTCGCCCGCTCCAGGCTGCCTTTGGGGAGACCCAATCTCAGCTTATCCACCCCCATATACCTCCTTGGGATCGAAGATTGGGGAGCCCACCACCTGCCAGCCCTCCCCCTGGCGGCGGCGGTAAAAACAGCTGCGATGGCCGGTGTGGCACGCAGCCCCGCCTACCTGCTCCACTTTCAAGAGCACCGTGTCCTGATCGCAATCCAGGTAGATCTCTTTAACCCGCTGCACGTTGCCGGAGTCATCGCCTTTGTGCCAGATCTGGTTGCGGCTGCGGCTGAAGTAGTGCGCTTCCCCCGTAGTAAGGGTGCGCTCCCAGGCCTCCTGGTTCATGAAGGCCAGCATCAACACCTCACCGCTGCTCGCGTCCTGCACAATGGCGGGCAGCAGCCCCCCCATTTTGCCGAAATCTAAGGATTCTTTTTGACTCATATCCGTGAAAATTAACCTTTTTCATTTGAATCCGCAAGGTTAGATGATAAATTTTTGACTAGTGTCTGCTTACAAAACTACCTTTCGTGAAAAACCCGGTTTTCCCCTCCCCCTTGATGCGGGAGGGTCAGGATGGGGGTGACTCTTGTTCATGTTCGTAACCTCCCCCCCTCAGCCCCTCCCTCAGCCCCCTCCCACCAAGGGAGGGGTCAACGCGACACCAGGAGGCCCCGGTGAGCAAAATCATCCCTTACAGCACCCTGGTCCGGCAACAGCACTTGAGTTTCCTGAAATACCAAGGCCGGGAATACCGGGAGCGGGAAGACTACCTCACCCGGCTGCGCCAGCTCCTGTTTCGGGTCGAAGCCCAGATGCGCCAGGCCGAAATCCAGCAACTGGAAGTCTTCCGCCAAGCTGCTGACCACTTCCAGATTCCCCTTAACTTCCCCGACCTGGGCGACCGCCTGGGGCTCCAGCAGTTCTTCGCCTCCAACCCTTTCGTTGTGGCCCTCAAGGAGTTCTTCGAGGCCCGGCTCAGCGCCGAGGAGTGTTATCGGCGGATTATGGAACTGAAGGGGGAGGCCAGCCAACCCTCCGGGGAAGGTTGACCGCCGGCGCCGCCCAGGCAGTCATCCCCCCAAAGAACGGGCCTTTCCGGGGCTTCCCTTGATCTGCGATGGTCCCGCCCAGTCAGGCTGTTAACTGGCAAAAAAAACTGGCCGGTGAGGGGAATTAACCCGGCCAGTACGCTAAAGGAGAAAAGATATACGAACGTGATTAAGGGGGGATAGGGGGGAACCTTAATTGTTCATATATATATTAATGTATATGCAGTAAATATGCCATATCATCGTAAACCTTTCTTTATTAGATATATTAGCAAGTTAACCCATCTGCCCGTAACTCCCCGACCCGCTCCAGTTTAATTAATTGTACTAAGGAGATGGGGGCGCGGCCTCTACCCTGCTTAAACCACGCTTTTTCCCTCAAATAGCCGGTTCAAAATCCTGAACAGTGGCCTTTGGGAAGTAATAATCGCAGGCTTACGCGAGGACGGGGCCAGGTAAAATCAGGGCCCCCGGGGAATCCGCCCCGGACCCGCGGCAGTTCAAGGACAAAAAATAACTGGCCGGGTGGGGGAGGAACCCGGCCAGTCGGTGAAAGGAGAAAATGGTATATGAACTTTGATTAAGGGGGGGATGTGGGTACCTTAATAGGGTCCATATACGCTTAATATAGTATGCAGTAAATGTGCCAAAACCAAGCATTATTAATTTACCAATATTTTCAATATGTTTTATACATGGCTCCCCAAACCCCGGTTCAAGATTTTTTACTAAATTTCCCAGATCTTTGGTCCGCCATAGCTCATCTTATTGATAGAACTATATAAACTATCCAATTCCCCCTAATTCAATTTTTTGTTCTTTTTTGCAGTCCGGCCAAGGCAGGAGGCTCCGCTTGCGAGCCAAGGTGCGGTGGGTCAGGGTGGGGTGCTGGTTGCCGGTTCATTTCTTATGGTTCTCCCTTCCCCCAACCGTACTCCTCTCAAGGGCGGCAGAGTTTCGTGCCCTGAAAATTAATTATGATACTTGTAGGACGAAACCCCAATGGTGGGCTCCCGGACGCGGCACCGGTGCCGACCCCATTACCAAGGATCACCGGCGAGGGTGCCTTGTGCACCATACCCTTACCGGCCCCCAGGAAGACGAAATCCGTGAGGGTGCCGCCGGTGTCAATACCGATGCGCAATTTAATGTCGTCCTATTTTAATAATTTTCTTATTATTTTATTTTTTGGAGGAAGAACTTCATAGAAAAATTTAACCCAGTCGTCATCATCGCCACGGGCATGAAATTTTCTACGGCTGCGAATAGAAATGTCTACCATAAAGCTCTTTTGTACATCTTTTTCAGTTATTCTTATAGAAAGCAAGTTACTTTTTTGCCATTTATTAAAGATCGACCCATATTTTTTAATTTGATATTCAATATTTTCTCCTAACGGATCACTCGCAGTAACCACAAATTCAATTGTATCGCCCGGTCTAAGTTTTGTTTCAGTACTTACTAAATTACTTGCCGATTCTATAGTATATATATTTCCAAATGAATCTCTAGCACTTTCAATTCTCGGGTAATAATCTTCGCTCGTCTCTTGCTTACTCCGGTAACGTACTAACCTTGTTCTGATTTCTCCCGCTATCCCAACTGACAAGTGCTTTTGATGAGAAAGTAATCCCTCCTATGGGCGTCAGGATCCCTTAACTTTCCTAACTCGTCGAGCCAAACCTTCATAGTCTTCCAGTCGCCCAAGGCTTCATTGAATTCTCCCTGCCAATTCTTGTGAAGGATGGTCTCTAGATCATAGAAGTCAGCATAATAGATAAGCCTTTCTTCAACCGCGCCAAATTTCTGTCGTTTTTCCTCCTCAGCCTTACGCGCTTGCCATTGTTGAATCCTTTCATTCGATATCCCACATTTTTCAACCCAATTTTCACCGAATTTTTTCCGTAAAATGCTGGCAATAAAGTCTCTAAGGGCATTTTCCGTATCTTTTAACGCTTGCGTAATATCTATTTGCATAAAAATTCTCCTCCTGGTCTATCTACCCTACTTGACCTATTTCGGATAATCATTATTATATTTGCAACTCAGTTGATTTTGGATTATTTAATTGATATGAGCGACGGCTGCGATTTTCGGGAGTGGCTGAGGCGCCAGGAACTGCGGCCCACCGCGGTGCGCCTGGCGGTGTTGGAGACCCTGGGGGACGCCCCCCGGGCCCTCAGGGCCCAGGAGATTCTGGAGGCCATCCGCACCCGGCGGCGGGTGAACAAGGTCACGGTGTACCGCATCCTGGAGGATTTTACCCGGCGGGGCATCATCCGGCGCCTTAACCTGGAAGGCCGGGTCTGCCACTATGAGCTGGCCTGCGAGCACTGCCCGCCCCACCCCCACTTCCAGTGCCAAACCTGCCGGGAGATCCAGTGCCTGGAGCCGGCGAATCTTACGAAGCTGTGGGCGGAGCTCCAGGGTCCCCTGGGCAACCGGGCCGACCAGATCGAGGTCCGGGTGGCGGGGCTCTGCCACAAGTGCCGGGAGATTGCTTGAAGGCAGAGCGGCCAGGCCCGCTATTTTAACCCCCAGGGCGCGAGTTTAAAACTGCGGTTACAGGAGGCAACTAGGTTGCATCGAGCCAGGATGGTTCCCCAAGTCAAGGAAGGCCACCCCCGGCTCTGGTCCGGCCAAGTCTTTCGGGGCGTGCTCCTGGCAGTCTTGCTGTTCTTAGCAGGGTCAATGCCGGCCGCGGCCGCCGACAAAATCAGCGTGGCGGCCAGCATCCTGCCCCTGGGCGACTTCTGCCAGAAAATCGGGGGAGATTTGGTGCAGGTGGAGGTGCTCATTCCTCCGGGCGCCAGTCCCCATGTCTTCGAACCATCCCCGTCCGTGGTGGCCAAGGCGTTCAAGGCCCTGGTCTTTGTTTATATTGGCGCCGGCCTGGAGCCCTGGGCCGCACGATTCCTGGCCTCCCGAGGGACCCGGGACCTGGCGGTGGTGGAGGCCGCCCGGGGCATCCCCTTGATCCGGGAGGTGGAGGAGCACCACCCTGGCGAGGAAACCCGGGAGGAAGAGCCTGAGGGCCACAGCCACGAGGCGGGCAATCCTCATATCTGGCTGGACCCGGTGCTGGCCCAGGATATCTGCCGCCAGATCGCCGCGGCCCTGATCCAGGCCGACCCCCCGCACCGCGGCCAGTATGAAGCCAACCTGAAAAACTATCTTGCCGCCCTGGCCGAGCTGGACCGGGACATCCGGCAGCGCAGCGCCGCCTGGCGCATCCGAGGGTTCGTCTCCCTGCATCCGGCCTACACCTATTTCGCCCACCGCTACAACCTGCGGGAAGTGGGGGTGATGGAGTTGGCGCCGGGAAGGGAGCCCACGCCGCGCCACCTCCAGAAAATCGTCAGGTCCATCAAAGGTAGCGGCCTCCGGGTGGTGTTCACCGAACCGCAGCTCAGCCCCCGGGTGGCGGAGGCCGTGGCCCGGGAGGCGGGGGTCAAGGTCCTGACGCTGGACCCGGTGGGCGGCCGGCCGCCTTACGGGGACGATTATCTAAAATTGATGCGCTACAACCTGGCCGTCATGGAAGAGGCCATGAAGTGAGATGCCTGCCATGGGGGAAGTCGCGGTAAAACTGAGCGGGGTGACCGTGGCCTATGACGGCCAGGCCGTCCTGGATGACATCGATCTCACCATCGAAGCCGGGAAATACGTGGGCATTTTGGGCCCCAACGGCGCCGGCAAAAGCACCCTGCTCAAGGTGATCCTGGGCCTGGTGCAGCCTCTTACGGGCGAGGTGGAGGTCTTCGGGCAGTCCCCCCAGAAGCTACGGCTGGGGGGGCAAGGCGCGGGATACCTGCCGCAACGGCCCCTGACCAACCCCGGGTTCCCCGTCTCGGTGCTGGACGTGGTGCTCATGAGCCGCTACGGCCGCATCGGGCTGGCCCGGAGACCCGGCCGGGAAGACCGGGAAATCGCCTGGCAACAGTTGGAGAACCTGGGAATCAGCCATCTGGCCGGAAAACTCATCGGCGAGATCTCCGGCGGGGAGCAGCAGCGGGTCTTCATCGCCCGGGCCCTGTGCGTGGAGCCCCGCCTCCTGGTCCTGGATGAGCCCACCGTCTCCCTGGACGTCTGCGTCCAGGACGAAGTCTTTGAACTGGTTTACGGCCTCAAAGAGAAGCTGAAGCTGACGGTGCTGGTGGTCTCCCATGATATCGGCGGCGTGGCCCGCCACGTGGACGACGTGATCTGCATCAACCGGAGGATCCACGTGCACCAATCCCCTCCCATCGGCCGCCTGGGGCTGGAAAGCACCTTCGGCTGCAGCATCGAATATCTCTTCCACGGCGAAATTCCCCACCGGGTGGTGAAGGCGCAAGATGATTGATCTGTTAAGCCTGGGATTTTTCCAGCGAGCCCTGATGGCGGGGGTCCTGGTGAGCCTGATCTGCGGGGTCCTTTCCAGCTTCGTGGTGCTGCGGCGCATGGCCTTCATCGGGGTGGGCATCTCCCATTCGGCCTTCGGCGGGGTGGCCCTGGGTTTCCTGCTGGGGGTGGACCCCCTGTTTACCGGCATCGGCTTTTCCGTGCTGGTGGCGCTGCTCATCGAGTGGGCCCAGGCCCACACCCGGGTGCAGGAAGACACCGCCATCGGCATTTTCTTTGCGGCCTCCATGGCCCTGGGCCTGGTTTTTCTTCATCTGTCCCGGGTCTACAACGTGGACGTGTTCGGCTATCTCTTCGGCAACATCCTGGCCATCGGCGACCGGCAGGTGATACAAATCCTGGTGGTCACGGTGGTGGTGCTGGCCTTGCTGCTGGCTTTCTTCAAAGAAATCGTTTTTATCAGTTTTGATGAAGAGATGGCCTGGGTGAGCGGCGTGCCGGTGAAGGCCCTGCGCTACCTGTTCCTGGTGCTCATGGCCCTGGTGGTGGTCATTTCCATCTACCTGGTGGGGATCATCCTGATCTCGGCCCTGCTGGTGATCCCCGGGGCCATCGCCCAAAACCTGAGCCGCCGGTTCAAGGGCATGGTGTGGTTGGCCACGGGGGTGGCGGTGGGTTCCACCGTGGGGGGATTGGCGCTGTCCTACGGACTGGATTTTCCCTCCGGGGCCACCATTGTCCTGGTGCTGGCTTTACTATATCTCTTGACCAGCCTGTGGCGCCCCTGGTGGCGTTCCCTGGGAGGCGCGGAATAACTGCCGGGAGCGGCAAGAATAATGAGGCGGGCACCGAGGCCCGCCCCACCAGAATATCAAGGCGACCCGGCCGTCTCCGGCCGTCCGCCGGGGCAATCCCTTGATTCAGGTTTTTTGCCAGGGCCCTTCCCGGTGGCTGGGAGCATCTCGCCGACGCCAGCCCAGGTTAGGCCTACCTACTTCTTTTCCGGCTCGCTTTTCTTTTGCTCCGTCTTGCCGTGCTTTTCGTACATTTCCTGGCGCCATTTGTGCATAATTTCCAGGTAGCGGCCCTGCTCCATGACGCTCAACACGGCCATTTCATCATTCCGCTCCGATTTATAGGTCGTGAGCAGTTTGTCCTGGGCCTCGGTGATGGATTTTACCAGCCCTTTAATCTTGGCCTCCTCGGGCTTGGGGGCCGCCAGGGCGCCCTCCAGGTCGCTTTGAGCCTTTTTTAGTCCATCATAAATGCCCTTGCGGACATTGTCGTACTTGTCTGCCACCGCGGCAAACTGCTTCTCTTTCTCAGGGCTCAGTTTCAGTTCCTTGGCCAGTTTTGCCTTCCATTCCCGGTGCATGCCCCCGTCCGTTTCCTTGGCCTGGCCAAGGGCCGGAACCAGAAGCAAACCGCTCAAAATCGCCCCAAATGCCAAAAGCTTGAAATTGATATGTCGTTTCATCTTCCCTCCTGTTGCAGGTTTCATTGCTAGGGGCAGGCCTGAATCAGACCCGTTTGCCCCGATTTAACGCGGGAACCGAGCTTAAAACTTGCCTGAAGGCAGCGGCAGGGAGGCGAGTAGGTCAAGATTTTGAGGGGGGGCGTCCAGGTATTTTTTCTTCCAGCAATAGATCAGTAACGGTTAGCGCCTTCCGGTAAATATCCGGTTCCGCCAGAAACTGTTTAGCCTCAATCTGTCCCTGGTTGAAGTTAAGTTAATCACCCGCGGTCTCATGTCAATATTATCCGGGAGTCTTTCAGGTCTCATGAGGGAACCGCCGGTACGAACCCTGAAACGCCCCGGAATATCCAGCGAGATTTCCCGGGTGGGTTTCCTTAAATCAGCGGACGGCATTTTCCCTCTGGATAATTCCTGCAAAGTTCTTAACTTTAAGGAGTTAGAGCGGTTCGCCGAGACCTTTACTTTTGCACCGAACATTCCTTAGACTTGCAGACAAAAATTTGAGGCCAAGGAGGTAAACTTAGATGATCGGCAAATTCATGGCAGCGGCATCGGGGTTGATTCTGGCGCTGGTTCTGGGCTGCGGCGAGAGCCCTCCGCCCCCCGCCAAGGCGGTACTGGTGAACGACCAGGGACAGAAGGTGGGAGAAGCCACGCTGACGGAAACCCCGCAGGGGGTCAAGATCAGCCTGAAGGTGGAGAACCTGCCTCCCGGGGAGCACGCCTTCCACATCCATGAGAAAGGCGTTTGCGCCGCTCCCGACTTTCAAAGCGCCGGCGGTCACTTCAACCCCTTCGGCAAGCACCACGGCCTGAAGAATCCCCAGGGACCCCACGCCGGAGACCTGCCCAATATCACGGTGGGCCCGGACGGCAAAGGCGCCCTGGAAACCGTGGCCACCCTGGTTACCTTGAAACCGGGGAAAAATTCCCTGTTTCAGGAGGGCGGGACTTCCCTGGTGATCCATGCCAATCCGGACGACAATATGACGGACCCGGCGGGCAACGCCGGACCCCGTATCGCCTGCGGTCCCATCACCAGATAACGGAGTTGATGCAAGTTAAGACCACTCTGGGGTGGCATTTCGCAATTAGTATGACAGTTAAAATCAGGATTTGAGGTGCTCCCCAAAAATGAGACTGTTATAATGAGAGGCCCCGGGAGATGGAGGAGTGGACCTCATGTGGCAGTCTCGGTTTACGGCGGAAGAGATCATCCGCAAAAAGCCTTCCGACTTGAGGCAGATAAAATGGTCACGGCCCGTCAGGCCCTTAAAGAGCTGCTCCAGGAAGAAGCCCTGTCCAGCCTGGAGCTTTCCCAGCGGCTGTCCCTGTCCGAAAAAGAGGTGCTGGAGCACCTGAGCCACATCGCCCGGGCCCCGGGGCCGGGCTATAAATTCCAGATCACCCCTGCGGTGTGCAAAAACTGCGGCTTTGCTTTTAAAAAACGGGACCGCTTGACGACGCCGTCCCGCTGCCCCATCTGCCAGCACGAATCCATCCGCCGCCCGCGCTTCGCCCTGGTGGGTGGGAAGTGAGACATGCTTTGCGGGGGAGGGGGCTAAGGGCACCCGCCCTTACCCCCTTCCCCCGCACCCCCTCCCCCAATCCCTTATTTGTTTGGCCGGGGAAGTCGAGGCTCTAGCCTCGCCTTCCCCGGCATCTTATGCGGGTTGGGAGGGGGGCTGGGGGGGGAGGGCAGGGACCACTTACGAAAAAGTCCCTGGCCCTCCCCCCCAAACCTTTCCTGCAATCCCTACTCCACCGTGACGCTCTTGGCCAGGTTGCGGGGCTGGTCCACGTCGGTGCCCTTGAGGTCCGCCACGTGGTAGGCCAGTAGTTGCAGGGGCGTCACCAGGACGATGGGGGAGAGTTCCAGGGGCACCGCCGGCACCGGGATGAAGCTCTCCACCCTTTCCTGCACCTGGTAGTTGTCCGCCTCGGTGAGGGCGATGAGCCGGCCGCCCCGGGCCGCCACTTCCTCGATGTTGCCCTGGATCTTCTCCAGCACCGGGCTGCGGGTAGCCAGGACCACCACCGGCATCTCCTGGTCGATGAGGGCGATGGGGCCGTGTTTCATCTCCCCGGCGGCGTAGCCCTCGGCGTGGATGTACGAGATTTCCTTGAGTTTCAGGGCGCCTTCCAGGGCGATGGGGTAGTGCAGGCCCCGGCCCAGGTAGAGAAAGTTCTGGGCATTCATGTAGCGGCGGGCGATCTCCCGAATTTCGTGGTCCTGATCCAGGGTCTCCTGCACCCAGGTGGGCAGCTTGAGCAGTTCGTTCAAGCGGCGCCGCACTTCGACCCGGGGCAGGCGCTCCAGCCGCCGGGCCAGAAACAGGGCGATGAGATAAAGGGCCACCAACTGCGTAGTAAAGGCCTTGGTGGAGGCCACCCCGATCTCCGGGCCGGCGTGGGTGTAAAACACGCTGTCGGCCTCCCGGGCGATGCTGGAGCCCACCGCGTTGACGATGGCCAGGCTCTTGGCCCGCAACTCTTTGCCGGCATTGAGGCCCGCCCGGGTGTCCGCGGTCTCCCCGGACTGGGAAATGGGAATGAGCAGGGTCTGGGCGTCCACCAGGGGGTTCCGGTAGCGGAACTCGCTGCCCAGGTCCACTTCCACCGGGATGCGGCACAGGGCCTCGATGAGGTGCTTGCCCACCATGGCGGCGTGATACGAGGTGCCGCACGCCACCAGAAAGATCTTCTTCAGCCCTTTGATATCTTCGGCGCTCAGAGAAATCTCCGGCAGCATCACCTCTCCCTGGTCCGGGTCGATGCGGCCCCGGAAGGTGTCGATGAGGGCCCGGGGCTGCTCGAAGATCTCCTTTTGCATGAAATGCTTGTAGCCCGCCTTTTCGGCCATGGCCGGGCTCCAGGTGATGGTGTGCACCGGGCGCTCCACCTTCTGGCCCTCCCGGTTGAGGAGGAGGCAGTCGCCGTCCCGCACCACCACCAGGTCGTGGTCTTCCAGGAAGATCACCCGGCGGGTATAGGGAAGGATGGCGGGAATGTCCGAGGCCAGGAAGTACTCCCCCTCCCCCAGGCCCAGGATCAGGGGACTCTCTTTGCGGGCCGCCACCAGCATCCGGGGCTCGCTGGCGTTGACCATGGCCAGGGCGTAGGACCCCCGGATGGCCGCCAGAGTCAGTTGCACCGCTTCCAGGTATTCGGCCCCCTGGCTCAGGTATTTGACGACCAGGTGGGAGATGATCTCGGTGTCCGTCTCCGAAGCGAAGCGGTGGCCTTCCTTGATGAGCTGTTCCTTGAGCTCCAGGTAGTTTTCGATGATACCGTTGTGCACCACCGCGATGGAGCCCACCATGTGGGGGTGGGCGTTGGTCTCGGAGGGCCGCCCGTGGGTGGCCCAGCGGGTGTGCCCGATGCCCACCTGCCCAGGCAGGGGGTCCCGGCGCACCAGCTTTTCCAGTTCGATGAGCTTCCCCAGGCTGCGCCGGATGGACAGGCCATGGTCGCTGATGACCGCCATCCCGGCCGAATCATAGCCCCGGTACTCCAGGCGTTTCAGACCGTCCAGGATGATGGGCATGGCCTCCTGGGGCCCCAGATAACCGATGATGCCGCACATAAGTTCCTCGGTTGAGAGATGATTTTGTGGGGAAGGGGGCTAAGGGTTTTTTGTAAAGGGCCCTTACCCCCTCCCCCACTCCCCCTCCCCCATTCCCTTAAGGAGCCAAAATTATCCGGGAAAGGCCGAGCCACAGTCGCTCGCCTTCCCCGATCCCTTATGGGGGTTGGGAGGGGGGCTTGGGGGGAGGGCAGGGAGCCAGTGGCACAGGCGTCTCGCCTGTGGAATCCCCTGGCCCTCCCCCCATAAGTTACTCCTTCTTTTTGCCGTGGAGCAGCCGCTCCAGGTTCACCTGGCGGGCCCGGGAGATGCCCAGCTTGCCCGGCGGCACGTCCCTGGTGATGGTGGAGCCGGCGCCCGACGTAGGCCCCGGCGCCGATGGTCACCGGCGCCACCAGGGCGGTGTTGCTGCCGATGAAGGCCCCTTCCTCGATGATGGTCTGGTACTTGTGGACGCCGTCATAGTTGCAGGTGATGGTGCCGGCGCCCACGTTGGTGCCGGCCCCCACCTCCGCGTCCCCCAGGTAGGTGAGGTGGTTGGCCTTGACGCCTTCGTGGAGCACCGATTTTTTCACTTCCACGAAGTTGCCCACCCGGGCGCCTTCCCGCAAGTCGCTCAAGGGCCGCAGATGCGAGTAGGGCCCCACCTGCACCCCCGGCGCCAGGCGGGACTCATCGATGACGCTGCCCATCTTCACCAGGACGTTAGCCGCCAGGTGGGAGTCGCTGATCTTGACGTTGGGCTCGATGAGGCAGTTCTCGCCTACGCTCGTGCGCCCCTGAAGGTAGACGTTGGGGTAAATGACGGTGTCCCGGCCGATCTGCACCTTAGGGCCGATGTAGGCGGCCTCCGGGTCCACCAGGGTAACCCCGCCGGCCATGTGCCGGGCATTGATGGCCCGCTTCACCGTCTGGGTGGCCTGAGCCAGCTCGGCCCGGCTGTTGATGCCCAGGAGGTTTTCCGGGTCCGGGTCCACCAGAGCTTCCACCCCCCGGCCCTGCTCCCGGGCGATGTGGATCAGGTCGGTAAGATAGATTTCGCCGGTGACCGGGCTTGGGGGAATCAGGTCTAACGCCTGCCGCAGGAAGGCCCCGTCGAAGCAGTAGGCCCCGGTATTGATCTCCCGGATCGCCAGGATATCGGGCCGGCCCTTGGAGTCCTTGACCTGCAGCACCGCCTCCACCCGGCCGTGTTGGTCCCGGACCACCCGGCCGTAATGGGCGCCGTCCGGGAGTTCAATCGTCTGCACGGTGATGGCCGCGCCGGTCCTGGCATATAATTGGTGAAGAGCCTGAATGCTTTCTTTGGAAATCAAGGGCGCATCGCCGCACAGCACCATGACGGTGCGTGTCTCAGAGGACAGGGCGGGCATGGCCACCTGCACCGCGTGGCCGGTGCCCAACTGGGGCTCTTGTATGACGAAGCGCACCCCGTAATCCTTCAGCGCCTCTTTAACCTGCTTCGGCCAGGTAGCCCACCACCACCACGATGTCCTGCACCCCCAGGTCCTTCAGGGTGTCCAGGAGGTAGGCGATCATAGGCCGCCCCAAAATCTCATGCAAGACCTTGGGCTTACTGGACTTCATCCGGGTGCCCTGCCCCGCGGCCAGGACAATGGCGGTGATGTTAGACGCAAGGCTCATTTCTTTAATTTCCCTTTAGTTCAAGCTAATTGGCCAGCCCTAAGAGGGGCTGGAATGGGTTAATGTCCTGGCTTTGGGTGAAACAGATACCGCCAAAGGAAAAATTCGGTGTACGGAGAATCATCCGTAATCAAAGCTCCATCCCTACTGATTCTCTCTAGCTTACCATTATCCCAGAGTAACATTTGGAAAAGCTTCTGAGGAGTGGTGCAGGACTCGTCATATTCCCGCAAGTCCTTAAGAATGGCAGGGTTGGCAAAAGCCCTCTCCACATTATGCCGGAAGTCATTTTCTGAGATCTCCTTCATGGTCCCCAGGAGGTAATAGCCCCAGTTGCGGGGACCAACATACACCCGGGTATGCGGGAAAACCGAATGGAAGGTTCTCAGAAGGCTTTTCACTTCGTCTTCACGTCCCCCGGGAAACCACAGGCACATGACGCCTTCCGGGGTTAAGCGTTCTTTGCATAATTGAAAGAATTCCTGGGCATAAAGATTAACGGTGCCAGCGCTGTATATGGGAGGGGCTGGATCAACTGTAATGATATCGTATTTCTTCGGAGATAGCAGAATATAGTTACGCCCATCGTTTACCAGGGCATGAACATATTGCCTTTTTAAAATTTCAGGTCCTTTCTCATGGTAGTACCCGAAGAGTTCATAGGTTTCCGGAACCAGCTCTACCGTGGTAATATTCAAATTCGGATATACAATCCCCGACTTAAGCACCGTACCCATGCCAAAACATATTATTAACATCTCTTGAGGTGGCTTGTTGGTATACATGATCGGGAGGTGAGTCAACAATTTTGTTTCGGTACATAACACGGTCATCCCCACCCCGTTTATCCATAATGACTTACTATTATCTATTGAAAAAGCCGTAACCGTCCCTTCTATGCCTTCCTTATTAAAGAATATTTCGTAAGGACAATTTACCTTCCTGGCGCACGCGGATTGCCAGCTTTTTTTGATTCTCAATTCTATGGTGGATAAGAAGGGGTCTTTGCCCCTAACCTGGAAAATCAACAAAGCTAAAATGGGGACTGCAGCCAGGTAACAAATCTTGGTGCGCCTGGAACTGGAGGTCTCCAGCCATAAGAGCAGCAAACCCAGTCCCACATTCAGCAAAGCAAGCAAAACCACCGCATTAGTGGATCCCCAGCCGGGAATTAACCAGAACCCTGCCAGCAATGCGCCCAGAATACTGCCGATGGTATTGGCGCTATACAGCCAGCCCACCGATGAACCAGCCCCGGATACATTTTTCGCATAACAAACGCTGGCTGTGGGGAAGATCATGCCGAAAATAAAGGTTAAAGGGAAAACAATGGCCACGGTCCCGCCCAGCATGCCCAATCGACCCAATGCCGTATTCAAAGAGAAATCAAAAACCGGAAACAGATAAAGATTGACGATTGATAAAAAACCAATCACTAACTCCAATACACCGAAGACCACCAGGGGGCGGACTAATTTATCCACCATATTCCTCATGAAGATGCTGCCCAGAGCGATCCCTGCCAAAAACACGGCCAGCATCCCGGAGAACGCGTAGATGGAAGTTTCAAGAAACAAGATAAGCTGGCGGGTCCAGATAACTTCATAAGCCAGGGAGGTAAAACCGCTGATAATGAAAGCCACCAATACCACTCTGCGAACTATTGTCCGAGTAAGGGGAGATTTTCCGGTCCATTTCTTCAGGGGAGGTAAGGGTGGGCTGCTCCTCGATTGGAATTTGTTTCTGGTTAATGACGTAAGCAAGGATCGCCACCAGGAAATTGAGAAATACACCGAGAAGAATAGTCCGATATTCCCCCAACAATTCGAGGGTTATGAAACCGCTTATTATTACACCAAATACCGCCCCAAAGGTGTTAATCCCATATAAGAGACTAAAACCCCTGCCAAACAAAATGCCTCGCCTAACCAACCAGCTGGTTAATATAGGCAATGTCCCTCCCATCATTGTGGTGGGCAAAAGTAAAGCCAGGAAGCAGATGAGCGTTCTAAGAACAGTAATCAATAATTGATTTTCACCGCTGAGGGCATAAACGTATTTATAAATGGGGATGGAGACCGTGAAAATTATGGGAACCAGCAGAGCGGTGGCGCCGACCAAGAATTCCAACATGGCATATACCCTCAGGGGATCATCCCTTCTATCGATGAACCTCCCAAATAGAAAGCTCCCCAGGGCCAACCCTGCCATAAACGCCGCCACCACAGTCGAAGTTGCATAAATGGTTACACCCATGATCCTGGCCAACATTCTGAGCCATACCACTTCATAAATCAGACCACTAATCCCACTACCGAAAAAAATAAAATAAATGAAGTAAATGCCTCTCTTGTGGGACATCCCTGCCACCCCTCAAGGCGCTCAATTGCCTGGATTAATTAATAGCAGTTTTTAACCATCAAACTAACGGTTATTCCGACAAAACTTTATCAGACTTTGCCCCAAAAAGGAAAGGCAAGCTCAGAAAAACCAAGCTTGCCTTTTTTATATAATCTGCCTAAGGATTGATTAGCGGCCGGCCACCTTGGCGCGCACCAGGGAGCGGCGCAGGGCGGCTTCGGCCCGGACCCAGTCGACGTCCGCGGCCTTGCCGGCGGCCAGGCGTTTCTCGGCCCGTTCCTGGGCCCGCCGGGCCCGTTCGATGTCGATCTCCCGGCCCAGTTCCGCGGCTTCGGCCACGATGGTGACCTTGGCGCCGGTGACTTCGGCAAAGCCGCCGCTCACCGCCAGGTACTCGGTTTTGCCGCCGGCCTTGTAGTACATCTCGCCGATTTCGAGAGCGCTCAGGAAGGGGATGTGGCCCACCAGGACGCCGAACTGGCCCTCCACCCCGGGGCACACCACCACGTCGGCCTCGGTGGACAGCACCAGGCGGTCGGGAGTAACCACCTCCAATAGGAGTTGTTTTTCTGCCATGGGCTTCAAGTCCCCCCTGCCTTAGGCCGCGGCCAGCCGTTCGGCCTTGGCCACCGCTTCTTCGATGCCGCCCACCATGTAGAAGGCCTGCTCCGGCAGGTCGTCGTGCTTGCCTTCGATGATCTCCTTGAAGCCCCGCACGGTGTCCGGCACCGAGACGAACTTGCCTTCCTGGCCGGTAAACGTGGACGCCACGAAGAAGGGCTGGGACAGGAAACGCTGAATCTTCCGGGCCCGGGCCACGGTGAGCTTGTCTTCGTCGGAGAGTTCGTCGATGCCCAGGATGGCGATGATGTCCTGCAGGTCCCTATACTTCTGTAGGATCTGCTGGACATTCCGGGCCACATAGTAATGCTCGTCACCCAACACCTGGGGGTCCAGGATGCGGGAGGTGGAGTCCAGGGGGTCCACCGCCGGGTAAATGCCCAGCTCGGTGAGCTGCCGGGAGAGCACCACGGTGCCGTCCAGGTGGGCGAAGGTGGCGGCCGGGGCCGGGTCGGTGAGGTCGTCCGCGGGCACGTAGATGCACTGGACCGAGGTGACGGACCCTTCTTGGTGGAGGTGATGCGCTCCTGCAACTCGCCCAGGTCGGTGCCCAGGGTGGGCTGGTAACCTACGGCGGAGGGCATGCGGCCCAACAGCGCCGATACTTCGGAGCCCGCCTGGGTGAAACGGAAGATGTTATCAATAAAGAGCAGGGTGTCCTGACCTTCTTCATCCCGGAAGTATTCCGCCGCGCTAAGCGCCGTCAAGGCCACCCGGGCCCGGGCCCCGGGGGGCTCGGTCATCTGCCCGTAGATCAAGGCGGCCTTGGGTAGTACGCCGGAGTGTTTCATCTCCAGGTAGAGGTCGTTGCCTTCCCGGGTGCGCTCACCCACGCCGGCGAACACCGAGATGCCGCCGTGGTGCATGGCGATGTTGTGGATCATTTCCATCATGACGACGGTCTTGCCCACGCCGGCGCCGCCGAACATCCCCATCTTGCCGCCCCGGGGGAAGGGCACCAGCAGGTCGATGACCTTGACGCCGGTTTCCAGCACTTTAACGGTGGTGTCCTGGTCCACGAAGGCGGGCGCCGGGCGGTGAATGGGGTAATAGGTCTTGGCATTCACCGGACCCAGGCCGTCCACCGGGCGGCCCACCACGTTGAGCACCCGGCCGAGGGCCTCATGGCCCACCGGCACCATGATGGCATTGCCGGTGTCTTTCACGGGCATGCCCCGGACCAGGCCGTCGGTGGTGTCCATGGCGATGGTGCGCACCATGTTGTTCCCCAGGTGCTGGGCCACTTCCACCACCAGATTGTCTTCGATGTCGTCGATGGCCGGGTTGCTGATGAGCAAACCGTTTTTGATGGCCGGCAGTTTACCTTCCTCAAATTCCACGTCCACTACCGGACCGATAACGCGGGCGATTCTGCCAATGTTCATTGTCTAAAAATCCTCCTCATCCGGGCGGCTTAGCCCTTCAGGGCTTCAGCCCCGCCCACGATATCCATCAATTCTTTGGTAATGGCCGCCTGCCGGGCCTTGTTCATCACCAGGGTAAGCTGCGTAATCATTTCCTTACAGTTGCTTTGGGCGTTATCCATGGCGGTCATGCGGGCCGCGTGCTCGCTGGCGGAGTTCTCCAGAAAGCCATGGTACACCAGCACGTTGATATACTTGGGCAGCAGGTACTCCAGGAACTGCTCCATGGGCGGCTCGAAGAGATACTCCATGCTGGGAGCCTCTGCCGCCGCTTCCCCGGGTTGGATGGGCAGGAGTTGCACCAAACGCGGGCGCTGGAGCACCATATTGATGAAATTGGCGTGGATCAAGTGTACTTCCTGGACGTCGCCGGTGGTAAAGACGCTCATGATCTCCCGGGCCACCGTCACTGCGTTGGAAAAGTCGAACTTATTCCAGACGTCCACGTATTGGGCCAACATCTCCCGTTTGCGCCGCCGGAAGAAATCCCGGCCTTTGCGGCCCACGCAGATGAGAGCGACTTCGATACCCGCGGCCTCTTTTTCCCGGATGAACTTCACCGCGGTGTTGACCAGGTTGACGTTGAAGCTGCCGCACAGACCCCGGTCGGCGGTCATCAACACCAACCCCACCTTGGTCACTTCCGGGGCCTGCTGGAAGAAGGGGTGGATCTCCGGTTCCACCCGGCCGGCCATATTGCCCAACATCATGGAGAAGGCCTGGGCGTAAGGCCGAAACCCCTCCATGCGCTGTTGGGCCCCCCGCAACTTCGCGGCAGCGACCATGTTCATGGCCTTGGTGATCTGCTGGGTCTTCTTGACCGCCCCGATCTTGCGTCTGATATCTCGTAGGGTCGCCATCCTTATCCCCCGGTATTAAGACGCGCTGACGACAGGCTGGAATACGGCGTCAAATTCATCCAAAATGGCCTTCATCCTGGCATCGAGCTCCGGAGTGAACTCCTTCCGCTCCTTGATATCAGCCAGAACGTCGGAATATTTCGACTCCATGAAGCTGTAGAGCTGCTGTTCGTAAGACGTCAGCACGTCCAGCGGATACTTGTCCAGGAAGCCCCGGGTGCCGGCAAAGATGATGCTCACCTGCTTCTCCATGGGCAGCGGCTGATACTGGGGCTGCTTCAGGACTTCCACCAGCCGGCTACCCCGGTTGAGCTGCTGCTGGGTGGCCTTGTCCAGCTCGGAGCCGAACTGGGCGAAGGCGGCCAGCTCCCGGTACTGGGCCATGTCCAAACGCAGCATGCCGGCCACCTGCTTCATGGCCTTCACCTGGGCGGCGCCGCCCACCCGGGAGACCGACAGACCCACGTTGATGGCGGGCCGGACACCGGAGAAGAACATACCCGGTTCCAGGTAGACCTGGCCGTCGGTGATGGAAATGACGTTGGTGGGAATGTAGGCCGACACGTCACCCTGCTGGGTCTCGATGATGGGCAGCGCGGTCAGAGAACCGCCGCCCAACTCGTCGTTCAGCTTGGCGGCCCGCTCCAGCAAGCGGGAGTGGTTGTAGAAGATGTCACCGGGGTAGGCCTCACGTCCCGGCGGCCGCCTGAGCAGCAGCGAGATCTGCCGGTAGGCCTGGGCCTGCTTGGTCAGGTCGTCGTAGATGATCAGGGCGTGGCGGCCGGTATCCCGGTAGTACTCACCCATGGCGCAGCCGGCGAAGGCGGCGACGTATTGCAGGGGGGCGGGCTCGGAGGCCGAGGCGTTGACCACGATGGTGTGCTTCATGGCGCCGTAGCGCTCCAGGGCATCCACCACCTGGGCCACGGTGGACTTTTTCTGACCCACGGCCACGTAGATACAGATGATCCCGGAATCCTTCTGGTTGATGATGGCATCGATGCAGAGGGCGGTTTTGCCGATCTGACGGTCGCCGATGATCAGCTCCCGCTGGCCCCGGCCCACGGGGGTCATGGCGTCGATGGCCTTATAGCCGGTGTAACAAGGCTCATTCACCGGCTGGCGTTCGATGACGCCCGGGGCCTTGACCTCAATGCGGCGAAATTCCTTGGCATCGATGGGGCCCTTGCCGTCAATGGGGTTGCCCACGGGATCGACGACCCGACCGAGAACTGCGTCGCCTACGGGCACCTGGGCGATGCGGCCGGTGCGTTTGACGATGTCGCCCTCTTTGATGTGAGTATCTTCACCCAGGATGGCGACGCCGACGTTGTCCTCTTCCAGGTTGAGGGCGAGGCCAAAGATGCCCCCGGGGAATTCCAGGAGTTCCATGGCCATGCACTTCTCAACCCCGTGGACCCGGGCGATGCCGTCGCCCACCGACAGGACGGTGCCGGTTTCGGCAACTTCCACTTTCGTTTCATAATCCCGGATCTGGGAGCGAATAATTTGGCTGATTTCCTCGGCTCTGATTTCCATTTATAAAACCTCACCTTTTATTAAGGATTCTCTTAACGACTGGATCTGCGACCGCACGCTGCCGTCCAGCACCAAATCGCCCACCCGGGCTACGATACCTCCCAGGATGGCGGGGTCTTCTTCCACTTCCATGACCACGGTGCTGCCGGTCAACTTCTCCAGGGTCTGGCGCAACCGCGCCTGGGTGGCGTCATCCAGGGTAATGGCGGCTTTCACCCGGGCCCGGCTGACGTTTTCCACGGCGTCCACCAATTCTTGATACGCCTGGGCGACGCCGTCCAGGGCGCTCAAGACGATGCTTGTCGAACAGGAGCTGCAGCAGGTTGGACACCATGGGAGGCATCTGTAAAAGTTCGATGATCCGGAGGAGGAGCTTCCTGCGATCCTCCCTTCCGTGGATGGGGTTGAGCAAGCGCGTCCTTAAGTTCCGGCTCCCGCTCCAGCAGGGCGGCGAACCCACTAAGCCCCTCCCCATACTCCTTGTACTTACCGTCTTCCTTGCCCAGGGTCAGCAAGGCTTTGGCATAGCGTCGGGCAACGGTCAGATCAATCAATGGGTTTTCACCACCTTCTTGAGATATTCCTCCACCAGACCCTGCTGGTCGGCGGAGGTAGCTTTCTTTTTAATCAGGTCCATGGCCAGCTGGGTGGCCTGGTCCACCACTTCCTCTTTCAGGCTCTGGGCTGCCTTCTTGGTCTCCTGCTCGATGGAGACCTTGGCCATCTCCTTGATGCGTTCCGCCACCGCGTTGGCCTTATCCAGGATCTTGGCCTTTTCGTTTTCGCCTTCGGCCACGTACTGCCGGATAATCGCCTCATGCTCTTTGGCCACTTCGGCCAGCCGGGCTTCCGCTTCTTTCACCGCGGCCTGGGCCGCGGCCCGTTTGGCTTCCAGGTCTTCCAGGTTCTGGGCCACGTCCTGGGACCGCTTGGCGAAGAAGTTTTTGGCGGGTTTGGCCAACAGCTTGATGAGGATACCGGCGAAGACCACGAAGTTAACTGTGCGCCAGATGAGGTCCTGCACCTTGGCCGGATCCATGCCGCCATGGCCGCCGTGGGCGGCTTCCGAGGCCGCGGCGGCCCCCGCCAGCAGCAGGCCGGCGCCCAGGCCCAGGAAGGTGATCAGCGCCCTCAGCCAACCGGATGCACGTTCAGCTTTCATGAGAGCTCCCTCCCCAGGACTTTGGCCGCCAGAAGCTGGGCAAAAGACTGGGCCTGTTTCTTTAAAGACTCCCGGGCCTTGCCCATGTCCGCCTTGATCTTTTTCTCCACGCTGGCCCACTCCAGGTCCACCTGCTGCTTGACTTCCTCCAGCAACGAGGCTTCCGCCTGGGACCCTTCCTGCTTCAAGGCTTCCCGCTGGCCGGCGCCATCGCGGCGGGCCGCGGCCAGCTTTTCCTTGATTTCGTCGCTCAGGCCTTGGCTTTCCAACTCCAGTCGGTTGGCCGCGGCTTCCTCTTCCAGGAGCCTGGCCTGGCGGTCCCTGATGGCCTTGCGGATGGGCCGGAACAGCACCAGGTTCAGGAGGAAGACCAGGAGCAGGAAATTGATGATTTGTGCAAACAAAGTCCAATCAGGTTCAATCATTCCTGGCTGCCACCTCGTATTTTATTTGCTAGATCAGAAGCTTAACTAATTAAAGAGGTAATGCCCGAGGTTATGGTCATGTGTAACTTTTCACGAACCCCTTTTTAGCCTATTTTCAACGGCCTGTCAAAAATTTTTTTCAAAAAAATTTTTAGCCCCCGAAGAGGTACCGGCGCATGCGAATATTGAGCAAAAATCCCACCCCCAGGAGGGTGGTGATGAGGGAGGACCCGCCGTAACTGAACAGCGGCAGGGGGATGCCCACCACCGGCATAATCCCGGTGACCATGCAGAGGTTGATAAAAATCTGCCAGAAGATCAGGGCGGTCACCCCCAGGGCCAGGAGCTGGCCGAAGCGCTCCTTGCAGTCCCGGGCCACCTGCAGGCCCCAGAGGGCCAATCCGGTGAACAAGAGCAGCAGCACCGCGGAGCCCACGAAGCCCCACTCCTCGGCAAAGACCGAAAAGACGAAGTCGGTGTGCTGCTCCGGCAGAAAATAGAGCTGGCTCTGGGTGCCCTGCAAGAACCCCTTGCCCCAGAACTGGCCGGAGCCCACCGCGATCATGGACTGGATGATGTGGTAGCCGGCTCCCAGGGGGTCCTTTTCCGGGTTGAGAAAGGTGAGCACCCGCAGCTTCTGATAGTCCTTGAGAAAGCCCCAGATAAACGGGGAGGCCAGCACCATGGTCAACGCTAAGGCCGCCAGGGTGCGCCAGTACACCCCCACGAAGAGAATCATGCTGGCGGCCACCAGGGTTACCAGGATGCCGGAGCCCAGGTCCGGCTGCTTGATGATGAGGGCCACCGGCATCAGCACCAGGACCCCGGGAAAGAGCAGGTCCCGGAGGCGCATCTTCTCCAGGCGCGGCCGGCGGGTGAAGTAGGTGGCCAGCACCATGATGATGGCGATCTTGGCAAGCTCCGAGGGTTGGAAGGCAAAGGGGCCCAGCGGCAGCCAGCGCCGCGACCCGGAGACCATCTTGCCCGCCACCATCACCCCCACCAGCAGGAGCAGGCTCACCAGGTACAAGGGGTAGCCCAACTTCTCCAGGTGCCGGTAGTCGTAGAGCAGGGTCAGGAACATCAGGGCCAGGCCCACCGCCAGCCAGTAGAGCTGCTTGATGTAGAGCGCGGTGCCCTCCCCCCGGTTGTAGCCGGCGCTGTACAGGTTGACGATGCCCATGGCGGTGATGAGGAACACCCACCCCAGGAGCAACCAATCAAAATTTTGGACTAAACGGCGGTCGAACATATCATTCCCGGCGATTGCCGCTTTTACGGAACTGAGCGCCCGGCAATGGACCCTATCCCAAGTCAACCGCGACGAAATAGTCACGGCTGATCCTTTCATAGGTAACCGGTTTGTCAGTGAGTTGAGCAAACAACTGGCGCAGTCTTTCCTCGGTAAAGAGGAACAGGTCGCAGCGGCGTTTATACCGCAACTTACGCTGCCAGGCCAAAAACCCCCCGTCTGCTGGAAAACTAAAAAAAGCCTTACCAACCGTGATCCTCAGGACCTTTTGGATCACCAACTCCGGCTCGCGGATGTACTCCATAAGCCCCATGACAATGGCGTAATCAAAGGTTTCGTCAACGGCGAGCTTCAGGAAATCGCCATACACGAAGCGACAGCGGTCCATAACTCCGGCCAGTTCCGCGTTTTTCTTGGCAATATCAATCATCCCTTGGGCGAAGTCGATCCCCAGCACCTGGGCCGCCCCGCGTTGGGCCAAGGCGATACCATAATGACCCGGACCGCAGCCCACGTCGATCACTTTCTTTCCCTGGATGGGATGGCACCCCTGCAACGTCTTTTCATACCGCAGCTTCATGCTTTTGCGGAACAATCTGTTGATAAGTCGGTTGACCAGGGTATTGCGCGTATTGTAAATCGCGTTGAAATCCCGGGCATAGGCATCGAAGAATTGGGAGGTTCGAATATTGGCGTCCGACAAGGCCTAGCCCTCCCCTTCCAGGAACTGACCATCGGCGGCTATGAACTGCGCAAAACTGGTTACCGGGAAATCACGCAGAATTTTTCGGAGCTTCCCCTCCATGGTGGACAAATTGATGTACGACTTGAACCGTCTTTTAAAATTCATGGGCAGACGAGGATGGTTGGGGTCTATTTCTCGAGGATGTACATAAAATACCACCGGTCTGCCCTCCTGCTCCACCGAACGGCCCATACGCTTGACCAAGAAATAGGGAAACAACCGGAGGTAGCCGCCACCGAAGAAACAAATCCCCCGGCCCAGCACGTTTGCCAGGGTGATGGGGAATTCGAGGATGCGCCCGGCGGCGGTGGTTACCACGTAAGGCCCATAGCTGCCGCCCTTCATCCCGCCATGTTCCCGCACCGCAGGAAACACCGACGAGTCGTACCGGTAGCCGGCTTCCACCAGTTTATCAAAAAACCACGGCAATTCCTGGGTCACCGAAAAACCGGCAGAGCGGTAGCCGCTAATCGGCTCCCCCCAGATGTCTTCGAGCACCTGTTTTGATTGCACGGCATCATCGTAAAACTCTCTGGGGCTCATTTGATAAACCAGACGATGAGCATAACCGTGTGAGGCGATTTCGTGTCCCCGTGAGCCGGCTTCTCGCACCAGGTTAGGAAACCGCCTGCCCACATATCCCAGAATAAAACAAGTTCCTATAACGTTGGCTTCGCTGAAGAGGTCCAGCAACTTCAGAAAATTCTTCTCCACATGAGAAGGAAGCGCATCCCATTCGCTTATCTGGGGAGCAGAAGGCACATCCAGGATGTGAAACCAGTCCTCCACATCAACGGAAAGAATGGAATACATCGGCACCTCAAAGGGTCAGGGCAGCCATACCGGAGCCGAGCCGAACCGGAGAGTTCCATGAACAGGCGCAGAGATCTCAAGATCTTCCCGGAGCAGGACTGGATGACTCGGCCTCCACCCGATGACTGCAACGCCTCCTTCAGGGTCTGGTGGTCGGCGTACTTGATGTCGCCCCCCATGGGCAGGCCGTAGGCTATGCGGGTCACCTTCACCCCCAGGGGCTTGAGTTCCTGGGCCAGATAGGTGGTGGTGGTCTCTCCTTCCAGGCTGGGGTTTAGCGCCAGGATCACCTCCGTGACGCTCTCCGTCCGGATCCGGTCCAGCAGCTCCTTAAGGCGCAGATCGTCAGGCCCCACCCCTTCGATGGGGGACAGGACCCCCCCCAGGACGTGGTATAGCCCCTTGAACCAGCCCACCCGTTCCAGGGCCAGCAGGTCCCCGGGCTCCGCCACCACCAGGATCTGCCCCTGGCGGCGGGCAGGATCGGCGCAGATAGGGCAGAATTCCTGATCGGCAAAGGCGAAACAGCGCCGGCAGAGCTTGATTTTCTCTTTCAGGTCGGCCAGGGCCCGGGACAGCTCCAAAACCTCGCCCGCGGGCGCCCTGAGCAGATACGTGGCCAGCCGCCCGGCGGTCTTCTCCCCCACGCCGGGGAGCTTGCTCATTGCTGTGATGACCCGCCGCAAGGCGGCAGGATACGCGTTTCCCGCCATCTTCACTCCTTTGGAGGTGGGGGAGGGGGCAAAGGGCCGCAAACCCTTTCCCTTTCCCCCTCCCCCGCCCCCCCCAATCCCTTAAGGGCGCTTTATTAGCAGAAGAAGTCGGGGGCCTGACCCCGACTTCTTCTGCCCTTAAACGGGTTGGGAGGGGGTGTGGGGGGAGGGCAGGGATGAAATCCCTGGCCATCCCCCCATATTCTTTCAAAACAAACCGGGAATCTGCATCCCCCCGGTGAGTTTGCTCATCTCCTGGGCCATCATCTCCCGGGAGCGGTTCAGGGCCTCGTTCACCGCGGCCAGGATCAAATCCTGGAGCATCTCCACGTCCTCCGCCACCACCACCTCCGGGTCGATGCGCAGGCTCATTAGTTCCTGGCGGCCGTTGACCACGGCTTCCACCATGCCGCCGCCGGCCTGGGCGCTCACCGTGCGGTTGCCCAACTCTGATTGCATCTCCATCATCTTGGCCTGCAGCTTCTGGGCCTGCTTCATCATCTGGGTGAGGTTCTTCACTCGGGTTCCTCCTTGCCCGGCCCGGACGCCTGCCATTGGCCGCCAAAGATTTCCAGGGCTTGCTGTTGGAGTTTGGCCATGTCCAGGGGCTTGGGGGCGGCGGGGGCCTTCTTGCCGGCGGACTTGGGCTCCGGCGGCGACTATTTCCAGAGAATACTGGGGGCCGAAAAATTTCCGCACCAGCTCCTGCAAGCGGGCTTCGTGGCGGGGCGCCGCCGCGTTCCAGGTGCGCCCCGGGGCTAGCTGCAGGCAGTGATCCACCATCCCCAGCAAGCGGCAGTTGGAGAGCTTGCCGGAGAGAGGCCCGCCTTCCGATTCCCGGACGTAACTTAAAAACGCCTGCCACTTCTCGTTCAGGTCCACCTCCGGGGCCTCCACGGCGCTGGCCGCCGCCGGTGGCGCCGGGGCGGGGTCGGCGACTGCGAGGTCCGGCCGAGGTGCGGCGGCGACCAGATCCCCGGCCGTAAGGCGCGCCTCCAGGCTCTCCAGACGGCCGAGCCAGGCGGCCAGGGGGACCACGGGCTCCAGGTGAATAAGCCTGAGTAGCAAAACCTCCAGGGCCAGCCGGGCCTGGGGCGCCCGTTTGAGCTCTTCCTCCCCATTGAGGAGGACGCTGAGCAGATTATGCAAGTGTAGTGCCGGAGTTTGGCGCGCCAGGTTGAGGAGTTCATCCCACTCCGCGTCGGCCACCGGCGCCAGGTGCCGGGCCTCGGGGTAGAGGCCCGCCAAAAGCAGGTGCCGGGCATACAGCAGCAGATCCTGGTAAAACCTTCTCAAATCGTGGCCCTGGTTGTAAAGCTCCTCGATGAGGATTAGCAGGTCCGGCCCGTTACGGGCAACGATGGCCTTGAGGGCTTTAAGCAGCGCCCCCCGGTCCGTCACCCCCAGGATGCGGGCGATCTCTGCGGCGCTCACCGCCTCGCCCCCAAAGGTCACCACCTGGTCCAGGAATCCCTGGGCATCCCGCATGCTCCCTTCCGCGGCCCGGGCCACCAGGGCCAGGCCCTCGGGGTCCACCCTCCAGCCCTCCTGCTGGGCCAGTTTGCCCAGGTGGGCCTCGATGAGGCCGGTGGGGATGCGGCGGAAATCGTAGCGCTGGCAACGGGAGAGGATGGTCACCGGCACCTTGTGGGGCGCGGTGGTGGCCAGGATGAAGACCGCGTGGGCCGGCGGCTCTTCCAGGGTCTTCAACAGGGCGTTGAAAGCCGGATCGGTGAGCATGTGCGCTTCGTCGATGATGTAGACCTTGTAGGCGCCCTGGGCCGGCAGGTACTTGATCTTTTCCCGCAGGTCCCGCACCTCGTCGATGCCCCGGTTGGAGGCGCCGTCGATTTCCAGGACGTCCAGGGAAGAGCCCTTGGTGATTTCGACGCAATTCTCACAGGTGTTGTCGGGGTGCGGGGTGGGGCCTGCGGCGCAGTTGAGGGCCTTGGCCACAATGCGGGCCACCGAGGTCTTGCCCACCCCCCGGGGGCCGCTGAAGAGAAAGGCGTGGGCCACCCGGCCGGCGGCCAGGGCGTTCTGGAGCGTCCGGGTGATGGGCTCCTGGCCCACCACCTCCTCAAAGGTTTGGGGACGCCACTTGCGGGCTAAGACCTGGTATGCCATGGGGTTTTAATATAGCTAACTCAAGTTTTGTAATTTTGAATGCACAAATTCTCTTAACGCTATAACTATATTTGCCTTTATAGCAAATTCCGGTTTTTTTCTACCAAATATACCCATAAAAAATATAGGGTCTAGCCATCCGGCAAATAGGGCTAATAAAAAAGTATTTGTAAAACAAATTACCCCTTCTAGCCATCTGTTTAAATATAGCAATATTATGGCGACAATCCAACCAATAACCCTGGCAGTACCAAATGAAACTGCAAAACTCTCAGACCCAAGGGGAAAATAAATTGCGTGACCGTATTGAAAAAGAATCTTCCAATAAGCTTCATTAGGCAGTTCATCATATAATTGCTCTTTTAATTTTATCGTTATTTTTTTATAATTATAATATTCATTAATTAAACTCAGCATCAGTAATATCTGAATTATGAAAAAAGGCATCATGCCATATAATGGAAAGATAACCCAGATAATATAAAGGAATATGATTATTATGACGAATATTGTTATAGACATGTCTTCCTTCTAAACCAAATAATAAGAAGTTAATTTTCAAGACTTTTCTGCACTGGCGGAGAGAGAGGGATTCGAACCCTCGGAGCGCGGTTTAGACGCTCACACGATTTCCAATCGTGCCCCTTCAGCCTCTCGGGCATCTCTCCGCGCGTCTGCCATCAATTTGGTGGCACAGGCGTCCCGCCTGTGCCCTTTTTGCACAGGCTGGAAGCCTGTGCCACTATTTTCTCTGCCTGTTTGCTGCGAAAACCCAGGTCAAAGCCTGCGGCTACATATTAGGTAATTGCCAAATCCTGAACAACTGACTACTGGCCCCTGACCCTGGCCCCTATTTCTTCGGCTTGGGCACCAGGACTTCGTAGTCCTTCTTCTTATGCTCCGGCAGGGCATTATACTCTTCTGCGGTGATGATGCAATCCAGGGGCAGGCTGCCCATGTCGTCCCGGTAGACGTTATCTTTGCCCAGGTAAATTTCACAATTCTTGTTGATGTATTGCAGTCCCATGGGAACCTCCCGGAGGGAAGAGCTCGATTTTTCTCTTTTTTATCTTTTACCAAAAACCGAAAACCAGAAACCAAAAACCATATTTAATGGCGGAGGGGGTGGGATTCGAACCCACGTGGGAGTGATTAGCCCCCAAGTCGATTTCGAGTCGACCCCGTTACGGCCTCTTCGGTACCCCTCCGGTTATAAGACGGTTTTCGGTTTTTTGTTTTCGGTTAGGGGCGGGGTTTCCCCGCTCCAAATAGGGCGGCGAGACGCCGCCCCTACATCTTCATCTCCGGGTTTTGAAAAACTCCTGGAGCAGCTCCCGGCATTCGGCCTCCCGGACGCCGCCCAGCACTTCCAAACGATGACTCAACCGGGGGTCCTCCGGCAGGCGGCAGAGCGACACGCAGGCCCCGGCCTTGGGGTCCGGCGCGCCGAAGACCAGGCGCCGCACCCGGGCCAGGAGAAGCGCTCCCAGGCACATGAAACACGGTTCGATGGTAACATAAAGGCTGACCCCGGGCAACCGATAATTCCCCAGTAGGAGCGCGGCTTCCCGCAAGGCCAGCACCTCGGCGTGGGCCGTGGGGTCGCTTAGCCCGATGGGGCGGTTGTAGGCCCGGGCCAGGATCCGGCCTCCGTCCGCCACCAGCACCGCGCCCACCGGCACTTCGCCCGCGGCCAGGGCAAGCCTTGCCGCCTCCAGGGCCTCGCCCATGTAATAAAAATCCGATTCCATTTTTATTATTATAAATCAAGAACTTGAAAAAGGGAGGGCTTAATCGAGGTAACAAAAGGGCAGGGATTTTCACCCTGCTGCCGAACCAGATTTACCTAGATAATGTCAAGTAGCCCCTACTTTAAGAGTCCTTGGCTTGGGGGCTTTGGCGACCCTGGTTCAGCTACTGAATAAAAGCTCGGGGAACTGAAGCAGCAGCCGGAAACGCCACCACCGGGCTTGCCCGCGGCAAACGACGGACATCCTGCCGAATCACCCTTTAAACGCCAGAGCCTGGCCTTCGTATGCCCCCAGCAACTCCAGGGCCCGGTCTTCCTGAGCCAGCAAGGCCCGGCATTTCGCCGCGGTTCCTTCCTGGAGGGATGATTGCAGCAAGTCTTTTAAGGTCTGGCGCTGCCGGCGATGTCCCTCAGCCAGCAACCGCAGGCGCAGGATCAGGAGCTGCGCCAGCACCGGGTCGCCGGCCCACTTGAGAAAGCGCAGGGCCCCGGGGAAGTCCTCCTCTTCCAGGGCCGCCAGGACCAGGTGGCGGTAATAGCTTTCCGGGAGGATTCCTGCGTCCGCCACCGGCCCGGCCAGGACCTGGCGGGTGAGGCGCACCAGCAGATTGAGCCCCAGCATCTCAGGCCTTCTGGGCCGCGATCCCCGCGTCCACCAGGTTACTCAGGATCTCCCGCAGCTCCGGCAAATCCCGGGTCAGCTTTTCGATGCGCTGCTTCACCTGCTGGTAGTCGTTGGGCCCGTCCTGGGCCCGCTCCAGGGTCTCTTTAAGCGTCCGGCCCAGGCGCTGGTCCAGGCGCCAGAGACCCGCGGCCGCGCCCAGCAGCTCCAAGAGACCGGTGGTCAGGTGGTGCCCGGTGATTTCCTGAATGGCCACTTCGGCCACCCAGCCGCCCAGAGCCCCCACCGCCGCGCCGGTCACGGACATTTCTTTGCTAGCCATGTTGCCTCCCGCATTATGCTTCGTAGGGCTGTAGGGGCGGGTTTAAAACCCGCCCCTACGAAGAAGATGCCCCTTACTCTAAATCTTCTTTTTTGGTGTTGACCGCCCCCTGCCCCAACCGCTCAGCCAAGCGCTCCGTCTCCGCCAACATCTTGCCGATGTGCCGGTCTTTCTCCGCCAGGCGGCGCTTCAGGGAGCGGTTCTCAGCCTTAAGGCGACCGGCCTCGGAGTGTCCCAGCCAACCCCGGACCTTGATGGCCCCCAGGGTGAGAATCACTCCCAGGGCCGCCCCCAAGCTCAAACCCAGAAAGAAATCCAGTGCCTTGATCTCCATTTAAAAACCGGTTTTCAGTTTTCAGGTATGATAGCCGCAGCCTTTAGCCGCGCTGAATTATAATCTAAGAAATGGCGCTCAAGGTATCGGGTGGGGCGGCCGTCCCTGGCCGCCTATTAAGGGCGGGCACGGAGGGCCGCCCCCAAGCTCAAACCCAGAAAGAAATCCAGTGCCTTGATCTCCATTTAAAAACCGGTTTTCAGTTTTCGGTTTTCGCTAATACCGGCTCAGTGGTAGGGAAAATTTTAGCATTTGCGCCGGCCACTGTCAATTTGGCCCCGAGGCCGGAAAGGCGCTTGTCAAGGCGGGGCGGTTCGTGACACAATAGGTCCCAAATCTTGCCCGAGGAGACCCTATGAGCGACATCAAGGCCATGTACCGCACCGTGATGGCGGACCATTTCCCCCCGGAGATGACCATCCAGTTTGGGGATCAGAAGCTCGTCTACCGCAAGCGCACCTGGAAGCTGCCGGACCCCAAAAGCGGGGAAGTCATCGAAATGGGGCTCAGATACGGCGAAAACCCCGGCCAGGAGGCGGCGCTCTATGAACTGGTGGGGGGCCACCTGACCCTGGGGGGCTGCCACTTCCTGGACCCCGGCAGCGGCCTCACCAGCGCCATCGATGAGGCGGCCATGGTCCAGGCCGGCAAGCATCCCGGCAAGACCAACCTGACGGACCTGGACAACGGCCTCAACATCATCAAGTTTCTTCAGCGAAAACCTGCCGCGGTGATCCTGAAGCACAACAACCCCTGCGGCGCCGCCTGGGCGGAGTCGTTGGCCGAGGCTTACGACCAGGCCAATATGGCCGACCGCATCGCCGCCTTCGGGGGGGCCGCGGTCTTCAACCGGGCCCTGGACCAGGCCACCGCCGGGCTGGTGTCCCGAAACTACCTGGAGGTCATCGCCGCCCCGGACTTCGAGGCCGGCACCCTGGACATCTTGAAGAAGGCCAAGGACTTGCGCATCATCAAAATCCCCCACTTCGGCCGCCTGCAGCACCTGGTGCACTCCCGCTATGTGGAGTTCAAGAGCCTCATCGACGGGGGCCTCATCGTCCAGCAGTCGCCCCTGAACGCCATCCTCAAGAAGGAAGACTTCAAGCCCGCGGTGGCCACTCATCAGGGCAAGGAATACCGCTGCCAACGGGAGCCCAGCCCGCGGGAATACGAGGACCTGCTTTTCGGCTGGTGGGTGGAGCAGGGGGTGACCTCCAACTCGGTCATCTTCGTCAAAGACGGCTGCACCGTGGGCATCGGCACCGGCGAGCAGGACCGGGTGGGGGTGGCGGAGATCGCGGTGTTCAAGGCCTACACCAAGTACGCCGACGCCCTGTGCTTTAAGGAGTTCGGTCTGCCTTACAAGAACCTGGAGTTGGAAATCCTTCAGGCGAAACGGGACGCCTCGGACCAGACGGCCATCGACCTGGCCACCCGGGAGGCCAAGGGGGGTCTAATCGGCTCGGTGATGATCTCGGACGCCTTCTTCCCCTTTAGGGACGGAGTGGACGTGGGCATCCGCCAGGGCATCAGCGCGGTGGCCCACGCCGGGGGGTCGGTCAGGGACTACGAGGTCATCGAGGCCTGCAACGAAGCCGACCCGCCGGTGGCCATGGTGTTTACGGGGCAACGCTGCTTTAAACATTGATACCAATCAAGGATGTCATTCTGAACGGAGCGCCGCGGAGTGAAGAATCTAGATTCTTCGCTGCGCTCAGAATGACAATTTCAATAGTCGGTTTTCGGTTTCTGTTTTCCGTTAAAAAAAACCGCAGGGGCAGCTCACGAACCGCCCCTACCATGTTTTGGACCAGAAAATGTAGGGTGGGCACTGCCCACCACATAAAAAGGCGGGCAATGCCCGCCCTACATTTTCTTTAGGGACGGAGTGGACGTGGGCATCCGCCAGGGCATCGCTGCCGTGGCCCACGCCGGCGGGTCGGTCAGGGACTACGAGGTCATCGAGGCCTGCAACGAAGCCGACCCGCCGGTGGCCATGGTCTTCACCGGCCAAAGGTGTTTTAAACACTAAAAGACAATTCTTGGTTTTTGGTTTTTGGTTTTTCGTTTTTAGCTAAAAAACATCGTAGGGGCGGTGAGCGCACCGCCCTTATCTGTGCTGGACAAAAAATGTAGGGTGGGCACTGCCCACCACATAAAAAGGCGGGCAATGCCCGCCCTACATTTTCTTTAGGGACGGAGTGGATGTAGGCATCCGCCAGGGCATCAGCGCGGTGGCCCACGCCGGGGGCTCGGTCAGGGACTATGAGGTCATCGAGGCCTGCAACGAAGCCGACCCGCCGGTGGCCATGGTCTTCACCGGCCAAAGGTGTTTTAAACACTAAAAGACAATTCTTGGTTTTTGGTTTTTGGTTTTTCGTTTTTAGCTAAAAAACATCGTAGGGGCGGTGAGCGCACCGCCCTTATCTGTGCTGGACAAAAAATGTAGGGTGGGCACCGCCCACCACATAAAAAGGCGGGCAATGCCCGCCCTACATTTTCTTTAGGGACGGGGTGAACGTGGGCATCCGCCAGGGCGTCAGCGCGGTGGCCCACGCCGGCGGGTCGGTGCGGGACTACGAGGTCATCGAGGCCTGCAACGAAGCCGACCCGCCGGTGGCCATGGTCTTCACCGGCCAAAGGTGTTTTAAACACTAAAAGACAATTCTTGGTTTTTGGTTTTTCGTTTTTAGTTAAAAAACATCGTAAGGGCGGTGCGCGCACCGCCCTTATCTGTGCTGGACAAAAAATGTAGGGTGGGCACCGCCCACCACATAAAAAGGCGGGCAATGCCCGCCCTACATTTACTCACCTACATCATCATATTTGACCCCTAACCCCTGGTCCCTGACCCCTGACCCCTGCTTTTAGTCGTCATCATCTTCTTCGTCATCGTCGAAGGTCCTGGCCTTCCCCTGCTTTTTAACCTTCTGGGCCATTTTGGAGACCGGCAGCAGCGGTTCCCGGTAGCCGTTGGCGGCCTTCACCAGTTCCAGGTAGCGCAGGGGGTCGAAGTTAACCTGCTGGTACTGCTGGTAGACCTTGCCCTTCGACAGGTAGCTGTGGATCAGGAGGCGCTGGAACTCCACGAAGCCCATGGCCTTCTTGAAGGCGATCTTCTGGCTCATGAAGTTGGGGGTATGGTCCGGCAGTCGCACCGGGATGGGGTCGTCGGCGAATTCGTGGACGTGGTAGAGCCCCAGCAGGTGCCCCAGTTCGTGGGTCAGCAGGTTGGCCAGCCAGTTGCGGTTCAGGGAGCTCGTCCTTGGGGTCGGCGCTTAGCTCCGGGCCTGCTCGAAGCGCTTGAAGGAGATATGGATCGTAGAAAGGGGCAGGTGGGAATAGGCGCACTTGTTCAGGCACACCTGGAGGAAGCGCAGCCTGAAGGGCGGCGCCACGTTAAAGGCCTTGAAGCTCTTGTCCAGCCACTCCTTGTCGGCTCAAAAGCTCGATCCGGAGGCGCTTCGCCGGCGCCAGGGGCCCGGGGTTGGGCCCGGCCGGGACATAGATCAGATAAACCCCCATACGGCCGTAGAACTGCTGCACCTGGTCCTGCACCTGGGCGATCATGCGCCGGCAGTCGGCCAGCTCCGGGCTGGGAGAGACGTAGACCTCCATTTCCACCCGCTTGGGGGAGAGGTCCACCTTCCCCAGGTCACCGTAAGAGAAAAGGGTCTTTTCCTCCTGGGAGGTCAGGTCCCGGGCCGGGGCCGCCGCGGCCGACCATAGGAGCCAGGACCAGAATAAGCACCAGGCCCAAAAGGCATTTCCCCTCGATGAAGATGGATTTCGTCTCTTTCATCCGCTTCCCTTCCCCCTCACCCTAACCCTCTCCCCCCATTGGGGGAGAGGGAATAAAGGCATCGTCATCGGTCATTCTGAGGGAGCGCCGCAACCGAAGAATCTAGATTCGTTCGCTCAGAATGGCAGACCTGGTCTTCCCTTATTCTGGTAATTCATTGATTATCTTAAGCATTTACCGTAAACCTAAATCCGAAAACCGAAAACCGCCCCTCCCCTCTTGCAATCCCCGTGATTTTTTATAAATTTAAAAAGTTTGAGGAGGTTCTCTCATGTCTTACGTCTGTGACATCTGCGGAAAACGGCCCCAGGTGGGCAATAACGTCAGCCACGCCAACAACCACACCAAGCGCCGCTGGAAGCCGAATTTGCGCCGGGTCCGGGCCCTGAAGCAGGGCACGGTGCGCTACCTCCGGGTCTGTACCCGTTGTTTGCGGTCTGGATTGGTAGCAAAACCGGTCTAACCCGTAGGGGCGCACCTGCGTGTGCGCCCTCCCGTTAGGGCGGACACCTGGGTCCGCCCCTGACCCCTACCCCGTCACCCGTCTCACCGAGATCACTTCTTTCAGGCGCTTCAAGGCCCCGAAGACCTTTTCCAGATGCTGCTGGTCGGAGACCTGAATGGTGAACTGGGCGATGCCCCGGTTATCCTGGGTGGTCTCCACCGAAGCCCGAACTACATTGACGTCGGAGCTTTTCAAGGCGCTGGTGATATCCGCCAACAGCCCCGGCTTGTCCACGGAAGCTACCTGAATCTTCACCGGGTAGAGCCGTTCCGGCCCGCCGCCCCCGTCCCACTCCGCCGGGATTTGGCGGAAAGACTCGGTGCGGGCCAGATAGGAACAGTCGGCCCGGTGGATGGTGACCCCTTTACCCCGGGTGATGTAACCCATGATGGCGTCTCCCGGGATGGGCTGGCAGCAGTTGGCCAGGCGCACCAGCATGTCGTCCAGGTCCTTGATGCGGAGGCCGCCGGGCTCTTCTTTTTCCCGGCGCACCTCCGGCCCCGGAGGCGCCTCTTCCTCCGCCGCTGGCGCCGCGGCCCGAAATAGTTTGCCGGTCACCTGCCCGGGGGTCACCTTGCCGTGGCCGATGGAGGCCAGGAGGTCGTCGACGCTTACGAAGGAAAATTCCTGGGCCACCCTTCTCAGCTCCTCGCCGTCTTTGAGTAGCTTCTGCAATGACGCCCCGGACTTGCGCAGTTCCCGGTCCAGGAACTCTTTCCCCAGGGTGATGCTCTGCTCCCGTTCCGCGGCCTTGAGATATTGGCGAATCTTGTGGCGGGCCTTGGTGGTTTTGACGAACTGCAGCCAGTCCCGGCTGGGGTGGTGGTGGGGCGAAGTGATGATCTCCACCGTGTCGCCGTTGGCGAGCTCCGTGCGCAAGGTGATCATGCGGCCGTTGACTTTGGCCCCGGTGCACCGGTCCCCCACCTCCGAGTGGATGGCGTAGGCAAAATCCACCACCGTGGCGCCCCGGGGCAGTTCCTTGACCTCCCCGGTGGGCGTGAAGACGTAGACCTCTTCCGGGTACAGCTCCAGACGCACCCCTTCCAGGAGGTCCTGGGGGCTCTTCAACTCCTTCTGGAGGTCCACCATCTGCTTGAGCCAGTTGAAGCGCTGGGCGTCCTTTTCGTGGTAGGCCCGGCGCTCCTTGTAGCTCCAGTGGGCCGCAATGCCCTCCTCGGCCACCCGGTGCATCTCCCGGGTGCGGATCTGGATTTCCAGCCGCTCCCCGAACTGGCCGATGACCGTGGTGTGGATGGACTGGTACATGTTGGCCTTGGGCATGCCGATGTAGTCCTTGAGGCGGCCCGGAACCGGCCGAAACATGGCGTGGATGACCCCCAGGGCCTCGTAGCAGTCGTGCACCGAGTCCACAATGATGCGGAAGGCCAGCAGATCGTAGAGTTCGTCCAGGGTGATCTGCTGGGCCTGGAGCTTGCGATAGATGCTGTAAAAATTCTTCAGCCGGCCGCTCACTTCGCCCTGCAGATGGTGCTCCGCCAATTTGTCCCGCAGGTTCTGGCAGACCTCCTGGATGTATTTTTCCAGCTCGCCTTTCTTCCGGGCCAGGCCCTCCTGGATCTGCTGGAAGGCCTCGGGCTCCAGGTAAAAGAAAGCCAGGTCTTCCAGCTCGGCCTTGATGCGGAACATCCCCAGCCGTCCGGCCAGGGGGGCGTAGATCTCCAGGGTCTCCCGGGCGATGCGCTTCTGCTTGGCGGGCTCCATGAAGCCCAGGGTGCGCATGTTGTGGACCCGGTCGGCCAGCTTCACCAGCAGCACCCGAATGTCGTGGGACATGGAGAGGATCATCTTGCGGATGTATTCCGCCTGTTGGGTCTGCCGGTCGCCAAAGGTCAGCTGGCCGATCTTGGTGACCCCGTTGACGATGTCGGTGACTTCCTCACCGAAATATTCCTCCAGGTCGTCCAGGGTGATGGAGGTGTCTTCCACCGTGTCGTGGAGCAACCCGCAGGTAACGGTGATGGGACCCAGGCCCCGCTGGGCCAGGAGGTAGGCCACTTCCAGGGGATGGGAGAGGTAGGGTTCGCCGTTGAGGCGCAATTGCCCCTCGTGGGCCTTGGCCGAAAAGACGTAGGCCTTCTCGATGATGGAGGTGTCCGCCTCCGGATGGTGCTTGAGCACCTCCTCCACGATGTCCTGGAGGCGGATGATCCGGTTAGTCATTCAGCTCCTGGCCGATCTGCCTTTTGAGATAAGGGATCAGCTCTTTAAGGGGAACCAGTCTGTTCTCCGGGGAGCGCCGGTGGCGCACTTCCGCGGCCTCCTGGGCCAGGGTCTTGGCGCCCACCACCACCCGCAGGGGGATTCCCAAGAGGTCGCAGTCCTTGAACTTGACTCCCGGGCGCTCGTCCCGGTCATCCAGCAGCACCTCGATCCCCTGGGACTCCAGGTCGGCGTGCAGCTTCTCCACGCAGCTCATGATGGCCGGGTCGTTCACCGAGATGGGGATGAGACCCACCTGCACCGGGGCCAGGGCCATGGGAAAGATGATGCCGTTCTCATCATTTCCCTGCTCGATGGCCGCGGCCACGATGCGGCTCACCCCGATGCCGTAGCAGCCCATGTAGAAAAATTGTTCGGCGCCTTCCTGGTCCAGGTAGCTGGCCTTCAACGCCTTGGAATACTTGAGCCCCAGCTTGAAGATATGACCCACCTCGATGCCGCGCAAGATGGTAAGGGCGCCGCCGCACCGGGGGCAGGGGTCCTGGTCCGTCACCGTTCTCAGGTCCGCCACCTGGGTGATTTCAATGTCCCGGGCCGGATGGACCTTGGTCAGATGGTAGTTGTCCCGGTTGGCCCCGGTGACCGCGGCGCCCAGGCGGGCCACGGCCTGGTCCGCATAGATGGGGAGGTTAAGCCCCACGGGGCCGGCAAAGCCCACCTCGGCGCCGGTGAGTTCCTGGACCCGGATAAGGCCAGCCAGGATGAGGTCCGTCACCCCCAGCAAATTTTTCACCTTTACTTCGTTGACTTCGTGATCGCCCCGGATGAGCACCGCCACCGGCCCTTGCTCCGTCTCGTAGATGAGGGTCTTGACGATTTCTCTGGGAGCCACCCCCAAAAATGTCGCCACCTCTTCCACGGTGCGCACGTTGGGGGTGGGCACCGGCTCCGGTTTGGCGCCCAGCGGCGGGGCCGGTTCGTTCAAATTCAGGGTGATTTCCGCCTTCTCCAGGTTGGCGGCATAGGCGCAGCCCTGGCACGAAGCCAGCAGGTCCTCGCCGGTCTCCGCCAGGACCATGAATTCATGGGAAAAGCTGCCGCCGATGGGGCCGGTGTCCGCCTCCACCACCTTGAAGCTGAGGCCGCAGCACTGGAAGATGCGGTTGTAAGCCTCGTACATGCGCTGGTAGCAGGCCTCGGCCCCGGCTTCGTCCGCATCAAAGCTGTAAGCGTCCTTCATGATGAACTCCCGGGAGCGGATGAGCCCGAAACGGGGCCGGATTTCGTCCCGGAACTTCACCTGGATCTGGTAGAGGTTGAGGGGCAACTGCCGGTAGGAGTGCACCTCCCGGCGCACCAGGTCGGTGATCACTTCTTCGTGGGTGGGACCGAAGCAATAGTCCCGTTCGTGCCGGTCCAGAAACCTGAGCAACTCCTTGCCGTAAACTCCCCAGCGCCCCGACTCCTGCCAGAGCTCCGCGGGCTGCACCGCGGGCAGCAGCACCTCCAGGGCCCCGGCCCGGTCCATCTCGCGGCGCACGATGTGCTCCACCTTGCGCAGCACCCGCAGGCCCAGGGGCAGATAGTCGTAGATCCCGGAGGCCACCTTGCGAACCATCCCGGCCCGGAGAAGCAGGCGGTGGGAAATGGCTTCAGCTTCCGCCGGGATTTCTTTCAAGGTGGGAATGAGCATCCGCGAAAACAGCATAAGCACCCCAAACTTCTTTATTTTATCACATTTATCTTACGATACCATCCCTCTCTATCACAATAGCTATCAGCGGTCAGCTTTCAGCTTTCAGCAAAAACCTGGCTTCGGCTAGGCGGTCAATCAGGCGCGGCTGGCCCAACTAGTGGTGTGTTTCACAATAAAAGGACGGTTCAGAAGCTACTTTTTTACCCCCCTTTTCTAAAGTGGGGGCGGGGGGGATTAGAATAACCTCTTGATAATCCCCCTAATCCCCGTTTAAAAAAGGGGGACTTAAGCTTCCCAAGCCATACGTCCGAACCTGATTTTATGTGATGCTAATTACGAAACGCTCCACTAGATTTTCGCACCGAGCTCACCAAGGATACCAAGAAAAAACCCAGGGGCACGGCAGGCCGGGCCCCTGGCGACAAATCCAAGAAAATCAGCGGTCATTGAATCCGCAGGTCAAATGGTCCAGACGAAGTAGGGGCGGGTTTAAAACCCGCCCTTACGGACCTGGGGTTTGGGTTAAGTGGGGGGCTCGGGGACCGCCATCCTTAAGGGTATTATGCTCCGTTGGCGTCTTGCTTCATCGTTTGCTAAAGCCGGGCCGTAGCCCCCGGCTGCACCTGGCGCTCACCCAGGCTCCAAGATACCAGGCGCTCCCGGTACAGGCGGAAGCCTTCCTCCATGAGCACTTCCAGGTTGATGACGTCCTCCCGGTTGTACTTGAGGAGCAGCTTCAGGGCGGTGCGGTCCCCTCGCTGGTACCGTTCCCAGAGGATTACCGCCATGTAGCCGTCCATGCCGTTGACTTCCTCCGGGCGGTGGATGCCGAAGCGGGGCTCGATCTTTTTGAGCCCCCCTCTGAACCCTAACCGGGCCAGCAGGAAGCGCAGGTCCACGTGCACCGGCGGCAGCCTGAGTCCGGGGAAATAGGCCTTAAGCACCGGCAGGTCGAATTGGGTGCCGTTGAAGGTGACCAGCAGATCCAGGCCCTTAATGGCCCGGGGAAATTCGTGCAAGTTGTAGCCCTGGACAAACTGGCGCATGGTCTCGCCATCGTAAAGGCCCACCACCGTCACCAGCAACCCCGGCCAGAAGGTGCCGGTGGTCTCGATGTCCAGATACGCGGCCCTGCCGCGCAAGTGGCGGAAGAGCCGCCAGTGTTCCCCGGTTTGCAGGCGCTGGGCGAAATAATCGGCGTTTTCCACCTGGTCCAGAGACTCTTGCAAGTGCTCCTGGAGCCGCTGAACCCGTTCCCGGGAGAGGCTTGAGACCCGGTTTGCGCCCAGAAAATCCTCCCAGGTGGCGAACCCCTGGCGCCAGAAATGGGCCTCGGTGCGGTGTCCCACCCCGGGAAGATGGATGAAGGTTCGTTTCAACATTGGTTTAGCATATCATCGCGCTGCCATCCTGTCACCCACCGGCGGTTTTTATTTGCCGGGGCGACCCTCCGGGCCCGCGAGCGGACAAAGAAGAAGATTGACCACCACCAAGAACACCAAGAAAAAATTATTATCTGGTTCCCAAGCTCCCGCTTGGGAACCCATTTGGATGCAAAGCTCTGCTTTGCAGGGCCTATTCTTCATTAAGAAGAGAATTCGCGTTTTATTCCGACACGTTGCCCAAGCAGAGCTTGGGCTAAATTTGCGTTCCCAAGCAGGAGCTTGGGAACGAGATAAAGGGATTGGGGGTGGGGGTTTGGGGGAGGGGGTAAGGGCGGGCGCCCTTAGCCCCCTCCCCCAACAACTCTTTCCTTCTCACCTACTCCCGCACCGGCGCGGCCTCAGGCGACGGCGCCCCGGAAGGCGCCAGCATTTGCAGGCGCTGCTGAATCCGCGCCGCCTTCGTCTTGAGCCGTTCGTTCATCTTGGCAAAGCCTTCCTCCAGGGACGGCGCCATCACCACCATCTCTCCCTGACTGACGATGAGGCGCTTGAGCTGGGGGATCTTCAACCGGGCCGCCGCCTGGAGATAGACCGGCTGGATGTAGACGATGGAGCCGGCCATCGGCAGCACCAGCATCTTGCCCCGCTCCACCTGGGAGCCGATCTGGTTCCACAGGGTGAACTGCTCGGAGACCACCGTGTCCTGATCGATGAAGGCGTCCACCTGGGAAGGGCCGTAGACCAGCGAGCCCTTGGGGAAGCTGTAGACCACGATTTCCCCGTAGTGGGGCCCGTCGCAGCCCGCCACGCACAGGGACCGCAAGTTGGCCCGGGCCCTGGGGGTCATGGGACACAGCAGGACGAATTCCGACTTCTCCTTGGCCAGCAGGTTGACGGTGAGATAGTAGGGCTTCATCTTCACCGGCTTTTTGTCCTGCTGCATCTCGGGAAAGTCCCAGGCGTCCTCCTGCTTGTAAAAGATCTCCGGGTCCGTCTGGTGGTACTTGGCGTAGATGCTCATCTGCACGTCGAAGATGCCCTTGGGGTAGCGCACGTGGGCCTTAAGCTCCGGGGGTATCTGGCTGAGGCCCTTCAGGAGCCCCGGATAGATGCGCCGGTAGGCCCGGACGATGGGGTCCCGCTCGTCGGCCACGTAGTAGTCCACGTTGCCGTTGTAGGCGTCCACCACGATCTTCACCGAGTTGCGGATGTAGTTGAATTCCTTGTCAAAGGGCTGGGCGCAAGGGTAGCGGCCGGAGACCGTGTAGGCGTCCTGGATCCAGTACAGGCCCTTTTCGGTCACCACCACGTAGGGGTCCTGATCCAGCCGGAAGAACGGCGTCAGGTGCCTGAGGCGCTCCACGATATTGCGCCGGAACAGCATGCGGCTCCGGGGATTGGTCTTGGTGGTGAAAAAGATGTCCCGCTCCCCGAAGTAGAAGGCAAAGATGAGCTTGCGGAAGAGCGAATTGACGGGGACCCCGCCCCGGCCCTGGTAGTCCGACAGGGTCTGGCCTTCCTCGGTGGGATAGCCCAGCTCGCGGCTGTCGTTGGGGGCGATGCAGGGCTTATAAGAGCCCACCCCGTAGTAGATGGCCGGCTGCTCGATCTTGAAGCCGTAGTCGGATTTGGGCGGGATGCCTTCGATGAACCAGGTCATGGGCTCTTCCCCCCCTTGGGCCGCGGGGGTCATGACCACCCCGTAGCCGTGGGTATACTTGAGCCACTCGTTCACCCAGTTCTGGGCCGCCTGGGGCAGCTCCCTGAGGTTCAGCTCCCGGGCCGCCAGGAAGACCTGCTGGTAGACCCCGTTCACCGTGTAGCGGTCTACGTCCACCGCGGTGAAGTTGTAGTAGGTCCGAAGCTCCTGCATCTGCTCATAAACCGTGAGCAGCACTTCCTTGTCCCACACCGGGATATTGCGCAGGGAGGCCCTGAGCGGCGGTCCGGCCAGGTCCCAGGGGGCCTCAATCAGACGGTATTCCCGGGTCTCCACCCGGTCGAGATCGTAGGCCGCCAGGGTGGCCTTGACGCTGTGCTCAATGAAGGGCCGCTCCCGGGAAATCTCGTTGGGCTTGACGATGTAGCGCTGCACCAGGTCCGGCAGAAAATCGGAGTACCGGGCCCCGGCCGCCAGGATGAATCCCCCGGCGCAGATGAGCAAGACCTTGAGACCCCGGCGGGCCTGCAGCCAGTAGATGAGGCAGACGCCGGTCCCGGCCAGAAAGATCAGCGCCAGCCAGATGAGGGGCAGGATCACCCACATCTCCACGAACCCGGGGCCGGAGAACAGGGCCGCGTGGGCCTGGCTGTACACCAGATTATGGCGCTGCAGCAGGAAGCCCCAGACGCCGACGGCAAAGATCAGGCCCAGGAGGGCGCTCAGGTGGATTTTGGCCCCCCGGGGCAGGACCTTCTGCTGCCGGGCCAGGACCCTGCCCTCCAGCCAGTAGAGCAGCGCCACCCCCAGGAAGAGCAGCACCAGGGCTACCAGCAGCTCGTAAAAAAACGACAGATACATGGGGAGGGCGAAGAGATAGTAGCTGACGTCCTGGCCGTAAACCGGGTCGGTCACCCCGGCGGCCGGGGCGAAAAGGTAGAGCAGGGCCCCTTGCCAGTTCTCGTACAGGGGATAGGCCACCAGCAGGGCCAGAATCAGGGAAAAGGGCAGATAGGCCTTGAGCGACCCGGTGCGGAAATGCCGCACCACCTGGCCGTAGCGCAACCGGGAGGTGAGGTCGGTGCGCAGCTGGGAGGCCGGCGTGGTTCCCAGATACCGGGAGGCCACCCAGAAGTTGAGAAAAAAGACCGCCAGGAACAGCAGGGTGAAAAACAGGAAAACCAGATAGCGGTAGGTGAGCCGCTGCCAGAAATAGCCCTCGTAGCCCAGGGACTTAAACCACCAGGAGTCCACCAGGAACTCGGTGCACAGCAGCCCGAAGACCAGGTACAGGGCGCCGAACACCAGGCCCGCAGCCAGTAAGATATATAGCCAGCGTTTCCAGTTACCCATGCTCCAAATTGCCTCTTTATCCGAAATTATCGAGCCCTGTCAGACAAGTAGGGTGGGCACGGCCCACCATTCATTCCCCGAAAGAATTGTCCGGGGCAAAAGCAATGTTATCTCCCCAATCGGCAGGGTACAGTCCTTCTTGCACAAATATATGGAAGGTCGAATATGGCCAATCTCTCACCCGCTCCACCAGGCCATGCTTCACGGGATTATAATGAATATAATGGAAATGTCGCTCGAAATCCGCATCATTGCGAATCTGATGCTCCCAAAACCGCCTTTGCCAGATGGTACTTTCCCGATGCCTTTCTTTCGAGTCGGTCATTAATTCCATCTTATGGAAGGTTTCCTTGATTTTTCGCGAAAATCCCGCTTTAATTAGCCCCCACCTTTTAGAGAAGTCCTCATCGGCCTCGGGCAAGGTCCAAAGGCAGTGCAAATGGTCAGGCAGCAGTACCCAGGCGTCGACAAAAAATGGATATTGCCGCCTTACCTCGTCGATAACCTGGCGCAAAATGGACCGGCTCTCCGGTCCCGTGAGGATTTTTCTTCGCCTGTAGGTTACCACAGTAAAGAAGAACTTGCCTCCGCGCATTTTCGCTCTGATGTAGGAAGGCATTTGTCCCCAGACTTTATTGGTGGGCCGTGCCCACCCTACATTTGTCTTTAACTTGTATTATGGGCACATGCACTGAAATTCTTTGGACCGTCAAGCTCACTCCTCTTTCAAAATCGCGGCCAGGTGCGGCTGGATGGCCCGCCAGGCGGGGAAGGCCGCGGCGGCCACCCCCAGGACCATTACCAGCAAAAGGGTTTGCCAGTAGATGCCGGGGGTGAAGTAGAGGTGGATGGTCCAGCCGAAGGCCTGCTTGTTGATGACCAGGATGAGCAACAGCGACAGCAGCGAGCCGCAGCCGGCGCCTAAGAGAAAGCTGAGGGCGCTGGCCAGCCCCGACTCCACCAGCACCATGCCCAGGATCTGGCGCCGGGAGGCCCCGATGCTTTGCAGCAGGGCCAGCTCCCGCTCCCGCTCCATGATGAGCACCAGGAAGGTGGTGATGATACCGAAGACCGCCACCACCACCGCCACCCCTTCCAGGGCGTAAGTCAGGGCAAAGGTCTCATCGAAGATTTTCAGAATGCCGTTTCTGAGGTCCCGGTGGGACAAGGTCAGGAGCCGGTAGCGGCCGCCGTAGCGCTCTTGCAGCCGGGCCTGGACCTCCGGCACCTTCCGGGGGTCCTTGAGGTAGAGACGCACCGCGTTCAGGTGGGTGTCCTGCCAGAAGCGGCGAAAGAGCTTGATGTCCATCCAGACGCTGGGGCCGTCGGTGCGGTAGTCGTAGAAGACCCCGGCGACGTTGAGCTTTTGCAGGCCGGCAGGAGTGGGCAAGAACAGGGAATCCCCCTCCTTTAAATTGAAGGTCTGGGCCAGGGGCTCCGAGATGGCCACGTACCCCTGGGTACAGGTGACCTCCGGAACCGGCGGCAAGGGGAGGACCTCCTCCTCATCTGCCGCGGGAGATTTCCCGGCGCTCCCCGGGGGCCCTCCCCCCTCGCCCGGCGGGGGCGTGGCCGGGGCCGTCAGACCCCCCTTCCCCACCCGGTCCATAATCTCCTGCGTATCCCCCTGCCGGAACCACAACCCTCCGTGGCGGGCCAACACCTCGAAGCTGCCGCCGATGGCCAGAATGTAGCGGTCCCTAAAGGGGAGGCGGACGCAACGGTAGAGGTAGATGTCGGCGATGTCCGGGTCCCGGCGCAACTCCGGCAAGACCTCCGGCGGCAGGTACTGGTCGTAGGCCGCGGTGGAAAAGACCGCGGGCCCGAAAAAGATGTCCCCGCTGATGGAGCGGCTCACCCAGTCGTTCACCGTGCGGCGGAAAGACCCGATCATCACCGTCACCGCGATGAGCATCCCCAGGGCGCAGGCCAGGGCCGCGACGGACACCGCGCTGCGGCTCAGGGACCCGGAAAGATACCGGCAGCCCAGGTCCCCGGCCGGGCCCAGCAGCTTGCCGAGCGCCGGCCTAAGCCCCAGCCCCAGGATGCGGGCGCACAGCGGGGTAAAAAAGGCGAAGGCCAGGAGAATGAGGAACGCGGCCCCGAACCCGGGCCAGGGGGGGCCGTCGCCCACCTGCCAGGACGCCCCCACCCCGGCCAGGGCCAGGGCCGCCATTCCCCACCCGAAGATGATGAGCGCCCGGCTCCCCAGCCTTTCTTCCAGCTCCTCCCGGTACCACACGGCCCGGACCTGGGTGCGGGCCGCCTCCCGGGCCGGGAGCGCCGCGGCCGCCAGGGTGGCGACCACGGACAGCCCCCAGGCCTGGAGCAGCAGGTCCCACCGGACCCAGATCTCCTGCGCCATCACCGGCATATACAGGGAAGTGAGGTTCCGGGTAATCACCGCCAGGACGCCCTGGGCCAGCCCGACGCCCAGCCCCAGGCCCAGCAGACCGCCCGCCAGCCCGCTGGCCAGCCCCTCCGTCAGGAACAGGGCCAGGACCTGGCGAGGGGTCATGCCCAGGGTGCGCAGCAGGCCGATTTCCCGGCGGCGCCGCACCACCGACAGGGTGACGGATTGATAGATGAGAAACATGCCCACGAACAGGGCGATGGCGCTCAGCACCACCAGGTTGAGGCGGTAGGAGGCCACCAGTCCCCGGGTGCGGCTGCTTTGGGACGCGGGCCGCACCACCTCCGCCCCCGGGGGCAGTTCCCGGGTGAGGTCCCCGATGACCCTGGCCTCATCCCCGCTGACCATGAGATCGACGTAATCCAGCACCCCCACCCGGTCCAGGAGTTCCTGGGCCCCGCCCAGGTCCATGAGGGCCACGGAGCCGTCCAGGGGGTAAAGGCCGCTGCGGGAGGAGAAGACGCCGGCCACCCGCAGGACCACCCTCCTGGCCCCCACCATCACCGGCAGCGAATCCCCGGCCTGCAATTTCAGGCGGCCGGCCAGGCGGTGGCTGATGAAGACGGCGTCAGGACGGGTGAGGAAGTCCGTCCAGGCGGTGTCTCCCAGGCTGTTCGCTTGTGAAAACTCGTAATCCCGGAAGGGGCGTTCGGAAAAGGGGTCGATGCCCAGAAGGAGCACGGGGCCGGGCTCGGGTCCGGCCAGCTCCAGGACGCTTTCCACCACCGGGGCCGCGGCCTTGATTCCCGGGGCGCGGCTTACTTGGGCAAACAGGGCTTCGTCCAGGGGGGCGCCGGGGCTCTGGAGGCGCCATTGGGCCTTGCCGGTCACCGCCGTGACCCCGTTCTCAAAGCTTTTCAAGGCGCTGGCCGCCGCCAGGGAGATGCTCAGGTACACCGCGGTGCCCAGGGCAATGCCCAGAATCCCCAGAAGGGTGCGCCCCGGATGCTGGATCAGGTGGCTCAGGGAGATGCGAAAAAGCCAGGGCTTCATGTCAGCAGCCGGCCATCCCGCATCTTCAGGACTCGGGTGGCGAAGTCCCCGGCCTCGGCATGGCTCACCAGGACCACGGTTTTGCGCCACGCCCGGTGCAGGTGGGAAAAGAGTTCCAGAATCCGGGCCGCGGTGGCGGAATCGAGGTTTCCCGTAGGCTCATCAGCCAGGACCACCGCCGGATCGTTGATCAGGGCCCGGGCGATGGCGGCCCGCTGCATCTCGCCGCCGGAGACCTGGTGCGGCTTGTGGTTGAGGCGTCCGCCCAGGCCCACTTCCGTCAGCCAATTGCAGGCCTCCTCCCGGGCCGTATCAAAAGGCGCTCCCTGGAGGACCCGGGGCAGGGCCACGTTTTCCAGGAGCGTCAACAGGGGCAAAAGATTGAAGGACTGGAACACCACCCCCACCCGGTCCCGGCGGAAGCGGGTGAGCTCCGGCTCCTTGAGGCGGGCGAGATCCCGGCCGTGCAGGAGCACCCGGCCGGAGCTGGGGGGCTCCAGGCCGCCGATGATGTGCAGGAGAGTGCTTTTGCCGCAGCCGCTTTTGCCGGTGATGGCCACAAACTCGCCGGCGGCGATCTCCAGGTTGACGCCTCTCAAGGCCTGGATCTCCTCGGGCCCCCGGTAGTAAACCTTGCTCACCTGCACCAGATCAATCATTAAGAACTTCCTCGCGGCTGTGCGGACGCTGGACGGAAGTAATTATAACCGCAGCCGCCGGAAATTTAAAGTGAGACCCTCTCCTTGCCGATGTTATCGGCAAGGGCGGACAGAGGCCGGCGGCTGTTCGCCTCGCAGTGTCTGCAGCCGGGAAAACCGCCCTCATTCCGCTTATTCGGATGGAGTAATGACCGTATCCAACTTGAGCCCTGCGGAAGTGACCCGGTACTCCCGCCAGATGACCCTGGGGGGCTGGGGCCGGGAAGCCCAGGAGCGGCTGAAGTCCTCCCGGGTCCTAATTGCCGGAGCCGGCGGCCTGGGAGCCGCCGCCGCGCTCTACCTCCTGGCCGGCGGGGTGGGGGCCATCCGCCTGGTGGATGGGGCCCGGGTGAGCCTCTCGGACCTGGGCCACCAGATCCTGTTCCGGGAAAAGGACCTGGGCAAGGCCAAGGCTGCGGTGGCCGAGCGCCGCCTCAAGGAGATCAACCCTTTTGTCCTGGTGGAAAGCCAGGTAAAAAACGTTTCGGAACACAATGTCGTCCGGCTGGCTTCGGGCCACCACCTGCTCATCGACGCCACCAACAACGCCGCGGCGCGCTTTCTCCTGAACCAGGCCGCGGCCAAGTTCCGCACCCCCCTGGTTTATGCCTGGGTCTGGGAGATGAGCGGCTGTCTGACCACCTCCTGGCCGGGCCAGGGCCCCTGCCTGGCCTGCGCCTTTCCCGAGGGCTCCCGGGTGGGCCAGCCCGCGCTCCTGGGGCCCCTGCCGGGAGTTCTGGGGTCCCTGCTGGCCCTGGAAGCCCTGCGCATCCTGGGAGGCCTGGGCCCGGCATTGCTGGGCCGCCTGCTCACCTTCAAAGGCGACCCCTTGCAGTTCACGGAACGGCCGATAAAACCCGATTCCCAGTGCCCGGTTTGCCGCCGCCTGGCCCCGCCGGAAAATTTGAAGATGGTATCCCGAAGCAATTTGCCGCGGAACCCCACTGCCATGGCAAAATAGCGGAGGCTCCCCCCGGGCTCTAAAGAACCCGGCGCCCCAGAGAAGACCATCGGTTTACTCTTCGGAATCTTTTCCTCAAAACCCACAAAAATTTATTAAAGTTTTTTCTGGAAATTTCGAATAGAAGGACACATCCCTCGCGGTGCGGCGAAAGAAATTAACGGGGGATTTGCGGGAGGAAGCGCCTCGCCAGGAAACGGCGGCGTTTGGCCTTCTGGCTTCTGGGGTAAGGTCGCAGGCAGGTTGGGGCCGAAGCTTCCCTTGCAGCTGGCAGATTTGGGCAACAGGTTGGCGGTCGGCTGCCAGGTCAGCCGCCATAAAGTTGAGTTAAAAACCACCGGGCCACAAGCTTATGGAGAAAAGAAAGGCTGACACACCATGAAGATGCTAGAAGTTTCCCGCAACCTGATGCTCACCATCGAGCAGATCTCCCGGCTCACCGGGGTGCGCAAGTCCACGCTGCGCTATTGGGAGAAATCCTTTAACAATTTCCTCAAGCCGGCCCGGACTCACTCCAACCGCCGGGAATACACCCTGGAAGACCTGGACCGGGTCAGGACCATCAAGCGCCTGCTGGAGCAGGAGCACCTGACCGCCCACGGGGTGCGCTTGCGCCTGGTTGAGCTTTTTGCCAAAGGGCGGGAAGGCGGTGTCCGGCGCCAACCCAAGTCCGCCCAGGTGAGCGGCAGCCCCCCGGCTTAGTAATCCCGTTTTCGGTTTTCGGTTTCCGGTTCTCGGTTTGGAAAATCTGGAACCATAGGGCGTGCCATGCTCGCCGCCTTTATTGCAACAGGCCGGACAAGTTGGCGGAAAGAAAATGCCTTAAATCATTCTCGCCTTTTCGCCCTTTCATCACCTGAAGGTGAAGCCACCCAACTAACCTGTTGGCCGATCTGGGCTCTCAGTCCGGCAGCCGCGCATCCAGCATCCGCGCCAGCTCCCCGGCTTCGGGGGAGAACCCGAAAACCTCCCGCCAGACTCTGGGGCTTTCCATGCAAAGATACACCAGCGCCTCCGGCGCGGCCTGGGCCAGCCACTCCCGCATCCGGCCGTACATCTCGACGCGCCGGCTCTTGAAATAGCGGAGCTTGCCGTCCGGGGCCAGGACCATCTCCTGGTCCGCAATGCGGCTCAGGGGAAAGCGGCGGTGGATGATGTCCCGCAAAGGGGGCAGGAACCGCAGGCCCCCCAGGCTGATCCAGACTATGGCCGTTGGGGGCACCGACCTCCCCCAGGCGCGCCACGGTGCGCCGGTAGGCTTCTTCCCAGCCAGGGAAATAGATGAGGGGATCGAAGTGGAAGGCGATCCTGAAGCCCGCGGCTGCGGCCCTCTCCGCCGCCCGGAGCCTGGCTGCCAAAGGCGCGGTGAGTTTCTCTTCGCCGCCGATGACCTCTTCCGGGTTGAGGGACCAGGCAAAGACCACTCTGGGGTTGGGTCCCCAAGCAAGTAAATCTTCATCCACCGGCCGCTTGCTCTTGATTTCCAGTAAAGCCCGCGGCCGACCGGCGAACCAGGGGATGAGGCGCTCATTCAGCCCCGTGAGGGAGTCCAGGGCCAGGCTGTCGCCGAACTCGCCGGTCCCCAGGCGCCATACCTCGCCGGGATTTTCGGCCCATCCGCACGTGAGCTCCGCCAGCAAATCCTCCACATTAACGAAAATGGTAATGGCCGGGACGTTGACGTAACCTTGCAGGACGCAGTAAGTGCAGTCCATGGGGCAGTTGACCGTGACCTGGAGCACCTGGTAGCCGCAGCAGATATAGTCCCGGGTGCCGGGGCAGGGCCGCCGGAAGGGGCCTTTCTGCACCGCCAGCAGCAGGGTGGACTTGGCCTCCGGGAGCCAGGGGCTCGCTCCCGCTCCAGGGGGCCTGAGGCTGTCCCGATCTTCGATGACCGTGACCGGCACCCCCGGCAGACGCGCCAGGATGCGCCGGGTCATCTCATAATCCCGGGCCTCTTTCTCCATTAAAATCCGGCGTATTCGTCTGGGTAAAGGCATAAATGAATTGGGGGAAGGGGCCAGGGCCCACGGCCCCTGCCCCTTCCCCCAAACCCCCTTCCCCAACCCCATACTGGGGGTTGGGAGAGGAGTTTGAGGGGAGGGCGGGGGAATTGACTTCCCCCGGCCCTCCCCTCAAGTCCCTACAGCGACTTGGACCGCACCACCTGGCCCTTTTGCTCCTTGACCATGGCGTGGGCCGCGGCCATGCGGGCGATGGGGATGCGCATGGGCGAGCACGACACGTAGTTCAGGCCGATGCGGTGGCAGAACTCCACCGCCTGGGGCTGACCGCCGTGTTCGCCGCAGATGCCGATCTTCAGATCCGGCCGGGTCTTGCGCCCTTCTCTTACCGCGTGCTGCATGAGCCAGCCCACCCCCAGTTCGTCCAGCATTTCAAAGGGGTTGTGTCTGAGGATGCCCTCGGTGTTGTAGATGGGCAGGAACTTGTTCTCCGCGTCCTCCCGGGAGAAGGAGAAGATCCCCTGGGTGAGGTCGTTGGTGCCGAAGGAGAAGAACTCGGCCACTTCCGCGATCCGTGCGGCCCGGATACAGGCCCGGGCAATTTCCACCATGGTGCCGAACTTGTATTTAATTTTGACGTTGTAGCGTTTTTCCACCTCTTTATGGATCTTCTCCACCCGCGGCTTGACCCACACCAGCTCCTGGCGGGTGCAGACATTGGGCACCATGATTTCCGGCCGGACGTCGATCTTTTCCCGCAGGGCCAGGGCCGTGGCCTCAAAGATGGCCTGGATCTGCATGTCATAGATTTCCGGGAAGGAGATGCCGCAGCGCACTCCCCGGTTGCCCAGCATGGGGTTGTATTCGGTGAGCACCCTGACCCGGCGCAGCACCTTTTCTTTCTGCTTCAGGAGTTTCTGATCCAGGCCCTTGGCCCTGAACTCGCTGAACTCCCGGGCCACCGTCTCGATGCTGGGCACGTACTTGTAAAGTTCGGGGTCCAGGATGGTCAGGGTGCCGGGCAACTGCTCCAGGGCGTTTAAGATCTGGTTGAACTCTTTGAGCCGGTTGACTTCATTCAGCAGCTCTTCGATGCTGGGCAAGAATTCGTGCAGCGGCGGGTCCAGCAGGCGGATGGTGACGGGCAGCCCGTCCATGGCCCGGAAGATTTCCACGAAATCCTGGCGCTGCATGGGCATGAGCTTGTCGGCCCAGCGCTTCCGCTCTTCCGGGGTGTCCGCCAGAATCATGTTGCGCATCAGGGGCAGGCGCTCCGCTTCGTTGAACATGCGCTCGGTGCGAACCAGGCCGATGCCTTTGGCGCCATGGTGGCGGGCCTTGGCGGCCATGTCCGGGGTGTCGGCGTTGGCCCACACCTCGATTTTGGCCAGCTTGTCGGCCCACTCCATCAGGACGGCCAGGTCCTTGGGGAGTTCCGGGTCCAGCATGGGGACGACGCCCAGGAAGACCTTGCCGGCCGTGCCGTCCAGGGTGACAATATCCCCTTCCTTGATGACCACGCTGCCTACCCGGGCCTCTTTCAGCTCATAATTGATGTCCAGCCCCTCCGCCCCGGAGACGCAGGGTTTGCCCATGCCCCGGGCCACCACTGCGGCGTGGGAGGTCTTGCCGCCCCGGCTGGTGAGGATGCCCTGGGCTGCAAAGAACCCGTGGATGTCATCCGGCTTGGTTTCGATGCGGGTGAGGATGATCCTTTCACCCGCGTTGCCCAGGCGCTCGGCCCGGTCGGCGTCGAACACCACTTTACCCGTGGCCGCCCCCGGAGAGGCGGAGATGCCTTCGGCCAGGGGTTCGATTTTTGCATCGGGGTCGATGCGCCGGTGCAGAAACTGCTCCAGCATGTCCGGCTCGATCCTGAGCAGGGCCTCCTCCTCGGTGATCAGGCCTTCCTTGACCATGTCCACCGAGGTTTTGCACAGGGCCCAGGCGTTCATCTTGCCGTTGCGGGTCTGAAGCATGTAGAGCTTACCGCGCTCGATGGTGAACTCGAAGTCCTGCACTTCCCGGTAGTGCTTCTCCAGGATATTGTGCATCTGAGCCAGCTCACGGTAGAGGGCCGGCATATCGGTGCGCAGCTCTTTCAAAGGCCGGGGAGTGCGGATGCCGGCTACCACGTCCTCGCCCTGGGCGTTGATCAGGTAGTCGCCGTAGAGGATATTCTCACCGGTGCCCGGGTCCCGGGTGAAGCCCACGCCGGTGGCCGAATCATTGCCCATGTTGCCGAAGACCATGGTGCAGATGTTCACCGCGGTGCCGTTGGCCAGGTCCGGGGTGATGTTGAACTGGCGCCGGTAGTCCACCGCCCGTTTACCCATCCAGGATTTGAAGACGCCGTCGATGGAGATGACCAGTTGGGCCCAGGGGTCCTGGGGGAAGGGTTTGCCGGTTTCTTTCTTGATCAAGTCTTTAAATTTCTCACATACCTCTGCCATGGCCTCGGCGGAAAGTTCCGTGTCCACCGTGGCATGATGTTTCTTTTTGACTTCTTCAAAAATGCCATCGAATTTATCCTCTTTAGTCACCGGATCCGGCTCAATCCCCAGGCCGATCTTGCCGAAAAGCTGCAAAAAGCGCCGGTAGGCATCGTTGACGAAGCGCTCGTTCTGGGTCAGAGCGATCATACCCTTGGCGGTCTCATCGTTGAGGCCCAGATTGAGAATGGTGTCCATCATGCCGGGCATGGACAGGGCGGAGCCGGAGCGCACCGATATCAGCAAGGGATTCTTGGGGTCCCCGAAGCCCTTGCCGGTCTTGGCTTCCAGGGCCGACATGTAGTCGTGCACCTCATCCATGAGGCCCTCGGGGAAATGGGACCCCTGGGCGAAGTACTCCTGGTTGGCCTCAGTGGTGATGACAGAATCCCGGCGGCACCGGCAAGCCCGATCTGGGTCATGGTGCACAGACCGGCGCCCTTGCCTCCCAAAAGTTTCTTATTGGTGCCGTCGCCTTCCTCGAAGGCATAGCAATAACGCTTTTTGGCTTCCTTCACTGCTTGCTTCGCCATGTCGCCCTTCTCCTTATCTAGATCGATTTTCCGATTTCCCCGGATTTCTTACATGAATGTGACTTCTCATACCATGATATTATGAAGAGATTCAAAAAGAAAATTCATACTCGGATTATGCCAGCCTTCCCCAGCGGCGTCAGAGAGCACGGGGAGCAAGAAGGCAAAAACGTTGAGGAAACTGCCGGTTCAGGCCACCTGGGAAATAGACCGACTTCCCTGGATAAATGGAAAATAGCAAGATCTTTGCTATAATGCAAGAGATGGCATTCGATTATCTCCGGGGCCGGTGGCGGCGTTTGCTCCAGAGACTCGGCTGGCGCTCCAAGGGCCTGCCGACCTGGGGTGAGGGCCCGCCCACCATCCTGGGCATCTGTGCAAACTGCGGCGCGGTGGTCCTTGAGGGCTGGCACCGGGAGATTCCAGGCGGCCTCCTGTGCCGGCGCTGCGCCGGTAAAGAGTTGGAGGAGTAATTTTAGGGGAGAGCCGGGGGACTTTTTCGTAAGGGCCCCCCGCTCTCCCCTAAAACCCCTCCCAACCCCCCAAAGAGGGGTGAAAAAGAAATGTAGGGTGGGCACTGCCCACCATTCCCTTTAAAATGTTGTGGAAGGGGAACCAATTTTGAAGGCATCGAAGCGGGCCACGACGACCCGAATGGGCCCTCAACCTGCACCTGCGGGTGGCCCGGGACCACCTGGTCCTGAGCGTCTGGGCGGTCCGGGGTAAGTGGCCGGAATCTCCGACCGCCTGGCCCAAATCCTGGGGCCGCCCCGGGATAAACCCGCGGTTTGCGGCTGGGGCGACTGCATGGACGACGACAAGGACGCCCCCCAACAGTCCACCATGTGGGAGTTCGAACCCACGCAGCGCCCGGAAGTACTGGAAAAGGTGAAGATATTTTTGGGGCTGTAATAATAAATTGGTGGCACAGGCGTCCCGCCTGTGCCGTAGGGGCGACCCGGCGGGTCGCCCCTCGTCTTGGTGGGCAGTGCCCACCCTACATTTCCCTTAAAAAAGGCCAGTGGCGTCATACATTCTCTTTAATTTATTCGGCCCCATATCAGACTAAGATTTTTTATATATTTCTCCTCTTGTTTTTTTCCTTTTACGCCAAGGGGAGAAGGGTGATATAGTTGGAAAATATCTGTCTTAATTCCGTTTTTAAATTTACATCTCAAAGGAGGGGAAAACATCACTTCATATTCTAAACCATCTATAGGTAACACAATGGTTTCTTCAATTAGACAATTTAAAACATCCTTAACTTCACCACCTAATGTAATTATAGTTTCCGGTTTTATGATCTCAATCTCTTTGTCTAAATAAATAATACATTTTTTACTTAATTCTTTATAAATTTTCTTTTTGGGATCTTTCCATTTAGAAAATAATGGCTGTAATTTAGAGTAACCAACATTGCATTTAACACTATTTGTCGTATATATTAAAGATTGCTTTATTCCAGCCGCATTTAAAAATCGACGAAATCTCAATCCCGTCTTAATATTAGTAAGTGGCATGAGAGTTATTCTTGATCCCCTCCACAGCCTTTCATTTTCATCCTCTCCGCCTGAATCCATGCCAACAATCATTAAATCGGCATCTCGTTTTCCATTTCCCCAAACAATTTTGTTCCCAACAAATCCATGATCTTTCAAACAGTAGAGACAATCACAATTAAATTGCAACGAATCATTTGCATTTGGATATAAGAAATCATCTTGATTATATTTAGAAATGTCCATTATGATTTCTCCTTTGATAAAATCAGTTATTGATATGATATCTTACTTTTAAAAAAACCTTTTCCTCCTCAAGGCCCCGTCCCGTGCCCGCCTAACCTTTTACTTCAAAAAGTCCTTCTCCTCCCCCAGGCCCCGTTCTTTAGCCCGTTTGTAGACCGCCAGGCCCAGGGCCAGGTCCTGGATGATGAGCCCGGTGGAGTCGAATACGGTGATCTCTTCCGGGGTCTGCCGGCCCGGCTTCTTGCCCGCCACGATCTCTCCCAGGGAGCCGTAGATCTGCGCCGGGGTCAGCTCGCCTGTGGCCAGGGGCACGTTGATTTCCCCGGAGTGGGACGCCTGGGCCCAGTCGTCCACCACCACTTTGGCCGCTTTGAGAATGGCGGCTTCCAGTTCCTGCTTGCCGGCCGCGTCGGCGCCGATGGCGTTGATGTGCGTCCCCGGCGACACCCAATTCCTAAGCACCACCGGGGTGCGGCTGGGGGTGGTGGTGACCACGATGTCCTGGCCCCGCACCGCCTCTACGACATCATTAGTGGCCCGGGCGTGGACCCCGTAGGCGGCCACAATTTCATCGGCAAAGGCTTGGGAGTGGGCCAGGTGGCGGTTGTAGACCACCAGGTCCTGGATGGGCCGCACCTTCAGGATGGCGGCCACCTGGGTGCGGGCCTGGGCCCCGGCCCCGATGAGCCCCAGGCGCGAGGCGTCGGGCCGGGACAGATACCTGGCCGCCGTGCCCCCCGCGGCGCCGGTGCGAAAATCCGTGACGTGGGTGCCGTCCAGGTCGGCGAATTCCAGCCCCGTCTCCGGGTCGTTGAGCAGGATCTTGGCCATCACCGTCAGCAGCCCTTTGGCCGGGTTCCCGGGATGGACGTTGACCCATTTGAGGCCGCAGATGTGGTCCGCTGGCAGGAAGATCTCCCCGTACATGGCCCGGAAATCCCCCTGCGCCAGGGTCAGGTAGGCCTTGGGAGGCATGTTCGCCCGACCTTCGCCGTAAGCCCGGAAGGCGTCTTCGGCCGCGGTTAGGGCCAGGTCCATATCCAATACCTGCATCACTTCCGAACCCGTCAGGACTAAGCTCATGTAGCCTCCTTTATGTTGTGGGGGAGGGCCAGGGACCGAGGGTCCCTGCCCTCCCCCACCCCCCTCCCAACCCCCTCCCTCAAACTCATTTCAAAAAATCCTTCTCCTCCCCCAACCCCAGCTCCCGGGCCCGGCGCCAAATCTCCAGCCCCAGGCTCAAATCCTGGATGGCCAGGCCGGTGGAGTCAAACACGGTGATCTCCTGGGGACCGGCCCGGCCCGGTTTTTTGGCCGCCACGATCTCGCCCAGGGTCCCGTAGACCTGCTGCGCCTGGAACTCGCCCCGGGCCAGGGGCACGTTGATTTCGCCGATGTCTTTGCACTGGACCCAATCGTCCACCACCACCCGGGCGGCGTTCAGGATGGCCGGGTCCAGCTCCTGTTTGCCGGGGCTGTCGGCCCCCACCGCATTAATATGGGTGCCGGGCGACACCCATTCCCGGCGCACCAGGGGAGCGGTGCTTGGGGTGGTGGTGACCACGATGTCCTGCCCCTGCACCGCGGCCGCCAAGGTCTCGGCTACTGCCACTTGCAGCCCATATAGGCGCTGCAACTCCTCCTGGAGAGCCTGGGCCCGGGGCCGGGTGCGGCTGTACACGGTGATCTGCCGGATGGGGCGCACCTTGAGGATGGCCGCCACCTGGGTGCGGGCCTGCTCGCCGGCCCCCACCAGCCCCAGGCGGGTGGCGTCCTCCCGGGCCAGGTGTTTGACCGCCAGGCCCCCGGCGGCGCCGGTGCGGTAGGCGGTGATGTGGGTGGCGTCCAGGTCCGCCAGCTCCCGGCCCGTTTCCGGGTCGTTTAAGAGGAGTTTACCCATGATGGTGAGGCGGCCCTGGTGGGGATTCTCCGGGAAGTTGGCGTTCCACTTGACCCCGCAGATATGCCCGGCCGGGAGAATTACTTCTCCGTACATGGCCTTGAAACTGCCCCCGGCCACGTTGAGGTGAACTTTGGGGGGCAGGTTGGCCCGCCCTTCGCCGTGGGCCCGGAAGGCCTCGGTCACCGCGGCCAGGGCCAGGTCCATGTCCAGGACCTGCATGATCTCAGAGCCAGTCAGCACCAGGCTCATAAAGAAAGTTCAAAGTTAAAGTTCAAAGTTCAAGGTTCATCGGTTCAAGGTTCGAAGGTTCATAGGTTTCAGATAGCAGGCTTGAACCCAAAGATAAGGACATCTTTTTATTAGCAGAAGGCGGCACAGCCGCCGACCTGTGGAACTCGAAAGTCGAAGAACTCTAGAAGTCTTTGAACTTTGAACCTGAACTAATCCTCGCCCCGACAGCGTCACCACTCTGGAAGCGGTCTCACGTCCACCAGGCCCAGGTCCGTGAGCTTCAATGCCGGGATCACCGGCAGTGCCAGAAAGGATAGGGCCATAAAGGGGTCTGGTAAGTCTCCCCCCAGGCCGCGGTAGGCCGCTTTCAGACGACCGTAAGCCCCGGCCACCTCCTGCAGGGGCACGGGGGCTGATGAGCCCGGCGAGGGGCAGCGGCAGGTCCGCCAACACCCGGCCGTCGGCCACCACCGCCAGCCCGCCCCCCAGTTCCACCAGGTGGCGGGCGGCGGCCAGCATGTCGGCCTCGCTGGCCCCCACCACCACGAGGTTATGAGAGTCGTGGGCCACGGAGGACGCCAGGGCCCCGCTTCGGAGGCCGAAACCCTGCACCAGGCCCAATCCCAGGTTGCCGGTGCCGCGGTGGCGCTCCACCACCGCCAGCTTCAGCAGGTCCTGGCCCGGCGCCGCCACCAGTTTGCCGTCCCGCACCGGCGCCGGCAACACCCGTTTCTCCGTGAGCAGCTGGCCCGGAATGAGGCCGATGACCTTGACCAGGTCCCCGGCGGCGGCCGGGAAGAAGCGCTCCAGAGTCAGATCCTTCACCTGCAGGGAAGTCTTCGGGGTCGGCGGGTCCGAAAAATCCAGGGCCGCGGTGAGCCTGCCCTGTGCCGCCACCAGTTGTCCGTTTTTGAAAACCTGGTCCACCCGGAAAGCGTCCAGATCCTCCACCACCACCAGGTCGGCGGCCAGCCCCGGGCTTAGGGCCCCCCGGTCCCGCAGCCGGAAATATTCCGCCGGGTTCAGGGTGGCCAGGGTGACCGCGGCCAGGGGCTCCACCCCCAGGGACACCGCTCTTTGCAGCAGATGGTTCAGATGCCCCTTTGCCAGCAGGTCTTCGGGGTGGCAGTCATCGGTGACCAGCATGGTGCGCCGGAGAGCGGCGGGACTCACCCCGGGCAAAAGGTCCGCCAGGTTCTTGGCCAGGCTGCCCTCCCGCAGCATCAGGTAAAAGCCCTTCTCCAGCTTTTCCCGGGCTTCCGCCGCCTGGGTGCACTCATGGTCGGAGCCGATGCCGGCCAGGCGGTAGGCGTTGAGGTCTTTGCCGGAGAGCAGCGGCGCATGGCCGTCCACCGGCCCCCGGGGAAAGAGGGCGATTTTTTCCAGCAGGCCCTCGTCCCCGGCAATCACCCCGGGGAAGTTCATCACCTCGGCCAGGCCCAGGACCCGGGGGTGCTGCCGGTAGGGCGCCAGGTCCCCGGCCGAAAGCACGGCCCCGGCGGTCTCCAGGGGAGAGGCCGGCACGCAGGAGGGCAGCATGAAAAAGATGTCCAGGGGCAGGCCACGGCTGGCGGCCAGCAGCCAGTCCAGGCCGGCCGTGCCCCAGACGTTGGCGATCTCGTGGGGGTCCGCCACCACCGTGGTGGTGCCCAGGGGCAGCAGGGCCCGGGCCAGCTCCCGGGGGGTGAGCATGCTGGACTCCAGGTGCAGGTGGCCGTCGATGAGACCCGGCAGCACGTAGCGCCCTTTGACGTCCATCCTGGGACCCTCGTAGTCTCCCAGCCCCACGATGACGCCGTCATAGACGGCCACATCGACCCTTTGACACTCCCCGGTGTAGACGTTGGCCACCCGCCCTCCGGCAATCACCAGATCCGCCGGAACTTCCCCCCGGGCAGCCTGCAAACGCCTTTTGAGTCGCTCAGGCATACGTCCTCCAACCCGGCCAGTTTAAACGAAAAACCGGCGCGGCGCAATGAGGGGCTACGGCGATCAGACCAGGGCTTAATGGAGAAAAGGATTGGACAGAGGCCAAATTAATGGGGCTAAGGAGAGGGATCGCGAGCCGCGGCCGCAGACTTCAGCCTGCGCCGACGCTACCTTTTAATGAATGGAACCCGCTTCTGCACTCAAGGATTATCCTGAAGAGGGTGCGCAGTCCAGGGTCTGGCTCCCCCGGGTGGGCAGAAGACCAGGATATGCCATGGTTTCAGTCCAGTCAAAAACGGCCTCTCAGCTTTTACAGTTTATTAGCTTTGACCTTATCGGAGGCTTGTCCAGCTTCGGACTAACTTTGGGCAAGAGGATTTCTCCGGTTTTATCAGGTCGCGAGCGCGGATTTGCCCCGGTCTGCCACTGGATAAAGAGTTCCTCGCAAAGATCATCCTCTCGTTGCGCCGCCTTAAGGAGGGAGAAAATGACCATCAGGAACACCACCCCCAGAAGGAAGACCAGGGTGAGTCCGCCATAAATCAAGACATCATGTAACATGAGCCGCTCCTTTGTCCTCTGCCATCTTTACCCTTCCTCTTCCTGGGAATATTCCCTTAGCTTGTGCCGCAGGTGGTACATGGCCTGGGTGTGCAACTGGGAGATGCGGGATTCGGTGTAGCCCATGATCTGCCCGATCTCCTTCATGGTCAGCTCTTCATAATAATAGAGGGAGATCAGCAACTTTTCCTTGTCCGGCAGGGATTCAATGGCCTGTAGCATGATTTCCTGGAGTTCGGAAAAATGGACCTCCAGGAAGGAATTCCGGCTGTTTTCGTCCTGCAGGATCTCGGGGAGGTCGGGTTCCACCAGGCCCAGGCTGCCGGCGCCCACCTTGCGCCCTTCCAGGGCCACCAGGGAGACCGACTTGGTTTCATCCAGCAGCTGGTAGAAATCTTCCAGTTCCAGGCCCAGGAGCCCGGCCACCTCATCGGCCTCCGCCGGCCGCCCCAGACTTCTCTGCAACTGGGCGTAGGCGTTCTCGATGAGGTGCGACTTTTTCCGCACCGAGCGGGGGGTCCAGTCCAGGCTCCGCAGCTCATCCAGCATGGCCCCCTTGATGCGGAACTCGGCGTAGGTCTTGAAATTGATGTTCTTGGAGGGGTCAAACTTCTGGATGGCGTCCATCAGCCCGATGATGCCGGAGCTGACGAGATCGTCCTGGGAAATATGGGACGGCAGGCGCAGGGCCAGGCGGGAGGCAATGTACCTGATCAACGGGGCGTACTGCAACACCATCTGCTCCTGCCAGGCAGGATCCACTTTTTTGGAGCCGCGCTTCACAACGGCCGTCAAACTGTCCTGGACCAAGGTCGTCTCTTCCATAATTCGCCCTGTACTCAGCGCGCCGCGCAACCGGGATGGCCGCAGCGGCGGCGCCAGAAGAACTTGATGTTGCCTGTCATTTCGCCTCTGGGCGGCGTCTCCCACAGTCTTTGGGCCAGCCGGGTGAACGACTGGCTGGCCGGAGAATGGGGGTACAGCGTCAAGACCGGCTGCCGCCTCATGACCGCCCGGGGGATGGCTTCGTCATAAGGGATGCAGCCCAGGTACCCCAGGTGGATCTCCGACCCCAGGAAGCGCTCCACCACCGTCAGCAAGGTGCGGTAAACCGACTCAGCCTCCCGGGTCCGGGTCAGACCGTTCACCAGCAGGTTAAAATGCCTCTCCCCGTGCCGGGTGGCCAGGACCTTGATCATGGCATAGGCGTCGGTGATGGAGGTGGGCTGGTTGTTGGCCACCACGATGCGCTCCAGGGAAGCCAGGTTGAAAAAGAGGACGTTGCGGGAGATGCCGGCCCCGGTGTCGATGAGGACCACATCCAGGTTCTCCGCATAATTGTCCAGTTCATTGAGCAAAAAGATCTTTTGAAATTCATCCAGCTCCGCCAGGTCCGAGATGCCGGAGGAGGCGGACAGGATCTTGACCCCTTCCGGCCCTGCCAGGACGGCCTCGGCCAGGGATTTCTGATGGGAGAGCACCTCATAGATGGTGTAGCGGGCCGTCAGTCCCAACAGGATGTCCAGGTTGGCCAGTCCCAGGTCGGCGTCGATGAGGAGCACTTTGAGCCCCTGCCGGGCCAGGGCCAGCCCCAGGTTGACCACGATGTTGGACTTGCCTACCCCCCCTTTGCCGGAGGTCACCGCAATGACCCGGGGCGCCGGCCGGGTTAAGCCACGGGCGGCGGCCAGGCCCTGGAAGACTCTCTCCGGCCCCGCCATCAGCAGCATCGGTTTCATCCTGGCTCCAATTATGGGTCTTATAACTGCGGCCACCGCAACGCCGTGAAGGCGGCAAACCATTGGGAGAGCTTGCGGAACCCGGCCCCGGGCCGGCGGCGTCCCCGGACCCTGACGCCAGGCGGCCCGGTCGGTTCCGGGGCCGGTTCCGGGGCGGCGCCCAGGTCCGATTCTCTTTGGCTCAGGCCCTGCAGCAGGGCCGCCACTTCCTCGGGGGTCAGTAAGACCCGCTTCAGGGCCACGCTCCTTACCGGCGGGGAGTCAGCCGCCCGGAGGTCCGATCGGGGGTCCAACCCGCGGTTGCCATCCCCCGCCATTCTCTCGCCGGCGGCCCGGTGGTGCCGCGCTCCGCCTCTTTCCGTCCATTCTGGCCCTTTCAGCCCCGTTCCGTCCTCTCCAGCCATTTCTGCCTTGACCGCCTTCCGATTGCCTTTGCCCTACTGTTTTGAGCAATGATTGTGCCAGGGGCCAGACAGACTTTTCGAGCCCCTCGTGGGGCCTCCCCACAAACACCTGACTCACCGCAAGTACTTGAATAACTTTTAAAAAAATCGGCTCAGGAAAACTTTCTCCCAACCCCGGGGAGGGACCGAAGGTATTGGCCCAGGCGGGAAAATCACTGCCGGGTGTCAGAAATGCGGAAGATCGTCAAAATATTGACGCTTGCCAGGAGACCAGACCTGTGATAAAAGAAATTGAATTAATCTACTAAGATAGGCTTTAAACCATGCCCCGCCCCGGGGTTCCGGACCCCTACCGGACACGGGCCCGGGCCGAAGGCTTCGTGGCCCGGGCGGTGTACAAACTAAAAGAAATCGACGAAAAATACCGCCTCTTCCAGGAGGGCCAGCGGGTTTTGGATCTGGGTTGCAGCCCCGGATCCTGGCTCCAGTACATCGCTTCCCGGGTGGGCCCCCGCGGCCTGGTGCTGGGGGTGGACCTGACCGCACCGCAAATCGAGCTGGCTCCGCCCCTATGCTTCATTGCCGGGGCGGTGGGAAGTCTAGACTTGGAGGCCGTGGCCGCCATCAGCCCGTATTTCGACGTGGTGGTGAGCGACCTGGCTCCCAAAACCACCGGCCTCAGGGCCGTGGACCAGCAGCGCTCCCTGGACCTGGCCTTTCAGGCCTGGGAGTTGGCCCAGAAAATCTTGCGGGCGGGAGGCCACTTCCTGGTGAAGGTCTTTGCCGGACCCGACACCCCAGAGCTGGCCGCGGCCCTGAAAGAGGCCTTCAGCCACACCCGGCAGGTGAAACCGGCGGGCTCCCGCCGGACCAGCCGCGAGTTCTACCTGCTGGGTCTCAACAAACGGGCCCAACCGGGGCCGGACGCGGCGCTTGAACGCCCGCCGGCTGCCGGCAGGTAAGATTACGTCATAGAAGCTCAAGGAGGAATCAGCCGAGATGTCGGGCCATTCCAAATGGAGCACCATCAAACGCAAAAAGGGCGCGGTGGACGCCAAACGGGGCAAGATCTTCGGCCGGCTGGCCAAGGAGATCACCGTGGCGGCCCGCCTGGGGGGCAGCGACCCCGGCGGCAATCCCCGTCTGAGGGCCGCCATCGTCGCGGCCCGGGCCGAAAATATGCCCAATGACAATATTACCCGGGCCATCCGCCGGGGCACCGGGGAAGGCGGCGGCGCCGTCCTGGAAGAGGTCACCTTGGAAGGCTACGGTCCCGCGGGCGTGGCCCTGATGGTGGAGAGCCTCACCGACAACAAAAACCGCACCGTCTCCGACGTCCGCCACCTAATCACCAAGTACGGCGGCAACCTGGGCGAGCCCGGCTGCGTAGCCTGGATGTTCGACCAGAAGGGGGTCATCGTTTTCGACCGGGACGGCATCAAGGAGGACGACCTCCTGGAGGCGGCCCTGGAGAGCGGCGCCGAAGATTTGCAGAGCGATGAGAGCCAGTTCGAGGTGCTCACCGACCCCGCCAGCTTTGTGGAGGTGAAAGAGGCCCTGGAGGCCAGGGGTTTCCAACCCGTGCTGGCCGAGCTGCAGCTCCGGCCCAAGACCACCGTGCGCATCGAGGAGGAAAAAGCCGCCCTGCAGGTATTGAAACTGGTGGAGTTGCTGGAGGAGCACGACGACGTCAACGACGTCTTCGCCAATTTCGACATCCCGGACCAGTTGCTCGAGGCCTTGGCGTGAGGCCGATCATCTTGGGAGTGGACCCCGGGTCCCGACACACCGGCTTCGGGGTGGTGCAGGCGGTGGGGGAGAAATTCCTGCACCTGGCCTCGGGCCAGATCAACGCCGGCTCCGGCCCGCCCCTGGAAACCCGCCTCTGTCGGATTTTTGACGGTCTCCAGGAACTGGTCCGCACCCACCGGCCCGACGCCCTGGCCCTGGAAGAGATCTTCCTGGCCGCCAATGTGCACAGCGCCTTCATCCTGGGGCAAGTCCGGGGCGTGGTGCTGCTCCTGGCCGCCCAGAACTCCCTCCCCGTCTTTCACTACCCGCCCCTGGTGGTGAAAAAGGCCGTGGTGGGCTATGGCCAGGCCACCAAGGGCCAGGTGCAGCTCATGGTGGAACAGATGTTGGGACTCAAGATCAGCAGTCAACACGCCGCCGACGCCCTGGCGGTGAGCCTGTGCCACTTCTTCCATCGCCGCTGGCCGGGTGCGGTCCCATGATCGGCTACCTGGAAGGCGAACTCGTCGACAAGGCCCCCGGCCAGATCGTGCTCAACGTGGGCGGCGTGGGCTACCAGGTGCTCATTCCCCTGTCCACCTTTTACACCTTGCCGGAGCCGCCGGCCAAAGTGGCGCTCCTGATCCACACCCGCATCCAGGAAGAGGCCCTGAACCTGTACGGCTTCAAAACCCCGGAGGAAAAGACGCTCTTTCTGAGCCTGCTGGGCATTCCCCGCATCGGGGCCAAGATGGCCTTGAACATCCTGAGCGGCATCAACCCCGAGGACTTCGCCCGGGCCCTGGCCGCCCGGGACGTGAAACGCCTGGCCGGCATTCCGGGCATCGGCAAGAAATCCGCCGAACGCATCCTGCTGGAACTGAAGGATAAGCAGGCCGCCCCCGGCCCCTGGCGGCCCGCAGCCCCGGGGGACCGGCTGGTCGCCGACGCCTTCTCGGCCCTGCTTAACCTGGGATACCCCAAAAACGTGGCGGAAAAGGCCCTGGACGCGGCCCGGAACCAGGGGGCCATGACCCTGGAGGACCTGCTGCGCCAGAGCCTGAAGGTCCTGGCGAAGTGAGGGTAGAAGAGATTTTTGGGGAGGGGGCCAGGGGCCCGCGGCCCCTGCCCCCTCCCCAAACCCCACCCCCAACCCCTTATGAAAAATGTAGGGTGGGCATGGCCCACCAAAAATGGGGGCGGGTTTCAAACCCGCCCCTACGATAACCCTAATTTCCTGTAGGGGTGCAATTTATTGCGCCCGCTAATATGCGGGGCTTCCAGCCGCCATGACCAACTGGGCCAAAATCATCATCGGCGACAGCCGTTCCATGGATGAACTTGAGGATGCGAGACCATCGACCTGGTGGTCACCTCGCCCCCCTACTGGCATATCAAGGACTACGGCGCGCCGGGGCAGATCGGCTACGGCCAGAGCCTGCACGAGTACTTGCGAGGACCTCTATTATGTCTGGCAGGAGTGCTTCCGGGTCCTGCGGGAAGGCAGCCGGTTGTGCCTCAACATCGGCGACCAGTTCGCCCGGGCCGCGGTCTACGGCCGCTACAAGGTGATCCCCCTGCACGCCGAGTTCATCGCCCAGTGCGAAAAAATCGGCTTCGACTTCATGGGCTCCGTCATCTGGCAGAAAAAGACCACCATGAATACCACCGGCGGCGCGGTCGTCATGGGCTCCTACCCCTATCCGCCCAACGGCATCATCGAAATCGACTACGAATTCATCCACGTCTTTAAAAAGCCGGGCCAGAGCAAAAAAGTCTCGACAGACATCAAAGAAGCCTCTAGACTGACCAAGGAAGAATGGAAGGAGTATTTCGCCGGGCACTGGCATTTCGGGGGGGCCAGGCAATTGGGCCACGAAGCCATGTTCCCCGAGGAGCTGCCCCGGCGGCTCATCCGGATGTTCACCTTCCGGGGCGACACCGTGCTGGACCCCTTCCTGGGCAGCGGCACCACGGTGAAGGCGGCCCTGGAAACGGGCCGGAGCGGGGTGGGCTATGAGATAAACGAAAACTTTCTTAAAATCATCCGGGAAAAAATCGGCCTGGAGGCCGGAGCCCGCCGCCGCCACTGTATTGAGGTACTCAGACCCAACAAAGAATTTGTTAATCTCCCCGCAATTGATTATACTCCCGGAATTCGAGACGCCGGGCCCCGAGGGGACCTGGATGGCCTTGATTTCAAGCCGCAAAACCTCTTAAAAGTCACCCAGATTATTGATGAAAGCACCATAAAATTAGATAATGGGCACCAGGTCCGGTTCCTGGGGATCAGGATTGACAAGCGGGATGAGGCGAAAGCGTACCTGAACAAATATCTTCTGGGAAAAAGCGTCTTCATCAAGGACGGCAGCCAGGCAAGCGACGGCACCGTCCTGGGATACGTTTATCTCAAAAACAAGATATTTGTTAACGCGCTATCTGATTAAATCCGGGCTGGGCTCCCCCGATCCGGCGGCAGCTCATGACCTGCGGGACCGATTTATGAAGTATCAGGAGGAGAGAGACCAGAATCTTTGAGCTGACCAAGTGACTCAAACACCCGGCGGTCAAATTTTCAGGGAAGCAAGTCAAGCTTAAGGGGTGCATCTATGAAGGACGGCTTAAAGCGTCACGGCATCCGCAACGTGGCGGCGATTCACTGGCACCTGCCCACGTCGGCCCTGTATGAGAAGATCGTCTCCCGGGGCGAAGGCCTCATCGCGCACCTGGGGCCGGTAGTGGTGCGCACCGGCGTCTACACCGGCCGCTCCCCCAAAGACAAATTCATCGTCAACGAGCCTACGAGCGCCCACCAGATCTCCTGGGGCGTCGAGAACCAACCTATTGCCGAAGACAAGTTTCACCTGCTTTACCACCGGCTGCTGGCTTATCTCCAGGGAATGGAGATCTTTGTGCAGGACTGCCACGCCGGGGCCGACAAGAACTACCAGATGTCCATCCGCATCATCACCACCTCGGCCTGGCAAAACCTCTTCGCCCGCAACCTCTTTATCCGGATTCTAGACCGCCAGGGACTGGAACGTCACGTGCCGGAGTTTGCCATCATCAGCGCCCCCGGCTTCCACGCGGTGCCGGAGCTGGACGGCACCAATTCCGAGGCCTTCATCATCGTCAACTTCGCCCAGAAGCTCATCATCATCGGCGGCACCAGCTATGCCGGCGAAATCAAGAAGTCGGTCTTCACCATCCTCAACTATTACCTGCCCCAGAAGGAAGTGCTGTCCATGCACTGCTCCGCCAATGAAGGGGAAAACGGGGACACGGCCCTGTTCTTCGGCCTCTCCGGCACCGGCAAGACCAGCCTGTCCGCGGATCCTGAGCGCAGACTCATCGGCGACGACGAGCACGGCTGGGGAGTCGACGGCATCTTCAACTTCGAAGGGGGCTGTTACGCCAAAGTGATTCGCCTGAACCCCAAGGCCGAGCCGGAAATCTACGAATGCACCCGCAAGTTCGGCACCATCCTGGAAAACGTGGGCATCGATCTGGCCACCCGCAGATTGGACCTGGATGACGACAGCCTGACGGAAAATACCCGGGCGGCCTACCCCATCACCCATCTGCATAACATCGTCCGCTCCGGGATGGGAGACCACCCCAAGCACATCTTCATGCTGGCCTGCGACGCCTTCGGGGTGCTGCCGCCCATTGCCCGGCTGACCCCGGAGCAGGCCACCTACCACTTCCTGTCGGGCTATACCGCCAAGGTGGCGGGCACCGAGCGGGGCATGGGCAAGGAGCCCCAGATCACCTTCAGCACCTGTTTCGGGGCCCCTTTCCTGGCCCTGCCGCCGGCCGTCTACGCCAAGCTCTTCCGGGAAAAGATCACCCGGCACCGGCCAACTTGCTGGCTGGTGAACACCGGCTGGACCGGGGGGCCCTTCGGGGTGGGGCACCGCATGGAGATCGCCTACAGCCGGGCCCTGCTGCATGCGGCCATGTCCGGGAAGCTGGATAACGTACCAACCTACCGCGAGCCCTTCTTCGGGCTGGAAGTGCCCACCACCTGCCCAGGGGTGCCGGATTCCATCCTTTATCCCCAGAAAACCTGGGCGGACCCCCGGGCCTATGAGCACACCGCCCGGGACCTGGCGGGACGGTTCCGGGAAAATTTCACCCAGTACGCCGCCGGCGTAGAGCCGGAGGTGCTCAAGGCCGAGCCCCGGCGCAGCGCTTGAGGGAAATACCCCGGCCATCCTGAGGCCGGGAAAACGGTCAGGGATTAGGTCAGGGACCAAAATCAGGTAGGGGCGGGTTTTAAACCCGCCCCTACTTCATTTTAACCATCTTATATAAGGTTGACGTCAAACAGATATTATTTATCGAGGCGGACCTGCGTGTCCGCCCATTATTAGCGCACACCCGGGTGCGCCCCTGGTATCTTAGGTTAAGATACGTTTTATTGGAATCATGCCTTTAATGAAACTTGAATTAATTCTTCGTGCCGTTCTTGATGAGCCCTGCGTACTTTTCCAGCAGATAAGGCCGCAGTTCCTGATAGACAATCTCCGCTACCTTCTCGGCGCCGCGGTCGGTGTAATGCAGGTAGTCGTAAAAGTAGGCCGAATCCCGGGGCATCTTCCGGGCCAGGTCGATGACCAACACCTGTTCTTTTTGCCCTACCTGGCGCACCGCGTCGTTATAAAGCTCGACAATCTCGTACATCAGGCGGCCGTTAAGATGCTCCCCCAGCCGGATGGTCTCCAGGTTCACCCCGGTGGCGGGGTCGATACCTTTCCCGTACAGGGCCGGCTGGGTGAGGAAAATCGGCTCAATGCCATGATTCCGGCAGATCCAGACCAATTTCTCCAACCGTTGCCGGTAATAGGGCAGGGATCGGTTTTTATATCCGAGCAAGGTTTCTTCCCGGGTCTTTTCAGGAATCCGCTCCAGGGTCCCCTGGGCCTTGAGATCGATCTCCTGATGATGCAAGCCCCTTTCCTGGGCCACCAGGTAGCGGTACAGGTTTTGCCCCAGGGAATAGACCTCGCTGTGATTCACTATCGATCTCGTAAGATTCTTCAGGCCGCCAGATTTTCTGCGGTTCGCCGCCTCCAGGTTCCCGGCCCCCACGTCGTTGATGCCCACCAGGAACAATATCAGTTTGGGTTTCAGCTGCACCAGGTAATCTTCCAGCAAGATTATATGCCGGTAGGTGGTGGCCCCGTCCAACCCGGCATTGTTAACCCAGATTCTATTAAAGTCCCTGGCCAGCTTCCGGCCCAGGACATCGGTCCAGGTCTTGCCGTCGGAGAGATAGAAACACTCGGTGGTACTGCCCCCGACGGTAATGACGGTGAGGTAGTGGGCAAAGTCGCCCGGCGGCGGCGCGCCTCTAAACCCCAGGGAGTTCTTGGTGTGGACCGTGATTTTCTCCAGCTTGGTGAATTTGCCGGTGTTGTCAATGACATATCTCTTGTGGACCGGCAAGACGATGCGGTCCGGCTTGAATCTGATCTCAAAGGGGTTGTAACACCTCAGCGCCACCTCCATAAGGGCCAGGGCCACGGCAAAGCCCGCCAAAACCAGGAAGAAGTTTTTCAAGAGATTATTGATTTTGGGCATATAAGGTCATTATTGTGGGGATGCGGTCTTTAAAATGTCAACCCGGGGATTTGATCCCAGCCCCTGAGGTGCAGGGCGATGAACCAGGCCAGCAGCAAGGCGGCCGCCCCCAGGGACAGCCAGTCCCGGGGGGCCATCTTGAGGTCCAGCAGGTAAGTGCGGCTGCGGCTCATCTGAAAGCCCCGGGCCTCCAGGGCCCAGGCCATGGTCTGGCTGCGCCGCAAGGTCAACAAAAAGATGGGCACCAACAGGGGCAGGTGGCGTTTGAGGCGGACGAGGACGCCGCCCTCCGCCCAGGTCAGGCCCCGGGCCTCCTGGGCCTCCTTCACCCGGAGGACGGTGGCGAAAATCTCGGGGACCCAGCGCAAGGCCAGGGCAAAGGCGAAGGCTCCGGGGTACGGCACTCCCAGCCGCACCAGACCCAGAAACATCTCCTCCACCGGAGTGGTGGCCAGCAGGATCAAGCCCGCCGCCATCATGGTCCCGAGTTTCAGAAAGTTGGCGAGGCCGAAGGCCAGGGATTCCCAGCTGACCCGCCACCAGATATGGTGCGGGCCCCGGGCCAGCCAGGACCAGGTGCCGAGGCTGAAAAGGGCCAGAGCAAGCAGCAGCCAGCGCACCGGCAGCAGAGCCCGCCAGGCCCGGGCCAGGGCAACGTGGACCAGCACTGCCAGGGTGGCCAGCGCCACCACCTCCGGCCTTTGGGGCAGCAGGACCATGACGAAGCTGGCGCCCAACAGGGCCAGCTTGGTGCGGGGGTCGAGCCCGTGAATCAAGGTGGCGGCCGGGGCAGGCTGATAATTTTCTTGCATCGTCGGTCAACTTTTCCGAAAATTAAAGACTAATATAATTTAATATCCAAATTTTATCCAAGGAATTGCCTTATGGTTAAATATCTGGTGCTGACCCTGATCCTCCTGGATGTGGCCCTCAATGTTACGGGACAGCTATCCTTGAAATACGGCATGTCCAAGTTCGGCAACTTTCCCCTGTCCTTCACCGCCTTGCCGCCGGTCTTCCTGAGGGCGGCCACCAACGTTAATGTCCTCCTGGGCCTGCTGTGCTACGGCCTGGGATTTATGGTCTGGCTCATCGTGCTGGCCAAGGCCGACGTGAGTTACGCTTACCCCATGATCAGCCTGGGGTACGTGTTCACCGCCATCCTGGCCCGGATGCTTCTGGGGGAGTCGGTCAGCGCCACCCGCATGGCCGGCATCCTGGTCACCTGCCTGGGAGTTTTTCTCATCGCCCGCAGCTGAGGGGAAACGGCAGATTTAACCACCAAGACCCCAAGAACATCGAAAGTATAAAAAAGTAGGGTGGGCCGTGCCCACCCTACTTTAATTTTGTCATTGGTATTTCTTGGTGCTCTTGGTGTTCTTGGTGGTGAATAATCTTTAATCGTCTTCCGGGGAGGCCCAGACAATGTTTTGTTTGTTGATGATCAGGACCTTGCCGGGCTTGCCCTCCACCGTGGCGTCGAAGAGCACCAGGAACGGGTCGCTGACGCGGGTGAAGATCTCGCTGACCCGCTGCACCATGGCTTCGCTGTGATGGAGGTTGATCTTGCCCTTCACCACGGACCCGTCCACCATCTTGATGACCACGGTCCTGGGGTTCAGTTTACGGCTGATGATTTTGACACTCATGGCCCTGCCTCACCGGCCCCGCACTCCCCGGGCCAGTTCTCGGGCCCGGGCCAGGGTCTCCTCGAGATCAAAGGCCAGCACCCGGCGGTCTTTGACCAGGACCTGCCCATGCACCAGCACGGTCTGCACGTCGGCCCCGGTGGCGGCGTAAACCAGATGCGAGTAAGGGTCGTATATCGGCGTCAAATGGGGCTGATCCAGGTCCACCACCACCACGTCGGCCTTCAGTCCGGGGATCAGGGCCCCCACTTCGCCCTCCAGCCCCAGTACCCGGGCGCTGCCCGTGGTGGCCAGGTCCAGGGCGGCGGTGGCCGGCAGGACGGTGGGGTCCAGGTAGCGCACTTTTTGGAGCTTGGCCGCGGTGTCCATCTCCTGCACCAGGTCCAGGTTGTTGTTGGAGGCGCAGCCATCGGTGCCCAGGCCCACCGGCACCCCCCGGCCCAGCAGGTCCACCACCGGGGCCAGGCCCGAAGCCAGCTTCATGTTGGACTCGGGGCAGTGGGCCACCCCGGCGCCGCTGGCCGCCAGCAGCTCCAGGTCGTCCTCGCTTAAAACCACCGCGTGATCCGCCACCAGCCGGGGGGTCAACAGCCCCAACCGGCCCAGGTGGGCCACGGGGGTGGCCCCGTAGCGGGCCCGACAGTCGGAAACCTCCCGCTGCGTCTCCGACAGATGGGTGATGAGCCGGGTATCATACTTATCGGCCAGGTCGCCGCATTCCTGCAATAATTCCGGCGAGCAGGTGTAGATCGCATGCGGCTGGACGGCCACCCGGACCCGGGGGTGGCCCCGCCAGGCGCGGCAGAGCTCCTCGCTGAACTGCAAGCCCGCCTCCGGCGGCCCGTAATTGGGGGACGGAAAATCGTAGAGCACTTCCCCTACCACGGCCCGGATGCCGGTTTCCGCCGCGGCCTTGGCCACTGCGTCGGCAAAGAGATACATGTCGCAGAAAGTGGTGGTGCCAGAAAGGAGCATCTCCGCCACCGCCAGCTTGGTGCCCCAGTAGACGAAGTCGCGGTTGAGCTTGCTCTCGGCGGGAAAGATGTAGGAATTGAGCCACTCTTCCAGGGGCAGGTCGTCGGCCAGCCCCCGGAACAGCGCCATGGCCGCATGGGTGTGGGCGTTGATCAGCCCGGGCAGGATGAGGCCCCGGGGGTAATCCAGGGTCTGGGCGGCGGCGAACCGGGCCTGGAGCTCCGAGGCGGGCCCCACGGCCACGATCTCATCCCCCTTGATGGCCACGGCTCCCGGATGGAAAGTTTCCCGGCGCTCATTCTGGGTCAGCACCCAGGCGCCGGTAAGCAGGAGGTCAACGGACACCTTTTCTGGATTGGTCATTTTCTCCTCATGAGCAATGGGCGCGGCAGGACGTTCCGGCGAAGTCTCCCCCAAATCCTCAGAGCTTCACTTCCCTCCCGGCGGACCCTGGCGCAAGGTCTCCTGGAAGCGGGCGGCGGTGCCCTTGGGAATCTTGAGGCGGTAAGTCCCGGCACAGAGGGACGACCCTTTGATCCAGGGATTGAGGCTCTTGATGGCCTTGTAATAGCTGCCGCAGGCCTCGGCCAGGCGGCGGACCGGCACTTCCTGGGACGTGGTGAAACTCACTTCGTCATAGCTCAGCGGTTCGTAAAGCTGGTCCGGCGGGAGGTCGTAGCCGTAGGCCGCCGGGTTCTCCAGGATGATCTTGGCCGCCAGGATGCGGTGGACGTAGCGCTCCGTTTCCTCCGGCAGGCTCAGGTGGTAGAACGACTTCACCCCCTGGGCCGCCATGGCCTTTTGCACCCTTGCTTCCCCGCAGTTGTAGGCGGCCAGGGCCAGGGGCCAGTCGTTGAACAGCTGGTGCAGCTTCTCGAGATAGCTCAGGGCCGCGTCGGTGGCCGCGGCGAACTCCAGGCGCTCATCCACCGTGTCGTTGCACTTCAGCTGGAAGCGCTGGGCCGTGGGGCGGATGAACTGCCAGGGGCCCAGGGCGCCGGCCGGGGACTTGGCCTTGAGCCGCAGGTCGCTTTCCACCACCACCACGTACTTGAGGTCCAGGGGCAGGAGCCGGGCCCGCAGCTTCTGTTCCACTTCCGGGAAGTAGCGGTGGGCCCTTTTGAGCCACATGGTGGTCTGGGCCCGGCTCCACACCACGATGATGAACTCCCGGTCCAGTTCCTCCCTGACTTCCGGTTCGTTCAGGGGTACCGCCTCGCCGCACAGATAGAGCTGCTCCGGCACCCGAAAGGCGGGAAAGTGGATAATCTCCCCGGGGGCCACGGTGGGGGGCCCGGGTGGCGGCCCCACCGGTCCGGCCCCCAGGCCTCCGGGCACCAGCCAGAGGCTGACCAGCAGACAGATAATTATCACGGCCATGGGCAGTTCCCCAAAGGTTGCTTCTTTAAAGTTTGCTAAGCATTTACCGTACCGCTGCGGCCCTGTCAAGTTGCGGGAGGGCCGGGCCCCAGACCCGAACCCCACGGACGGTCCATGAAATTATACGCCGAAGTGGACCATTAACCAACCTTTACCGGCGAGCGCGGCTCCGGGCCAGGGCCCGACCCGCCTCAGGTCCACACCCCTTTGGGTCGCATCTTCCTCGCCGCCTTTTTGGGTCAACTTCCCCATAAATCCCGCCAGGCGCACAAAGGTATTGATTCCTGCCGCCGGACGCGTTAAGGTATCTTTCACCAACCAGGAAAGGAGGTGATTCCGGGTGCATCGGCCTTTGATTCCCATAGTCAGAAAATCCTGAAACCCAGGGCGTCCGGAGGGTCTTGGCAAGGCTCTCGCCACACACCGGCCTGAAAAGGGGCGGGGCGGCGCACCTGGGTTCAGGGACTGTCTTAGGTAGGTTTGATTAACCCCCTGCAACTCCCCCTCCTCAGGTAAATCCCCCCCTGCATTTCCCCGTTTTCCAGCCTTAGCATCCTGGGTGCCTTAGCGAGCCGCGGTAGTTTGCCACGCTTGCGGGTTCGTTTGCCTCAGCCTGAAAATGTATCTCAGCGAAAGCTCACTTATGGTGAAGCTTCGTAGGGATGAAATTCTGGAGAGCGATTTGCCCCTGCTCTCGTCAAACCGTCGCCTGAAGTCGGATCTCGGTTATGCCCTGGCTTACCAGCTTTTGAGGGTAGGCCTGGGGTGCCTGTTCGTTTACGCCGGCTTTATCAAGCTCCTGGATCCCTGGGCCTTCGCCCACTCCCTGGCCCAATTCGACCTCCTCCCCGAGACGGTGCTGCCCCTGGTGGCCGTGGGCCTGCCGGCCCTGGAGCTGCTGGCAGGATTGGGCCTCATCTTCGAAGTGCGGGGTAGTCTCACCACCACCTCCGCGCTGCTGGCCATTTTCCTCCTGGCGCTGGGTTACGCCATCCTGATGGAGATGGACATCGACTGCGGCTGTTTTACGGTGGACGAATTAAACGCCAAGACCAGCGCCAAACACGCATTTTTTCGGGACCTGGCCATGGTGGCGGCAACAATTTTTTTGTTCTGGTGGCGGCGGGTTAAGGCCAATCCTCCGGTATCGAAGACCGGGAAATAACTAGCAAAGGAGAAACTGATGATGTTCAAGAAACTGGTTCTTCCGGGTGGGTGCAGCTTGCTGGCGATTCTCCTATTCCTGGGCTGCGGCCAGTCCTGGTCCGGGAAGGAACTGGAAACGGAAAAGACCGCGGTGAGCCTGGTCAAGGAAGTGCAGCAGGGTGGTTACCAGATCGTCCCCACCCCGGAAATGAAGGCCTGGATCGATCAGAAAAAGGAGATGCTGATCGTCGACACCATGCCCTATGAGGCCAGCTATCGGAAGAATCATATCCCGGGGGCGGTGCAATACGAGTTTCCCATCCCCGAAGTCAAGGAGCTGGACGAGGCCGCCAGAGCCAAGTTTGAAAAGCTGCTGGGGCCCGACCAGGACAAGATGCTGGTTTTCTACTGCGGTTTCACCAAGTGCACCCGGAGCCACAACGGCGCCATGTGGGCCGTGAAGCTGGGTTACCAGAACGTCTATCGTTACCCCGGCGGCATCAAGGCCTGGATGGAGGCCGGCTACCCGGTGGAAAAAGTACAAAAGTAACATGTGAGGTCTTTTGAGGGGAGGGCCGGGGGGACAGCAAGTCCCCCGCCCTCCCCTCCAGCTCCCCTCCCAGCCCCCTGAATTGGAGGTTGGCGGAGGCGGGCTGCGCCCGACTTCGCCAACCCAGTTTATTACGCCCTTAAGGGGTTGGGGGTGGGTTTCAGGGAGGGGTTAGGGCCATCGGCCCCTAACCCTCTCCCTGAGAACTCTCCCCTTCTGCTCTCTCCCCTGCCCTGCTCCACGGCCGGGATTTTATTGGAAAACTTGGTCCCGATGGGGTATATATTGAAAAATAAACATATTTATTCCACGTCCCTCATGAATAAAGCTGATCTGCGCCTATATCTGCGGCTGCTGGCCTATCTCAAGCCCCATAAGCTGCGCATGACCGGAGCCGTCCTGGCCATGCTGGGGGTCTCGGCCCTCACCGCCCTGTTGGCCTACCTGGTAAAGCCGGTCCTGGACGACGTCTTTTTCGGCAAAAAAGAGCACATGCTCTATCTCTTGCCCCCGCTGGTGGTGTTGCTCTACCTGGTCAAAGGGACGCTGTCCTACACCCACAACTACCAGATGAGCTACATCGGCAACAGCATCGTCACGCGCCTCCGGGACCAGCTCTTCGGGGCGCTGCAGCGCCAGCCCCTGGCTTTCTTCGACGGCGAGGCCACCGGGGTCTTGATGAGCCGCCTCACTTACGATGTCAACCTGCTGCAGGACGCGGTGACCCGGGCCATCACCAGCTTTTTCAAGGACTCCTTCACGGTCTTCGGCCTGGCCGCGGTCATCTTCTACCGGGAGTGGCGCCTGGCCCTGCTGTCCATGGCGGTCTTCCCCCTGGCGGTGCTCCTCATCGTCCACCTGGGCCGGCGCATCCGTCGCATCTCTCACCAGTCCCAGGTGGCCAACTCCCACCTTTACACCGTGCTCCAGGAAAGCCTCATCGGCCAGCGCATCGTCAAGGCCTTCGCCCGGGAGGATTACGAGCAGCAGCGCTTCTTTAAGGCCAACTGGGACTATTTCCGCACCCGCATGCGGCTCAACGCCACCCGGGAGATCTCCCCGCCGGTGATGGAGCTCCTGGGTTCCTTCGGCATGGCGGGCATCATCTTTTACGGCGGCTACGCGGTCATCCGGGGGACCTCCACCCCGGGGACCTTTTTCTCCTTCCTGGCGGCGCTCCTGATGCTCTACCAGCCCATCAAGAGCCTGAGCGGGGTGCAAAACACCGTCCAGGAGGGCCTGGCCGCGGCGGTGCGGGTCTTCGGGCTCATGGACCGGGAGCCGGAAATTCAGGACGCCCCCGGCGCCCTGAATCTGCCGCCCCTCAAATCCGAGATCGTCTACCGGGGGGTGGCTTTTGCCTATACCAACGGCCGCCAAGTGCTCCAGGACATCGACCTCACCGTGGGCCGGGGCGAAGTGGTGGCCCTGGTGGGTCCTTCGGGCGCGGGCAAAACCACCCTGCTTAACCTGCTGCCCCGCTTTTACGAAGTGAGCGCCGGGGCCATCCTCATCGACGGCGCAGGACATCCGGCGCGTCACCCTGGCCTCCCTGAGGGACCAGATCGGGGTGGTGACCCAGCAGACCATCCTCTTCAACGACACCGTGCGCCACAACGTGGCCTACGGGAACCTCACCGCCACCGAGGACGAGATCATCGCGGCGCTGAAAGCCGCCTATGCCTTCGATTTCGTCACGGCCCTGCCCGACGGGCTGGACACGGTCATCGGCGAGCAGGGGGTGCGCCTCTCCGGCGGCGAGCGCCAGCGCCTGGCCATCGCCCGGGCCCTGCTCAAGGACCCGCCCATCCTCATCCTGGACGAAGCCACCTCATCTCTCGACTCCGAATCCGAGCGGGAGGTGCAGCAGGCCCTGGACCGGCTCATCAGCGGCCGCACCACCCTGGTCATCGCCCACCGCCTCTCCACGGTGCGAGGGGCCCAGCGCATCGTGGTCCTGGACGAGGGCCGCATCGTGGAAACCGGCACCCACGCCGACCTCCTGAAACAGGACGGCCTCTATTGCCGCCTCTACGAAATGCAGTTCGCCCACGAAGAAAACCAGACCCCGGGCGCCGCGGAGCCCCGGGCCGCCCGGAGTTTGAAATAATATTTGTTAGCTGATTGTAGGGGCGAATTTCAAACCCGCCCCTACCGAGGAATCTCTTTAAATAATCATGGGTAATGTTTTTGGGGTCGTGAGTTCGGCAGGGGCAACCCGGCGGGTCGCCCCTACAGAGCGCCGGTGGCGAGTTTGAGGGGGGGGGCCGGGGGAAAACTATGTCCACCCTCCCCTCGAGCACCCCTCCCAACCCCTTGAAATGGGCCACGCAACCCGGCCTTGCTTTCCCGGATTCTGGTCTTAGTATGGATAGTTAGAGCAATCGCCAGTGGAACTAATCAGTTACCGTCCATCAAGGGAAAGCCGCCATGACTGACACCGATGACCCGAAAGAGAGGTTCCCCAATCTCCCCGAACGGATCGCCGGGCTGGGGGAACTGGCCTTCAACCTCTGGTGGAGCTGGCACCCCGCGGCCCGCATCCTGTTTAAAAGGCTGAACCGGGAGATCTGGAAGGACAGCTTCTACAACCCGGTGAAGCTCTTGGAGATCCTGCCCAAGGAGGTCCTCACCGACGCGGCCGGCGACCCCAGGTACCTGCGCCACTACGACACCGTCATGGATCAATTCCACCGGGCACTGGAGACCCAGGTGTGCTGGTTCACCGAAAACGTCACCGGCGCCGAGTGCCATCCCATCGCTTACTTTTCCCTGGAGTACGGCCTGCACCGGTCGCTGCCCTTTTACGCCGGGGGCCTGGGCTTTCTGGCCGGGGACCATCTCAAGGAGTGCAGCGACCTGGGGATCCCCCTGGTGGCCATGGGGTTCATGTATCCCGACGGCTACGTGCGCCAGAAGCTCGATGCCAACGGCTGGCAGGAAGGCGCCGACGAAGTCCTGGACCGGGACGCGGCGCCCATCACCCGGGTGCTCAACGACAAAGGGGAGCAATTGCTGGTGCAGGTGCCGGTATGCGACCCGCCCATTTACGTGTCGGTGTGGAAGGCCATGGTGGGCCGCAGTCTCCCTGTACCTGATGGACACCGACATCGAGGCCAACAACCCCGAGCACCGCCGGATTTCCGACCACCTCTATATCAGCGACCTGGAGCAGCGGCTATTGCAGGAAATCGTCCTGGGCCTGGGGGGCACCGAGGTATTGAGAAGCCTGGGCATCAAACATTCGGCGCTGCACATGAACGAGGGACATCCGGCCTTCGCCCTGCTGGAGCGCGTCCGGGAGCGCATGGAGGACAATAAGCTGAGCTTCGAAGAGGCGGCCCGGGAAGTGCGGGCCACCTCGGTGTTCACCACCCACACCCCGGTGCCCGCGGGCCTCGATGTGTTCTCCTTCGAGCTGATGGACAAGTATTTCAGCCGCTACTGGCCCCGGCTGGGCCTGAGCCGGGAGGCTTTTTTCGACCTGGGCCGGAACCCCGCAAACCCCGAGGCCGGCTTCAACATGACCGCCTTCGCCTTGCGGATGTCGGCCTACCGCAACGCGGTGAGCAAGAGACACGGCGAGGTCTCCCGCCGCATGTGGCAGCCGCTGTGGCCGGATAAACCGGTGGACCAGGTGCCCATCGACTATATCACCAACGGGGTCCACGTGCCCACCTGGATCAACCCCAAGATGGAGCTGTTGTTCAACCAATACCTGGGCCCCAACTGGCTGGAAGACCAGGACAACCCCGCGGTCTGGGAGATGCTGGAGGAAATCCCCGACGAGGAGTTGTGGCAGGTGCACTGCGGCCTCAGGACCAAGCTCATCGACCGCATCCGGGAACGGGCCCGGCTGCGCTGGTTTGGCAATCGGATCAACTGCTGCAACGTGGTGGCGGCTGGCACCATGCTGGACCCCACCATCCTGACCATCGGGTTTGCCCGGCGGTTCGCCACCTACAAGCGGGCGGAGCTGATTTTTTCTGACCTCAACCGTCTCAAAAGGCTCCTCAACGACCCCTGGCACCCCATGCAGATCATCTTTGCGGGTAAGGCCCACCCCGCCGATGACCCGGGAAAACAGATCCTGCAGCGCATCTTCAATCATTGCCGGGACCCGGAGCTGGCGGGGAGAATCGCCTTCGTGGAGGACTACGGCGAGCAGCTGGCCCAGTACCTGGTCCACGGGGTGGACGTCTGGCTCAACAATCCCCTGCCGCCCATGGAAGCCTGCGGCACCAGCGGCATGAAGGCCTCCCTGAACGGGGTGCCCCACCTGAGCATCCTGGACGGCTGGTGGCTCGAGGGGTTTAAGGGCGCCAACGGCTGGGCCTTCGGCGATGGCGACCCAGAGAATAGAGATGCCAAAGATGCCGAAGCCATTTATAATATTCTGGAGCAGAAGGTGGTGCCGCTCTTTTATAAAACCGACGACGACGGCGTCCCCCGGGGCTGGGTGCAGTTTATGAAAGCCGCCATCAAGACCACCGCCGCCACCTTCAGCGCCCGGCGCATGGTGAAAGAGTACTCCCGGAAGTGCTACCAGGAGACGCTAAACGCGGCCATGAAATAAGGAACTTGGGGGTGAACCCTCACTGGCATAACCTGTTTGCGCGCTTGCAGGAATCCGACGGCGCCGCCCCTTTGCCTCTGCGAGCCCTGGCCTCGGGGCTGGCCGCGCTTTACGGGCTGGGGGCCCGGGCCCGCCGGGAGCTGTACGCCCGCGGGCTTCTTAAAGCCAGGCGCCTGCCGGCTCCGGTGGTGAGCGTGGGCAACCTTACCGTGGGCGGCACCGGCAAGACCCCGGTGACGGCCTGGCTGGCCCGGCGGCTGCAAGAATCGGGGCAGGCGCGTGGCCATCCTCAGCCGGGGCTACGGCGGCCAACGCCGCGGCGTCACCCGGCTGTCGGACGGGGAGCAGCGTCTTCGCCAAGCCGCCGGCGGTAGGGGAAGAGGCCTACTGGCTGGCCCGGGCGCTGCCCGGGGTGGCCGTTTACACCGGGGGAAACCGCTACGAGGCAGGGCTAACCGCCTGGCGGGAAGGCCGGCCGGACCTCTTTCTGCTGGATGACGGGTTCCAGCATTTTAAGCTGCACCGGGACCTGGATATCGTCCTGCTGGACGCGGAGTCTCCTTTCGGTAACGGCTGTCTCTTGCCCCGGGGGCCCTTGCGGGAGCCGGCGGCCGCCCTGACCGCGGCCCAGGTCCTCATCTTGACCCGCTTTCAACCCGGACGCCACGCCGCGACGCTGGCGGACCTCAAGGCGTCCTTTGCCGATAAAACTATTCTCACCGCCGCCATCTTGCCGGTGGCGGCCCGAAGCTATCCGGACGGCGGGGAAGTGCCGCCGCAAGCCCTTGAAGGCCTGGACCTGTACGCCTTCGCGGGGCTGGCCCGGCCGGCGGTCTTTAGCCGCACCCTCACCGACCTGGGGGTAAACCTGAAAGGCTTCCGGGTCTTTCCCGATCACCACGCCTTCGGCGCCCCGGACTTGCGGCAACTGGTCCGGGAGGCGCAGCTGCGACAAGCCGCGGCCCTGGTCACCACCGGCAAAGACTGGGCCCGGCTGGGGGAGGAATGGCAGGCGGACCTCCCCCTCTGGGTCCTGGAAGTGGAGGCTCGCCTCCCGGAGGCTGACCAAATCCTGGAACTCTTGGGCGGTGAACGGCGGGTGGTGGCCAGCTAATTTAACAGATCGGCGAGGCAGGATGGGCAGACTCAGGATACTATGTTAAATTATGCAAAATAGGGACCCCCTTGGGGAGGGTGATCTGGCACCGCATCCGGCAAAAATGGCCCCAATGAATAATTCTCTCAGCCATCAGGAACAGCCCTTGCCCCTGGAGGTGCGCCAGCGTTTCCAGGAGCTCCGGACCTCCGGGAAGTTTGCCGGCGACCCGGAGCGGGTCCGGGAGATTCTGGTACGCTCTCCCAACTGGGTGGGAGACGCGGTGATGAGCCTGCCGGTCTTGAGCGGTTTGCATAAGTTCTTTCCCCAGGCTGGCATTACCGTGCTGGGGGCCCGGCGGGTGGCCGGCCTCTTTGAGGCGCACCCCGCGGTGGCGGAAGTCATTACCTACCCCTACGGCCGAGGCAAGTGGCAGGTCCTCTGGGGACTCCGGGGCCGCTTTGACCTGGCCCTGGCCTTGCCCAACTCCCTGGAGTCGGCCCTGGGCCTGTGGCTGGTGGGGGTGCCGGTGCGGGTAGGCTACAACGTCGACGCCCGCCGCTCCTTCCTCAATGTGGCGGTGACCGGCAGGCGCAGCCTGGCGGGGTTGCATACCGTCTATTATTACCTGGGCCTGCTGGCGGCCTTCGGGGAGTTTTCCACCTTTGCGCCGCCGACCCTCTATCTGGGAGCCCAGGAGATTGCGGCCGCCGGGGAACTCCTGGCCGCGGCCCCCATGAACGGCGCCGGCCCCTGGGTGGGTTTAAGCCCGGGCGCGGCTTACGGGCCGGCCAAACGCTGGCCGCCGGAGCGGGTGGCGGCCCTGGGGGCCGAGCTGCACCAGGAATATGAGGCCCGATTGCTCCTGCTGGGGGGACCGGAAGAGCGACCGGTGGCGGACCAGATCAAAGAGCTCCTTGGGTGCCCCATCCTGGACCTGGTGGGGCGCACCGACTTGCGGCAGGCCCTGGCCGTGCTGAGCCGCCTCGACCTGCTGGTCACCAACGACTCCGGGTTGATGCACGCGGCCGCAGCCCTGCGGGTCCCACTGGTGGCCATCTTCGGGTCCACGGACCCCATGACCACCGGCCCCTTTTCCTTCCAGGCCACGGTGGTGCAGCATCCCCAGGACTGCAGCCCCTGTTTCAAACGGACTTGCGATATCGGTTATCCCTGCCTCAACACCGTCACTGTGGCCGAGGTCATGGCCGCGGCCCGTCCCTGGCTCACCAAGGTCCCATGAGCAGCCCTGCGGTTTTTCTCGACCGGGACGGCACCATCAACGAAGAGATGGGCTATATCAACCATTTGAGCCGCTTCCAGCTGCTCCCTGGGGTGGGCGCCGCCATCCGGGCGCTCAACCGGGCCGGGGTGAAGGCGGTGGTGGTTACCAACCAGTCGGGCGCGGCCCGGGGCTATTTCCCGCCGGCGCTGGTGGCGGAGGTGCACCGTCATTTGGAAAAGATGCTGGCTGCGGCAGGCGCCCAGCTGGACGGCATCTACACCTGTCTCCACGGGCCCGACGACCACTGCCCCTGCCGCAAACCCAAGCCCGCCCTGATCCTCGAAGCCGCCCGGCAGCTTGACCTGGACCTGGCGCGCTCCTACCTGGTGGGGGACCGCTACCGGGACGTGGAAACCGCGGCCAACGCCGGAGTTAAGGGCATTCTGGTGCTCAGCGGCTATGGCCGGGGGGAATACGAATACCTGAAGGGCGCCAGCCCGGTGGCCCCGGTGCACGTGGCCGAGAACCTGCCGGAGGCGGTCAGGTGGATTCTGGCGGACTTGAAAAAAGTCCCATAGTTCAAGAATATTCCGCGGCTTGCTGTAAGAACTTTTTAATCCCCCTAAATCCCCCTTTAGAAAAGGGGGACTTTAAAGGCATCTAGATTGGTCGCCCTCATGGTTCCCCCCTTTTCTAAAGGGGGGCAAGGGGGGATTATTTGGAACACTCGAGGCCGGCAAGGACCTGAATTTTTTTGGCGATTTTTTCATAGAGCCTCTAAGTCATTCCTTGAGCGTGGCTATGACCTTATCTAATCGACGCCCCCGGATTTTGCTGGTCAAGCTGAGTTCCTTCGGAGACGTGCTCCACACCCTCCCCACCCTGGAGGCCCTGCGGGCCGCCTACCCCCAGGGCCGCATCACCTGGCTGGTGGAGGCGGCTTACGCCCCCTTGCTCTCCGGACACCCCGCCCTGGATGAAGTGTGGGAGGCGCCGCGCCTCAGGCCCGGCCAGTTTTTCCGGGGCGACAATCCCGCCATTTTTGGCGGCCTCCTGCGCCGGCTGCGCTCCCGGGACTTCGACCTGGTGGTCGATTTGCAAGGGCTGCTGAAGAGCGCGCTGTGGGTATTGCTCTCCCGCAGCCCCCGCAAGGTGGGTTACGATAAGACCCGGGAGGGCAGTTACCTGGTCTTGACGGAGCGGTTGCCGCCTTACGACCCGGAAGCCCACGCGGTGTGGCGCTATCTCAACCTGGCCCGCCATCTGGGGGCCCCGGAGGCCTCCCCCCCTGCCCTGCCCCGGTTTCGCCTGGGCCTGGAGGCTGCCGTTGATCTCCGCCCGCTCCTTCCCGACCTGGCGGGTCGCCCCCTGGTGGTGCTCCATCCCGGGGCCCGCTGGCCCAGCAAACTATGGCCCGCGGCGTCCTGGGCCGGGCTGGCCGACTGGCTGAGCCGGGACCAGGGTTTCCAGGTGGCCGTCACCGGCAGCGGCGCCGACCGGGATCTGGCGGCGCAGATCTGCGCTCAAATTCGGGAGCCGGCGGTGAATCTCGCCGGCCACACCTCCCTGGCGGAGCTGGCCGGGGTCCTCAAAGCCGCCCGGTTGGCGGTGACCACCGACACCGGCGCCATGCACCTGGCCGCGGCCCTGGGGACGAAGGTGGCGGCCCTCTTCGGCCCCACCGCGCCCTGGCGCACCGGGCCCTTCGGCGAGGGGCACCAGATTTTGCGCCTGGGCCTGATGTGCAGCCCCTGCTTCAAGCGGCGCTGCCCCCAGCCCCGCTGCCTTACGGACCTGCCGGTGGCAGAGGTCCGGACGGCGTGCGAGAAAATCTTGTCTCTCCGCGGAAATTAATTGATATTATGCAACCTGAGTTTAATTTAAGATGCAAAACTGGGCGGGATGAGTCTGCTATTTGCCAACTGGGTCCAGTGCCTGGTTTAAGTGGAGGAAAAATGGCCATCAGCAAGGATTTGTTGGAGATCCTGGCCTGCCCCAAGTGTAAGGGGGAGATCCGGCTCACCGAGAAAGGCGACGGCCTCATCTGCGATAAGTGCCGCCTGCTTTACGAAATCAAGGACGATATCCCCATCATGCTCATCGAAGAGGCCAAGCGCCTTGAGAATGAATAGTTTTTAGTTTTTGGTTTTTGGTAAAAGCTCTGGTTTACAAGCCGGACCTTAGAACTAAAGAGCCAAACCGAAAACCCACAACTAAAAACCAAAAACTCAAAACCAAAAACCGTCTTTATGCTGTCCGTCACCGTCATCGCCTTGAACCAGGAAGCCAACATCGGCCCTTGTCTTTCGTCCGTCAAATTCGCGGATGAGATCGTGGTGGTGGACACGGGCAGCACCGACCGCACCGTGGAGCTGGCCCGGGCCTACACGGACCGCGTCGTTGCCGCCCCTTGGCAGGGCTTTGCCCGCACCAAGAACTTCGCCCTGGACCAGGCCCGGGGCGATTGGGTCTTTTCCCTGGACACGGACGAACGGGTGCCCCCGGCCTTGCAGGCGGAAATCCTGGCGGTAGTCCAAGCCAACGGCCCCCTGAGCGGCTACCGGGTGCCCCGGAAGAACTACATTGGCGGCCGCTGGATCAAGCGCCTGGGGTGGTATCCGGATTACACCCTGCGGCTGTTCCGCCGGAGCCAGGGGCGCTTCCGGGACCGGGAGGTCCACGAAGAAGTGGAGGTGGCCGGGCCGGTGGGGAATTTGCAGACTCCTCTGGAGCATTATTCTTACGATAACCTCGTAGAATACGCGGCGCGCCAGGAACATTACGCCCGCCTGGCTGCCAAAGAGATGGTCAAGCACGGCCGCCGGCCCTTTCCTGGAGAGCTGGTCTGGCGGCCAGCCCTGACGTTCCTGAATCTGTTCTTCCTTAAGGGCGGTTTTTTGGAAGGCGCTTTGGGGCTCAGCCTGTCGCGCCAGTCCAGTCGCTATAATTTTTTGAAATATTATTACCTGCGGGAACTTACCCGGGGAGTTGAACCAGATGGCCATTGACCCCAGCGCCCGCCTCGCCCCCGACGTGGAGTTGGCCCCGGATGTGGAAGTAGGCCCCGGGGTGATCATCGACGGCCCCAGCCGCATCGGGGCGGGGTGCCGCATCCTGGCCCACGCCTACATCGGCCCTTACACCACCATGGGGGAGCATAACCTCATCGGCTTCGGGGCCGTCATCGGCTATGACCCCCAGGACTACGCCTTCAAAGGGGGGGAGAGCTACACCCTCATCGGGGACCACAACCTCATCCGGGAATACGTCACCATCCACCGGGGCACCAAGCCGGGGAGCGCCACCCGGGTGGGCAACCACAACTTCCTCATGGCGCTCTCCCACATGGCCCACAACTCGTCCCTGGGCGACCACGTGGTGCTGGTGAACGGCGCCCTGGTGGGCGGCTACGTGGAAGTGGCGGACCGGGCCTTTATCTCCGCCAACTGCCTGCTCCATCAATTCATCCGGGTGGGCACCCTGGTGATGATGCGGGGTGGGGCCCGGGCCTCCCGGGATTTGCCGCCTTTTTGCAACATCGACGACACCCACACCGTCAAGGGCCTCAACCTGGTGGGGTTGCGCCGGGCGGGGTTTTCCCGGGAGCAGATCGCCCCCCTGCGCCAGCGCAGTGCGGCTCCTGTTCGGGACCAGGATGAATCTGAAGTTGGCCCTGGAGCAGGTGGAGGCCGAAGTTCCCCTGACCCCGGAAGTTTCCCACCTGTTGGAATTCATCCGCGCCTCCAAGCGGGGGGTGGCGGTGGGCCCCAGGCAAGCGGTCCGGGAGGCCGATGAGCTTTAAACGCGTCCTGGTCATCAAGCTGAAGCAGCCGGGGGACGTCCTGGTGAGCACCCCGGTCATCGGCGCCTTGAAAGAGGCCTGGCCTCACTGCCACCTCGCTTACCTGGTCCCCAGGGGGACGGAGGAGATGGTGGCCGGCCACCCGGGGCTGGACGAGCTGCTGGTGGTGGACCGGCGGGGCGAGACCTGGAGCCAGGCCCTAAGATTCGTCCGGGAATTGCGGCGGCGGCGCTTCGACCTGGTCATCGATCTCTCCGGCGGCGACCGGGGGGCTATTTATTCGTTGCTGTCCGGGGCCAGGGAGCGAGTCGGCTTTGTCCATCCCGGGCAGCCCTTCTGGCAGCGGCGGCTCTGCTTTACCCGGTTGCTGCCCCGGCCGCCGGTCAGGATGCACATGGTGGACCAGAACCTGGAGGCCCTGCGGGCCCTGGGAATCGAGCCCTTAAACCCGCGCCTCCAGTTTTTCTGGGACCAGGCGGTGGAAGGGCGGGTGCGAGAGCGGCTCGCCGCCCTTAACCTGACCCCCGGCGGCTTCGTGGTCATGCACCCCGGGGCCGGCTGGCGCTTCAAGTGCTGGACCCCCGCGGGCTACGCCCGGATGCTGGAGGCCCTGCAAGGCGACTGGGGTCTGCCCGTGGTCCTCACCGGGTCCCGGGCCTCCCTGGAGCAGGAGTTGCTGGCCGAGATTCTTAGAGAAAGCCAAGTTGACCCCATAAATCTGGTGGGGACCTTAAGCCTGAAGGAGCTGGGGGCCCTTATCGCCCGGGCCCGCTTTTTCTTCGGGGTGGACAGCGCCCCCATGCACCTGGCCGCGGCGGTGGACACCCCGGCGGTGGCCCTCTTCGGCCCCAGCGGGGTGTTCAACTGGGGCCCCTGGGGCGAGAACCACCTGGTGATCACCAAGGATTGGGACTGCCTGCCTTGCGGCCGGGACGGCTGCCAGGGCTCCAAGATCAGCCGCTGCCTAATGGAACTTACCGCGGCCGAGGTTTTGCAACGGTTGGAGGAATGGACTAAAGGATCAAAGATATTGACCTAGGGCGGTGCGCCAACCGCCCCTACCTGAGATGGCACTTGGCTGTCGAACCACCCACAGGTTTAAATGTCATTCTGAGCGAAGCGAAGAATCTCGTATTTCCAGTCAGTTGAGATCCTTCACTTCGTTCAGGATGACATGGAAAATCCATTTTTCAACAACCTGATAGTTATCGCCGCAGGCTTTGGCCTGCGCCCTTGATAGCTTGGCTCAATTCACGCAGGCTAAGGCCTGCGCCTCCTATTCTAGAGGAGAAAGGCATGGCCAGAGTCTTAGGGGACCGACTCATGGTGAACGTGGCCCGGAAGCCCGGGGAGGAGCAGATTATCGACCTGATGGCCCTCTTTAATGACCACCCCAACAAGATTATCACCGTAGCCGGCACGGTGGGGGCCGACGGCGCCCCCAACACCTGCCCCGTATCCCTCATCTACGCCAAAGACGACCAGACCCTACTGGTGGCCACCCTGCGGCACAGCGCCACCACCGCCAACCTGCGCCGGGACGGCCGGGTGTCCCTGGAAATTATGGCGGCCGACGACCTGGTCATGGGCATCCAGGGGACCATGCGGCTGCTCAGGGAACCCATGGAAGCCAGCGACGCCATGGCCTTGTGGGAGATGCGGGTTACGAAGGTGAAGCAGGACACTTCCCCGGCCCAGCGGGTCATCCAGGGCCCGGCTTCGGCGCCCCGCTCGGACAAGGCCGCGGCCTTCGAGAAGGCGGCCTTCGCCGAACTGGTGGCAGCCGCAGCAAAATCTGGTTAATCGGCGGAAATCAACGGGATCCCGGGGTTTATCGAAGCTCAGGAAGATGATGAGGCATTGCAGGGGCGGGTTTGAAACCCGCCCCTGGAGTCCGCGACCCTGCGGTGGTAGCTCAATTCCTGGGCCCTTAGGGCGTGATAAATCATGCCCCTACCCAAACCGGATCAATTATTCCGATGAGAGTCAATTAGACTTTAGTCCATGAAAATCGCCATCCTAGGGCAGCGACTGGGCGGACTGGGCGGGGCGGAAACCACCCTGGCGCACCTGGGGCGCGGCCTGGCGGCCGCCGGGCACGAAGTGACGGTTTATGGAGCCGGCGGCGAGAAGGAGGCCTTAAAAGCTCTGGGGCCCGGGGTCGCCTACGTACCGGTGCCGGTTTGGGGCGGCAAAGCCGGAAGAGTGCTGTCCTATGCCCTGAATACCCGGCGCCTTTTGAGGCAATCCCCGCCCCAGGTGGTTTTCAGCCTGGAGCGCACCCTGCACCAGCAGGTCTACCGGGCCGGGGACGGCTGCCACCGGGAGTGGCTGGCGCGGCGGGCGCCGTTTCTCTCGCCCGCGGCCCGGGTGGCGGAGCGCCTGCGCCCTTTTCACCGGATGATGCTTTTCCTGGAGAAGCGCCTGTTTGCCGATCCCGGATTGCGGCGGGTCATCGCCAACTCCCGGCAGGTTAAGGAAGAAATTATCCGTCACTACGGGGTGGACCCCGGGCGCCTCCGGGTGATCTATAACGGCCTGGACCGGGAAAAATTTCGACCCCAGGAGGAGCCGGCCTTGATAGCCCTGCGGCAGCGCCTGGGGGCGCCGCCCACTGCCGGCATCGTTTTATTTGTGGGCTCCGGCTTTAAACGCAAGGGTTTGGCTTATCTAATTGAGGCCTTCGGCAGTCTAACAGATAAGCACAGCGTCCTCTGGGTGGTGGGCAAGGGGAACGCGGCCCCCTATCGGCGGTTGGTCGGGAGGCTGGGGTGCGCCCCCCGGGTCAAGTTCTGGGGGCCACAGCCCGAGACCGCCCCGTTTTACCAGGCCGCGGCGGTGCTGGCGCTGCCCACCCTCTACGACCCTTGCAGCAACGTGGTGCTGGAGGCCCTGGCCTGCGGCACCCCGGTGGTCACCACCGCGGCCAACGGCGCCGCCGAGTTTCTGACCCCCGGGCTTAACGGTGAGATTTTGTCCCAACCGGACGACGTGACCGGCCTGGCGGCGAGCCCTGGCCGCCTACCTGAGCCGGGGCCCGGACCCAACCGTGCGCCGGGCCGCCCGGGAGGCGGTGGCGCACTTGAGCTGGGAGACCACCGTGGCCCAAACCCTAACCGTACTGGAGGAAGCCGCGGCGGAGGGGGGAGGTGGATAATTTTGGGGGGAGGGAGCCAGGGGCAAAAGCCCCTGCCCCCTCCCCCAAACCCCCTCCCCCAACCCCTTAAGCAGGGCAGGTTAAGCCGGGGCCGATGGCCCCGCCTTACCCATGTTTCATCTAGATGTATTTTACCGAAAACCGAAAACCGGTATGTAAACCATGCTTGCGCTTTATTTCGACGGAAAGTTAGAGATGAAGGAGTTGCCCCGGCCGGAACCCAGGCCCGGCGAAGTCCTCATCCAGGTACACCTGGCCGGGGTCTGCCGCACCGACTTGGAGGTCCTGAAAGGCTATCACGACTTCCGGGGGGTGTTGGGCCACGAGTTCGTGGGCACGGTGGCCGGCCCCGAGAACTCTCCCTGGCTGGGCCGGCGGGTGGTGGGCGAGATCAACGTCAGTTGCGGCCAGTGCGACCGGTGCCGCCGGGGTCTGACCCGCCACTGCCGGGAGCGCCAGGTGTTGGGCCTCAAGGACCGGGACGGGGCCTTCGCCCCATATCTGACCCTGCCGGCGGCCAACCTACACGCCGTTCCCGCGGAAGTGGCGGATGAGGTGGCGGTCTTCACCGAACCCCTGGCCGCAGCCCTGCGGGTGCTGGAGGCCGCGCCCGTCTCCCCGGAGGACAAGGTCCTGGTGGTGGGTGATGGCCGTCTGGGACTCCTGATCGCCTGGGTCCTGGCCCTGCACGGGGCCCAGGTCCACCTGGCCGGCCACCATCCGGAGCACCTGTTGCTGGCCGAGCCTTACGGAGTGTCCACGTACCTGGAAAGCGAGCTGCCGCCCGGAGATTACGACGTGGTGGTGGAAGCCAGCGGCGCCACCGGCGGCCTGGACCTGGCCCTGACCCGGGTGCGGCCCCAGGGCGCGGTGGTATTGAAAAGCACTTATGCCGGCCGTTACGATCTCGATCCGGCCGGCCTGGTGGTGCCGGAGGTGCGCCTGACCGGCTGCCGCTGCGGCCCCTTCCCCGGGGCCCTGCGTTTGCTCAAGCAGGGCTGGGTGGATCCCCGTCCCCTCATCGCCCGCAGCTTTTCCCTGGCCCAGGGTCTGGAGGCCATGGCCTGGGCCCGGGGCGCCGGGGTGCTGAAAGTATTGCTTGACTGCCGGGTTACGGGCTAACAAAACTCCTGCCTGTGGTGCTGTTCCGCCATTACCTTAACAAGGTTTTCAGGGCTAAACTCCCCCTCCCTTGATGGGAGGGGGTTGGGGGGGGCGGATTAACATTATGGGATTGTGGATATTTTAATCACCCCCATCCCGACCCTCCCCCCTCAAGGGGGAGGGAAAAAGACGAATCAATTTTGCAAGGTATTTCTGGTACGCAATACTCTGAAGACGGTGGCAAGAATTTCCCTGACCGCTCCCCATCCCTCCTCTAAGGTTATAAAAATGATATATTGAGCTCAAATTAACGAAGTTCTCCGCCTCGAATCCAAATAGTAATCTGTGGTTGCATACTATGAGCCGTTTCCTGGAATACGAAGTGAAACCCGGGGACAACGTGCCCCAGGGCCTGCCCCGGCTGCGGCTGCCGGTGCTGTCCCCGGTCTGGCGGGGCCGGGCCCTGCGGCTTAAGTACCCCGACGGGGAAATCCACACCCTGGTGGGTTGGTCGGGCGAAGGCCGCGGCGGGCCCTGTGAACTCCGGGTCTTTTGGACCCGGCACCGGCCGGAGGGGCCGGCGGTGGCGCTCGCCATCGGCGGGGACGCGGGCCTCCGTAATCTCGCTCCCGGGGCCGGTGGCGAACCCGGCCCGGGGCCTGCCCTTCCTGGCCCTGGCTGAAAGCCTGATTCCGTCTGGGGTCCGGCAAATCATCGGTCCGGCCCCGGAACCGGAGGCCAGGCCGACGCAGCTGTTGCTTTAATTTCCTTAGCCTGATTGACGACGGACCTGACAGGTCGTCGCCAGACCGGTATAATTTCGGCAGGTCATGGGGGGCGCCGCAGAAAATCTCCTTCCCGGCGCCCAGGATGAACAAATTGGAGGACCACATGCGCAAGCCTTGGTGGCCGATATTTCTCTCCCTGGGATGGGCCCTGGCCCTGATAACCGGACTGTGGCAGGCGATCCCGGCCCCGGCCTACGGCGCCTCCGCGGTGGGGCTGCAGTCCGACTTCATCCGGGTGGCGGACCAGGTGATGCCTTCGGTGGTGAGCCTGAAGGCCGTCCGGGTGGTAACCGTCCAACCCTACGGCGCGCCCGAAGATTTTTTCCGGGGCACGCCCTTTGAGGGCAGTTTCCGGGAGTTCGGGCAACCCGTCCGCCGCCGCCAGGTGGGGCAAGGCTCCGGGGTCATTATCGATGCCCGGGGCTACATCCTGACCAACAACCACGTGGTGGCCGGCTCCCAAGAGATCCTGGTGCACCTAAATGACGGCCGGGAAATAAAGGGCCGGGTGGTGGGCACCAATTCCCGTTTCGACGTAGCCCTGGTGCAGGTGCCGGTCCAGGGTTTAAAACCGGCGGTTATGGCAGATTCCTCCGGGATTCGGGTGGGCCAGTGGGCCATTGCCATCGGCAGCCCCTTCGGCCTGGAAAAGACCATGACGGTGGGAATCATCAGCGCCACCGGCCGCCGGGGCCTGGGTAAAGGCACTTACGGCGACTTCATCCAGACGGACGCCTCCATCAACCCGGGGAACAGCGGCGGCCCCTTGCTGGACATCGACGGCCGGGTGGTGGGCATCAATACCATGATCGCGGCCCAGGCCCAGGGCATCGGCTTTGCCATTCCCATCAACATGGCCCGTAAGATTATTACCCCCTGGATGAAGTGAGCCGTGAGCCTGGCCCCATCGGATGACAGGCTCAAGGCCCACGTTTCCGAGGTCAGGGCAGTCATCTAAGCCGAGAAAATGTGGGAGCGGGTGCTGCAAGGAGCCCGGGAGGGTTAGCCGGAGAATCTGGAGAGCCCGGTGCAGTTCGCCTATTTCGGCGGCTTCATCGACCTGGCGGCGGTGCGCCGGTTGCTCCTGGTGGACCGCAGCGAGAGGAGGCCATGCGAGAATACGTCATTCACCCTCTGGTGGTGGGCGCCAATGAAACGGACCAGGGCATCATGACTTACCTCAAAGGGTACGGCAAGCGCATCTGGATCCCCATTTACGTCTTCTACCTGGAGGGCGGCCCGGAAAAGATCCTGGTGGACACGGGCCTGGAGCAGTTCATGGTGCCGCCGGCAGTGGGAGAGCAATACGGCTTCAAGGTCCAGGAGTTCGAAGAGGCCCTGGACACTTTCGGGCTCAATCCGGAGGACATCGACATCATCATCCATACGCATCTCCACAACGACCACTGCGAGAACGATTACAAGTGCACCAACGCCAGGGTCTATGTGCAGAAGCGGGAGTACGAATTCTTCCAGAACCCCCATCCGGTGGATCACCGCTACTTTCCCGATCTGCTGGAGGGCGTGAATGTAGTGCTCCTGGACGGCGACGCCGAGATCGTGGAGGGCGTCCAGGTGCTGCTGACCCCCGGCCACACCGTGGGGGGGCAGTCCGTGGTGGTGCACACCCGCAAAGGCAAGGCGGTGATTACCGGGTTCTGCTGTAACGAGCAAAACTTCCCGGCCTCGGGGCCGGCGGTGCCGCCGGGAGTCCACATCAACGTCATCGACGCCTATGAGAGCGCCCGGCGGGTTAAAGAGGTGGCGGATATTCTTATCCCCCTGCACGATCTGGCGGTGGGCCGGCAGCGGAGCATCCCGGCATAACCGCGAGCGGAGGAATCTAAATGTCAGATTTTATCAGTAAACCCAGTTTAAGGACCGCCACTGTTTTAAGAGGTATTTTGCTCTTGGTGTTGTTAACCGCATTTACCGCCCCGGCCCGGGCCCAGGCGGTAACGCCGCCTCCGCCGGTGGCGCCCGACATGGCCCCGGCGTGGACGGTGGTGCCCTCGTCCCCCAAGGTTCTCTATGCCCCCAATGTCCCGGGGGACGTTTTCCGCCTCCACCATAAATACTATTATTTTTCCGGGGGCTACTGGTACCGGAGCAAACACCTCCTGGGGCCGTGGCGCCCGGTGCGCAAATTGCCCAAGGCCATCCTGATGGTGAACCGCTCCTGCTTCAAATCGCCCCCGCCCTGGTAAAAAATTTGGACCGCACCTCCTGGAAAAGTTGAGGTATAATAATTGGGAAGGGTCCCTGGGGCCCTCCCCTTTTGAGCAAATTGCAACTTCCAGGAGGACCGCCCATGCCGCGGGTCAGCAGGCTTCTCTTCGTATTGGCGCTGGCGCTGGGAGTGGCTCTGGCCATATCCCCGGCCCGGGCTCAAATCAGAATCGAACCCATCCCTCCCCATGTCAAACCGCGGTGGACCCCGGTGCCGGGCGTTCCCCAGGTCTATTACGCCCCCAATCTCCCCACCGACGTCTTCCGCTACCGGGGAAAATATTATTTCTTTTGGGAAGACTCTCTATATAAGGGAAACAAGCCCCGCGGCCCCTGGAAGTTGGTGCAGGAAGTGCCGGCTCCCTTCCATGATATAGATCCCGCCTATTTCAAGACCGCCAAAAAGGCAAAGCCTCCCGCGGCGCCGCCGGAAACCGCGGCCCCGGCCCAGCCGGAGCCGACTCAGGAAGCCCCGGCGTCCCCGGAGGCCGCCCCGGCAGGCGGGCCCGAAAAGCCTCCCAAGGTGATGTGAGGAAAGGGGTTAGGGTTAGGGGTCAGGAAGAGACTTTCAATGCTGGTCAGTCCCACCCTGCATTCTTCTTTTAAAATCAATCAGATGATAGTGGGGGCACCGCGTGCTAGGCCCATTCTGTAAGGCTTAGCACGGGAATTTTGTAGGGGGCAGACACCCACAAAGAAAGCGTCAATTAAATTTCTGCCGCCAAATCCATCACCGGCGCCAGGCGCCTGGCGGCATTTCCTGGTTTCTGCCCTGACCCCTGAACCCTAACCCCTGGCCCCCGTCTCAAATCTCCAGCTTCACCGCGATGGGAATGCGCCGGCCCATGCCGAAGGCCTTGGAGGTGATCTTCAGGCCCGGCGCCGCCTGTCTCCGCTTGTATTCGTTCTGGTCGATGGCCCGAAGCACCCACCTGACGGTGTCCGGGTCAAACCCCAGGTGCACGATGTCTTTGTAGGAGTAACGCTCCGTCAGGTAGTAGTCCATGATCCGGTCCAGAACCTCATAGGGCGGCAGGGTGTCCTGGTCCTTCTGGTCGGGCCGCAGCTCGGCGGAAGGCGCTTTCAGGATGATCTCCCGGGGAATGATCTCACGGTCCCGGTTGAGGTAGTGGGCCAGTTCGTAGACCATGGTCTTGGGCACGTCGGCCAGGACGCTGAGCCCGCCGCTCATGTCGCCGTACAGGGTGCAGTAGCCCACCGCCAGCTCGCTCTTGTTGCCGGTGGACAGGACCATGTAGCCGAACTTGTTGGACAGCGCCATGAGGATGTTGCCCCGGATCCGGGCCTGGATGTTTTCCAGGGTCACGTCGATTTCGTCCAACTGCAAGGGCTCTCTCAAGGATTCCCGGTAGCACTGGTAGATGGGGGTGATGGGGATGAGTTTCACCTCCACCCCCAGGTTCTGGGCCAGTTTCCGGGAGTCCTCGATGCTTTCCTTTGAGGTGAAGGGCGAGGGCATCAGGACGCCCAGGACGTTCTCCCGGCCCAGGGCATGGCAGGCCAGGCAGCAGGTCACCGCGGAGTCCACCCCGCCGGACAGGCCCACCACCGCCCGGGAAAAGCCGCATTTGCGCAGGTAGTCTTTGAGTCCCAGGACCAGGGCCTCAAAAACCGTGGCGATTCGCTCCGGGGGGACGTAGGGGGCCGGCGGGCCAGGGACGCGGGCCTCAAAGGTGGACACCGCCTCCCGAAAGGCCGGCAGGTGCGCCATGAGGTTGCCGTGGGCGTCCAGGGCCATGCTCTCGCCGTCAAAGACGAGCTCGTCGTTGCCGCCTATCTGGTTGACGTAAATGAACGGCTTGCCGTGATTCTGCACGTGGTAGTTGAGAAGGTGGTAACGCACTTCTTCCTTGCCCACCTGGAAGGGTGAGGCCGAAATGTTGATCATCAGAGTGGCCCCGTTCCGGGCCAATTCCTTGATGGGGTCGGTGGCGTACAGGTGGCTGCACCAGAGTTCCGGGTCGCACCAGGCGTCTTCGCAGATGGAAATCCCCAAAACCTCGTCCTTGAAGGCAAAGGGGGTCACCTCTTCGGCCGGGTCGAAGTATCTCGATTCGTCAAAGACATCGTAAGTGGGCAGCAGGGATTTGTTCCGCTGGAACACGACCTGCCCTCGGTGGAGCAGCACGGCGCTGTTGTAGAGGCCCTTGCCCGACCGGCGTCCCGTGGGCCGGGGGGCCCCCACCAGCACCCCGGTGTCCGGATACCCGCGGGAGCGCTCCGCCAGTTCCTGGACGGCCTGCTGCACCCGGTCGATGAACCCGGGTTTCTCCAATAAGTCCCGAGGTGGGTAGCCCACCAGGAAGAGTTCCGGAAAAACGATGAGGTCCGAGGCGGGGCCGGCTTCGTTAAGGACGCCCAGGGCCTTGGCCAGGTTGCCGGAGACGTCCCCCACGATGGGATTGAGTTGGGCCAGGGTGATTTTCATTTGGTTTTCGGTTTCCGGTTTACGGTTTCCGGTGGAAAACGCCGGGTGGAGTTATTAAAACCGTCTCACCATATCACAACTAGTTGAATTGAAAAATAAAAATAACGAAAACGCCAGATGGCAGATCGGGAGTGAAGATTTGGGGCTTAAAAGTTGGGGCGGGCCTCCACGCCCGCCTAAGCGGCCGGTGATGGCCGCCCTACTGCTTGGTTGTTCCCTGTGGTCTCTGTGCCTCTGTGGTTAATTTTTAACTTGGACGGCGATTTAATCCAGCTCGTACTCGGTGCGCCAGTCCTTATCCTCTTGCCAGGACGGCTGCTCCTTCTTGTCGAAGAGATAGTCGCCCAGGACCAGGTAGTCCATCTCGGTGCGCATGAAGCACTGGTAGGCGTCCTCCGGGGTGCAGACGATGGGCTCGCCCCGCACGTTGAAGCTGGTGTTGACGATGAGGCCGCAGCCGGTCAACTCCTTGAAGGCCTGGATCAGTCGCCAGTACTTCTCGTTGGTCTCCTTATGCACCGTCTGGATGCGGGCCGAGTAGTCCACGTGGGTGATGGCGGGAACCTCGGAGCGCAGGTGGTACAGGCGGTCGAAGAGCTCCAGGTTCTCGTACCCCGGCGGCAGGGGGTGGCGGCGCTCTTCCCTCACCGGCGCCACCAGCAGCATGTAGGGGGAAGGCCGGTCCAGCTCGAAATACTTGGGCGACTCCTCATAGAGCACCGACGGCGCAAAGGGCCGGAAGCCCTCCCGGTACTTGATCTTCAGGTTCAGGCGCTTTTGCATCTCCGGGTGGCGGGGGTCCCCCAGGATGGAGCGGTTTCCCAGGGCCCGGGGGCCCCACTCCATGCGGCCCTGGAACCAGCCCACCACCAGGCCCTGGGCCAACAGCTGCGCCACCTCCCGGATGAGCTCCTCGAAATCCGGGTAATGTTTAGAGGGGGCCCGGTGCCGCCGGGCCACCCGCAGGACCTCGTCGGCCCCGAATTCGGGGCCCAGGTAAGAGCCCTGCATATGGTCCATGGCCGGGTTGGGGAGGGTGCGCTCCTGCTCCTGGGAGATGTGCCAGGCCGCCAGGGCCGCGCCCAGGGCGCCGCCCGCGTCCCCCGCCGCCGGCTGGATCCAGATGTCCTTGAAGGTGCCCCGGCGCAGCAGCTTGCCGTTGGCCACGCAGTTCAGGGCCACCCCGCCGGCCATCACCAGGTAGTCGGCCCCCGTGAGCCTCTTGGCGGTGTCGGCCATTTTGAGGACGATGTCTTCGGTGGCCTGCTGGATGGCCAGGGACAGGTTCATGTAGCGCTGGTCCAGGAACCCTTCCCGAGGCCGGAGCGGCACCCCGAAGAGGGATTCCCACTTGTCCTCCATGCACATGGTGAGGCCGGTGGCGTAGTTGAAGTAATCCATATTAAGGAGCAGGGACCCGTCTTCCCTGAGGTCCACCAGTTCCTCCAGGATGAGATCCTTCCAGCGCTTAGTCTGCTCGGAGTCCGGGTTGCCGTAGGGGGCCAGGCCCATGAGCTTGTATTCGCCGGAATTCACCTTGAAGCCGCAGTAGTAGGTGAAGGCGGAGTAGAGCAGGCCCAGGGAGTGGGGGAAGTGCAGCTCCCTAAGGATGGTGAGGTCCCTTCCGGCGCCGAAGCCGATGGTGGAGGTGGCCCACTCCCCCACCCCGTCCACCGTGAGGATGGCGGCCTCCTGAAAGGGCGAGGGGTAGAAGGCGCTGGCCGCATGGGACAGGTGGTGCTCCGGAAACAGGAAGGGCGGGCTGCCGTCCCCGTGTTTGGCCAGCTCCTCCTTGAGGAGTGAGCGCATCAGGAGCTTTTCTTTGATCCACACCGGCATGGCCATGAGGAAGCTGCGCAGGCCGCGAGGGGCAAAGCCGTGGTAGGTCTCCAGCAAGCGCTCGAACTTGAGATAGGGCTTGTCGTAAAAGGCCACCGCGCTGAGGTCCGACACCCTGAGGCCGGACTCGCCCAAAACGTAGGCCAGGGCGTGGGCCGGGAAGGCGGGGTCGTGCTTCTTGCGGGTGAAGCGCTCCTCCTGGGCCGCGGCGATGATCTGGCCGTCCACCAGGAGGGCGGCGGCGCTGTCGTGATAAAAGGCTGAGAGCCCCAAAATCGCTGCAGACAAGGCCGGCCCTCTTTAAAAGATGGTGTAGATGAAGGGGGCGATGGCCGAGCCGCTGGCGAAGATCATCAAGGCCCCGAAGAAGAGCAGGGTCAGGATGATGGGCAGCAGCCAGTATTTTTTCCGGACCTTCAAGAAACCCCACAAATCACGGACGAAATCCATAAGTACTCCTTAATTTGACTCTTTGCGTCTTTGCGCCTTGGCGTGATTTCCTTTTTCTTCCCGCCAAGACGCAAAGGGGTATTAGGTCAATACGGATTTACCAGGTCCTTACCGGTAATGACGCCCTCCCGCTCCACGAACACCGAGCCGCTCCCCTTTTTCCACTTCTTCAGCTGCAGGGAATCTGCCTTGGACCACCGGCGGATGACCCCGACGGGGGTGACCAGCAGGAAAAAGAGCGCGGTGAGGATGACCTTGGAGACCACGTTTCCCAGCAGGTGCGAGAGTCCGAACCAGGGCCCGGCCAGGGGCCGAAAGGCACCCGGCCAGGCCATGGTGAGAATCAGCAGGGCGATGCTGAGCGGCAGAAACTGGGGCAGCTTCCCCCAGTACCCCAAGAGCAGGCAGATGAGGACCATGGCCATCCCGGTGTCTTTGGCCTGCTCCGGAGTGGAGCTCAGCCACCGGGAGAGGAACTTGCCGCGTTGAGACTTGGTTTTTTTCATATGCTATCTTTAGGCGCACTGCAAGGGCATTCCGGTGGCCTTCATAATCCGCGGTTGCAAGGAGAGGCAACGGCGCTGGGCCGCCGGGACGCCACGACTTGGCGGCGTCCCCGACCTTAGCCGACGGATTGGTATTTTCTGGAAAAGCCTCGACAATGCCTTCTCTGGGGCCTGACCCCGGGGGAAAGGCGGAACCGGCTCCTTGCCTTTCCCCTCCAGGGCGTTTATTGTCATAATATTACACTAAACAAAAATTTTTTTCGAGAACTTCTAACCTTTGATGCCGCAACTGAAGGAGGGGCCATGTCCGCCATGATGTCCGACCTGGAGGGGTATTTCCGGGGGTTTGTGCCTTCAAGAGACGATCTGCTCAAGGAGTTGGAAGAGGAAGCGGCGCGGCAGGGCATCCCCATTGTGGGCCCGGTGGTGGGAGAACTGCTCTTTATCCTGGCCCGGGCCACCGGCGCGGTGAAGATTCTGGAGTTGGGCACCGCCACGGGGTATTCCGCCATTTACCTGGGCCGGGGCTCTGAACCCGCGGGGGGCCGGGTCCTCACCCTGGAGCTGGATGAGAAGATGGCGGCCCGGGCCCGGGCCAATTTGGCCCGGGCGGGCCTGGCCGGGCGAGTAGAGGTCCGGGTGGGTGAGGCGCTGAAGCTGATGGCGGCAATGGCGGGCTCCTTGGATTTGATCTTCCTGGACATCGACAAGGAGTCCTACCTGCCGGCCCTGGACCATTGCCAGCGCCTGCTGCGGGTGGGAGGCCTCCTGGTGGCGGACAACGTGGGGTTCGCCGGGGCCGCATCCTTTAACCAGGAAATCTTCCGGCGCCGTGAGTTTCGCGCCGTGCACCTGCTGGGGTTTTTGCCCAACCACTCCCCCGAGCACGACGGCCTGTCCCTGGCGGTACGGCTGGCCTGAGCCGGCAGGAAATCGTTTTTAGGGGAGGACTGGGGGACCAGGAGCTTCCCACCCCCCCATAAAGCTCCTCTCACCCCCCCCCCCAAAAAAAATGCCACCAAGCGTGAGGCGCGGGGTTCCTTCGGTTCCAGTGGCGCGGCTTTTTCCCCATTGCCTTCCATAATATCTGGTATAAAGTAAACGCCGAAAAGAAGGTTGGCGCCACCCCGGACCAAGGAGCAAAAACATAGGCCCATTGGAACCTCCCAGGCCCTCCGGCCAGGATAAACCAGAACCGGCTGAGAACGCCGCCGCGGCCCCGGCGGCCCCGCCCCGCATCCTGAGGAAGTTCGCTTATCTGCTGAGCGCCCGCTGGGTCCGGGACGCCTGCCAAACCGTGTTTTTCATCTATCTGGCCCGGGTGAGCGCCAACACCTACGGCGAATTCATGCTGGCCCTGGGCCTGGGGAGCATCCTGGTCCTGGTGGCGGAATTCGGCCTCAACCTGCCCCTGGTGACCCTCCTCTCCCGGAAAGACCGGGACCCCGGGGAGGCCCTGGGCCAGGTGACCCTCCTGAAAGGCACCCTGCTGTTTCTGACGCTGGGCGGGGTGGTGGGCTTTATCCAATGGCAGGGTTACAGCCCGCCGCTCAGGCGCCTGATGCTGCTGCTGACGGCGGGGGTGGGGCTGGAGGCCCTGGCCAACACTTTTTTCGTGGCCTTGCAGGTGCAGGGCCGCCAGGACCTTCAGGGCAAGGTTAAGGCCCTGGCGGCCGGCCTGGGTTTCGGCTACGGCTTCCTCACCCTGATCCTGGGCGCTTCGCCCCTGGTGGTGGCCGCCTTCAAGCTCATCGAGTCCCTGGGCAATCTGGCGGGCGGGGCCGCCCTGATCCTTTACTGGGGCCGCTTCCGTCTCCGGTGGCCTTCCCTGGGCCGCCTGACGGGCACCCTGCGGCTGGGCCTGGTCTTTGCCCTCATCGAGGTGGCGGCCATCCTTTATAACAAGGCCAACCTTTTTTTCCTGCAGCGTTACGCCGGGTCCCAGGGCGTAGCCCAATACAGCGTCACCTGGCAGATGGTGGACGGCATCTCGGCCCTGGTCTCCAACCTACTGCTGCAAAGCATCCTTTATCCCCTTTTCGTCCATCTCTGGCAGACGGACCGGTCCCGGGTGCCCGGCCTGGCCCAGAACACGGCCCGCTGGCTGCTGGCCGCCGCTTTGCCGGTGATGTTCGTGCTGTTTATCGAAAGCGACCGGCTCATCCCGTTGGTTTACGGCAGCCAGTACCAGGAGGCGGTGCATCTGCAGAAATATCTGGTGGTGACCGTGGCCTTCGCCTTCCTCCACAACCTGGCCGCGTTCCTGATGATCAGTATGAACCTGGAGAGGCTGCTCCTCGTTTTCTACCTGGGGGGCCTGGCCTTCAATCTCCTCTGGTGCTCCCTGGTCATCCCCCTGACGCCGCTTTTGGGCGCGGCCCTGGCAATGGTCTTGACCAAGGGCGCGGTGGCCCTCCTGACCGTATCATACTCCCAGAGGCGGGTGGGATTGTTCCAGGCCAAGCCCATGAAACAGCTGGGGGTTGCGGTTCTGGGCGGGACCGCCCTTTACCTGCTGGGACGCGGCCACCTGCCCCGGGAACTGGCCGAAGCCCTGGCCCTGGCTCCCCTCCTGTACCTGGCCTGGCACTGGTGGCGTTTTAAATAAATGGTGTGATAAGGTAATACCGCCGAAGCATGATGGACTTACTGATCCTATCCTCCATGGCCCTGGAACTGCTGCTCCTCCTGGGCCTGTTCCTGTCAGGCCGTGGCTACGTCCGCCAGAGCTTTCCGGGCCGCGTTCCGGAGGCGCCTCAAGGCGGGGACCCGGAAGAACCCTGCCCCCGCACCGCCATCATCGTGCCCCTCACCGGGAGCTCCCCGGAAATGCGGGGGAGCCTGCAATCCTTACTGAACCAGAATTATCCGGACTTTGAGATGGTCCTGGTAACCCGGGACCAGGAAGACCCGGCCACCTTGCTGGTGCGGGAGGTGCTCGCCGCCAACCCGAAGGGCCGCCACGTTATCAGCGGGCCGGCCACCTCCTGCTCGCAAAAGAACCACAATCTCCTGGCCGGGCTGGCGGCTGTGGGTGACTCCGTGAAGATCCTGGTGTTTTGCGACAGCACCCACCAGGCCCCGCCCCAATTCCTCCGGGACCTCATCGGGCCCCTGGTCGACGGGAAAGCCGTCCTGACCAGCGGGTTTCACCGCATCATTCCCGGCGATTTCCGGCTGGCGACCCTGGGTAGGTTGCAAACGGTGCTGGCCTTGCAGCTTCTGCACGGTATTCCCCGCATCTCCCAGCCCTGGGGCGGGGCCACCGCCATTGTCCGGTCGGTGTTTGAGGACCGAGGGGTGGCACGCCTGTGGTCCCAAAACGTGGTGGACGATGTGTCCATGGCGGCCCACCTCCGGCGGTCCGGCATCCGGGTAAGGCCCATGGCCACCGCCTGCCTCACCACCGACCTGGCCGGCCAGACCGTGGAGGTTTGGGAGGCCTGGCTGACCCGGCAGCTCCTCTATCTGAAATATTGTCTCCCCGGCACCTGGCTGGGCGGCGCCCTGGCGGTCTACCTGCTGGTGGTTCCGCCCCTGGTGGCCGCCCTGGCCTGCCTGGGGGGGATTGTGGGCCTGGTCCCCGGTAAAGAAGCCCTGGTGGGGGCAGGTTTCCTGGCGCTCCTCACCGGCGTCGCAGCCTGGTACCGGACCCTGGTCCCCCAGAGGATCCCCCTGGGGCCCTGGCTGGCGGCCTTTTACGGCGCCCTGGGTCTGACCTGCTGGAGCTATCTTAAGACCTGGCGCACCGACACCATCTCCTGGCGCGGCATCTCTTACCGCGTCACCTGGGGCGGCAAGGTGCGGGAGATCATCCTGCGCCGGTAGCCTCCTTCCTCGCGGTTGACCGCAAAACGGCCCTGGTTTAAAATAATAATTTATGGCCAGAATCCTCTACGGGGTGCAATGCACCGGACACGGGCACGCGGTGCGGGCGTTGACCATCGCCCGGCACTTCAGGGAGCACGAATTTCTCTTTCTCAGCACCGGTATGGGGGCCGCGGTCCTGAGGCCGGAGTTCCAGGTGGTGGACTGCCCCAATCCTGAGTCTCCCATCCGGAATCACCGGATGGCGTGGACGGCCATGCTATACTCCACCCTCAAGGTGAGGAGCCAGTCGAGGTCCATTTACCGCCAGTTGATGGAAATCGTGGACCGATTTAAGCCCGATGTGGCAGTGAGCGACTACGAGTTTTTCGTGCCCCGGGTGGCGCGCCGCGCCGGCATCCCTTGCCTGTCCCTGGATCACCAGCACATCGTCACCCTCTGCCGGCACCCGGTCCCCTGGACGATGCTCCCGGGTTACTACAGCATGTCCCTGGCCATCCACACCCACTACGATTGGGCCTCGGATTATCTGGCCGTCTCCTTTTTCCGGCCTGAGCCCAAGCCAAAGGTAAAAGGGAAGGTCCTGCCTCCCTTGCTGCGGGAAAGCGTCCTGGCCCGTCAACCCCGGGACGGCGACCACGTGGTGGCCTACCAGGGGTACACCACCTTCCAGGAGTTTTTTACCTTCCTTAAGGCCATTACGGCGCCGGTGATGGTATACGGCTTCAACGAGGACCGGGTGGAGGGGAATCTTCGCTTTAAGAAAAATTCTGAAGAAGGCTTCTTGGACGACCTGGCCTCTTGCAAATATGTGGTCTGCGGGGGAAGCCACACCCTGATTTCCGAGGCTCTATACTACGGCAAGCCGGTGCTCTCTTTCCCCATCAAGAAGGCCTTCGAACAGCATTTGAATGCCTTCTATCTGGAGCGCCTGGGATACGGCCGGTATTTTACCGACTTCCGTCCCCGGCCCGAGATCATTCCCGCCTTTGAAGCCCGGCTGGACGACTTCCGCCGCAACCTCGGGAAAGAGCAGTTCTGCGGCAACCCGGAAATATTTTCCGAGGTGGACCGGTTCATCCGCGACCAGAAGCTCACCTATTGAACCGGGGCCACTTAGTCTTGTCCGTCCCGTCACCCCCGATGCTCAAACCAGACTTTTAACCGGGCATAATTTTTCGTGGAGTCGAACTCCCGGGCCACCAGGTCCAGGCCGGCGTGGGCCCGGCGGCGGGCCTCGGCGGGGTCCTGCAGGGCCGCCATGATGGCCGCGGCCAGGGCTTCCGGGTCCCCGGGGGGCACCAGCCAGCCCGTTTCTCCGGCCAAAATGACCTCGGGGAGCCCCGACACCGCGCTGGCCACCACCGGGAGCTCGTGGGCCAAGGCCTCCAACACCACGTTGGGGATGCCGTCCCGGTCCCCCGAGGGCGCGATGACGCTGGGCATGACCAGGAGGTCCGCCCGGGCGAAGAGCTCCGGCACCTCCCGGTGGGGGATGAACCCGGGCATGGTCACCAGATCCCCCAGGCGGTAATTCTCCACCAGGGCCGCCAGGTGGCGGCGCTGCGGCCCGGCGCCCGCCAGGGTGAGGTGGAAATCCACCTTCATTTCCGCCAGCCGACGGCAAGCCGCCAGCAGCACGGGAAACCCTTTCTTGGCCACCAGGCGGCCCAGGGCCAGCAACCGGAAAGGCGGCCCCGGCGGGGGGGCGGGTGCGGCCCGGGGCGCCAGGGCGACGCCGTTGTAAATGTTCACCAGTTTGGAGGCGGCGTCCGGGGCCAGATGGGCCAGGTACCGCAGGTTGGACCGGGTATTGGTCCGCACGAAGGCCGCGGCGGCCATCTTTTCCAGCAGCGCCCCGTCCGGCGGGTGCAGGTCGTAAGCCCGGGCGCTGAAGCTGAAGGGGATGCCGCTGAGACGGGAGGCCACCCAGGCCGCGGTGGCGGGTCCGTCGGCCCAGGGGGCGTGGATGTGATGGATGGCGTCCCGCCGAAACGAGCGGGCCAGATGCACCCCGGCCAGCGCCGCCCAGAGGGCTTCGCCCGCGGTCACCGGGTGGCGCCACCGGCGGATCAGCACCTGCCTCAAGAAGGCCGCCGTCCGGGCGCCGTCGCCCCTTAAGGCGAACAAGTCGTGTAACAGGGTCCCCAGGGACGCGGTGCCCAGATGCCGCACCGGCGCGGCGGCCGGCCCCATCCCGGCGACGCGGCCGGCCGGCCGGGGCCCGAAGAGGGTGTAGACCCTGACGTCCAGGCCCAGGCGCACCAGGGTGTTGACTTCGTTCAGGACAAAAGTCTGGGAGGGCTCCGGAAACCAGAGGAGGATGTAGGCGAGGCGCATTGTCAGTGTTGGGTTTGCCGTCTCCAGTTTTCGGTTTTCGGTTTTCGATTTTCGGTTTTCATAACCGCCATGCCGCCCCGCCAGGACCACAGCCTATGAGGGTGTAAGAAGAAAATCTCTGCTTCGTTGTCATTCTGAGCGAAGCTGGTGTGTTTCAAATTTAGGTTCCATTAGCATTTTTCTAAATCACCTTGCTTGGCAAGGGGGTCAAGGGCGGGGGAACCCCGCCCCTACAATACGACAGGGTTTATTGTAGGGGCGAGGTCTCCTCGCCCCATATCCGATTTACTTGAAATGTAATGCCAGTTAATTACGAAACACCCCACTAGAATCAGTTGAGATCCTTGATGACATAAGACGTGTTATTTAATCCCCTTCCAACCCTCCTGCACTTTTCTGTCACATTTCCCGCCGCAGGAGGGCCTGTAGCACCTGTTCATAACGCCGGGCCATGGCGGCCAGGGAAAAGTCCTGCTCCACCCGGCGCCGCCCCGCCCGGCCGAAGGCCCGCCGGGTCTCCCCGCTCCCCAGCAGCTGGGAAATGGCCGCGGCCAGGGCCGGGGGGTCTCCCGGGGGCGCCAGCCAGCCGGTCCGGCCCGGCTCCACCATCTCCGGCACCCCGCCCACCCGGGTGGCCACCACCGGCAGGCCCGCGGCCATGGCCTCCAGGACCACGTTGGGCAGGGCCTCGGCCACGGAACTGAGCGCCAGGAGACTGGCCCGGTTAAGCAGGGGCCGCAAGTCGGGGCGGCCCTCCATAAAACGGACCCGGTCCGCTAAACCCTGGTCCTGAACTTGTTGGCGCATGGAGTCCTTTAGGGGGCCCTCCCCCACCAGCCACAACTGGGCCCGGGGATGCGCCGCCACCACCAGGTGGAAAGCCCGCACCAGGGTCCCGGGGTCTTTGTCCGGCACCAGGCGGGCCACGGACAGGACTACAGGGAACCCAGGCCGGTCCTCGTCCGCAGGCGGGCGGAAAAAATCCAGATCCACCCCGTTCCGGATCACCGTCACCCTGGGCGCCGGCACCCCGCAGCACCCGGTGAGCGTATCCTTCAAGGCCTGGCTGTTGCACAGGATGTGGTGGGACAAAGGCCACAGCCAGCGTTCGTGCTGCCGCCGGGGAGCGCCGCCGCCCCGGCAGTTGCCCACGATCAGGGGCACCCGAGCCAGGCGGCCCAGCAGGCGGCCCCAGATATTGGGAACCACGGTGAACGGCAGCAAAATGTCAACGGAGTTTTTCCTGAGGCGCCGCCAGAGGTTCACCAGGGAATCCGGACCCACTTGCTGCCGCCGGGAAAGCCACACCGGCTCAAGGCCGAAGTCCCGGGCCAGGGGCAGGAGGGCGCGGCCCCCGGCCATGAGCCAGACTTCCACCCGGAATCTATCCGGGTCGAGGAGCCGGGCCAACTCCAGGGCCTGGCGTTGGCTGCCGCCGAAGCTCAGGTCCTGCAGCAGCAAAACCACCCTGGCGGGAGGGGCCGGGGGAAGATGATGCCTGAGGGGAGGACCGGGTGAAGTCAATTCCCCAGGGGCCGTGGGTCCCTGGCCCCCTCCCCCAAATTCATTCTTCACCTCAATACCCCATGAGGCCGCAGCAGCGGGAGCACACGGGCATGAGGCCTTCCGTGGCCAGGCTGCGGCGAAAATTCCGGTAGGCCGGGGAGTTCCACAGTTCGGTAACGGTGGCCTCCTTGAGGTTCCCCACCACGTAGTCGTGATAGTCCCGGCAGGGCGAGAGGTCGCCGTTGCTGTCCACCTCCACCGCCTGGTAGATGGAGATGCACTGCTCGAAGCCGAAGCGGGCCCGGTGGTCGGTGTAGTAGGTGCGCAGGTTCTCCTCCCCGGTGAGGTGGGGGATCAGGGTGACGGGCGGGGCGTTTCCTGGCCGGGAGATCGTCAGTAAGCCCTCCAGCTGCCGGTTGAGCTCCCGGTAATCATCGGGCCGCCAGCCGCCTATCCAGCCCGCCGGCAGCCGGGGCGCAAACCCGAAGCGCCGGGAAAAATCGGCCTCGTGGGCCTTCACCCCTGCTTCGTCAATCCACCAGGCCAGGTAAAAGACGAACAGGTCCACTTGGTCGCGAAAGGACTGGTAGATGTCCAGCAGGTGCCGGTAGTTGCTCCGGGAAATGGTGGTGAGGGAGGCGATCAAGGGGAGATTGCGGCCCTGCATCTGCCGCTCCCGGCGCACCGCCGCCAGGCCCGCCAGGATGTCGGCGAAGTTGTCGGCCCCGCCCGCGGCGGGGCGGGCCTGGTTGTGCAGGGCCGCGTCGGGGCCGTCGATGGAGACCTGCAGCAAAAACATGGGAGCCTGGACCAGGCGCCGGGCGGCCGCGGCGATGCGGGTGCCGTTGGTGGCGATGCTGGTGGGCAGTCCCAGGGCCGTGGCCCGCTCGATCAACTCCAGGGTCCCTTCGTAGAGCATGGGCTCGCCGCCCCAGAGGTAGACCATGGGCCGGTGGCCGTGGCGCACCAGGTCCTCCAGCACCTCCAGATAGCGTCCCGGGGGCACCTCACTTTTTTTCAGTTCCCGGAGATTCCTGCCATGGAGAAACCCCTGGTCCCCCCACTGGCCGCAGGTGTGGCAGCGCAGGTTGCAGACGTCGGTGATCCTGATGCTCAACTGGCGGATCTTGTTGGCCCGCCCCTCAGGGGACCGGGGGTACAGCTGGTTGAACAGCCACTTCTCCCCCTGCAGGGTCACCAGCTTGGAGGCGATCCAGGGGTGTCTTGCCAACCGCCGGAAGTTTTTCAGCACCACTCCCAGCGAGACCCTACTCCGCGTGCTCATGCTTTTATCGGTTTCCGTTTATCGGTCTGCGGTTTCCGGTTAGTGATGAAAAAACGGCCCCTTACTTACCAGCCATGTCAAAAACATACTTTGGAGAATGGCTTTGGGATTATAATTGAACGCGATATAATACAGCCGGGCAATAAAATTGTAACACGTATTTATGAATTTATATCATTGTGAACCCAAACCGAAAACCCAAAACTGAAAACTGAAAACCGTATTTCATGCAAGCCCTGGTATATTACCGCTCCGTGCCGCGTTACTTGCTCGCCAGGGGGCTGAACCGCCTCTTTCCCCGGCATTTTTTTGCCCGGGTGGCGCCGTTGAGATTGCAGGAGGTCGATTTTTCCCCGCCGGGGCCGGACTGGGTGGTCCTGCGCAACCGTTTGTGCGGCATCTGCGGTTCGGATCTCAGGCTGCTCAAAGGGGCCGAATCCATGCTGCTGGAGCCCTACGCTTCTTTTCCCGCGGTGCTGGGCCACGAGGTCCTGGCCGAAGTGGCGGAGGCCCCGGCGGGCTCCGGCTGGAACCCGGGAGAACGGGTGGTGGTGGAGCCGGTCCTGTCCTGCGAAGTGCGGGGGCTCCCTCCCTGCCGCTTCTGTTCCCAGGGCGACTACAACCTGTGCGAGAATTTCATGGGCGACTCCGGCGGCGGCCTGGCCCCGGGAGTCATCCTGGGCTACAACCGGGACGCGGGGGGCGGCATGGCCCGGTTCATGGCGGCCCATCCCAGCCGCCTGGTGCGAGTGCCGGAGAACGTCCCGGACGAGGCCGGGGTCCTCATCGATTCCCTGGCCTCCGCCCTGCAGCCGGTCCTGGACCACTACCCCCAAGACGGCCACACCGTGGTGATTTACGGGGCCGGCATCATCGGGCAGCACCTGGTGCGCCTCCTCCGGGCCCTGGGCTCCGGGGCCCGGCTGGTGGTGGTGGCCCGTTATCCCTTCCAGGAAAAACTGGCCCGGGCCGGCGGGGCCGACCTGGTCCTGACCGACCCGAACCGGCTGGCGCTGGGCCAGGCCGTAGGCGCCCGCCTGGTCCCCACCACCCTGGGGGGTGGCAACCTGGAAGGGGGGGCGGAGTGGTTCTTCGACTGCGTGGGCAGCACGCATTCCCTGCAAGAGGGGCTCCTGGTCCTGCGGGGCCGGGGCACCTACGTCCTGGTGGGCACTGCCGGCTCCCTGGGCCCGGTGGACTTCTCCAGCCTGTGGTTCCGGGAACTGCGCCTCACCGGTTCTTCCATGTATGCCCACGGTGGCTTTAAGGGGCGCCGGCTCCGCACCTATGAAAAGGCCGTGGAGCTGCTGGCGGGGAATTATCCCACCCAGGGCCTGGTGTCCCACCTCCTCCCTTTGAGCGATTACCGGCAGGCCTTCCAGATTGCCTTTGACAAGCGGCGGCACCAGAGCGTCAAGGTGGCCGATCGACTTGAGGGACGGAGCCCCGGGCTGAGCCTGAAATGAAACTGGTGATCAGCATCGACGTGGAGGAGGAAGGCTTATTCTCCGGGGACTATCCCCGCACCCCGCCGGGGGTGACCAATGTGGCGGAGCTGGGCCGCCTGGAGTTCATTCCCCGGGAATTCGGCTTTCCCCTGACGTTGCTGGTGAGCCACCACGCGGCCCTGGACCCCGGGGCCTGCCGGGTCCTGGCCTCCTGGCGGGAGACTCATGGGGCCGAGATCGGCGTCCATCTCCATCCCTGGAATACGCCGCCTTTCGCCGACCTGACTCATCCCGAGCCCATTCCCTCGGAGCTGCTTCCGGCAAGCCTGCTGCGGGACAAATTGGCGCACCTGGTGGGCCAGGTGCGCCGGTCCCTGGGAGCGGAGCCCCGCTCCTTCCGCATGGGACGGCTGGATTGGGGGCCCAAATTGATGGCTCTGCTCCCGGAATTGGGCCTCCGGGTGGACAGCAGCATTGCGCCCCTGACCGCAAAAAGCAGCCGGCCCGAAGACTTCCTGGCGCCGGCGGACCCCTTTTTTCTCCCGGGCCTTCCAGGCAGGCGGGTCTTAGAAGCGCCGCTCACCCTGGTGCCGGTGCTGCCCGGGACCGCCAGGGCCACTTATAACTTGTCCCGGGCCCTCCCCGACGCCTGGGGCCGCAGGCTGCGGGACCGGTTCCGCTACCTGGGGGCCGCGGGGCTCCAGCCGGCCTGGTTTCCGCTGGCCTCCATGCAGCTGGCGGCCCGGCTGCATCGCCGCCGCGGCGGCCAGGTGCTCACCATGTCTTTCCACTCCTCGGAGCTCAAGCCCGGGGCCACCCGGCTCTTCCCCACGGAAGAGGCGGTGGGCCGGTTGGTGGAAAAGATCCGGACCTTCTTCACCTGGCTGGTAGCCACCGGGCCCGTGGAGGGCGTCACCCTGTCCGATTTATGGAAGGTCTATGGCGGAGAGCTTTAGGGGCATTGCGCACCGCCTCCACTACCCTACTCCTTAGAGGAGGCTGCGGTGGGCGGAGAAGCGGGCGCCGGGGCTTCCGCTCCCGGCTCGAAATAATAGCCGCCGGGCTTGAGTCCCCGGCCGGAGGGAGAAAAAATGCGGAACTGGGCCCAGCCCAGTTTCTGCAAGACGAATTTCGCCGAAGTGACCAGGACCCCCAGGCCGTATTTCACGCTGCGGGGAAAGTTGATGGAAGAGGCCTCGGCGAAATAGCGGGTGGGACAGGAGACTTCCCCCACAGGGAAATCAAAGAATATGATCTGGGCCAGCATTTCGTTGTCGAAGACGAAGTCGTCGGAGTTCTCCAGCAGCGGCAGGCTCTCCAGGACCCGGCGGGAGAAGGCCCGGAAGCCGGTGTGGTATTCGGATAGCTTGGCCCCCAGCAGCAGGTTCTGGAACAGGGTGAGGATGCGGTTGAACAGGTACTTGTAAAACGGCATGCCTCCCTGCCGGGCCCGACCCCCCAGGATGCGGGAGCCGATGGCCACCTCGTATTCGCCGCTGGCCACCAGGCCGGCCAGGGCCGGGATGATTTTGGGGGAGTACTGATAATCCGGGTGCACCATGACGACGATATCGGCCCCCGATTTCAAGGCCTCGGCGTAGCAGGTCTTCTGGTTGCGGCCGTATCCCAGGTTGCGTTCGTGGACAAAACAGCGGATGCCCAGACGCCGGGCCACTTCGATGGTTTGGTCCTGGGAGGCGTCGTCCACCAGCAAGACCTCATCCACCACGTCAAGAGGGATATCTTGAAAGGTGCGCTCCAAGGTCTTGGCCGCATTGTAGGCAGGCAGGACCACCAGGACTTTTTTTTCAGCCAACATTGCTTTTATTTCTCCCAGGTGTTTGCTATAATATGCACCCAGAGATTGGGGAGGTAGATTCGGTCGAGAGAACCTGGCGAAATGGCCAGGGTAGGCAATTCAGGGCAACCTCCGGATCTCCGAGGTGGAAGGCGGATGCCGGTGCTATCCAGCCAATCAACGATCGCACCCTTGCTTACTCCCAGTGACTCCCTTCTTAAAATTCATACCGTGAATTTCCGCAAAATGCAAACTGTGAAACGAACCTTGGTTGCAGTGCCGCCAGGTGGCCTTGCCGGGGAGAAATCGGCCCATGAGCTCCTTTGACAAGATTAGCTGGATCTTCTTCGGCGCCGCTCCCGCCCCAGTGGCCCTTCTCCATCCTCACTTCATCCCGGAGCCCGGGGCAAGAACCCACCTGTTTTCGGGATCGTGGTGTTTCCTGGGCCGGTTGGCAGCCACTGCCAACAGCTGGTTTTCCCACCTTTTCCTGGACCTGGTTTCCCGGAGAACGGGAAATCCGGAAGAATCTGCGGCAATTGCCCCTCAAGCGGGTTTAAGTTGTTCCCCCTTTGGACCGAATCTAAGCTCAAATTCATGGCTTATGGGGCTGGCCGCGGAGAAAAATTAAATTACGGCCATGACCAAACAGACAGCGCCCACACCCTTACACCCCTTGAAGGTGGCCTTGCTGCTGCTGGCGGTGCCGGTTCTCATCTTCTGGCGGCCCATTTTCTTTTATATCATGGATGACTGGACCGCCCTCATCCAGATGGCGCAGCTCCCCTTCGAGCAGTACCTGGTCAGCCCCGACGGCGAGCAGTGGTTTCCCTTCTTTCACCTGGTCTTTTACGGCCTGGTAAAAGCCGCGGGTGAAAGGTATTCTCTGTTGGTATTGATCAATTGCCTGGGCACCGGGGTCAATGCCTTTCTGCTTTACCTCTTTTTCCGGCGGCATTTTCGGTGGGGCCTGGCGTTGACCTTGAGCCTGTTTTATGCCGGGGCCGCGGTGCATCACGCCGTTGCCTGGAACGGCTTCTACGTGGGCTACCTTCTCAGCCTGGGCTTCTTTTTAGGAGCCCTGCTGCTCACCGATAGCTATCTCAAGTCCCCCACCGGGGCCGCGCTTTGGGGCATCGGCCTCTTGGCCGGGCTCTCGGTACTTTCGCACAATTATCCCCTCACCGGCCTGGCCGCCCTGCCGCTTTACGCCCTGATCCTGGGAGAGGGGGACCGGCGGCAGAAGTTCTGGCCCCTGGCCCTGGTGGTGGGCGCGGTGTACCTGATCTTTGCCGCGGGCTATCTTAAGTTCGCCGGGGTCTCCGCCGCCTCCAGCCACAATCACCAGGTGTTTTCCGGCCTGCCGGGCCCTGCTTACCTGGTGCATCTGGTTTACGGAGCCTGGCTTTCGCCGTTTTTTTATCTGTTCTGGGGGCATTACCACTTTCCCGTGGCGGCCTACGTGGCCGGCGTCAGCCTCATGATCACAAGCCTGGCGGTGGTCTGGCACTGGGGCGGCACCCCGGAAAGGCGGCTGGTGCTGTGGGCCCTCGCAGCCAATGTCCTGCCTTTTGTGCTGGTGTCCTTGACCCGGTACCAACGCTCCGTAAACCAGGCCTTCGTGGCCCGCTACGGGATCTTCACCCTCATCGGGGCCTTGATCCTGGTGGGCACCGCCTGGCAGCTTTTGAACGACCGGATGCCCCAGAAGCTCTGGTTTCACCTGCTCACCCTGGCCTTGCTGGCGGTGATGGCCTATGGGCAGATTTTCAGCCTGCCCCGCTGGCACGATAAGTATCTGGAGATGAGCCGGGCGGCCAGGAGCTGCTACCAGAAGCTCAACCGCGAATCTGATGCCGGGGCCATTCCCGCGGAGGAATACCGGAAGTTTTGTCCCACGGCCCACCCGGCCCTCAGTCGCAGCCAGGCGGCGGCCATTCGCCGGTTTTTAAATGGCTCCCGGGAGCGGTCATGACTTCAGCCGCTAATTCGCCGGTCCTCGGCATAAGCTATGTCGGGTACCGAAAGGTTCCTGGCGTACTGCTGCGAGAAGACGCCTTAACCTTGGCTGCGTTTCTCCGGTCTAATTTGCTATCCTGGGCTTTGTCAGCCAAAGGCCTTGACTTTTCTCGTTTTACAGATAAAGAATATCACCGAGAGCCGAGGCGCAAGGGCGCGGCCTGCAAGTCCGGGGGCAGGAGTGTTGGGCTCCAGAAGGGAAACTTTTTTGGGGGATTACCTCTTAATGCTGGGTAACTTTGAAAAAAGGTGCTATACTTCCTAAAATTTTAGCAGAAAATGCATATCGTTTAAAAGAGTTATGGCAAAAATGAGCGGGGGTGTGGTACGATAACCCCAGGATTTACTTAAAATGTCAGTTTGTTTGCCAGGATGGTAAATCTCATTGACATTTTATCAAGATAGAAATAAAAAGGTGTAAACCTACCGGAGGGGGAGGGGGTAGAATCCTTTTATGTCACTAAGAAACCGCTGCCAACCTTTTGCTCTTATGGTCCAAGACGCCAAGGAACAAGGGTTCTACCCTTACTTCCGGCCCATCGAACGATCTTGGGGCACAGAAGTGGAGGTGTCGGGCCGGCGTCTGATTATGATTGGGTCCAATGACTATCTGGGGTTTACGCATGATCCCAGGGTGATGGAGGCCACGGCTAAGGCTGCGCGCCGCTGGGGAAGCGGTCCCGGCGGTTCTCGGTTTCTGTGCGGCAACTTGACCTTGCACGAAGCCCTGGAGGAGCGCCTGGCTGCCTTTGTGGGCAAGAAAAAGGCCGTGGTTCATGCCACCGGGTTCACCACCAACCTGGGGGCCATCGCCTGCATGCTTACTCCCCAGGATATGATTGTGTGCGACCGGGAAAACCACGCCAGCATCTTTGAGGGCTGCCAGGCCTCCAGAGCCCGGCTCATCCCCTTCGCGCACAACGACGCCCAGGCGGCGGCCCGGAAGTTGGCCGCGGCCCGCCAGAAAAACGCCAACGGCTGCGTGCTCCTGATTACCGAAGGGGTGTTCAGCATGTCCGGCGATATGGCGCCCCTGGATGAGCTGGTGGCGCTGAAGAAGACCTACCCTGACTTGCTGCTCTACCTGGACGACGCCCACGGGTTGGGAGTGATGGGGCGCGGGGGACGGGGGACGGCCGATCATTTCAGGCTCACGGCGGAAATCGATTTTATCATGGGCACTTTCAGCAAGGCCTTGGCTTCCATCGGCGGCTTTATCGCCGCGGACGACGAAGCGGTGCTGGAGTATCTGCGGCACCATTCCAAGCCCCTGATCTTTTCCGCGGCGTTGCCAGCCAGCAATGCGGCCACCGTTTTGGCCTGCCTGGATATCTTGGAAAAAGACCCGGACCGGGTACCCCGCCTGTGGGAAATCACCCGGCACGTCCATGCGGGCTACCGGGAAATGGGACTCGTCACGCGGCATTCCAAGACGCCCATTATCCCCATTTACATCGGCTCGGAAGAGAAGGCCTTCATGTTTGCCCGGGAAATGTTCGAAAACGGCGTGTTCGCCCTGCCCGCCATTTATCCCGCCGTACCCCGGGGTCAGGCGGTGATTCGCACCGCTTACATGAGCACGCATAAAAAGAGTCAGATCGACTACGTCCTGGAAGTCCTGGAGCGGCTGGCCAAAAAGCACCGCATCCGGGCTTGCGACCTTGCTCAGCCGGAACCCTTCCTGGAAGAGGACGATTACTCCGCCACCTTCCCCAGTCAACCCGGCTCAGCGGTCAGCATGATCGGCGAGTGAAGGTGACCATGGTGGAGGCCGCTCCGTTGAGGCTTAATGACCTCTTGTGCGTAAGTGTCCGTCAGGTGATGCGCCACCGGCGCCGCTATCTGGGGGTGGTTTTGGCCATCGCCCTGGGCGTGGCCGGGTTCATGACCGTTATTACCATGAGCCGGGAGGTCAAGAAGAATTTTAACGAGAATCTGGACCTCATTGGCGGCGTCACGGTGGTCCGGGTCTATTTCGACAACCAGAGATCCTACCGCCCCCAATGGTTCCGGGATCGGACCCTGGCGGCCCTGGTCCACACCCAGGGGATCAAGGAACTGAGCCTCACCGCGGTGAAAAACGGCGAGGCCAACTATCACGGACAGCGGTACGGCTTTATGGCCCTGGCCGTGGACGAAGCCTTCTGGCAGGTCCGCAGCTTCTGGGCCCAGCGCGGCAGACTGTTCGGTCCCGAGGAAGTTTCCGGCCGCCAGCGAGTCTGCGTCCTGGGCGCCGAATTAGCTAAAAAGATTTTCGGCACCCAGAACATCGTGGGCCAGTCCCTGGAAATCAACCATGAAATATACCGGGTGTCCGGAATCCTGGGTGGGGTAACGGACAGCGGGCTGGCCAATTCCGCCTATTTGCCTCTCACCACCGCCAAGGACCGGATGGCGGGCCGTCTGCTCACTGACCGTCTCTATGTCCGCTGCCTGACCTGGGACGATGTGGCCCAGGTGGCGGCCGCCCTCCCCAAGGTGATCGGCTCCCACCAGTCGCCCGAAGAGCTGCACGTGGAGGTGTCTTGGGAAGGTTTGAAAAGGGTGCTGCAACTGGCCTGGTGGATCGAGTTCCTGATATATCTGGCCATCAGCGCCACCTTCATTCTGGGAGGCGTGGGCATCTGGAACGTGATGATGGCCGCGGTCACCTCCCGCACCCGGGAAATCGGCTTGAAGAAGGCCATGGGAGCGGAGGATAAGGATATCCTGGCCCAGTTCCTTTCCGAGGCTCTCTGTCTCAGCGGAGTGGCGGCCCTGTTGGGCGCGGGTCTGGGGCGGATCATGATGGAGATCATGGGGGTCATGATCGGCAGCCGCCCCCCGGAAAATCTCTTTTTCTTCGGCCTGTGCCTGGGGTTCGTGTTTGCCATAATTTTGGGGGTGGGAGCCGGGCTCTACCCCTCACTCCGGGCCAGCCGCATGGAAGTGGTGTCGGCTATCCGCTATGAATAATCTGGTCACCCCAGCCAGACAAAACGGCGCCCTGATCCAGGTCTCCGACCTCTGCAAATCTTACGATAACAGCACCGGTATCATCCATGTGCTCCGGGACGTCAACCTGCGGGTGTACCCCGGAGAGATCGTGGCGGTGATGGGTCCCTCCGGCTCCGGCAAATCCACCTTCTTGTTCATCCTGGGCATCTTCCTCCAGCCGACCCGGGGCTCATATTTTCTGGGAGGAGAAGACGTCCTCGCCCTGGGGCGCAATGCCCAGGCCGAATTCCGGCGTCGGCGAGTGGGATTCGTCTTCCAGAGTTGCGACCTGCTGGAAAACTCCACCGTTTATGAAAACCTGGAGTTTCCGTTGATTTACGCCGGGGTGGATCGCAAAGAGCGTCCGGCCCGCATCGCTGCCGCCCTGGATAAAGTAAACCTGGCGCATCGGATCAACCATTCCTCCAACCGCCTGTCCGGAGGCGAGCGCCAGCGGGTGGCGGTGGCCCGGGCCCTGGTAAACCAGCCGCAGGTTATCCTGGCGGACGAACCCACCGGTCAGCTGGACCGGAGCCACGGCCACCTTATCATAGACCATTTCGGAGAAATCGTCAGTGACGGCAGGACTTCCGTTGTGCTGGTCACCCACGACCCCGATATGGCGGCCAGGTGCACCCGGGTCTGTTCATTGCAGGATGGCGTCCTCTGTGAACAATGACCAAAGGGAACGGGATACTTCAAGCTAGAATGGCCATGCTGGTAACGGCCATTTCCCCCCACGCCTTCAGCGCCGACCGTCCATCTGAATTTAGTCTCCGGTTTTCGTCATTTTCTTTCCAGAGACCAATTACCGCGGTCAAAAGCATCTTCCTCATGCTGATTATTGCAACCTGGGCATTGCTGGGCCTTTCCGGGTCCACCGCCGGGGCCGAGGCGGTGCCCGACGGCAAGACGGCAGTGGGCTTGGTAAGTTTTGAGGAGGCGGTAAGGATCGCCCTGCGGCAGTCGCCATATTTCACCCAGAGCAACCTGGAAATCGATGTCAAACGCCTGGACGAGTCCGACAGCCGGTATGGCCTGATCCCCACGGTGTCATTTCGCACCCGCTATTATGTAAACCGCCCCACCACCAATAACATAGCCGTGATCACCACGGGTACCAACGCACCGGTGGTGGTGAATCAGTCCTCGGTCCCCCAAGCCTATTCCTTGGAATTTTACAGCGACACCTATAACCCCTTTGAGGCTTATTTCTCATTGCAGGCTCGGAAATTGATAACCAGGATCGCCATCTTCGCCCACATGCAGGTAATTTCCGCGGGAATCCACCGTCTTGGCAAGATGTTCCTGGATCTGGAAACCTATAAACGATTGGCCGAGTTTCAGGGCGAACTTGTTGAACTGGCCCGCAAGAATCTGGATTATTTCGAAAACCGCGCCAGTTTGGGAACCACCACCTCCCTGGAAGTCAGGGTGGCGACTCAAGATTTGGAGGTGGCGAAGGCGGAGCAAGAGCGGATTGCAGCTTCCCAAAAAAGGACTATGGAAAACTTGAAAGCCTTTTTGGGAATTAAAGAGGGGGAGGTTTCGCCGGACTTGCGCGAGGTTCGCCGCCAAGTACTGGGAAACTTCGACGCCAATACCGTCACCCTGGACCAGGCGCGGGCCAGGTCCTGGGACCTCAAGATTAATGAAATAAAGAAAAAACTACAGGAGTATAAGATCACCTTAGCTAAGACCAGACTCCTGCCAGAATTTTTTGCCGGGGCGCGAACTCCCGATCCGCTTAGCATATCTTCAGGTAGCAGCCGGGATTTCTTTTTCTCCCTGGGTCTGCAATTGCCGGTTTGGGATGGATTCAAGCGGTATCGCGATATTTCTCGACAAAAAGTCATTTTAAAGGAATATAATTCGGAAACTGAGGGCCAGGAACTGGATTTGCGGGATAAATGGATGGCCGCTCTGGAAGACATCCGCAGTAACGCGGCCGCCCAAAAACTGGCCCAATCTCAGGAAGAATTGGCCCGACTCAAAGAACGCCAAAGTGAAATTCGCTACCACTCCGGAAAAGAACCTCTTCCGGTCTTGATAGAAGGGCGCAAAGGAGTCCTCGAAGCTCAAAAAAACACTGCCGTAAAGTCCCTGGGGTATTACGAGGCCATTTTGGCCCTGCGCCAAACCTCTGGAGATTTAGGTTACAGCTATGTGGATCCGAGTTCCTGGCAGAATTAGATCGCTCCTGACCCTGGGGGGGCTACTGGCCTTGGTTTTGGTGGTGCTGGCTGCTGGCCCAGCATTGGCGAGCAAGAAGGGAGAGGTGCAGAGGGAGGCGCCCCCGCCCCCGCCCCCGCCGCCTGAGGCTGAAATCATTTTCACCGGCAAATTGTTCTCTTCCCTCAAGCGCCGGGTGGATCTGCCCTTCAAAGGGATAATCACGGACCTCCTGGTCGAATCCGGGCAAAAGGTGGAAGCCGGAGCGGTCCTGGCGAAATATCGCCTGACCCCGGAAGCCATCCTGGCCATCCGGCAGCGCCTTTTCCCTCCCCAGGTCTCGGAAGGGGAAGTGAAGTTGGCCGAGGTAGAGCGCAGCCTGACTCCCCTTATGGACCGGAAGAAGGAATTGACCCAGCTGTTGCAGAAAAAATTGGCCCCTGCCGAAGCCCTGAGCCAGATGAACCGGGACATCCAACTGGTGACCAAGGAGCAGGGGACCTTGAAAGAGCGCCTGCGTCAGGACCGCCAGAACCTCCAATTGGATCAGGCCCTGTTAAAGCAGCAGCTGGGCTACTCCGTGAAGAGTGGGCAGATTCCCCCGGAAGCCGCCCTGACTGCGCCCATCGGGGGCTACGTGCTTTGGATCAGTCCGGAGTTGCAGCCAGGCGCAGAGCTGCCGCCTACTCCGGGAGTCTTCCAGGTAGGGGTGATGGACCCCATGCTGGTTCGGGCTCAGGCCTTCGAAATCGAGGCCCTGCAGATCCAACCGGGGGAAGAGGCGGAGGTGACCCTGGAGTCCTTGCCCGGGCGCAAGTTCGCAGCCAAGGTGAGCCGCATCTCGTGGGCCTCCCTGAGCCCGGGCCTGGACCAACCCTCCTACTATGACGTGGAGTTACGAGTGCCAAATCCCGACCTCGTTCTGAAGGAGGGTTTAAAGGCTCGCATCGTCTTCAAAAAATCGCAGTAACGAGGTTAAAGTCATGGATTGCCACGGGGGGATCAAAATAGCCCCCGTCCAGGATGACGCGGCCTTCCGGGAATTTCTCCGACTCCCTTGGAGCATTTACCAGAACGACCCCTACTGGGTGCCTCCCATCCTTTCCCATCAGCGTGAGTTCCTGGACAAAGACCACGGCCCCTTTTTCGAATTTGGGGAGGCCCAGTATTTTCTGGCCTATGTGGACGGCAGGCCGGCGGGGCGGATCTCCGCTCACATCAACCGGCTCCACGATGAACACCATGGGCCGGACACCGGGTTCTTCGGATTTTTTGAAGCTATCCCGGACCAGCAGGTGGCCACGGCGCTGTTGGAGGCCGCGGCGGCCTGGCTGCGGGAGCGGGGCAAAACCCGCCTGGTGGGACCCTTGAACTTTTGTATCTACGATGAGATGGGCCTTTTGGTGGAAGGGTTCGATTCCATGCCGGCCATGTTCCAGACCCACAACCCCCCTTATTATGAGGAACAACTGACCGCCTGGGGTTTGAGCAAGGCCTTTGACTGGCATGCTTATAGGCTCAGGCTGGACGCTGACATCCCTGCCATGGAACGGCGCCTGGAGGAGATCTTAAAGAGGGAGACCGTGGTGCTCAGGGACCTTATTCCCGGGGAATTGCACCGGCGGGCCGAAGAGGTTTTCAATCTCTTCAACGAGGCCTGGGCCCCCAATTGGGGCCACGTCCCCCTGACCCGCCGCCAGTTCCAGGATCTGTTGGACCAGATAAAAATTGTGCTGCGCCCCGGGTTGGTTAGTCTGGCCCTGGACGGCGACCGCCTGGTGGGCTTCGGCATCGCCCTTCCTGACCTCAACCCCGCAGTGCAAAAATTGAACGGACGCTTGTCTCTCTGGGGCAAGCTACGGCTGCTTTACGAGGCAAAATATAAGCCCGTCCAAAAGATCCGGGCTATGGTGGTGGGCATTAGCCAGAAGTACCAGGGCAGGAAGTTGCACCACGCCATGATTATGCGTTCTTATATTTACGCGGTGAAACATACGCCCTGCCGGGATGTCGACTTTTCTCTCATCCCCGAAAATCTCCGTCACTGGATCAAAGTTATTCGATTCTTCGGGGGCCAGCGCTATAAAGTCTTCCGTGTCTTTGAACGAGAAATCTGACTTGCGGGCGCTCCCTGGGGGGCCGGCTCCGGCGGCCTGGACCGACCTGGCGTGGGTGGCCCTGATTTCGGGGGCCATTTTTTTCTATGCCCACCTGCCGGCCTTCACCAATCCCTACATCATCAACGACGACGTCCGCCAGCAGATCTTCTGGATGCAGCGCTGGCTGGACCCGGGACTGTTTAAAGGCGACTTGCTCAGCGATTACGCCCGCCATTACGTCCCCTGGGGAGTACAGGGTCTCTATTGGCTGGCCTCCTGGGTGGTGGGGCCCCTCTACTTTTCCAAATTGCTGCCCGGGGTGCTGTTCGTGTTTCTGGCCGGCTGCCTTTATCAGATCGGTGGGAAACTGGGGGACCGCACCGTGGCCTGGATGACGGTGGGCCTCTACTGGCTGACGCCGTTTTTTCTGGACAACCTGGCCGGAGGTTTGGCCCGGGGGTTCGCCGCGCCCTTGCTGGCCCTGTTTCTGCTCTGCTGGCTGAACCGGCAACCCTGGGGGATGGCGGCGGCCCTGCTGCTTATGGCCCTGTTCATCCCCTATATTTTCCTGGTGGCGGCCGTCGCGGCAGCCCTGGCCTGGCTCGCCGGCCGCACCGGCCGGGTGAGCCCGCCGCCTTTTCCGGCCCGGCCGGCTCATTTGCTGCTGTTGGCCGCAGGGGCCGGACTGGTGGCCCTCATGAACCTGGGTTTCGACCGGGCCGGCTACGGTCCCCTGGTAAGCGCCGCGGAGATGGCGCACCGGGCCGAATTCACCTCCCGGGGCCGTTTCGCCATCCTGCCCGTGCCTTCGCTCTGGTGGGAACTCATCAGTCCCTGGCAGGACCTGGCCCCCTTCCGGGACGCCGGGCCGGTGGCCGGAGTCACCTTTTGCCTGGTGGTGGGGGCCCTGGCCCTGACCGGCGCCTTGCGCGTCAACTGGCGGGCCTTGAGAGACCGGCTCCAGCCGGTCGGGTGGCTGGGGCTCTCCTCGGTGCTGCTTTATTTCCTGGCCCGTTTCTGGTTATTTAAGATGTTTATCCCGGATCGGTACGTCATTTATACCTTTAACCTGTTCTACTGCCTTTTCCTGGCCCTGTGCCTGCAAGCGGCCCTGAAGGTCAACCAGTGGCCCCGGAACCTGGCCCTCCTGGCCCTGATTCTCGCGGCAACCCTGGGCGGCTTGCGGCTTCAGGGAGTGGGGCTTAAGGATTATGCCGCTTATCAAGCCCTTTATGCCGCCCTGGCCCAGACTCCCAAGGACGCCCTCATCGCCGGGCACCCCAACCTGATGGACACCGTTCCCACCTTTGCCCGGCGCCGGGCCTTCGCCACCTATGAGCTGGCCCAGCCCTGGAGTCGGGGCTACTGGCAGAAGCTGCGCCCCCGGCTGGACGACCTTTTCCGCGCCTATTACGCCGCCGATCCCCAGGAGGTCCTGGCTTTTTGCCGCAAGTACCGGATCTCTTTCCTGGTGGTGGACGACCGTCACTTCCGCCCGGACTTCCTGGCGGGCGGGGTCTTTTTCTTTCCCATGGAACAGCGGGTGCCCCAAAACTTCGGCCGTAGCCGATTCGAGCGCATAGAGGCTCCGTTTTTCGCCCCCTTCGATGAGGAAATTCGCCGGCAGGTTGCCGGCCGCCATCAGTTTGCCTTGCTTTCCTGGCCGTTTTCCCCTACCGTGGTGGTGGACAAGCATCTGCGTCTTCTCGACCTGCGTCCCTGGCTTTCCAAGAACCCACCGGACCAGCGGACCAGAGAGCACGTTGCGAGCACTCCTGATACGTCCTGAATTTCCCCAGTCTTTCTGGTCCCGAAGTAATGCCTGCGAATTTATGGGCTGCGAAATCTTGTCCCCGCCCCAGGGGTATGCCGGCCAATAAGTTTACTAGCCGTTGGGGCTGAAGTTAGAGATCAAAATCACTTTCCCGGGGCCAGACCCTGCACCACGTAAAGGTTCACCGGTCCCTGAATGCCCTTGAGGTGGGTCTCGAACTGCCTTTTTAACACCAGCTCTGGCTCCACATAATGATAAACCGCGTCGGAGATCACCACCTCGCCTCCCTGGGCCTGGCCCTGGATGCGATGGGTCAGGTTCACCGGGGCGCCCATGATCCCATACTTGGCCCGGCTCTCGGAGCCGATGTTGCCCACCACCACCTCGCCGGCATGGATGCCGATGCCCATGGGCAGCGCCGGGTAACGGGTTTCGGCCAGGTTGACCTCTTCCTGGGCGGTCTGCATCTCCAGGCCGCACTGCACCGCCGCCCGCACCACCGGGGCCAAGGGTCCGTCCAGCGGGTCGAAGAAGGCCAGCACCGCGTCCCCCAGGAAATCCACGATGATCCCCCGGTGCTGGTGGATTACTTCTATCATCCGGGAGAAATGACGGTTGATGAGATAGATGGTGGCCTCCGGGCTCAGGGTCTCCGCCAGCGGGGTGAAGCCCCGGATGTCGGAGAATAAGATGACCACCAGGCGTTTTTCACCCCCCAGGCGGGCCGCTTCCGGCCGCCGCAGCAGCTCCCGGGCAATCTCCTCGTCCACGTAGCGCCCGAAGGTGTTGCGGATGAAGTCCCGTTCCTTGAGGCCGGCCATCATCTGGTTGAAGCTCACGGTCAACTGGCCGATTTCGTCCTGGGACTTAACCGGCAGGGGCTCGCCGTATTCGCCTGTGGCCACCTGGGCCGCTTTTTGCGACATCATCCGAATGGCCGAGACCATGGGGCTCACTCCCAGGCGGATGAGCCCCAGGATGATGACCAGGCAACTAAGGCCCCCCACCACATAGTACAGGCGGAACTTCCAGATGGGGGCCAGGATCTGGGAGGCCCTGGCGTGGAGCATGATGACCCAGGGGGCCTGGTGGAGCCGGTAAAAACCGATTACCTGATCCCCGCCCAGAACGGTGCCGGAGGTCTTTTCCTTCATCTCCTCCCGCATGGCCAGCTCCAGGGGATTGCCGGTTTCCCCCAGGCAGTGCCGGCTTTTCATGGCGGGGTTGCTGTGGGCCAGGTACACGCCGCTGTCGTTCACCAGGCAGGCCATGTTGCTCTGCATCCAGCCGGAGGTGAGGAGGTCTTGCATCAGGTGGTCAAACTTTAACCATACCTCCAGCTGCCCCAGGGGCTGCCCGGCTGCATCCAGCAGCTCGGACCTGAGGCCCACGGTCTTCTGGCCCGGGGGATAAATATATTGGGGGGGCGAAATCCGGGCCACCGGCGTCTGGGGCGCGGCCTGGTCCCGCCAGGACAGCTCCACCCGGCTGACGCCCGGATGTTTCTCCAATTGCTGCAAGATCCACTGCCGGTTGTCCAGGCCCTGGCGACCGTTCCCGGCTTTGGCGAAAGCCTGCATCCACTGGAGGGGCTCGCTGAGGAGCATGTCCATATTGTGGGCCGCCCGCTCCAGCCGCAGGGTGGCGGCATCTTGCCACTCCCGGAACAGACTGGCGCGGATGTAGAAATAACCCAGTAACCCCGTGGCAGCCATAAAAGCGGCCACCGGCAGCAGCAAAAAGAGGATCAGCTTCTTCTGTAGGCTCTTAATTCTAAGCATCTCGAGTAAATTATAATTTTTCTGGCGCTAAAAAGAAACGTGGCAGGGGAATCCCCGCGGGATTAGGCAGGGGGCGGATCTTCGGCTTGCCGCCGCGGCAGACCAGCGGCTTGCCTGGTTCAGTATCTTTGCCCCCGCGGCAAGAGGTTGGTCAGCCAACTCAGGACTCCCAGCAGAGCCGCCACGATAAAGGCATGGTGGAAAGAGGAGATTTTCAGGCCTCCCGCCGGCCCCCAGGTGACCGGAGACTGATTGAACCAGGCGAAGACCGTCACCGTGGCGGTAATGCCCAGGAGCGAGCCCAGGTTCTTGAGGACCGCATTGGTGCTGGCGGCCAGGCCGATGAGGGAGGGCCGCACCTCCCGGAGAATCTCGCTCAGGTTGGGGGCCTGGAACAGGCCGAACCCCAGGCCGATGAGCATCAGGCGTCCCGCCAGGCTGAGGGTGGTATCCTGAAGACCGGTGAACAGCAGGGAGCCGAGACCCAGGAGGACCATCCCGGTGCCCAGGCGCAGAATCAGCAAGTTGCCCCAGCGGTCCGCCAGGTAGCCTCCCAGGGGGGCCACCAGGGCGTTGGTGGCGCTCAAGACCGCCAACAGCAAGCCGGTCTGCGCCGGGGGGTACCGGTAAACCTGCTCCAGAAAGAAAGGCAGCAGAAAGAAGGCTCCCATCACCGCCGCGAAGGTCAGGACCACGGCCAGGGACCCCACCAGGAAAGGCCAGCTGCGCCACAGCTCTCCATGGAGCAGGGGGGCTTGCTGCCGGCGCTCCAGGGCAATTAACAGAGCAAACAAGCCGGCGGCCAGGGCCAGGGCTATCACGGCCGGGCCGTCGGCGCCCGTCTCCCGAATCCGGGTGAGCGCCAGGAGCAGCGTCCCCAGGCTGCCGGCCAGGACCACGGCACCCCAGAAATCAAAGGCCCGGCGGTCCCAGGCCATTTGGGCCTTGAGCCTCGCCAGGGAGCGCCTTCCCAACAGCACCCCCGCTGCCCCGATGGGGATATTGATGAAGAAGATGTAGGGCCAGCCCAGGTAGCTGGTAATGGCCCCTCCCAGAGGCGCCCCCACGCAGATGCCGGTGGCAAAGGCCATGGAAAACCACCCCAGGGCCAGCCCCCGCTCCCCTTCGCCGTAGGTCAGGGCAATGATCCTGGGAGCCAGGCCCAACATCAAGGAGGCCCCCACTGCCTGGAGGGCCCGGCTGGCCACCAGGGGAGTGAGTCCCGGGCTCAGGCCGCAGAGGGCCGAGGCGCCGGTAAAGATTAACAGTCCCAGGAGGTAGAGCCTTCCCGGGGCCAGCAGATCCCCCAGCCGGCCACTGGTCAGGAGCAGGGAGACATTGACCAGGAGGTAAATCACCATGACCCAGGAAATCCCCGCCAGAGAGCTGTGGAAATCATGGGCCATTTGGGGCAGGGCGATATTGACGATGCTGGTGTCCAGGGTGGCCATGAAGGCCCCCAGGCAGACGGTCAGCAAGATGGGGCGTCGCTGCGGCAAAGACTCACCCGGTTTCTGGCGGCCTTGATTCAGCCAATCCACCGCCGTCAGGTATTGAAACGGGGCCTAATACTTCTGCCCGTCCCCTTGAGATATATCTTGTAACGCCGGCGACCCGGCAATGCAAGGGGATTCTCCCGAACCCGGATAGGGTCGGCCACCCTTCTTACAAGCTATTTCAAAACTGGTTCTTTCTGTCACCCTGAGGGCAGCGAAGGGGCTAGCAGGCTGTTGAAAAACCTCTATTATGACTAAGTTGTCATTCTGAGCGAGGCGATGAATCTCGTATTTATATATACTTGAGACCCTTCGCCTGCGGCTCAGGGTGACAAAATGGCCGTTTTTCAGCAGCCTGATAGATCTTTGAAATAACTAGTGGGGTGTTTCGTAATTAACTGGCATTACATTTCAAGTAAATCGGATATGGGGCGAGGAGACCTCGCCCCTACAATAAACCCTGTCGTATTGTAGGGGCGGGGTTTCCCCGCCCTTGACCCCCTTGCCAAGCAAGGTGATTTAGAAAAATGCTAATGGAACCTAAATTTGAAACACACCACTAGATTCTTCGCGGCGCTCAGAATGACCTTTCTTTGCAAAGATAGGTTTTGAAATAGCCTGTAAGGAATGAGAGCCGAAGGCCCAAGCCGGGGATGATTTCCTCAAAGATGCCACCATCCCAATCCTCGAGCTTGATCTTCTAAAATCTTTTTAAAAAAACCTTGACAGGCGGCTGAACGCCCCTTAAATTGCAATTAAAAATGAGTGAGTGTTCACTTTAAATGCGAGACGGCACCAAGACCAAAAAATTGATCGATGAAACCGCCCTGAGGCTGTTCGTGGAAAAGGGGGTCACCGAAACCACCATCCGGGACATCGCCGCCGCCGCCGACATCGCCGAAGGCACCCTGTACCGCCACTATGCCAGCAAAAGCGAGCTGGCCTGGGAACTGTTTTCCAAGAACTTTGTGGACCTGGCCCTGAAGCTGGACCGCCTGCAGCAGGGGCGCCGCACCCTCAGGGGGAAGATCGAGGCTATGATCAGCCAGTTCTGCGCCTTCTTCGATGAAGACCCGGTGCTTTTCAGTTACCTGCTCCTGACCCAGCATGGCCAGCTGCGGCGGGTGACCCCGGAGATGCCCCATCCGGTGACGGTCCTGAAGGAGGTCATTGCCGGAGGCATGGACCGGGGGGAAATCCCCCAGGGAAACAGCAATGTGGCCGGGGCCATGGTCTTGGGACTGGTCCTGCAGGTGGCGGTGTTCAAAATTTACGGCACCGTTGACCAAAGTCTTGCCAGCCTGGCCCCAACCCTGGTGGACGCTTCCTGGCGGGTGCTCCAGGGCTGACTTGTTTTTGCAGAACTCCTTTAAAATGCGCAAGGCTCATTCAAAAATTTCTTTGGATGAGGGGCTGAAGCAGGAGAGCCAGTATCTCTATGCCTGCCAAGGCGTCGGGTTCAAGTAACGGGGAATTGAGACCGGGAGACATCGTGCTGTTCGCCGGCAAGAATTTTTTCGCTCGCCTCGTCAACTGGTTTCAGGCCCGGTTCGCCCCGGACGGCAAAAGCGAGTACAACCACGCCGCGGTGGTGATCTCGCCGGAAGGGCATATCTTTGAATCCGTCCGCTGGTGGCCCCGGGTCATCAGCCTGAGAAAACGCTACCGGCGCTGCCAGGTGATGATCGTCCGCTGGAAGGGCATGACCCTGGAGCGCTTCCACCGCGGCATGGCCGAAGTGGCCTATCTCCAAGACCGAGTCTATCCCATCTGGCGGCAACTGCTCCATGCCCTGCGTCTGGCCCGCCACTTCTTCTGGAAGGACGCCGTCTGCTCGGAGCTGGTGGCCAAGTTCCTTTACGGGGCTGCGGTCCGCCAAGAAAGCTGGGCCGGGGTCAACGTGGCCGACTTGCACCACGAGTTCGTGAGCCTGCCGTCACAGTATGAGATCGTCTTCCAGGGCCGTTTAAAAGACTTTTTCTAAAATTGAGGCCTGCCGCAATCCCAAGGAAGCCCAGGGAAGGCGTTTCTTCTCTCTAACTCCCCAATTGCCAACTGCAAAAACCTAACGATTTTCCATTCCAACATAATATCGAAACTTTTAGAGATCGCTGATGACGGCAATTTAGCCACGGTTGAATGGCGGATGATTTTCCACCGCGGGTTAGGCGCCGGACCGCATTACCTCACCCGGAGACAATTTTCCGGAGGCGGATGGCAGCCGGGGTTACTTCCACCAGCTCATCGTCATTGATAAACTCCATGGCCTGCTCCAGGCCGAACTGTCTGGGGGGCACGAGACGCAAGGCCTCATCTGTGCCCGCGGCCCGGATATTGGTCAGTTTTTTCTCCTTGCTGATGTTCACCCACATATCTTCGGCCCGGGTATTTTCGCCCACGATCATCCCCCGATAGACCGGGTCTCCCGGCGAAACAAAGATGGTCCCCCGGGGCTGCAGGTGGTAAATGGCATAGGCCACCGCCTTGCCGGGCCGGTCGGCAATCAAGACCCCGTTGGGCCGGCCGCTGATCTCACCGGCATAGGGGGTAAATCCCTCCAGGATGGTATTGAGCAACCCGGTTCCCCGGGTATCGTTTAAAAACTGGCCCCGCAAGCCGATGAGTCCCCGGGAAGGGATTTCAAACTCCAGGCGCACCCGGCCGTAGCCGTGATTGACCATCTTGACCATCCGGCCCCGGCGGGCGCTCATCCGCTCGGTGACAATCCCGATAAACTCCTCGGGAATATCCACCACCGCCAACTCCAGGGGTTCCGACCGCACCCCGTCTATCTCCCGGGTAATGACTTTGGGTTTGGACAGGGACAGCTCAAACCCCTCCCGGCGCATCATTTCGATGAGCACTGCCAGTTGCAACTCGCCCCGGGCGCTCACCCGGAAGGCGTCCTTGGTTTCCGCCTGCTCCACCCTGATGCTCACATTGTAAAGGACTTCCTTGTCCAGGCGCTCTTTGATGTGCCGGGAGGTCAGGAGCTTCCCGTCCCGGCCCGACAGGGGTGAAGTATTGACCGAGAAGACCATGGAAATGGTGGGCTCTTCCACGATGATGCCGGGCAGCGGCCGCGGGTCCTCCGGGTCCCCCAGGGTATCGCCGATGAAGGCCGCCGGCACCCCGGCCACCGCGGCCAGGTCCCCGGCCTCGATGCGCTCGCGCTCCAGGCGGTCCAGGCCCTCAAAGCTGTAAAGCAGGCTGAGATGGGCCTTCCCGGCCAATTGCCCCTCCTTTAGGAGAGCCACCTCCCGGCCGTGCTCCAGGGCCCCGCTGACAATCTTCCCCACCGCAATCAACCCCACGTAGTCGCTGTAATCCAGGCTGGTGACCAGAAACTGCAAGGGCGCGGCCGGGTCGTATGCCGGGGCCGGAATGGCCGCCAGGATGGTGTCAAAGAGCGGCGCCAGGTCCCGGCCCTCCCCCTCGGGGTCCGTCAGGGCGATGCCGGCCTTGGCGTTGGTGTAGAGCACGGGGAAATCCAGCTGCTCCTCGGTGGCGTCCAGGTCGATGAACAGGTCGTAGATTTCGTCCAGGACCTCCTGGATGCGCCGGTCCTGGCGGTCGATCTTGTTGATCACCACGATGGCGGGGAGGCCCTTCTCCAGGGCCTTCCCCAGGACGAACCGGGTTTGGGGCAGCGGGCCTTCGGTGGCGTCCACCAGCAGCATGACCCCGTCCACCATGTTCAGGGTGCGTTCCACCTCGCCGCCGAAATCGGCATGGCCCGGGGTGTCCACGATATTGATCTTCACCCCTTTATAGGTAATGGCCATGTTTTTGGCCATGATGGTGATGCCCTTTTCCCGCTCCAGGTCCATGCTGTCCATGACCCGTTCGGCCACCTGCTCGTTTTCGCGAAAGATGCCGCTCTGCCAGAGCATGGCATCCGCCAGGGTGGTCTTGCCATGGTCCACGTGGGCGATAATGGCCAGATTTCTCAAATCTTCACGAACTTGCATAAAAATCTCCGATAATTGCAAAAAACCTAGGGGCACGGCGTGCCGTGCCCTAAAGGCCGTTGAGGGAGGGGGCTAGGGGCCGACGGCCATTACGCTTATGAAAAACTCCCTCAAACTCCCTCCCCCACCCCCCAGAAGGAGTGAGATAGGGGTTGTAGGGGATAGGTGGCACAGGCCCACGCCGGTGCTGTAGGGGCGGGTTTTAAACCCGCCCCTACCAGGTCATTTCCATGGTTCCGGGTGAGTCGGGAGCCGTAGGGGCACGGCGCGCCGTGCCCCGGAAGGTGGGGCGGGCCTGGCCCGGCATGTAGGGTGCGCCATGCGCACCATGCAGCCGTGTAGGGTGCGTCCTACGCACCACACCAAAGCACAGGCGGGACGCCTGTGCCACCGGTTGTTAAGGACTTTTCAAATCAGATGACCAGCGATTCCGGGCAGGATGACGGGAGGCCCGTCCTATTGATCTTGTTTGGCTTGAGTCCCGCGGCAATTTCCCGGCAGCAATCTTTTCAATGGGTTAATTTTAACTTTTGCGGAGGGATTGTGCAAGGCCACCGCGGCGATGACCGCGGTCCAGGCGGTATAAGTCAGGACGGTCTGCAGCGTCACCCGGCTGGGCTGGGTGCGGTGGGCCCGGATGGTCAGCGCCAGGTTGATCACCAGGAAGGTGAGCCAACTGGCCAGCCAACTGACGTTCACTCCCTGGGAGGTGGTGAGCAGGCGCAGGAATTGGCTGCCTCCGGAAATTAGGGCCAAACCGATTTGCAGGACAAACAGGGCGTCGGCGGTAAGCTGTTTCGCGGAGGGCATGGCTAAAGTCTATCAGGCTGAGCTGCCATTTTCCACTTAAGGGTTGGCCAATCTGCCACATTGACCTGAAACCCTTCATTACCGACCTAATAACCTCATATATGGAATGGGAGCCAAGGCGGTGGAAGATGCCCGGGGAGATTAAGAAAACGGATGGAAAGGCAAGATCCAGGTGGACTAAAGGTGGATTATCCAAATAAGAAGGAAGAACATACTATATGCAGCGTCATTTATTTATGAATATGTGCCATGATGCTACCTTTTTGTCATTCTGAGCCACCGCAGGCGGCGAAGAATCTCGCCTTAGCGGCAATCAAGAGACCCTTCACCTGCGGCTCAGGGTGACAAATTGGGCAATATTGAGTTGGGAGAAAACATAGACATGACGCTGTGTATGAAAGCCCAAAACTGTACGTAACTACTAAAGATGTTAATTGGTAACGATGTTAGAAATATTTGATATGCAACTGCCATCATGGATAAATATCAGGACTGACCTTAAGCATCTCTAAATGATTGTCAAATCCTAGCTAACTTGACGCTTTCCAACTCTTACCCGCAAACAATCAGGCAAAGGCCGCCTTGATTTCAGACGTCAGCTGGTCTTCCCGGTGGTGCATCAGCTCGATGGCCCCCATGGGGCACTCCCCGGTGCACAGGCCGCAGCCCATGCACTTGGCCGGGTCGATGTAAGCCGCGTTGGCGGGGTTGGCCACCTCCGGCACCCCGAAGGGGCAGACCCGCACGCAGGTGAGACACCGGGCGCACCGCTCCCTGATCACCCTGGCGATGGCGCCGCCCACCAGCATCTGTTCCTGGGCCAGGATGCCCATGGCCCGGGCCGCGGCCCCCTGGGCCTGGGTTACGGCTTCATCCGCATACTTGGGGCTGTGGGCCAGGCCGCACAGGAAGATGCCGTGGGTCGCAAAATCCAGGGGCCGAAGCTTCAGGTGGGCCTCCAGGAAAAAGCCGTCCACGTCGAAAGGCAGCTTGAAGATGCGGGCGATCTCTGCGCTGCCGGGGTTGGGCCGCACCGCGGCGGACAGCACCAGGTAGTCCGCGGCCAGGGTCAGGGGGGCCTGGAGGTTCTGGTCGTAAACCGAGACCTTGAGCCCCTCGCCCTCCGGCGCCACCTTTGGCTTCTCGTCCACCTCAAAGCGGCAGAACTGCACCCCCAGGTCCCGGGCCTGTTTATAAAAGAGCTCTTTGAAGCCGAAGGTGCGCATGTCCCGGAACAGCACGAAGACCTGGGCCTTGGGGCGCAGTTCCTTGATTTTCAGGGCGTTTTTCACCGCGGCGCCGCAGCACAGGCGACTGCAATACTGGTGTTCCGGCTCCCGGCAGCCCACGCACTGGATCATGACCACCCGGGGAGAGTCGGGCAGGGACCCCGGGTCTTCCACCAGTTTGGCTTCCAGCTCCAGTTGGGTGAGGACTTTGGGATGCTGGCCGTAGAGGTATTCGGTGGGCTTGTACTCGGAGCCGCCCGTGGCCAGGACCACCGCGCCGTATTCGATCTCCTCCCGGCCCCGGGGGCCTGCCACGGTGCTCTGGAATTGGCCCACGTGCCCGGAAAAATCCAGTACCCGGCTGCCGGTCATCACCTGGATGCCGGGGTGGTGTTCCATTTCATGGCGGAGGTTGGCCAGGTACGGCTGCATCTGGTGGCCTTCCAGGGTGTAGTGGAGCCTGTTGGCCATGCCGCCCAGTTGGTCTTCCTTTTCCACCAGGTAGGTGTGAAAGCCGGCGTCGGCGATGGCCAGGGCCGCGGTCATGCCGGCCAGCCCGCCCCCCACCACCAGGGCCTTGCGGGTCACCTGGAAGGGAATTTCCTCCAGGGGCTCCAGGAGGGCAGCCCGGGCCACCCCCATCTTTAGCAGGTCCTTGGCCTTTTCCGTGGCTTTTTCCGGGTCCTGCTGGTGCACCCAGGCGTCCTGGTCCCGGATGTTGACCATGCGGAAGAGATACTTGTTGAGGCCCGCCTTCCGGAGGTTGTCCCGGAACAGCGGCTCATGGGTCCGGGGACTGCAGGCCGCCACCACCACCCGGTTGAGGTTTTCAGCCTCGATGATCTGGCGCATGTTTTCCAGGGAATCGGTGGCGCAGGTGAAGGTGAAGTGATCGGCATAAACCACGAAGGGCAGGGTCCGGGCAAACTCCGCCAGGGCCTCCACGTCCACGATGCTGGCGATGTTGTGGCCGCAATGGCAGACAAAGACCCCGATGCGGGGGGGCTCCTGGGTGACGTCCCGTTCTTCGGGGTAGGCCGTGGCGGCAATCTTGCTGCCCCGGGCGTCCTTCAGCAGGTTGAAGGCCGCCGCGGCCGCGGCCGACGCCTGGACCACCGTCTCCGGGATGTCCTTGGGCGACTGAAAGGCGCCGCAGGCGAAGATTCCCGGCCGGTCGGTGGCCACCGGTTCAAAGGGCTGGCCGGCGGCGAAGCCCCAGCGGTTGGTGGCGATGCCGCAGGCGGCGGCCAGGTCCTTGGCGGCGGGATGAGGCACCAGGCCCACGGAGAGGACCACCAGGTCGAATTCCTCGGTCTGAATAAGGCCCGCTTCGTCCACGTAAGTGATTTCCAGGTTCTCCGTTTGCGGGTCCTGGGTCACCCGGGAGACCATGGACCTGAGGTAGCGGACCCCGTGCACTTCCCGGGCCCGCTCGTAATAACGGTCAAAGCCCTTGCCCTGGGCCCTGAGGTCCAGGAAAAAGACGGTGGCCGAAACCCCCGGGTCGTGTTCCCGGGCGATGATGGCCTGCTTGGTGGCCTGCATGCAGCAGATAGAGGAACAGTATTCCCGGCCGACGCTGGCGTCCCGGGAGCCCACGCACTGAATCCAGGCGATTCTCTTGGGATCGGCGTTGTCGCTGGGCCGCTTGACTTGCCCGCCGCAGGGTCCGGTGGCGGACAGCAAGCGCTCGAACTCGAGGGAAGTCACGACGTTGGGGTAGCGGTCGTAGCCGTACTCCGGCTTCCGCGGTGGCGTCAAAGGGCTTGAAGCCCGGGGCCAGGATCACGGCCCCCACCTCCACTTCCAGGTCCCGATCCTGTTGGTCCAGGTCCACCGCCCGGGAGGGACAAAACTTTTCGCAGGCCCGGCAGGTGCACTTGTCAAAATAGATGCAGTTAATTTTGTCGATGGCGTATTTCAAGGGCACCGCCTGGGGATAGCGCACAAAGGCAGCTTTGCGCCAGCCCAGACCCACGTTGAAATCATCTTTGACTTTTCTGGGGCACTTCTGGGCGCAAAGTCCGCAGGCGGTGCATTTTTCGGGATCGATGTAGCGGGCGTGTTGCCTGACCTTGACGGTGAACCGCCCCGGCGAGCCGCTGAGGCTCATCATTTCCGCCGGGGCCAGGATCTCGATATTCCGGTGGTTGGCGCAGTCTACCAGCTTGGGGGAGATGATGCACATGGAGCAGTCGTTGGTGGGAAAGGTCTTGTCCAGCTGAGGCATGACCCCGCCGATGGCCGGATCCTTTTCCACCAGGTAGACGTAAAATCCGGCGTCGGCCAGGTCCAGGGAGGCCTGGATGCCGGCGATGCCGCCCCCCACCACCAGGACGGCCCCAACTTTGTCGTGATTCTCGTTGCTCATAGCTTTTAACCCATCGCCTTCACTTTAATGCAGTAAGTGACGACTCAAAGGTACTTTTCATTGCCGGCAAGGTTCAGATCTTTGCTGGGGCGGGCCTCCGTGCCCGCCTTGTTAATCCTGGCGGCCAGGGACGGCCGCCCTACCAAATGGAAGCTCGCCACGCCTAAATCAGCCCCTTAGCTTGGAGGAGCGGCCGGGGGTCCACCAGATGCCGGGCCAGCCAGGCCGGCGCCTCCGGGTGTCCCAGGGCCAGGCCGATGAGTTCGGTAAAATAAAAGACCGGCAGATAGTAATCCTGGCCGAACTTCTTGGAAATGCGCCCCTGGGAGAGATCCAGGTTGGCCTGGCACATCTGGCAGGAGACCACGAAACATTCGGCGCCGGCTTTAATGGCCCGCTCGTAGAGACGCTGCACCAGGGTGTCGATGATATCGGGTCGCGGCAGAGCTAACCCCGCGCCGCAACAGTCGGTCTTGAAAGACCAATCCAGGGGGTTGGCGCCCAGCACTTCCAGGAGCCGTTCCATATTCTGGGGATTCTCAAAATCCGCCTTGCCGGTGACCGCCGGGGGCCGGGCCACCAGGCAGCCGTAGTAACCCACGGCATTGAGACCCGCCAGCGGCTTGACCACCTTCTGGGCCAACCGGTTAAGGACGTCGTCCTGAGTGAAGTACTCCAGCAGGTCCCAGATTTTGACGCCGCCGTCAACGGAGAGGCTGGCCCTGGCCCCCTTGGGGCCGCCCAGGGTCTTGGCCGCGGCCTTGAGGCGGTTAAAGCACAGGGCGCAGGGCACCACCACGTCCAGGCCCGCAGCTTCGGCCAGGGCCAGGTTGCGCACCGGCAAGGCCAGGGCCAGGTGGCTGTCGATGCTGTGGGCCGCGGAGGCCCCGCAGCAGTTCCAGTCCTCGATTTCGGCGAGCTCCAGGTCCATTAGGTTCGCGACCCCGGCAATGGAGGCGGCGTAGTCCCGGGCCGTGCCTTCCAGGGAACATCCGGGATAGTAGGATACTTTCGTCATGATCTAAGCCCCGCAGCTTTCAAAGATTTTCTCGATCTCCGCCCTGCCTTTGAGGGCCGGGGGCCCGGCCAGGCGCAGACGCCCCCGCTGCATGAGTTTCAAGCCCAACTTGAAGTTGCTGAAGAGCTCGCCGACCTCGGGGCGGTGCCAGAGCTTGAACAGGGCGAAACGCCGGATCAGCCGGACCTCGCCCACGCGGCCGCCGTTAGCCCGGACCCCCTCCAGGAAGAACCGGTGAAAGGCCGCCACCTCCGGCTGGGGCAGGGTCTTCCCCTGCTTCAGGGCCTCCTCCTTGAGCCAGTCCATGACGCCGGCGATGTCCACCCCGTTGGGGCAGCGAGTGGTGCAGGTCTCACAAGAGGAGCAGACCCAGATGGTGCGGCAGGAGAGCAAACTCTCAACTTGCCCCAGCAACGCCAGCCGGATTACCTGGTCGGGGAGGAGATCCATGGCAAAGGTGAGGGGGCAGCCGGCGGAACACTTCTTACATTGGTAGCAAGAGGCCACCCCCAGGTTCGTCTCCCCGCCCAAGGCGGGCCAGCAAGCTGGGAAGCAGGCTCGTAGGGGATTCCTTGAGACGTCTGCGGCGCCCATGTTCGTCATCCCGCCGCGTCAGGCTCGGCCGCGCTGATTTTCAACAGGTCCGCCAAGGTTATGGAGTTGAGCTTGGCAAACATGGCCCCGGCCGCCTCCCGCCAGATAAGGCGGGTGACGCAGTTTTCGGACCGGTCGCAGACTTCGGGGCGGTCCGAGCACTCCACCAGGTTCACGCCGTCCTCCAGCAGGGCCACGATTTCCCCCACCGTGATCTCCTCCGGCGGTCTGGCCAGGACGTGGCCCCCCTTGGGGCCCCGCACGCTCTTGACATACTGGGCCTTCTTCAAGGGAATGATGATCTGCTCCAGGTATTTCACGGAAATACCCTGGCGGTTGGCAATGCTGGTCAGATGCAGCGGCCCCTCCTGATAATTCTGGGCCATGTCCAGCAGCAACCGGGTGCCGTATCGGCTTCTGGTAGATAGCTTCATCCTACACCTCCCCCCTGACTTTTACCCGGCCATCCGGCAGATGAGCCCGGGTAAGGGGTTCATTTTTGAACAACTCCTGAAATTTTTCTATTGCCGCCCTGACATCGGGCCGGGTAACCACCGCGGAGATGGCGCACAAGCCGTCGGCGCCGGCCCGGATAACCTCCCCGGCGTTGGCCAGGTTGATGCCGCCGATGGCAATCAAGGGCAGGGAAACCCGCCTGCTGATTTCCCTGATTAGTTCAAGCCCCCCGGGGAGGCCCGCGTCGGCCTTGGTGCAGGTGGGGAAAACGGGGGATACGCCCAGGTAATCGGCCCCCAGCCACTCCGCCTCCAGGGCCTCCCGGACATTATGGACGGTGATCCCGATGATCTTGGTTTTCCCCAGCATTTTTCTGGCCGTCTCGTACGGCAGGTCGTCCTGCCCCAGATGGACGCCGTCGGCCCCCACCTCCAGGGCGAGGTCCACATGGTCGTTGACCAGGAAGAGCACGTCCCGGCACAGCCTTCTCAGTCGCCGGGCCTCCTCCCGCATCCGGTCCGGGTGGGCATCTTTTTCCCGGTATTGCACCACCTTCACTCCGGCGGCCACGGCGTTTTGCACGTCGCTGACATTACCCGCCCGGCTCAAGCCGGCGTCGGTAATGAAATAGAATCCTCGCATACCTCCACCTTCTGCAGCCGGTCGATGGTCTTTTGGTCCAAATGATACAGGCAGTCGAAAAGCTTTTCTTTGAAGGTGCCGGGACCCGCCGATTCCTTCACAGCGCATTCCGAGGCCACTTCAAAACACACCAGGCCCGCGGTGGCGGCGTAGGCCAGATCGGCTTCCACCGCGGCAAAGGTCCCGATGACCGAGGCGGCCATGCAGCCGGTGCCCACCAGGTTCGCCATCATGGGGTGGCCGTTTCTGACCACGTAAAGTCTTTTCTTGTCCGTCACAATGTCCTTTTCGCCGGTGGCCACCACGGTGCACCGGCGCTTCCGGGCCAGTTCCCGGGCCACTTCGGCAATGTCCTTGTCGACCCGGGAGGCGTCCACGCCCCGGGTCCTGACCGGTTCGCCGCTGATGCCTGGCCACTTCCGAGTAATTCCCTTTGATGATGTCAATCCTGGCCTCAGACAACAACCGGTGGCAGGCCTGGTCCCGCAGTTCGGTGGCGCCGGCCCCGCAGACGTCCAGGACCACCGGGATCTCGTGGTGATTGGCGGCCAGCGCCGCCACCATCATGGCTTCCACCAACTCCGGGGTCAGGGTGCCGATGTTCAGCACCAGGGCCGAGGCGATCTCGGTCATCTGGGCCACTTCCTCCCGGGCGTGGGCCATGACCGGCGAGGCCCCCAGGACCTTAACCACATTGGCGCAGTCGTAAATCGTCACCCAGTTGGTCAAATGGTGGATCACCGGCTGGCGCAGCCTGATTCTCTGCAGCAGGGCGTAGGGATTGATCTTCGTCTGAGCCATGGTACCTAACTTAATTAATTTTACCCAAACAGAACCTCTATGGCGCTGTATGGGCAAACCCCCAGGCAGAGCTCGCAGGCGATGCACTTTTCTTTGTCAAAGGCCACGGTCATGTGAGGCCGGTGCACGTCGAGGGCGCGGGTGGGACAGGGAGTCAGGCAGGCGGTGCAATGGATGCAGCGCTCCTCCAGCCACCTGACTTCCCCGGCCAGGGGCTCGACCTCCACCCCGATCTTTTCCAGATAATTCATCCCGGAATCCATTTTTTCTTTACTGCCGCGCAGCTCCACGACCATCCGGCCCCACTCCTTGGGGGTGATGCGCGCCTTCAGGATGTTGACCACCAGGCCGTGCTCCTTGATCAGCTTGTAGGTAATGGGCTGATCTATGAGATGGGGCGGAAAGTTCAAGACCACTTTCTTTTTCGGCATATTCTAATCCTCTTTAATCCGCCAGTCGCAATTCCGCGTAGTCCTTGGCGGGTTCCCAGGGTCTCTCTTTCAGGGGCTTGAAGGCGTAGCCGGAATCCGCCCCCGGAAGGGGAGCCACGGGCTCGGTCAGGAAGAAGTTAGCATCGGTGAGACGCTTTTTCAGGATCAGGGCGATTTCCCGGGCCCGGGCATAGGAAGACAGGCCCGCGGTGACCACTTTCTTCCCCGCCACGGTGATTTCCCCGGTCTTGAGCTGGGCCACCGTCACCTCTCCCAGGATTTCCGGCTGGCAGTTGGGATAGGCCTCGCTGTAGTCCACCACCGGGGCGATGATTTCTTCATCGCGCACCGCGGCGAACTGCAGGATCTCCTCGTCCAGGATGGGGATGGGGATGCCGATCCCCACGGCCAGAGTCACGCCATATCCCAGGAAGGACGCGCCCCGGAGCCACCGGGAAGTCATTTTCTTCAGATCCCCCATGACCGCCAGGGTTCCGGCCGGTCTTATTGGCACTCCGCCTTCGGTGCGGGGCATCCCGGGGTTGTGCTGGGTGCCGTGGCTCACCACGAATCCCTCACCGCCGCCCAGAAAGATGCGGGTTCCCACCCCTATAGTGCGGTAGCGGGGATCGTTGAGCAGGGGACTCAATTGGCCCGCGGTGCAGTAGTTGGCGTTGCGCATCCGGGGCTGCAGCACCCCCATGTAAGTATAGATGACCTTATCCGACAGGTTCACGGCCACGTTGTAGTTCTGGTAGGCGTTGCGCATGTTGAAGAGAACGGCCTCGTTCAGGTCCGTCAGGTTGATCCAGGTGTCCAGGCTCTTGCGGGGATAACAGTCGGTGCCGTAGGCCGTGCCCACCAGCCGCAGGTCCTTTCCCGAGACCAGGTCCTCGATAACATGGGCCCCGCCGTAAGCAAACCGGCCCGGGAAGACCTTGTTGCGGGGATCGTCGTCGGCAATGGCCGTGGCCCCGATGAGAATGTCCACCGCGGCGAAGCCGGCGTAAACCGGGACGTCATTCAGGGTGACCCGGCCGCCTCCCAGCTTGATCCTGGGCTTGGTATGGCCCAGATTAAAATAGGCCCCGGAGGAACACATGGGGGCGAAGGTGCCGGTGGTGACCACGTCCACTTCCTGGGCGGCCCTTTTCAGCCCCTTTTGCTTCACCACCTCAATAATTTCTTCGGCGGTGAAGACTACGGCCTGGCCCTGCCTGATCTTGTCGTTGATCTCTTGAATACTTTTGGCCATGGATGAACTCTCCCTTGGAAATTTCCTGGTAAAGGGAGTGCCGACGCCGCCAAGCGTGCAGCGGCAATTCCCTAGGTTAAATATAATTTGATAATCTATATTGCTATGTTATATATTTAGCAATAGATAGAATCGCTGTCAAGTAATAAGGGGGACCCGGAATAGATTAAACCGAACCGGAACCCGGGAAAATTGAGCCCTTTCATTCAATCCTATTGCACCCCGGGTGAAAGGTGGATAACTTGCTATTAAACTAGCCGGTTGCTGCCGGCAGGCGCGGCGGCAACCCGGCATCTCCGCTGACCGGGCTGGAAGTTGAAAAGGGGACCTTATGTGGGAATATTCCGATAAAGTCAAAGACCATTTCCTCCATCCCCGCAACGTCGGGGAAGTTAAAAATCCCGACGGCGCGGCGTTGGTGGGCAACATTGCTTGCGGCGACGCCCTGAAGCTTACCTTCAAGCTGGACGAAAACGGCCGGATCAAAGAGGTGGGGTTCAAGACCTTCGGCTGCGCCAGCGCCATTGCCTCGGCCTCCGCCCTGACAGAAATGATCAAGGGGATGACCGTAGAGGAGGCCTCCAGGATCACCGACCAGGATATCGCCGATTACCTGGGCGGGCTCGCCCAAGGAAAAGATGCACTGCTCCGTCATGGGGCGGGAGGCCCTGGAGAAGGCCATCGCCAAATACAAAGGCGAGCCCGTCGCCGAGGCGGAAGGCAAAATCATCTGCGAGTGCTTCGGGGTCACGGAACCGGAGATCGAAAGGGTGGTGCGGGACCACGATTTAAAGACGGTGGAGGAGGTCACCAACTACACCAAGGCCGGCGGCGGCTGCGGCAACTGCATCGAGACCATCCAGGAGATCATCGACCGGGTACGGGCCCAGCCTAGGCGCGCCCCGGCCCGGCCCCGGCTCACCAACCTCCAGAAAATCAGGATGATCGAAGAGACCATTGAGCGGGAGATCCGCCCATCCCTGCAGCAAGACGGCGGCGACCTCGATCTTATCGACGTGGTGGGCGACAGGGTGCTGGTGGCCACCCGGGGCGCTTGCGCCTCCTGCGTCGCGGCTCAGCTGACCCTCAAGGACTTCGTGGAAGCCAAACTCAAGGAGCTGGTGACGCCGGAGCTCACGGTGGAGGAGGTGTCCCCATGACCACCATTTATCTGGACAACAACGCCACCACCCAGGTGGCGCCGGAAGTCCTGGAGGCCATGCTGCCTTACTTTCACGACCTTTACGGCAACCCCTCCAGCATGCACACCTTCGGGGGCCAGGTGGGGCGCCGGGTGCGCCAGGCCCGGGAGCAGGTGGCGGCCCTCATCGGGGCCTTCGCCGATGAGATCATCTTCACCAGTTGCGGCACGGAGTCGCGACAACACCGCCATCCGCTCGGCCCTGGCCACCTTTCCGGAGAAGCGCCACCTCGTCACCACCCGGGTGGAGCACCCGGCCATCCACGCCCTGGTGGCCCGCCTCGCCAAGGAGGGCTACCGGGTCACCGAGCTGGCGGTGGACGGTGAGGGCCGCCTGGACCTGGCGGAGTACGAGCACAGCCTCACTGCGGACACGGCCATCGTCAGCCTCATGTGGGCCAACAATGAGACCGGGGTCATCTTCCCGGTGGAACAGGCCGCGGCCATGGCCCTCAACAAGGGCATCCTGTTCCACACCGATGCGGTGCAGGCCGTGGGCAAAATCCCCATCGACCTGCGGCAGAATGCCATCGCCATGCTGTCCCTTTCCGGCCACAAGCTCCACGCCGCCAAAGGGGTGGGCGCCCTGTACGTGCGCAAGGGCACCAGGTTTTCCCCCTTCCTGGTGGGCGGCCACCAGGAGAAAGGCCGCCGGGGCGGCACCGAGAACGTTCCCGGCATCGTCGGCCTGGGCCTGGCCTGCGAGCTGGCCGCCTCCCGGCTGGAAGAGGAAAACACCAAGGTTAAGGCATCTCAGGGACAAGCTGGAAAACGGACTGCTTACGCGGGTGACCAACCGCCAGGTGAACGGGGACCGGGGGAGCCGCCTGCCCAACACCAGTAACATCAGCTTTGAATATGTGGAAGGAGAGGCCATCCTCTTGATGCTCAACGAGCTGGGGATCTGCGCCTCCTCGGGGTCCGCCTGCACCTCGGGGTCGCTGCAGCCCTCCCACGTGCTCCGGGCCATGGGGGTCCCCTTCACCATGGCCCACGGCTCCATCCGCTTCAGCCTCAGCGTCTACAACACGGAGCGGGAAATCGACTTCGTTCTGGAAGAATTTCCCGCGGTCATCGAAAAATTGCGGGCCCTGTCCCCTTATTGGGAAGTGGGCGACGCCATCTGCGCCACGGTGGAGGGGTGAAGCAGCCATGGATGAACTGGCCAAACTGGAACTGGACCGGTGCAAAACCGAGGTCAAAACCGCCCAAGAATACCGGGAGGAAATCCCGGAGATCGTCAATCAACTGGTGGGTTCCTGCCGCCGGGAGGATTGCTTCAACCACGTGGGCCCGGAGCCCATCCCTTCCCGGGACGCGGTCATCGACATCATCCACCGGGCCTGCCGCCTCCTGTTCCCCGGCTACTTCATCCGCAAACGGGTGGACGAAGTCAACCTGGGGTACTACTTCGGCCAGGAGGCGGTGGCGTTTTACGAAGTTCTGTCCCGGCAGATTACCCTGTGCATCCGGCACGAGTGCCTGCGCTACAATCTCGACTGCACTCACTGCGAGGAGCGGGGCCAGGCGGATGCCATCAGCTTAATGCGGGAGCTGCCCCGGCTGAGGACCGTCCTGGCCCTGGACGTGCGGGCGGCGCACGAGGGGGACCCCGCGGCCAAGAGCTATGACGAAATCATTTTCAGTTATCCGGGGCTGTTCGCGGTCACCGTCTACCGCCTCGCCCACCAGCTCGTCCATCAGGACGTGCCCCTCATGCCCCGCATCATGACGGAATACGCCCACAGCATCACCGGCATCGACATCCACCCGGGGGCCCACATCGGCGAGAGCTTCTTCATCGATCACGGCACCGGGGTGGTGGTGGGCGAGACCACGGTAATCGGCAACCGGGTCAGGCTATACCAGGGGGTCACCCTGGGGGCCCTGTCCCTGCCCCGGGAAGCGGTGGACGCCCTGCGCACCCAAAAACGCCACCCCACCGTGGAAGACGACGTCATCATCTACGCGCAGGCCACCATCCTGGGAGGCCAGACGGTCATCGGGGCCCGTGCGGTCATCGGCGGCAACGTCTGGATCACCGAGTCCGTGCCCCCGGACACCAAGGTGTTCCTGAAAAAGCCCGAGTTGATCTACAAGGGGCCAAAGGCGGAGGCCGGATTGGGGGCGGGGTAACCCCGCCCCTACAACACAGGGGTTAGTGGACTGGTCTCAAGATAACACCACAATTAAAGCTGAGAGCTGAGGAGTATTTATGGGCCGGATCTTCGACGATATCATGGAAACCGTGGGCTCCACTCCCCTGGTGCGGCTAAACACCCTGGCCCGGGGACTGCCCGCCACCCTGCTGGCCAAACTGGAGTTCATCAGTCCCCTGGGCAGCGTCAAAGACCGCATCGGGGTCTCCATGATCGCCGCGGCGGAGGCCCAGGGCCTCATCGGCCCGGACACCTTGATCGTGGAGCCCACCAGCGGCAACACCGGCATCGCCCTGGCCTTTGTGTGCGCCGCCCGCAAATACCGGCTGGTCCTCACCATGCCGGAGACCATGAGCCTGGAGCGCCGCAAGCTGCTGAAACACCTGGGGGCGGAACTGGTGCTGACCCCGGGTGCCCAGGGCATGACCGGGGCCATTAACCGGGCCAAAGAAATTCTGGCCGCCACCCAAGGCGCCTACCTGCCCAACCAGTTCGCCAACCCGGCCAACCCCGAGATCCACCGGCGGACCACCGCGGAGGAAATCTGGCGGGACACCGGAGGCGGGGTGGATTTCCTGGTGGCGGGCGTGGGCACCGGGGGCACCATTACCGGGGTGGCGGAGGTGATCAAGGCCCGCAAGCCCTCCTTTAAGGCCGTGGCCGTGGAGCCCGCGGCCTCCCCGGTGCTCTCCGGCGGTAAGCCCGGCCCCCACAAGATCCAGGGCATCGGCGCCGGGTTCGTCCCGGAAGTCTTGAACGTTAAGATTATCGATGAGGTCCTCGCGGTGAGCAACGAGGCGGCCTTCGAAACCGCACGTTTGGTGGCCAAAAAGGAAGGCATCCTGTGCGGCATCTCCTCCGGGGCCGCAGTATTCGCCGCCCTCACCGTGGCTCGGCGCGCCGAGAACCAGGGCAAGCAGATCGTGGTGGTCCTGCCCAGCACCGGCGAGCGCTACTTGAGCACGGAGCTTTTTCAAGAATGAGGACAGGTTTTAATTTGAGGGGAGGGCCGTGGGAAAGCAATTCCAACGCCCTCCCCTCAAACACCCCTGCCTGAGCCCCTGCATCACCCGGCTCACAGCCCCTCGGCCACCGTCTTCATCTCCAAGAACGATCGCAGGTAGTCGGGGCGTCCCGTTTCTTATTCAAAAAATAAAAAAGCGCCGGCAGCTTTCGCCTACCGGCGCCTGGTTGCAGCCATTTGCGCCCTAACTGGTGGCGGGGGACGGAATCGAACCGCCGACACGGGGATTTTCAGTCCCCTGCTCTACCGACTGAGCTACCCCGCCGACCGATAAGTCTTTATCGCGACCCCGCCCTTTTGTCAATACCAAATGAACCGGCGACCCCCAGAATCCCGCCCCGGCCGCGTCTTTGGCACCGGCTCCTCCTGCATTTTTGCATCCTCGGCTGGCGCCGCCGCCTGCCGGCGCCTGTCTCCACCGGGCCGGCTCAGGCCATATGGTTAGAGGCCATTTGGAAAACGGTTCATTCTGTCACCCTGAGCGCCGCGAAGGGTCTAGGTCCTTGGAATGACTAGATTCTTCGCTTTGCTCAGAATGACATTTTTCTGTGGAGGTAAGTTTTGGAATGGATTGTAGAAAATAATTCCGAATTCGGCGCTCCCCGAGAAATCGTCCCTTGCCAAATCCTTCTAATACGAAGAAAATATTGGTAACCTGTTAACCAGAGGTTTCCCGAGGTGCTTCCCAACCTTCTCATTGCAGGTCCGGAGACGGACGCCAGCCAAAGATTGGCACGAATCGTGGCGGGGGCCTTATAAAGTGCGCCGCTGCCTGCCCGAGCACCTGCTGGCCGAGGTCCAGGGCCGGACCCCCGACCTGCTGCTCCTGATGGGAGACTTCCCTGGTCTCCACCAGGTTATCCGCCGTCTCAAGGCCATGGAATCTTTAAGAGAGTGCCCCATCGTCATCGCCTTCCCGGAGTTCTCCGAGGCCACCGCGGCCTGGGCCCTGGAGGCGGGCGCCGATGAGTTTCTGCTGCCTCCCTTTGAGCCCGGCAAGATTCTGGCCCGCCTGGGGGTGATGGTCCGGCTGCTCCACGACCGGCGTCTGCTCCTGGACTCCCACGAGGAATTCTCCCGCATCTTCCAGGAGACCGGCCAGCCGCTGTTCTTCTGCGACCGCGCCGGCTCGGTCTGCAACCTCAATCCGGCTTTGCGGCGCCTCCTGGGTTATCCGGGCAAACGGGGGACCCCGGTTCCCATGAACATCGAAGAGGTGCTCTACGGGCCCGAAGACCGGGAAAGGTTCCGGCGGGCCATCTCCGAGCCCGCCGGCGCCTCCCACCTCAAGCTGCATCTCCGGAGCCGGGAAGGCCAGCCCGTCACGGTGCTGCTGAACGATCTGGCGCTGCCGGACCGGCCGGCAGACCTGCGCAGCTTCCAGGTGCAGCCGGTGGGCTCCCCTTCTCCCCTGAAACGGGCCCTGCAGGGCCTGGTGGAACATCTCTTCCCCAGCGCCCGGGACTATCTGACCTTGCTGAAGATGACCCCCCTGCTGGGGGGACGTTATGAAAAGGTGAAAAAACTGGGGCAGGGTAATTTCGGCGAAGTCTGGCTGGTGGTGGACACCGAAGCCACGGGGCCCCAGCGCTACTATGTGGCCAAGATCCCCTTCCTCAAGGCGGCCAACCCCAAGTTCCGGAAAGAGGCCGCCATTTGCCAGAAGCTGGCTCCCCACCCCGGGGTGGCGCAGCTCATCGAGACCCTGGAAGACGACGGCAAGCTGATCTTGATTCAGGAGTACGTGGCGGGCAAAACCCTGTCCGACCTGCTGGACCAGGAGCTGCCCCGCCCCCTGGTGGAGCGCCTCATCCTGCAGCTCATCGACGTGGTGGCCCACGCCCACAAAAACCGCATCATGCATCGGGACATCAAGCCCGGGAACATCATTATCCAGCCGGACGGCACCCTGAAACTGCTGGATTTCGGGGTGGCCAAGATCCTGGGAGAAAAGGAAATCAGCGGCACCATGGTGGGGTCCCGCCCCTTCATGGCGCCGGAGCAGATCATGGGCAAAAGCGAACGCCGCAGCGACATCTGGGCCATCGGGGTCCTCATGTATCTTTTGTATACGGGCGAACTGCCGTTTTACCGCGAAGTGGAAAAACTGTTGATCGACCAGATCCTGGAGCAGGAACCGCAGCCGCCCCGGGAGCTGCAACCGGAAATCCCCCCGGCCTTGGAGGCCATTATCTTGAAGTGCCTCAAGAAAAACGTGGACGAGCGCTACCTTAGCGCCGTGGCCCTGAGGCAAGACCTGCTGCGCCAATTCCCGCACTACGGCACCCAGACCGGGAGGTGGCCATGGATCCAGTAACCCACGTAACCACGGGTCTCCTCCTTTCCCAGCTCATCCCCGGCCCCTCCCGGGCCTGGAGTGCGGTGGCGGGTTTGATCTTCACCCTGCTGCCCGATATCGACTATTTCCTGGTGTTTTGGGACCGGCTGGCCTTCATCCGCTACCACCGGGGGTATACTCACTCGCTCTTAGCGGTGCCTCTGTTTGCCCTGTTGGGCGCGGCGGTGGGCCGGGCCCTGGGGGGGCCCCGCTGGTTTTGGCCCTTGTTCTTTCTGGGCCTGGCGGTCCTTTCGGCCCATGTATTTCTGGACCTGGCCACCTCCTACGGCACCCAGATCTTCAACCCCCTGAGCCGCCGACGCTTCAGCCTGGACTGGCTCTTTATCATCGACCCCTATTTCACCACCTTGCTGCTGGCGGGAGCCGCGGTCGCGCTGGTCTCCCCCGCCTGGGGCCGCAAGCTGGGGGCCTGCTGCCTGGCGGCGGCCGGGGGCTATCTGGTGCTTTGCGGCCTCTACCATCACCAGGCCCTGACTTTGGCCCGGCAGGTGTTTCCCGCGGCCCAGGGGGAGTGGGTGGTGGCCGCCCTGCCCCAGCCTTTTTCCCCTCGCCGCTGGCAGCTCATTGCCGCCGGTCCCGGGGAAGTCCGCCAGGCCTTTGTGGAACTGCCTTACCGGTTCCGGTCGGGCCTGAGAGCGCCCGCAATGCAGGTGGAGGCCGCCGAAGTGCTCCCGGGGAACTGTGACCCCCCGCCCCTGCCCTATCAGGCCCCACAGCATCTCGCGGTCCGCATCTGGAAGGCCGCCCCCCCGCCGGCCGGCGATTATTCCCCGGAAGCCCGGCGAATCCTGGACCGCTATCTGGAGTTCGCCCGCTTCCCCCTGCTGCACCGGGCCCAATCCCTGGGGAGCGGCAGGGTGCTGGAATGGCTTGACCTGCGCTTTTCCGTCCCCGGGCGGGCCATGCCCTTTGTGCTGCGGCTCCAACTGGACGGCCAGGGCCGTCTGCAAGAATGGCTCATCGGGCGCTGCTCCGGGAAGGGGCAGGAGGGCGGGTAATTAAGGGAGGAGGCCAGGGCTGATGGGTTCCTGCCCGCGCCCCCAGACCAGAAAAGCCCAAAGACGGATAGGGAATTGGCCCATGGTCGCAATGAATAACCTGTTTGCTCAAATCCCAGACCGGATTCCTGAAGAAATCAGCGAAATTTTGCTGAAAACCCACCGCCTTCATTTGGAGCGCATCGTCTCCGCCGGCCACGCCACCCCGGCGGGGCAGTGGTACGACCAGGAGACCCATGAGTGGGTCCTACTGCTGGCCGGCCGGGCCGGCTTGCGGTTTGAGGGCGAAGCGGAGGTGCGGGTCCTGGGGCCGGGGGATTACCTCAACATTCCGGCCCACTGCCGGCACCGGGTGGAATGGACCGACCCGGCCCAGAAAACCGTGTGGCTGGCCTTGCATTACCGGGAGCCCCAAGGTGTCTCGTAACTACCATGGGAGGCCTTTGGGCGTTTGCACCAAATTGAGGATCGTCCCCAACTCCTTGGCCCGTGACCCTGGATGACGTTACGGCATGGACCACCCTTTTAACCCTTTCAAGGTAGTTTTCTTGCTCCTTTTGGGCTATGGCATCACCCCGATACAGGCCGTAAACCCTGGCTATGCTGAATCCATGAATCGGCACGAAATCCGGGCCAACCTGGCCGCCCACCTGGAATACCTGAGCGTCCGCCTGGGGGAGCGCTCTATCTACCGGCCCGAAAACCTCAGGGCCGCGGAGGACTATGTCTGCCAGGGTTTCGCCCGCCTGGGTTACCAGCCTCGGCGCCAGACCTTCAGCTACCAGCGCACCGAGGTGAGCAACGTCATCGCCGGGGACCAGGGGCCCGGCGGCTACTACATCCTGGGAGCCCACTTCGACACGGTGGCCGGGACCCCCGGGGCCGATGACAACGCCTCCGGAGTGGCCGTGCTCCTGGAAGTGGCCCGCCTGGCCCGGGGGCTCACCCTGCCCCGGCCCTGGACCTTCATCGGCTTCACCACCGAGGAACCCCCGGCCTTCTTCACCCCCTACATGGGTTCCCGAGTCTATGCCAAGCGGGCCCGCCGGCAAAAAGATAACATCCTGGGGATGCTGTGCCTGGAGATGGTAGGCTACTACCGCCGGGAACCCGGCAGCCAGTCGCTGCCGTTGACCCTGCGCTTCCTGGGGTATCCCACCACCGGCGACTTCATCGGCTTGGTGAGCAACCGCCGGTCCAAGCCGCTGCTGGAGCGGCTGGAGCGGGCCATCCGGCAGGGCAGTCGCCTGCCCACCGCCACCCTGGCCGCCCCCCTGGGGGGCTACCTGCTGCCGGAGGTGCGCTTGAGCGACCACGCCAATTTCTGGGATGAAGGCTATCCCGCCGTCATGGTCACCGACACCGCCTTCATGCGCAACCCCCACTACCACGGCCCCGGCGACGTCATGGAGAACCTGGACCTGGAGGCCATGGTGGAGCTGACCCTGGGCCTGCTCAATTTCTTGCAGGTGGAAGGGAAATAACGCCCCCGTCCCTGCGTCAAGGACGAAACAACGCGGAGCAGTGCCGGCCCCAAGGATTTATGATAAGATTATTTTAATATCTTGAGCAGGCACGGCCTTGCCGTAAAGGACTGGCATGACGGATAAGAAATTCTTCGGCAAAATCCACGAGGACCCCTGGGAAGCCCTGGCCAAGGGCCCCCGGGAGGTGATGGCCTCCATCTGGCAGGGCTACCTCACCGAAGTCCTGGGGATCTCGGCCAAAAGCGGCCGCTTCCAGGTCCTGCGCCGGGAGATCGAGAGCGCCGCGGGGTTTGAGCAGATCTTTGAGAACTGGAACACCCTGCCTCCGGAGTCCCGGGTGGTGGCCTGGCAGCGCCTGGTTACCGCGGCCCGGGATAAGCTCCAGGCCCTGGGCGGGACCTGCGTGCGCTGCGGGGAGTGCTGCGAGAAGGGCAGCCCGACCCTGCTGACCCACGATTTAGCTCTCTTTCAGCAGGAGGTCCTCACCTGGAACGACGTGTACACCCTGCGGGCCGGCGAACAGGTCACCGACCGGGACGGCCAGGCCATCGCCTTGCAGGAAGAGCGCCTGAAGGTCCGGGAAGTGCCGGGCGCCCGGCAGTGCTGGTTTTATCTGGCGGCTACCCGGAGCTGCCGCATTTACGAGAACCGGCCCGAGCAGTGCCGCCGGCAGAACTGCTGGGGGGAGCCGCCCCGGCCGCCGGCCGCAGCCCAGCTCCTGAGCCGCCGGGATTTGCTGGCCGCGGTGCCCGAGGTCTGGGACCTGATCCGGGAGCACCAGGAGCGCTGCGACTGCGCCCAAGTGGCCCGGGCCGTGGCGGCCCTGGGCGCCGGCCAGGAAGAGGCGGCCGACCCCCTCTTTGAGGCCCTGCACTTTGACCACTACCTGAGGCAGATGCTCCTCCACGACTGGGGTCTGACCGTGGCGGCCACCGAGCTGCTCCTGGGCCGGTCCCTCACCGAGTTCCTCCGGGGCCACGGTATTGCGGCCACCCTTACCCCCGAGGGCGTCTTCCGCCTGGAGGTCAAGGAAAATTATCCGCCCGCCTCCTGAGGCGAAAAAAACCAGGGTGGTTTTTGGATAGTTCTGCGCTTATATATGCTGAGTCATACCCAGGAAGGCACGAACCAATGGACCTGGCCAAGGATGGGCCAGATGGAAGGGATGGCGACGAACCGATGATGATTGAAGAACTGATTAGAGGCAACCGGAGCTTTCGGCGGTTTTTTCAGGATAAGGCTATTTCCTCGGACACCTTGAAATGGCTGGTGAATCTGGCCAGGTTGTCCGCCTCCGCGGCCAACCTCCAGCCCCTGAAATACCTCCTGTCCCACGACCCCCACCAGAACGAGGCCATTTTCTCCTGCCTGGCCTGGGCCGGGTACTTGAAAGACTGGCCGGGGCCCGAGGAAGGCGAGCGGCCGGCGGCCTACATCATCATTTTGCAAGACCGGGACATCGCCAAAGAGGTGGGGTGCGACCACGGCATCGCGGCCCAAAGCATACTCCTGGGGGCCAGGGAAAAGGGCCTGGGCGGTTGCCTGATCGGCTCCATCAAGAAGGACCTGCTGCGGGAGTTGCTCAGCCTTCCCACGAGATACGAGCTCCTCCTGGTCATTGCCCTGGGAAAGCCCAAGGAGACCGTGGTCCTGGAAGAGGCGGAGCCCGGGGACAGCATCAAGTATTGGCGGGATGAGGAAGGCGTCCACCATGTGCCCAAAAGGAAGCTGGAAGATATTATCCTTGGTTAAATAGCGGAATTATATCGCAACTTATTAGTCATTATAGCTATTGGCAAGTTATTCAAAGGTGAGTGAAGCTCATATTTCATCTAGAACTAATAGGAAGTTCCGAGGCAAAGGAAATATTTTAATAAGCCCTATTAAATCGGCGTTGTTGACATTCCACAACAAGAGAAAAAGTTTTATCTGTAATCTCAAAATCCAATCCTTCTTGGGATTTCGACGTGCCGATAGGACTTGCTGTGCTATAAACTCGCCTTTAAGAGGACCGTCACGCTGGTACCTTTGTCAGGTTCGCTTTCTATTTTGATCTCACCTTGGTGTGCTTCAATAATCGTCTTGGAGATGGCTAGTCCCAGACCGCTACCCTTGGGCTTGGTGGAATAGAAGGGCTGGAAGATCTTGTCTATGATGTCATGAGGAATTCCTTCACCGGTATCGCTGATCTGCACAAACACCCTATCGTTATGACACCCGCTAATAAATGTCAAATTGCCCCCGGCCGGCATGGCTTCGATGCTATTCTTGGCGATATTTAAAAGCACCTGGCTCAAATGGAGCGGGGCAAAATGAACCTGAGGAAGTTTGGGATCCAAATTTAACGATAACTTTATATTTCTTTCGTGCAGACTTGGTTCCAATTTAAGGGCCAGTTCCTGGATCAGGGTGTTTAGATTTATGACCCCCTTTTTAGTCTCCGATAACTTTGCGAAGCTTCCTACCTCTGCCAGAAAATCCTCTAACCGTCGAATTTCCTCGACGATGATCTTGAGCTTCCCTATATACTTTTGCGGGTCATCTGCTGAACCCTTCAATACTTGACGGGCAATCCCACCTATAACCATCAAGGGGTTCTTTACTTCGTGGCTGATATGAGCCGCCATATGACCCAAGGCTGACAGTCGCTCCGCCTGTAGGAGCTTCTCTTGAAGCTGTTTGCGCTCTCGAAGGTCCCGGAAAAATCCCACCGTGGCTGCTTCATGATCATTTTCATATATCAGAATGGCAGAAAGTTCGACGGGAATTTGCTCTCCGGTTTTGCTTAGCGCAATAGTCTCGTAGTTAACTAAGCGTCCGGTCCCCCCAAACCCTGGACTATTTATTTTTGCCCTGATGTCTTGGGCCACTCCGGAGGGATAGAGAAGGGCTACGTTAATTTTGCCAATCACCTCTTCTTTTCGGTGACCCAATATCCTCTCTGCGCCTTCATTAAAAATGAGAATATTGCCACGCGGGTCATTAGCAATAATACCATCGTGGGAGGTCTGGATTAATTTAGTCTGAAATTGGTGCATCTTCTCAATTTCAGCAGTCAAGGCCTGCTTTGCATCAAATAATTTAGCATCATGGATCGCAAATGCGATTTCTTCGGCAATCGACTGTAGCAGAAGACGGTCCTCTTCCTGAAATGGTTCGCCGCCAGCCTTGTTCAAGACTTCCAACACCCCGACTTTTTCTTTTCCAGCCACCAGGGGAATAGCCACCATGTTTCTGGTATGAAAACCTGTCTCAAGATCAAACCTTCTATAAAACCGAGGATCTTTCTGGACATCGTTGATGACCTCGGAGTTCTGCGATTGTAAGACCTTCCCGGCCAAGCCCTGGTTAGCAGAAAATTTGGCGTTCATCATGGCCGGCTGGGGGGGTACCAAACCGAAAAACTGAAAATTATTTTTCTCATCATCAAGGAGCATCAGCGAGGCAGCTTCTGCGGAAACGGCTTCCATGCTAGAGTACAAGACCGCCTCTAGAACATCCCGGAGATTCAGGGCCTTGGCGATTTTGGAGCTCACTGTGAAGTAAGCGTTAAATTTAGCAATCCTTTTTTCGTATTCCAAACGTTCAACAAGTTGGGCTATGAACTGAGAAAGCAAGAAGATAACCTTTCCTGCCAGTCTTAACTCAGGCAGTTTTCTGTTTTCAGGGATCAAAAGTCCCAAAAGCCCCATCCTTTTTCCTTTACTATGGAGGAGAAACAACGCAACATAAGTAGTCTCCTGCAGGGATAGAGATAATATCAAGGGTTGGAAGTCTGCATGGATCGGGATCTGGCGGAATTGCTCAACACAAATTCTCTCAATTGTCTGCACAGTTATGCCTTGAACCCCCACTTGGAAGAAGGAATGGGTGGATGGTCTATGTTCTTCAAAATAAAGAATGGCAGCAGTTACTCCCATCACTCTGACTAAGATGGGAAGCACTTCCTGTGCCAGCCCTGCGAGGTCTTTAGAATTTACCGCTATTTCAGTAATTTCTAAGAGATGTAATGCCTCCTCGCCAGAAATATGACCTCGCAATTCTTGATCCGGCATAAAACAACTCTAAAGCTCGTTTTTATTTATAATTATATTAACCCGCTTTATCTCTGGGAACGAAACGACCGGATGGATGGTGGTAATTAAGTCAAGAAGCCTCCAAGGGGATCCGCCCATTGGAGGCCTAATCGCGGCATCTTCAGGATTAGCATGGTAATCTCCGCTACTGGAGACTGGAAGTATGGTGGGTATTTGCAGGGACTAATTTTACATATAAGTTATTTTTTGTAAATAAATATTTAAGAGCTACTAAGATAAGAACCACTTTAAGTGGATGAGGCGCAGTTTTTACGTCTTCTAAGCCAGCTTAGTGGCCGGGTTTCGGGCGAACAAGGGGAACGCAGAGAGTGAAGCTATCTGCTATATATGCGCAATTTCTAAGCGAAGAATGTTTTGATATCTTAAAGGTTTCTGCAATTTAGAAATGCATTGAATTGGAAACACCTGGGTTTTGGGGCTATTTATGGGCTCCCAGACATTCCAGCAGCCGTGCCCAGAGCTTATCCCGGCCCTCGCCGGTGTACGGCTGAGAACCAGGTGAGGTCCCCCGGCCCCACCCCAAAGGGGGCCAGGGCCCCGGCGATATGTTTCAGCTGGCGGGCCCGCTCCCCCATCTTCAGTTTGTCCGCCTTGGTGAGGACCGGCAGCACCACCCGCTGCCGGGCGGTCAGGTATTCCCACAGGAATAACTCCTCCGGCCCCACCCGGCGGCGGCCGTCCTGGAGAAAGACCACCGCGGCCAGATTTGGCCTGGCCCCCAAATACTCCAGCACCAGGTGCCCCCAGCTTTCCTTGAGGGAGCGGGAGACTGCGGCGTAGCCGAATCCCGGCAGGTCCACGAAGTACCAGCGCCCGTTGATGAGGAAGAAATTGACGGCCCGGGTGCAACCCGGACGGGAGCTGGTGCGCACCAGCTTCTTGCGCCCCAGCAGGGCGTTGATCAGGGAGGACTTGCCCACGTTGGAGCGGCCCAGGAAAGCCACTTCCGGCATCCCGCCGCCTGGGAACTGCTCCACCCGGTGGGCGCTGAGGCCGAATTCGGCGCTGACGATTTTCGGAATGGCCATAATTTCAGACCGGCATATCGCATGAGCCAAAGCTAAGTTGGCAGAAATTTAGAAATTTTTTATACCACATTACAGCCAGAAGCCAACCCCCTTTAAAATTCCAACCCGCCAGCAGACACCGGTTTAGTGGCTCGCGCCTGCTTTTCCTGGGCTGGCAGGGTCCGTCCCATTAAGGTTGACGGGCCCCGGTTTTCCGGGTAGATTTTCTTAGCGCCATGATGGAGGTATCCGCCTGGTGGCCTGGGGACTTTGGTTTCATTTCTGGCTGGTGATCGTCACCCTGGTTTTTGGGACCCTGATCATTTTATGTAGTTTTTTGGAACCCAGCCGCAACCTGTCCCAGGTGATGGCCCGCTGGTGGGGCCGGACCTTGCTTTACCTCGCCGGGATTCCCCTCCAGGTACAAGGCCTGGAGCACCTGCTCCCTGGTCAGACTTACGTCTATGCTGCCAACCATCGGTCCAATTTCGATATCTTTGTACTGATCGCGGTGCTGCCCGGCAAATTTCTCTGGGTAGCCAAAAAATCCCTCTTCCAGATCCCCGTCTTCGGCCAGGCCCTCACCCGCATGGGTTATATCTCGGTGGACCGCACCAACCAGGCCGCCGCCATCCGCAGCCTGAATGCCGCCACGGCCCGCATCAAGGCCGGCGCCTCCATGATCGTCTTTCCCGAGGGCACCCGGGCCACCGTGGGCGAACTGCTGCCCTTCAAAAAAGGGGTGTTCATCATGGCCCTGAAGGCGGGCCAACCCATAGCGCCGGTCTCCATCAGCGGCACCCGCTTCATCCAGGCCCGGGCCAGCCTGCAAGGTCCGGCCCGGCCCGGTGAAGGTGGTGATTTCGCCTCCCATCTTTCCCCGGGATTTCAAGCGCAAAGAGGAACTGATGGCCGCGGTGCGCCAGGCCATGGAGACCAACTACGACCCGGATTTCCCCTATGGTCCCGGAGGCGCCGACGGATAACTGGGTAGACCTCACTTTCCTGGGGGGCCTGGGGGAGATCGGCCTCAACATGATGACCCTGGAGACCGACGAGGCCCTGGTGGTGGTGGACGCGGGCCTCATGTTTCCCGAGGATCACATGTTGGGCATCGACATCGTCATCCCTGACTTCTCTTATCTTAGGGAGCGCCGGGACAAACTGGCGGCCGTGGTCCTCACCCACGGTCACGAAGATCACATCGGCGCGGTGCCCTTCCTCCTCAAGGAAATGCCCCTGCCGGTTTACGGCACCCCCCTGACCCTGGCCCTGCTTCGGGAAAAACTCCGGGAGCACGGTCTCTTAAACGACGCCGACCTGCGGGAGATCAACCCCCCGGGACCAGTGGCCGTGGGGCCTTTTGAGTTCGAATTCATCCGGGTGTGCCATTCCATCGTGGACGGGGTGGGCTTCGTGGTCAGCACCCCCCAGGGCCGCCTGGTGCACTCCGGCGACTTCAAGATCGACCAGACCCCGGTGGCCGGCGCGGCCATGGATTTGAACCGCTTCGCCCACTACGGCGAGGCCGGGGTCCTGGCCCTCATGAGCGATTCCACCAATGCCGAGCGCCCGGGCTACACCCTCTCCGAACGGGAGATCGGCATCACCCTGGAAGGCTTCATCCGAGAGGCCCAGGGCCGGGTAATCATCGCGGTCTTCGCCTCCCACATCCACCGGATGCAGCAGATCGTGCGCATTGCCGAGAAATTCGGCCGCAAGGTGCTGTTCAACGGCAAATCCATGGTGCTCAACTCCCGGCTGGCCAAGGAGTTGGGGTACCTGACGATTCCCGCCGGGCTGGAGATCAACGTGGGGGACCTGGAGAGACTCCCGCCCCAGGAGACCATCATGGTCACCACCGGCAGCCAGGGTGAGCCCCTGAGCGCCCTGGCCCGCATCGCTCTCGAAGCCCACAAGCAGATTCACATCAAGAAGGGCGACCTGGTGATTCTCTCCTCCAAGTTCATCCCCGGCAACGAACGGGCCATCACCACGGTGATCAACAACCTTTACCGCCTGGGTGCGGAGGTGGTCTACCAGGAGGTGGCGGACATCCACGTCTCCGGGCACGCCTCCCAGGAGGAGCTGAAGCTGCTGCTGAACCTGACTCGGCCCCGGTACTTCATCCCCATCCACGGGGAGATGCGCCACCTGGTGAAGCATAGCCACCTGGCCCGGGCCGTGGGCCTTACCGAGGACCAGATCCTCCTGGCCCAGGACGGCCACCGCATCAGGTTTGACTCCCAGGGAGCCGCTTTCGCCGAAAGGGTGGACACGGGCCGGGTCTTCGTGGACGGCAAGGGCGTGGGGGACGTTTCCCGTATCGTCCTCCGGGACCGGCGCCACCTGGCCGCGGACGGCCTGGTCATCGCCTATGCCGCGGTGGACCCCACGGCCGGCAAGATCGTCACCGAGCCGGACCTCATCACCCGGGGCTTCACCCTGGAAGAAGAGCAGGCCCCCCTCTTGGACCAGGCCCGCAAGATCTTCCAGGAGATCGTCCTCCGGGGCCTCAGCGAACCCAACCAGGACTGGCTGGAGATCCAGGCCCAGGCCGGTAAGGCCCTGCGCAAGTTCTTCTTCAAGCTCCTGGAGCGCCGGCCCATGATCCTGCCCCTGATCCTGACGCTGTGAGGCGCACCACCGGCGCTCCCAGCCGGCTCGGGCGACTAGACATATTGATTGGACCCGAATAATTCTGCCGGAGGGCTTAAGGGTCTTAAAGCGCCGGGCGCAATTCCTGGCAGTTATTCGGAAAATCTTGGGACAATATTCTCGACAAACCTATTCTAGTAATTACAATGTTAAGATAAAACAGGGGCAGCGAGGCCGCCCAGAACCGCACCCGAGGTTGAGGAGTTGAGGGATGACCAAAAGGCGCTGCTTTTTGATTTTAGCGACCGCTACACTTTTTCTCCTTTTCGTCTGGATTCCCGCCCAGGCCCAAAACAATGCCAACTTGCCGCCGGATTTGCAGGCCCTCATCGAAGAGAGCCTCAAGGCCAACTCAGAGGTGCGGCAGATGCGGTCTTTGCACACCGCCTCCAAAGAAACGATCCGCTCCGCCGGCGCCTTAGACGACCCCAAGGCCGCTTCTCATCATCAAAGACCTGCCCACCGACACCTGGAGCTTTTCCCAGGACGATATGACCCAGAAGATGTTCGAATTGTCGCAGAAGATCCCCTTTCCCGGCAAACGACGCCTGCGCTCCGAAGTGGCCGAAGCTCCCAGGCCCAGGCCGATGGTTTCATCCTATCAGGACAAGGTCAACGAAATCAGGTCTAAGGTGATCATGGGATACTGGAGCCTGGCCCTGACTTATGCCGGCTTCGACATTACCCATAGGAACAAGCAGTTCTGGGAGCAGGTGGTGCAGGTGGCGGAAACCCGCTACTCCGTGGGCCAGGGCATGCAGGCCGACGTGCTCCAGGCCCAGGTGGAGTTGGGCAGTTACCTGACCGCCTGCTTTCAATGGACCCAAAAACAGGAATCCGTCCAGGGGGACCTGAACGCCTTGCGCTCCAAGCCGCCGCAAACCCCCATTGCCAAGCCACAGCCCCTGCGGCCCCGACCCTTCAACTTGAAGTTGGACCAGCTCCTGGCCTTGACGGAGGCCCGGCCCCAGCTCCAGGCCCTGAAGACCATGGTGGCTAAGCAGGAAAAGGCCGTGGACCTGGCCAGGAAGGATTATTTCCCGGACTTTACCATCGGGGTCAATTACGGCCTGCGGGAAAACCGGGAAGACCTGAAACGCTCGGACATGTTCGGCACCAACGTTCATGGTCAACCTGCCCATCTGGCAGGGCTCCAAAATCAAGCCCAAGATAAGGGAGGAACAGGCCAAGCAGGAGGCGGCCAAAGACGCCTACCAGTCCACCTGGAACCAGCTGAGCGCCATGATCAAGGACCGGCATGCCAAGCTGCAGCGTCTGAACCAGCAAATAACTCTCTATGAGAAAGGCATCATCCCCCAGGCCCAGCAGGCCGCCTCGGCCTCCCTGGCCTCCTACTCGGTGGGGACCCTGGATTTTGCCCGGCTCTATCAGAATCAAATCGCCGCGTTTAACGCCGAGTTGACTTTGCAAGAATATCTCAAGGATTTCGAAGAAAACTGGGCAGAGTTGGAGTGGCTGGTGGGCGCCGAGCTGCCCCGGCCGCCCGGAGGAAAGAAATGAAGTCAGCAACCCGCAGCAAGTTTTGGCTGGGCCTGGGGCTGGGGATAATCATCTGCCTGGCCGCGGGGGGCGGTCTTTACCTGTCCGGATACCATTTCAGGTATATGCCCAAGGCCGTGGCCCCCACCACCCAGGAAATCAAAAAGGCCATCTGCTGGGTGTCCCCCAAGAACCCTGATTACATCCGGCAGGCGCCGGGCAAGGACCCGGAGGGGAACGAACTGGTGCCGGTCTATCCCGTCCAGCCCGGGGCTCGGCCTCCTGCCCCCGGCGCCGCGGCTCCCCCAGGGGAACGCAAGATCAAGTACTGGGTCTCCTCCATGGACCCCAAGTATATCCGGGACAAGCCCGGCAAGGATTACATGGGCATGGACCTGGTGCCGGTGTATGAGGAAGCGGCCCCGGCTCCCGGCGCCGCCGCGCCGGCTGCCGCTCCCAAGAAGGAGCGCAAGATCAAGTACTGGGTCTCCCCCATGGACCCGGGCTACGTGCGGGACAAGCCGGGCAAGGCCCCCTGCGGCATGGATATGGTGCCGGTCTATGAAGACGAAGGGGGGGCGGCGGCGGCCCCTGGCGTCATTGCGGTATCCCCCGCCACGGTCCAGTCCATGGGAGTCAGAACCGCCAAGGTGGAGGTCAAGCCCCTGTCCCGGCATACCCTCACCGTGGGCATGGTAAACTTCAACGAACGCAACCTGGCCGTGGTCAACACCAAGGTCAGCGGCTGGGTGGAGCGGCTTTACATCAATGCCACCGGCGATCCGGTGCGCAAGGGCCAGACCCTGCTCAGCATTTACAGCCCGGAGTTGGTGTCAGCCCAGGATGAATATCTCCTGGCCTGGAGAAATCTGCAGACCCTGGGGAAAAGCCCGGTCAAAGAGATGGCCGAAGGAGCCCGCCGGCTGCTGGCAGCTTCCCAGCGCCGCCTGGAATATTTTGACATTACCCCCTCCCAGATCGAGACCTTAAAAAATACCGGGCAGGTGAGAAAGAACCTGACGCTGATGTCGCCGGCCAACGGCATCGTCACCAAGCGCATGGTGACCCAGGGCATGTACGTCCAGGCCGGCATGCCCTTGCTGGAAGTGGCGGACCTCTCCACCATCTGGGTGGATGCCGACATCTATCAATACGAACTGCCCTGGATCAAAGTGGGGCAGCCGGTCACCATGTCTCTGGATTATCTGCCGGGGGAGACCTTTTCCGGCACCATAGACTACCTCTATCCTTATCTGAAGGGGGAGACCCGCACCGCCAAAGTGCGCCTGCGGTTCCCCAACCCCAAACTCATGTTAAAACCGGAAATGTTTGCCCAGGTAAAGATTATTTCCCCGGTGACTTATAAGGCGGTGGTGGTGCCCACCGAAGCGGTGCTGGATACCGGGGTCAAGCAGCACGTCTTCATCGCCCTGGGAGGCGGCCGGTTTGAACCCCGGGAAGTGAAACTGGGGGTGGAAGGCAATGACGGCCTGCGGGAAGTGCTCTCCGGCTTGCAGGGGGGCGAAGACGTGGTGACTTCGGCCCAGTTCCTGCTGGACTCCGAGTCCCGCTTCCGGGAGGCCATCCAGATGATGTTGGCGCCCCAGCCCCAGGAAGGCCAACCAGGAGCGGCCCCGGCGCCGGCGCCGGCCCCCATACCGCCGGGGCACAAGCATTGAGGGTTGAGGCAGAATCCTGACCAGGAGCGATAAACTTTGCCCCCAACTTCGTACCACCTAGAAAAGGGAGGTAAAAACCCTGGCAGCAGGACTACAAACGCCATATGGCCCTTAACCTGAAAACCGAACACTGAAAAACCAGGAAACCCCATGATTGCCCGGCTCATTGAATACGTCGCCAAGAACCGCTTCCTGGTGGTGCTGGTCACCGTCATCCTCACCCTCTGGACCCTCTACGCCTCGTACAACTTGTCAGTGGACGCCATCCCGGACCTCTCGGACGTCCAGGTGATCATCTTCACCGAATTTGCCGAGCAGGCCCCCGAGATTGTGGAAGACCAGGTGACCTACCCCCTGGCCACCGCCATGCTGGCCGTGCCCAAGGCCAAGGTGGTGCGGGGCCTTTCCCAGTTCGGGCTCTCCTTTGTCTATGTCATCTTCGAGGACGGCACCGACATCTACTGGGCTCGTTCCCGGGTGCTGGAATACCTCAACTACGTGCGGGGGAAATTGCCGGCCAGCGTCTCCCCGGCCCTGGGCCCCGACGCCACCGGGGTGGGCTGGGTTTACGAATACGTGGTGGAAGACCCCACCGGCCACCTGGACCTGGCGCAGCTCCGCAGCATCCAGGACTGGTACATCCGGTATCAACTTCAGAAAGTGCCCGGGGTGGCGGAAGTGGCCTCCGTGGGCGGCTTTGTCAAGCAGTACCAGGTGGTGGTCAACCCCAATACCCTGGCCTCCTACGGCATCCCCCTCTCCAAGGTGAAGCAGGCCATCCAGATGTCCAACCAGGACACCGGCGGCCGGGTAGTGGAGCACGCCGAAACCGAATACATGGTGCGGGGTCTGGGCTATATCAAGAGTGTCAAGGACGTGGAAAACATCGTGGTGGGGGCGGACAAGCAGGGCACCCCCATCCTGGTCAGGGACGTGGCCCTGGTGCGCCTGGGTCCGGAACTCCGGCGGGGCCTCACCGAAGCTAACGGCCAGGGCGAAGTGGTGGGCGGCATCGTGGTGGCCCGCTTCGGAGAAAACGCCCGGGCCGTCATCGACGGCGTCAAGGAAAAGCTGGAGGAACTCAAGACGGGGCTGCCTCCCGGGGTGCGCATCGTCCCGGCTTATGACCGCAGCGGCCTCATCAACCGGGCGGTGGCCAACCTGAAGCAGAAGCTCCTGGAAGAAATGGTCGTGGTGGCCCTGGTCTGCATCGTCTTCCTCCTGCATTTCCGCAGCTCCCTGGTGGCCATCGTCTCCCTGCCCCTGGGAGTCCTCATCTCCCTGGCCATCATGTATCAGTTTGACATCAGCGCCAACATCATGAGCCTGGGGGGCATCGCCCTGGCCATCGGGGTGATGGTGGACGCCGCGGTGATCATGATCGAAAATGCCCACAAGCACATCGAGCACGCCCCGCCCGACACCCCCCGGGAATCCTTGATCCTGGAGGCGGCCAAGGAGGTGGGGCCGTCCCTGTTCTTCTCCCTGCTGGTGATCACCGTCTCCTTCCTGCCCATCTTTGCCCTGACCGGGGAGAGCGGCCGGCTGTTCAAGCCCCTGGCCTACACCAAGACCTTTGCCATGGGCGCCGCCTGCCTCCTGGCCGTGACCCTGGTGCCGGTGATGATGCTGGCCTTCCTGCGAGGCCGGATTCCAGCGGAATCCAGGAACCCGCTGAACCGCTTCACCATGGCCATCTATCACCCGGCCCTGAAGGAGGTGCTGCGCTTTCCCGTCATCGCCATTATCGCGGCGGCCGTCTTGGTGGTCCTCACCCTCTATCCGCTCTCCAAGTTGGGCTCGGAGTTCATGCCGCCCCTGAACGAAGGGGACCTGCTCTACATGCCCACCACCATGCCGGGCCTCTCCATCACCGAAGCCAAGAACGTCCTGCAGCAGACGGACCGCATCATCCGCACCTTCCCGGAGGTGGAGTACGTCTTCGGCAAGGCGGGCCGGGCCGAGACCGCCACGGACCCGGCGCCGCTCAGCATGATCGAGACCATTATCCGCCTGAAGGACCCCAATCACTGGCGCCCCGACCACACCATGGAAGACCTCATCCGGGAGCTGGACGACGCGGTGAAATTTCCCGGCCTGGCCAATTCCTGGGGCTACCCCATCAAGATCCGCATCGACATGCTCTCCACCGGCATCAAGACCCCGGTGGGCTTCAAAATCATGGGCCCCGATTTGGAGGTGTTGAACCGTCTGGCCGGGGACGCCGAGGCCATCTTCAAGAGCCTCCCGGAGACCGCCAGCGCCTTTGCCGAGCGGGTCACCGGCGGCTACTACCTGGATTTTGCCATTAACCGCCGGGAGGCGGCCCGCTACGGCCTCACCGTGGGGGACGTCCAGGACGTCATCGCCACCGCCCTGGGAGGCATGAAGCTCACCCAAACGGTGGAGGGTCTGGAGCGGTATCCCGTCAACCTGCGCTACTTCCAGGACTACCGGGAGAACCTGCCCGCCCTGCGCCGCATCCTCATCCCCACCATGAACGGGGCCCAGATTCCCATGGAACAGGTGGCCGACATCAAGGTGCACCAGGGACCCGACATGATCCGCAGTGAAAATGCCCGGCGGGCCGCCTGGCTCTACGTGGACATCCGGGACATCGACGTGGGCACCTACATCAAAAAGGCCAAGGAGGCCATTACCGCCAGGCTGAAGCTGCCCCCGGGCTACAACTACATCTGGAGCGGCCAGTTCGAATATATGGAGCGGGCCCGGCAGCGCCTGCAAATCATCATTCCCATCACCCTGGCCGTCATCTTCTTCATCCTCTATATCAACACCGCCTCCCTCACCAAGGTCTTCATAATCCTCTTGGCCGTGCCCTTCTCCCTGGTGGGGGCCATCTGGCTCCTTTACTTCCTGGGCTATCACCTGAGCCTGGCGGTGGTGGTGGGGCTCATCGCCCTGGCGGGCCTGGACGCCGAAACCGGGGTGGTGATGCTCCTCTATCTGGACATCGCTTATCATCGCCGGCAGGCCGAGGGCCGCCTGGTCACCTATCAGGACACGAAAGAGGCGGTGATGGAAGGCGCAGTGCAACGCTTGCGGCCCAAGCTCATGACGGTGCTGGCCATCCTCATGGGCCTCCTGCCCCTGATGTACGGCCACGGCACCGGCCATGAAGCCATGAAACGCATCGCCGCCCCCATGGTGGGCGGGGTCATCACCTCCTTCCTGCTGGAGCTCTTCATCTACCCCGCCATTTACCTCCTGTGGAAATGGCATTTTGAAGTAAAACGGCAGCAGTCCTAAACTGGCCCCTTGGATGAGCGGCAGAGCCTGCTGCCGCTCTTGGCGTCCTTGAGCTCTAGATCTTCTTCCCGCCCATTGATATTCCGCCATTAGTTCCTATCTTTTAAGCAGGGTTGAGGCCTGAAGCCGCGTGGACCCTATCAGACCAAAGCCTATCGGGGCCGCCCTCGGTGGCGCCGGAGGAAATTCTTGTCCAACTTGAAATACAAGGGAGGACTCATGGTCCGATACGTCATGTTCCTTTGGATGATGCTGGCCCTCACCGGTTGCGCCGGCTCCCCATATTATGGCGGGTATGTTTCCCCTTATTATGATGCTTACCCCTATTACTACGACCAGCTCTACGGACCCCCATTCACTTATCCTTACCCGGACGTTTACTATTATTCCGTGCCAACTCCCGTTCCCCATCCCCGGTTCGGCGGCGAGCGCTTCGAAGGGGGACATGAGCGCGGCGAGTCCCGGGGGGGCGGCGAGTCCCGCAGAGGCGGCGAGCACCGCGGGGGTGGCCAACGGGATTGACCCTCCCTGGCCCTTCATCGGCTTAGTGGTTAAATCCGAATGTCTGGCCAACCTGAGTTAATCGGGGTTGCGGCGCCCTGCCTCGCCCATCAATCTTCCGGAGCCAAGCTTTACATGTCGGGATGGATGATTATTTTCTAAATATAATTCAGGCGTTGGCGGCCGCCGCGGGATTCCAGACCCCCACTCTTATCCCCGTCACCTGGTCGGGACGACCCGGGGAAGCAACGGGAAAGGAGGATTTAGCATGCTGGAAATAGTCGAAAGCAAGAGAACGGTGCAGGAGATCGCCCAGGCGTTCCCGGAGGTCTGCGCCCGGCACCAATTCGGGGTTCTGGGGACGGTCAATATCCGCCAGAAGCTGAACGAGAAAGGACTACCCTTTGACCGGGAATGCCTGATCTTCGAGGTATGCAACCCCCAGCAGGCCAAAAAGGTTCTGGACGACAATATCGCCATTTCCACCGCCCTGCCCTGCCGCATCTCGGTCTATGAAGAAAACGGCAAGACCAGGATTGCCACCATCAAGCCCACGGCCCTCCTGGGCCTTTTTCCCAACCCGGAACTGGCGCCGGTGGCCCAGGAGGTGGAACGCACCATCATCCAGATCATGAAAGATCTGGCGTGAGCAAAACGGAGAAAGCCATGAAGCGGTTAATTTGGCTGGGATTGCTGTTACTGGTCTTGACCGGAAGCTGCGCCCCCGGGGGATACCGGCAGGGGCCGGAACCATACTATCCCACGATCTCGGACGTGCCGCCCTCGTTTTACGGTTACGATCCCGCCATGAGGGATTGGTATACCGCTCCCTATTGGAACCCGAACATCGGTCCGTAAAGGGAACCGGGCGGAGGCCCCATGACCAAGATCATGACCGTGCTAATCTGGCTGCCCTTATCAGCGCTGCCGGCGGTGGCCGGCTGCGCCCAAGGATATTATTATTATGCACCCAGGGCGGTATCTTATCAGGGAGCCTCGGTGGACGAGGTTCCCCCGTCTTTTTACGACGACGACCCGAACTTGAGGTACTGGTACACCGCGCCTTACTGGAACCCCAGCGCATCGCCTTAAGGGGACCAACCCGGCGCTTCTTCCGGGGCTTTAACCACCCCAAGGAGGAATTATGAAAAAAATCTTTTTACTGGCAATCTCTTTGGTTTTAGTGTTATTTCCGGCCGCGGCCTTCGCCCAGATGCAGGGTCAGGGCCAGCACATGATGGTCGGGCAAGGCATGATGGGCCAGGGCATGATGCAAAACCTGGGTATGATGTCCCACATGATGGACCAGATGCACCAGATGATGGGGCAGCAGGGCATGACCCCGGGGCAACAGAAGGAGATGCTGGACCTCATGAACCAGATGGGGACCATGATGCAGCATATGGGCCAGAGTCAAACCCCCCAGATGGAGGACCAGCACCAGAAACAGCTTAAAGAGATGCAGCAGCGCCTGAATGCCATGCAGAACCAGATGAAAAGCAAGTAGTCAAGGTGCCGACAGGTTGCAGGAGAGCAGCCTGGGCCTCCACCCTTCGGGTCACTGGATTATTAGGGGTTCCTTTGAACTACCGGCGTTTGATATGGTATACCCTGAGCGGGATGATGGTGGGCTTTCTCCTGGTGCACCCTTTCGCCATGGTGGCCAACACCCTGGACCCCCTACACCCCCACCGGGCCTTGAATCTCTCGCTGTGGCTGGCCCAGATACGCCTGGCTTTCAGCCGCGCCATGCTGGCCATGGGTGTAGCTTTTGCCTTAATAGGCGGCGCCGCGGGTTTCGGTTTGGGGGCCTGGCACCTCCAGAAAGAACGGTGGATGGCGGAAAAACTGGAATCGCAGCGCCGGCTGGCCGCCCTGGAGACTCTGCGGGAATTGATGGTAACCCTGGCCCACCATATCCGCAACGCCAATGTAGTGATCGGCGGCTTCAGCTCCCGTCTGTTGAAGAGTACCGCCGATGCGGAATTGCAGGAGCAGTTGCGGCTGGTTATGGAAGCCTCCCGGAGGATCGAGGCGGTGGTGGGGGCGCTGGAAAGCCTGAAGGAGATTAGCACCACCCACTATTCCACAGCGGGCCAGGCCTTGATGATCGACTTGAAACAAGAACTGGAAGCCCGTCTGGATACCAAGGCAATCAATGAGCAACATTAATCCTGAGCAGTGCGATCAGGCGGTCCTTGAAGCCTTGATCCGCAAGAAGAGAACCTGGGTCTATCCCTGGATCGGCATCCTGTTTGGCATCGCGGTGGGAATCTTCATCGGCCACCCCCTTTCGATGCTGGCGCATGAATTTTACAAGTCTATTGATTCGGGCGCCCCGTTGGATATCAGGGGAGCCTTTTTCCACAGCTTCCAGGTGCATATGTGGCCCATGACGCTCATCTTCGCCGGGTTTGGAGGGATAACTTGGGGTTTCATCGGCTTCATTTTGCAACGTCTCAGAGAGAGTCGCTTACGCCTGGACGCCGCGCACCGGGAACTTCTGAGACAGGCCAGGTACCTCAATACCTACCTGACGGTTAGCTCCATGGTCTCCCAATGCCTGGACCCCCACGAACTCCTGGAGGCTGTTTTGAACGTCATCATGGAAACCGTGTCTGCGGAAGAAGCCTCGGTTCTCCTCCTCGACGAGGATCAGGCGAATTTCCGGTTCTATAGCGTCGAGGGCCCTGCCAAGCAGTGCCTCATGGCCGTAACCTTTCCCGCCGACAAGGGTATAGCCGGCTCCATCCTGCAAACCCAGAGGTCGGAGGTTATTAACGATGTGCATGGCGACCCTCGATTCTTTGAGGAGATCGACTCCAAATATGGCTTTGTCACCCAAAACCTGATCGCCATTCCCCTCACCGCGGGTGAGGAAAAGATCGGCGTGATGGAAGTCCTTAATAAATCCGGCGGCGAGCCCTTTACCGACGAGGAGCGCCTGCTGCTGGACTCCATCGCCGAAGAAATCGCCTTTGCCATTCGCAATGCCAGAATTTTCGAGTACGTCATCAATACCTACTGCAAGCAACGCCAGGGACAAATGTCATGCAAGGGATGCCAGAGGCCCCTGCGGTCATGGACGCCCTGCGTTAAATATCTCGAAAAAAGTCTATAATACAATTAATCCAATGGCTCATTACTCATCAGGATTCGCTGCCGGCCGGGGGCTAATGATCGACTTGCAGGAAGAACTGAAGTCCCTTCCGGCTACCCGAGATAATCCCGAGTGCCGCCATGAATCCTGATGAACCGAAGGTTGTCCCCCTGGAACTCCCCTCCCCCCGGGGCCGGGCCCGTTCCTACCCCTGGTGGGGTCTGCTCTTGGGCATCCTGGGCGGGTGCTTTCGTGGGGCATCCCATCTCCATGTTGGTGCAGAACATTCAGGACTACGTGGGGAAGCAGGCTCCCCTGGCTCCGTTTACGGCCCTTTACCACAGCTTCCACTTCTCCCACATGTGGCCCATGATGCTCCTTTATGCCTTCGCCGGGGGCATCTTCTGCGCCATCCTGGGCTACGTGCTGCAGCGCCTCCAAGAACAGCGCCTACTGGTGGAAATGCTGCACCATGAATTCGAACTGCAGGTGGCCACCCTGCGGCACCATTACAAGAACCTGGCCATCGGCATCCGGGGCTTCTCGGAGAGGATCAAACACCAGGTGGCGAAACTGGAGGATTGCCTGGCCCAATGCTCCCAGCGGGATTGCCCCACGTACCTGGAATTCCGTGAAGATGTGGCCGCCCTGGAACGCAGCGTCGACATCCTGAATGACACGGCCCAACGCCTCACCGACACCCTGGGGCAGGAGCTGGTGTTTTTAAAAGCCCTCACCAGCGAAAACCTGGCGCCGGAATCCAGGGACCTGTATCCCCTGGTGCTGGCCGCGGTGCGGGACCTAACGAACGTGCGCTTCCGGGACAAAGGGGTGCAGGTGGAAATCAACGGCCGCCCGTGGCAAGACTGCCGGGACTCCCTGGTCTTTTCCTTTGAGCCCTATGCCATGGAAATCATCCTCCAGAACCTGCTCAGCAATGCCATGAAGTATGGCGACCGCGTCGGGGTAGAGGTGAAGGAGAAGGGGGGCTGGGTGCAGGCGGCCATTCACGACAACGGCCCGGGCCTTACGGTGGAAGAACTCAAGGAACGGCTGTTGGCCCCCGCCGAGCGGCGACAGGCGGACAGCACCCACCTGGGCCTGAAGGTGAGCATCCATTTGCTGCAGAAAAGCGGCGGCCGTCTGGCGGTATGGAGCGAGCCCGGGGCCGGCGCCACCTTTATCCTGGAGGTTCCCAAACAGCCCCGAACCTCGTCCTGAAGGCCAGAAGAACCCGCGGCGAAGGCGCCGGCTCCACCAAGCGCCCCCACCAAAACCTCGGGGCCCTACCCACCGGAACGTAGACCGACTTATACCATTTCCTGATTGACCATCCACTGGCGATGTGGGCGCGGCTGCCTGTCGCCCTTTATCCTGGGGCGGCCACCTGGGTCGGGGCGTAGGCGGCCAGGGACGGCCGCCCCACCGCCTTGATTTTTCCGGTGGGGCCCCCTTGCCGCCAGGGCGCAGCACCGCCATTTTGGAGAGGTCTCAAGTTGGGATCAGGACGGCTCCGGCGATTTTAAGGGCGGCCGAAGAGAGTGGATATGTAAGTGCTGCCGGTGCGGAGCGCGCTGATGGCGGGAAGGAGTTCGTGGTCCATGGATTCTTTGAGCAGGTAGCCTTCGGCCCCGGCTAACAGGGCCTGGTTCAGGTATTCCCGGTTCTTGTGCATCGTCAGGATGAGGATCTTGATTTCCGGATGGCTGGCCTTGACCCTCTGGGTCGCCTCCAGGCCGCCTACCCTGGGCATGGAGAGGTCCAGGATCGCCAGGTGGGGGACGCGCTTCTCCAGGAATTCCAGGAATTCCTGGCCGTCGTTAACCTCGCCCACCACTTCCAGTTCCGGGCTTTCTTCGATGATGCGTCTGATCCCCCGCCGGATGAGCGGGTGATCGTCAACCAGCAAGATGTGATACTTACCTGAGTTGCTGTAGCACATATATTTTTGACCATCAATCCCGGGAGCCGGTAAGGTCGGGCGCACCCTTCCTCTCCAGGACCGGGGATGGGACGGCTTCTCCATAAAAATGGCACTACACCAGTCCATAAAATACTATTCTCTTTCTCTGCTATAAATATATCGGTAAAAGTACCTATTCCCAGGACGGTAAAATTGCCTATTTTTCGATAATCATTATACTAGAACAATATGGATCCCTTGATCCCCGGCAATCTACATACCACCGCCATGGCCATCCTGCCTCATGACCGGGGGGAACCGGCCCTGGAGCTGGCCCTGACCCTGGACATTCCCTTCTGGCCCCAACTGCCGCACCTGAGCTTTTATGAGGACATGTACGTCCAGGCGGCCGAGCATTTTCCCGGCATTCGGCTGTTCCCCGAAACCAGCGGCATTCGCTTCGACACGGCCAAGTTCTACGACGAGTTGCCCCAGTTGTTGGAGCACTGGGACGAGCCCGCCTATTTCGACATCTCGCCTCAATACTCCGCGGTGTACCACCGCTTTCTGGAGCTGGACCTGAGCCACTATGTCGCCATCCGGGGGCAGTTGGAAGGCCCGGTGAGCTTCGGCTTGAAGATCCTGGATGAGACGGACCGCCCCCTCATCTTCAATGACCAGGTGCGGCCCCTTTTACTGGACTTCATGGCCCGCCGGGCCCAGGCCCAACTCAACCGCCTCAAAGAGAAGCATGACAAGGCCTTCATGTTTCTGGACGAGCCGGGCCTGCAGTTTATTTTCAGTTCCATTTCCGGCTACACCGACACCCGGGCCAAAGACGATCTGGACCGCTTCCTGGCCCAGATCGAGAAGCCCCGGGGCATCCACCTGTGCGGCAATCCAGATTGGGAGTTTCTCCTGAACCGCGACCTGGACATCCTGTCCCTGGACATCTACACCAACGGCGAGATCTTCCAGCATTACGGCAAGGCCATCCGCCGCTTCCTGGACCGGGGCGGAGTCCTGGCCTGGGGGCTCATCCCCACCTGTTTCGAGTCTTTTGACCGGGAGAGCCAGGACCACCTCATGGCCTACCTGGAATCCCTGTGGCCCACGCTGGTGGCCGCGGGCATTGACCGGGACCAGTTGCTGGCCCAGAGCCTGCTGGCCCCGGCCACCTGCTGCCTCATTAACCCGGACCGGGAAAAGACGGTGACTGCGGCCTACGCCTGGTTAAGGGAGGTCTCCCGGCGCCTGCGGGAAAAATACCGCTTACCATGAAATCCATATTTCGCCAAGGGGAGCCGCCATGATTCTGGTGGTCAACGGCAGTCCCCAGCCCCAGGGGAACCTGCATCGCCTGCTGGAGAAAATCGCCCGGTCCACCGGCAAACCATACGAGATGGTCCAGCTGGCCAATCTCACCATCGGACCCTGCAAGGGCTGTGTGGAATGCGCCCCCACCAACGTGTGCGTGCAGCCCGACGACATGGCGCCCCTGTACGACCGCATTGTGGCCGCGGACGCCCTCATCGTGGGCGGCGCGGTCTACTTCGGCCGCCTCAACGCCCTGACCCATACCTTCCTGGAGCGCCTCTATCCCTTGCGCCACCGCCTGCCCCAGACCATGGGGAAGCTGGCCGCGGCGGTGTGCGTGGGCGCCATGGAAGCGGAGACGGGGTGCAGGAGATTATCGAATTTCTGGAAAAGTACTTCTACTACCGCCTGGTAGGGTCGGTCTATTTCAACAGCGGCACGCCCCCCTGCTACGTCTGCGGCTTTGGCGAGACTTGCCAGTACGGGGTTCCGGCCATGATGCTGAGCCCCCAGGAGTTTGCCCGGTTCAAGATCACCCCGCAGATGTTCCGGCGTTTCGAGGACTTCCCCGAGGTGGTGGCCGCCTGCGACTACCTTTCCCGGGACCTGGCCGCGGCCATCGACTCCCTGGCAACAGGATAACTGCGGGAGCCAGGGAGATGGGCGACCGGCAAACCCCAGCCATTGTCCTGACGGTGAAAGATTACGGCGAGGCCGACCTGGTGGTGACCTTTCTCACCCCGGGCCAGGGCCGCCTCACCGGGATGGCCAAGCACGCCCGGAAGAGCCGCCGCCGCTTTGCCCACTGCCTGGAACCGCTCAGCCGGGTGGATTTTTTCCTCTCCCCCCGGCGGGGGGAGCTGGAGTTCCTCCAGAGGGGGGAACTGGTCAAGTCGTATCCGGCGTTGCGCCGGGACCTGAAACGCCTGGGCGCGGCCGCGGTGCTCTCAGAGCTGGCCGGCGAGCTGGCCGGCCCACCGGAGGCCTACGGGGAAATCTTCGCCACCCTGGAGGCGGCCCTGGGCTTCCTGGAGGAAGGCCTCCCCCAGGACTCCCTCTTGCCGGTCTTTTTACTGCGCCTCCTGGGCCTGGGCGGCTACGCACCCCGGCTTAAGCTGTGCCTCCAGTGCGGCCAGGGGCCGGAGGGGCCCCTTTATTTCAGCATTCCCCGGGGCGGGGTGCTCTGCGGCGCTTGCAGCCAGGGCGCCCCCGGGCCGCGGCTCCCTTTGAGCCTGGGGGCCTTAAAGCTCCTGCGCCTGGCCCAGGAGCTCCCCCGGGACAAGCTCTCCCGCCTGCATCTCCCGGCCCCGCAGCGCCGCCAGAGCCTGGCCGTCTTGAAAGCCTTCCTGCGCTATCACCTGGGAAGGGACTTGAAATCCTGGTCCTTCTGGGAAAAGGTGGCGGGCGAGGAGGGGAAAGGCTAATTCTAATGACCTTCAATTTCTCTCTTAGCGGCTGGGTGGTTCTGGCCCTCTTTTTCCTGCTGTTCTTCCTGGAAACGCGGCGGCCCCTGCGCCGCCTTAAGCGGCGCCGGGCCCCCCGGGTGGCCGTCAATCTGGCCGTCACCGCCCTGGGTTTTATCACCGGAGTGCTCACCGTCCGCCCGGTGGCCCTCATAGCCGCAGCCGGGGCCGAAGCCCGGGGCTTCGGTCTCCTGCACCTGCTGCCCCTGCCCTTTTGGGCCCAGATGGCCGTGGGGGTCCTCCTGATGGACCTCACCTTCTATTACTGGCACCGCCTCAACCACACCCGCCGTCTGCTGTGGCGCTTCCACAACGTCCATCACGTGGACCCGGACCTGGACGTGTCCACCTCCTTCCGGTTTCACTGCGGGGAAGTGCTGTATTCCACCGTGTTCCGCTTTCTCCAGGTGGGGTTGCTGGGGGTGCTGCCCGTTACTTACCTGACCTACGAATTACTGTTTAACAGCGCCACCATGTTCCAACACAGCAACGTGAAGATCCCCATCGGCTGGGAACGCCGGCTGAACAGGGTTTTCGTCACTCCCCGCATGCATGGGGTGCACCACTCGGTGGTGGCCCGGGAGACCTATTCCAACTACTCCGTGGTCTTCAGCCTCTGGGACCGGCTGAACCGCAGCCTGCGCCTCAATGTGCCCCAGGGGGAGATCATCATCGGGGTTCCCGGCTATTTGCTGCCCCGGGACAACCGTTTCTTCCCCCTGCTGGCCCAGCCCTTCGCGCGGCAGCGGCCTTACTGGAGCTGGCCCAGCGGCAAGGCGCCCCGGCGGCTGCCGCCCGGCGCCGCCCCGGACCCCGCCTGGTTGGCGGAGTAGCGGCCTCGGTTCCTGGTCGCTGGTCCCGGACGCATTTTCCGTATGGGGATTTATTTCCTCCTGCCCTGCCTTGCCTCGCAGCCGGAGCGCCCTTATCTTTACAAGCAGGAATTTCAAGGGCCGCTATCGGCGCCACAGCCGCGGCCCGTTCATGTCGAGGAGGAGGAGCTGCTTATGCCCTTAGCCAAGCGGTTGGAAGGCAAAAACATTGCCATCCTGGTGGAGGATATCTATGAGGACCAGGAATTATGGTACCCTCTCCTCAGGATGCGGGAGGCCGGGGCCAAGACGGTGGTGGTGGGGCCCGAGCGCGGCAAGACCTACACCAGCAAGCACGGGTACCCGGTGCAGGCGGATAAAGGCATCCAGGAAGTGAAGGCCGACCAGTTCGACGCGGTGATCATCCCCGGAGGCTATGCCCCGGACCACATGCGGCGGCACCCGGCCATGGTGGCTTTGGTCCGGGAAGCGGCCCAGAAGAACAAGGTGGTGGCCGCCATCTGCCACGCCGGCTGGATGCTGGCCTCCGCCGAAGTGCTCCAGGGCAAAAACGTCACCTGCTTTTTCGCCATCAAGGATGACCTGATCCACGCGGGGGCCAACTACCGGGACGCGGAGGTGGTGGTGGACGGCAACCTCATCACTTCCCGGCAGCCGGGCGATCTGCCGGCTTTCTGCCAGGCCATCATCGGCGCCCTGGCCGGCGAAGTCCGCTGTCCCACCTGCCAGATGGTCCTTTACAGCGGCCAACCCTGGGACTAATTGGACCTGGTCTGGGACAGGTTACGGGACAATTACGAAACTATGTTCAAATAATTTCGGCAATTCTTTAATTAATTTTAGTAGTTCCCTCTTCGCTCCCCTGGCGGCAAACTTGCATAACCAAGGAGCGCCGGGTCGTGAAACCGGCCCCGGCGGGAGCGATGGCAGGACGACGAGCTACCGGAGTTTGGGAGGCGGCCAAGAGGTGGCCGGGGCCGGATCAGGAGAAGCTGGACCGGGCCCTGGTGGGCGGCCTGCTGCTGGAAACCATCCTGGAGGTCCCGGGTTCGCCGGAGGACGCCCAGTCCCGGCCCCTGGCGGTCAAGGCCCTTCTCAAGCATAACCTGGCGACCCACCTGGCCGGGCGGGTCACCCTGGATCAATTCCGCACCCTGGTCCGCAACCTGGACCGCTGGTTTCCCTATTACTACCCCCTGCTAACCCCCGCCGGGTCCGGATCTGAAGAGGGAGGCGCCGCCGGCGCCGCCCCTATCCTGCAGGAGGTTTACCCCGCCGCCTTTCCCGGGTTCCTGCGGGAAGAGGCGCTGCAGGACTGGCTTGACCGCCACGTTCAGGAGCTTCTTCCCCACCGGCCCCACCGCAAGCTCAAGGCGGACAAGCTGCAGGATTTCTTGCGCCGCACCCAGGGCGGCTGGTTCCGGGTCAAGGATTTCCAGACCCACTTCTTGATCGACCGCAAGACCGCCTGGGAATACCTGCAAAAGCTGCTGGCCGCGGGCTTGCTGGGCCACAACGGCGGGCGCTCCGCCGCGGTGCGTTACTGTCTGGCGGACTACTTTCTGGCGGTGCAGGCCGGGGCCCTGCGCCGGAAGATGGGGGAAGTTCTGGCGGAGCTCCCCCCGGCCCTGGCGCTTCAGCTGGCCGACTGGCTCATCGCCACGGGGGGAGAGGCCTTCTGGGAGGAGCAATGGCGGGCGCCGGTGAGCGAGGTCCGACGCCGGGAAATCCTCTCCCGGCTTAAGGCCGCGGGGGTCCTCCAGGTCGTGGTCCAAACGGGAAGCAACCGGATGCTGCGGCTGCACCGCCATTGGCTGCAAAATGCCGGCGGCCGGGGGCCGGAGGGCCGCGGCCGGGATTAGCCCCGGTCCTGGGGCGGGGAAAATGCCGCCCGCCGCCGGCGGCTAACGTCTAAATCTCATTGACCGCCGCAGCTTAAGTATGTTATTTTTTTCGCATGTCTATTTTGGAGGTTTTGAGAGTTCCATGATCCGCGACGTCAAACATGAAACCATGCCCCGGGAGGAACTGGAGGCCTTACAGCTCAAACGCCTGCAAGCGGTGGTGGAGCGGGTCTACCATCTGGTGCCCTTCTACCGCCGGCGCCTGGACGAAATGGGGGTCAAGCCGGAGCAGATCCAGACCCCGGGGGATGTGCGCCTGCTGCCGTTTACCACCAAGCAGGACCTGCGGGACAACTACCCCTTCGGCATGTTCGCCGCCCCCATGGACCAGATCGTGCGGATTCACGCCTCCTCCGGCACCACCGGCAAGCCCACCCCGGTGGCCTATACCCAGCGGGACCTGGAGACCTGGTCGGAGTTGATGGCCCGGACCCTGGCCGCGGCCGGCACCCACCGGGGCGATATCGTCCACAACGCTTACGGCTACGGGCTGTTCACCGGCGGCCTGGGGTTTCACTACGGGGCGGAGCGCCTGGGGGCCGCGGTGATCCCGGTCTCCGGCGGTCAGACCCGGCGCCAGATCATGCTGCTCCAGGATTTCGGCCCCACGGTCCTGGTCTGCACCCCCTCCTTTGCCCTGTATCTGGCGGAGGTGGGCCAGGAGATGGGGGCCGATTTCCGGCAACTGAAACTGCGGGTGGGCATCTTCGGGGCCGAGCCCTGGACCGAAGGCATGCGGGTCGAAATCGAAAAACGGCTGAACCTGGACGCGGTGGACATTTACGGGCTCTCGGAAATTATCGGCCCCGGGGTCAGCGTGGAGTGCATCGAAGCCAAGGCGGGGCTGCACCTGTTCGAGGACCACTTCCTGCCGGAGATCATCGACCCGGCCACCTTGGAGCCCCTGCCCCCCGGCGAGATGGGCGAGCTGGTGATCACCACCCTCACCAAAGAGGCCATGCCGCTCTTGCGCTACCGCACCCGGGATATCACCTCGCTGAATTACGCCCCGTGCCGCTGCGGCCGCTCCCTGGTCCGGATGCACCGGCTGCGGGGCCGCAGCGATGACATGCTCATCATCCGCGGGGTGAACGTCTTTCCGTCCCAGATCGAGGCGGTGCTCATGGAGACCCCGGGAGTGGCGCCCCATTACCAGCTCATCGTGGACCGGGAGGGCCAGCTGGACACCCTGGAGGTCCAGGTGGAAGTGGATGAGGCCACCTTCTCCGACGAAGTCAAGCAGCTCCAGGCCCTGGCCCAGAACCTCCAGAAGCAGATCAAAGATTATTTCACCGTCTCCGTCAAGGTGAAACTGGTGGAGCCCCGCAGCATACCCCGCAGCGAAGGCAAAGCCAAGCGGGTCATTGACAAGCGGCAGATCTGTAGGGCCAGGTTTACTCCGCTTTTATAAAGGAGGGCGCGGGGGATGTATAAGAGCCCTCAAGGTAATCCCCCGTAAGTCCCCCTTTAGAAAAGCGGGGACCTAAAACCAGCTTTACAAAACCTTTGCGGAATAACTTAAAGGGAGAGAGAGCCCATGAAAGTCGAACAGATCTCGGTATTTTTGGAGAATAAGGCGGGCCGGCTGGCCGAAGTCACCCGGGTCCTGGGGGAAGCGGGCATCAACATCCGGGCCCTGTCTCTGGCCGACACCACCGACTTTGGCATCCTCCGCCTGATTGTGGACAAGTACGACCAGGCCCGGGAAGTCTTGAAGGAAAAAGGCTTCACCGTCGGCAAGACGGAAGTGGTGGCCGTGGAGGTGCCGGACCGCCCCGGGGGCCTGGGGTTTGTCCTGCAGATCCTGGCCCGGGCCGGCATCAACGTGGAGTACATGTACGCCTTTGTGCAGCACAGTGGCAAAAACGCGGTTATAATCTTCCGCTTCGACAACCTGGAACAGGCCATTGAACTGCTGCAAAAGGAAGGCATCCACATCTACAAGGGTGAAGAAGTATACCGACTTTAGACCCAGGGAGGGAAAGCTTATGAGAAGAAAGGCGATTCTGTTTGGCCTGGCACTGGCCCTGGCAGGCCTGGTCCTGGCGTGGGTGGGTTGCGGCCCCGCCACGAAGGCCGAGCCTTACGTAGTGGGGGGGATTTTTTCCATCAGCGGCCCGGCCTCCTACCTGGGAGAGCCGGAGCGCAATTCCATGGAGATGTTGGCGGAGGAGCTCAATTCCAAGGGCGGCATCAAGGGCCATCCCTTGAAGCTGGTCATCTATGATGACGAAGGCGACGTCACCAAGGCCCGCCTCCACGCCGAAAAACTCCTCCAGAAGGACAAGGCCTTAACCATCATCGGCCCCAGCCTTACCCACACTTCCATGGCCGTGCTGGAGATCACCCAGAAGGCCAAGGTGCCGCTGATCTCCTGCGCCGCCGGGTCCGATATCACGTCTCCCGTTAAAGACCGGTATTGGGTATTCAAGACCGCCCAGACGGACCAGATGGCCGTGAGCCGCATCTACCAGTACTTGCAGAAGCACGCCATCGGCAAGGTGGCCATCCTTACCGTGTCCACGGGCTTCGGGGTGGCGGGGAAACAGCAGCTTCTGGAACAGGCGCCCCAACATGGTATCCAGGTGGTGGGCCAGGAGGTCTTCGGGGAAAAAGACACGGACATGACCCCCCAGCTCACCAAGATGCGGGGGACCGACGCCCAGGCGGTGATCTGCTGGGGCACCGGCCCGGCGCCGGCCCTGGTGGCCAAGAACATGAAGCAGCTGGGCATAACCATCCCGTTGATCCAGAGCCATGGCGCCGCCTCCAAGAAGTTCATCGAACTGGCGGGTGACGCCGCCGAAGGCATCATCATGCCCGCCGGTAAACTGGTGATCTACACTCAGTTGCCCGACACCGACCCCCAGAAGGCCGTGTGCAAGGAATATGCGGAAAAATACAAGGCCAAGTTCAAGGCGCCGGAATCCAGCTTCGGGGGCTACGCTTACGACGCCATGCGGATGCTGATTGCCGCCATGGAAAAGGCGGGCAACGACCCGGCCAAGATCCGGGAGGCGCTGGAGGGCACCAAGAACTTCGTGGGGGTCAGCGGCGTCTTCAACATGAGCCCTGAAGACCACAACGGGCTCACCCCCGCGGCCTTTGTCATGGTGAAGATCCACAACGGCGAATTTCAACTGGTCGATTAAATAAGCAGTTGGCAGTTTTCGGCTTTTGATTAAGGGTTACCTATTAACGTTAGGAATAGGCCCGTAACCAAGGTCTTATGGGCGCGCTTCCTGAGCAACCGGCGGGGCAGGCCTCTGTGCCTGCCCCTAATTTGCCTGTCGGGATAATTTCCCCATGGGCCTTAACACCCGAAACTGAAAATTGGTCCGGCAGCATTCAGCGACTCCCCCAGCAGCAAGGGCCAGTTAACCGAAAACCCAAACCGAAAACCGGGACGGAGGCCCCACGCTCCCTTTGGAGATTCTTGCCCCGCTCACGCAGTATCTCATCTCCGGCCTGACCAGCGGCGCCATCTACGCCCTCATCGCCCTGGGTTTCGGCATCATTTACAACACCACCACCATCATCAATTTCGCCCAGGGTGAGATGGTGATGCTGGGGGCCCTGAGCGCCATCAGCATCTACCATCTGGTGCCGTCCCTGCCTCTGGCCTTTGTGGGCGGCGTGGTCGCGGTGGCCCTGGTGGGGTTGGTACTGGAACGGCTGGCTCTGCGCCCGGTGCGGGACCCTTCGCCCCTCACCCTCATCATCATCACCGTGGGGGCCGCGGTCCTCATCAAGGGCGTGGCCATGCTGCTGTGGGGCAAGGAAGCCTACGCCCTGCCGCCCTTTTCCGGGGACGCTCCTTTCCACCTGGGCTCAGCCACCATTCTGCCCCAAAATCTCTGGGTCCTGGGTCTCACTTTTCTACTGGTGGGGGCCCTGGAGGCCTTCTTCCGCCTCACCCTGGTGGGCAAGGCCATGCGGGCCTGCTCTTACAACCCCCGGGCGGCCCGTTTGGTGGGCATCGCCGCCGGCCGCATGGTGCAGCTCTCCTTTGTTCTGTCCGCCGCCCTGGGGGCCGGCGCCGGCATCCTCATCGCGCCCCTCACCCTGGGGGTCTATGACATGGGCACCATGCTGGGGCTCAAGGGTTTCTCCGCGGCCATCATCGGCGGCCTGGGTAGCCTCCTGGGCGGGGTCCTGGGGGGGTTGATCCTGGGGGTAGCCGAAGCCCTGGCCTCCGGCCTGATTTCTTCCGGCTACCGGGACGCGGTGGCCTTCCTGCTGCTTCTCATCGTCCTCTTTGTCCGTCCCCAGGGCGTGCTGGGGGAGCGCAAATGAAGCCTTCCCGCTTCCTCAACCGGTGGGTTCTCTTCGCGGCGGCGGTCCTGGTCCTGGCCGCCTGGTTGGATAACGAATACTATTACACCCTCCTCAACTTCATCGGCATCCACACCCTGCTGGTGGTGGGCCTCAACCTGCTCCTGGGCTATGCGGGCCAGATCTCCCTGGGGCACGCCGCCTTTTTCGGCCTGGGGGCCTATACCTCCGGCATTCTCACCGCCACCTACGGGGTCAACCCCTGGCTGGCCCTGGCTGCGGGGCTCGTCCTTTCCGGGGTCGCCGCCTTTCTCATCGGCATCCCGGCCCTGAAGCTCCGGGGCTACTATCTGGCCATGGCCACCCTGGGGTTCGGCATCATCGTGTACATCATTTTTAACCAAGCCCATAGTCTCACCGGCGGCCCTTCCGGACTGCACGGCATTCCTTCCCTGTCCCTGGCCGGCTTCCCTTTGAACACTCCCCGGCGTCTGTATCTTTTGATCTGGACCTCGGTGGGGCTGATCCTGGGCCTCAGCGCCAACCTGGTGGACTCCCGCACGGGTAGGGCCATCCGGGCCCTGCACGACAGCGAGGCCGCGGCGGAGTCCCTGGGGGTGAACACGGCCCGCGTGAAGCTCAAGGTCTTCATCTGGAGCGCCCTGTACGCCTCGCTGGCCGGCAGCTTCTACGCCCATACCCTGAACTTCATCGCCCCGTCCTCCTTCGGGTTCATGTTTTCCATCAAGCTGGTGACCATGGTGGTGCTGGGCGGCATGGCCAGCATCTGGGGCTCGCTCCTGGGGGCCGGGGTCCTTACGGCGCTGCCCGAGGCCCTCACCGTCTTCCATGACTTTGAAGTGATCATCTTCGGCGCCATCCTCATGGTGGTGATGATTTTCCTGCCCCGGGGCCTGGTGCGGGGCCTCCTGGACCTGGCGGAGTTCCGGCGCTATCAAGCGGCAAGGGGGGACGGTTGTTTGAATGTTCACCACAGAGACACAGAAGCTACAAAACTGTTTTTTCTGTCATCCTGAGCGAGCGAAGGATCTAACTCCCTGGAAATGCGAATAATTGCGCCCGAATGACTTAGGGGCAATTATTCTGTATAGACTCTGCGGAACTGCTCCAATGGCACATATTGTGGTAAATCTTGGTGCCTTGCCGTGAATCTTCAATTCCTAAGAACGTGCGACCAGATAAAGCGTTGTTGGAGCTGCAGGACGTCAGCCTGGCCTTCGGCGGGCTGCAGGCGGTGGAGGACGTGACCCTGGGGGTGCCCCGGGGCGCCGTCAAGGCGGTCATCGGCCCCAACGGCGCGGGCAAGACCACCCTGTTCAACCTGGTGACCGGCTTCCTCTCCCCCCAGCAGGGCCGCATCATCTTTCAGGGGGAGGCGATCCAGGGCCGGCCGGCCTATGACGTCGCCGCCCTGGGAATCGCCCGCACCTTCCAGCTGGTGCAGCTCTTCGACCACATGACGGTGCTGGAAAACGTCATGGTGGGAGGCCACCGCCTGAGCAAGAGCGGCCTGCTGGCCGGGGCCCTGCGCCTGCCCCGGACCCGGACGGAAGAGCTCCTCATCCGACACCAGGCCGAGGAGGCTCTGGGGTTTGTGGGACTCTCGGACCGGGCCCATCAGAGCGCCGCCATCCTGCCCCTGGGGCTAAAAAGGTTGCTGGAGATCGCCCGGGCCCTGGCCTCGGCCCCGCGCCTGCTGCTGCTGGATGAGCCCGCCTCGGGCCTGGACGCGGTGGAGACGGACCGCCTCAGAGAGATGATCCTGGCCCTCAAGGAGAAGGACATCACCGTCTTGCTGGTGGAGCACGACATGGGCCTCACCATGGAGGTGGCCGACGAGATCGCGGTCCTCAATTACGGCAAGCTCATCGCTGACGGCCCGCCCCGGACCATCCAGAAGAACCCGGAGGTCATCGCCGCCTATTTGGGCACTGACTGGCAGACTTAAAGACGGTTTTTGGTTTTTGGTTTTTGGTTGGAAAATTCTTTGGCGGCACCGGCGTCTCGCCTGTGCGGAACAGGCTGAAAGCCTGTTCCACCTCTGGCATCTTATGTAGGGCGGGCACTGCCCGCCATCCTAAAATCTTTGGTGGGCGGTGCCCACCCTACGTAACTAAAAAGGTTGCTGGAGATCGCCCGGGCCCTGGCCTCGGCCCCGCGCCTGCTGCTGCTGGATGAGCCCGCCTCGGGCCTGGACGCGGTGGAGACGGACCGCCTCAGAGAGATGATCCTGGCCCTCAAGGAGAAGGACATCACCGTCTTGCTGGTGGAGCACGACATGGGCCTCACCATGGAGGTGGCCGACGAGATCGCGGTCCTCAATTACGGCAAGCTCATCGCTGACGGCCCGCCCCGGACCATCCAGAAGAACCCGGAGGTCATCGCCGCCTATTTGGGCACTGACTGGCAGACTTAAAGACGGTTTTTGGTTTTTAGTTTTTGGTTTTTAGTTTTTAGTTTTTGGTTTTGGTTTTTGGTTTTTGGTTTTTGGTTTTTGGTTTTTGGTTGGAAAATTCTTTGGTGGCACAGGCGTCTCGCCTGTGCGGCACAGGCTGAAAGCCTGTTCCACCTCTGGCTACTGACAACTGACAACTGAACCATGCTGAAAATTCGCAACCTTCACGCCTACTACGGCTCCGTCCTGGCCCTCAGCGGGGTCACCTGCCACGTGCGGGAAGGCGAGATCGTCTCTCTCATCGGCGCCAACGGCGCCGGCAAGACCACGTTGCTCAACGCCATCTGCGGGCTGGTGCGCCGGGAAGGCGAGATCCTGTTTGCGGGACAATCCCTGGGGGGCCTGCCCCCGGAGGCCATCGTGGGCTTGGGCGTCTCCCAGGCGCCGGAAGGCCGCCAGCTCTTTGCTCCCATGACCGTGGCGGAAAACCTGGAGCTGGGGGCCTACCGGCGCCACCGGCGGGACTCCCGGCAGGCCATCGAGGCGGATCTGGAGCGGGTTTTCCAGCTGTTCCCCCCCCTTAAGGACCGCCGGCATCAGAAGGCCGGCACCATGAGCGGGGGCGAACAGCAGATGCTGGCCATCGGCCGGGCCCTCATGGCTCGACCCCGGCTGCTCCTGCTGGATGAGCCCTCCCTGGGCCTGGCCCCCCTGGTGGTGGAGGACATCCTGGCCACCCTGGGGGTGCTGCGCCAGGAGGGGGTGACCATTCTGCTGGTGGAGCAAAATGCCCGGGCCGCCCTCAAAGTGACCGACCGGGCTTACGTCCTGGAAACCGGGCGCATCATCCTCTCCGGCTCCGCCCAGGACCTGTTGAGCCGACCGCCAGGTGACCCGGGCCTACCTGGGCCGCGATTACAAGGAATTCACCGAAGGGAGGTAAGGTCCTGTATTGAGGTTTTGTTTCGAACTTTAAAAAAACCCAAACCTAATAATCTTCCCCTCCCCCAGTGGGAGGGGGTTGGGGGCAGGGGGCCAATATCTTTGAATTATAGAGGATTTTGCCACCCCCACCCCAGCCCTCCCCCATCAAGGGGGAGGGAGATTATGGATTGGTTGTTAAAGGTCTTTCCGAACACAAAACTAAGCCTTGCGCCTTTGCGCCTTTGCGTGAGAAATCAGGGAGGTTAGAGACGTGCGCCAGCCGGAAGTCGAGGCCATGGATCGGGAAGAGCTGGAACTGCTGCAGCTGGAGCGCCTCCAGAGCACGCTGACCCGGGCTTACCGTCAGGTGAAGTTCTACCGCCGCCAGTTCGAGCGCCTGGGCCTGCGCCTGGACGATATCCGAAACTTGAGCGATCTCTCGCGCCTCCCCTTGACCACCCGGGAGGACCTCTCGGAGAACTATCCTTACGGCCTCTTTGCGGTGCCGCTCCGGGACATCGTGCGGATCCAGTCCTCCCCCGGCACCACGGACAAGCCCCTGGTGGTGGGCTACGCCTCCCAAGACGTGAAACTCTGGCTGGAGCTCCTGGCCCGGGTCTACGTGGCGGCCGGCATCAGCCGGGAAGACATCGTGCAAATCATCCTGCCGCCGGGACTGGCCAACTGGCGCCGGGACCTCCAGGCGGGGGCCGAATATCTGGGGGCCTCGGTAATCCCCGCCACCATCCTCAATTTTGCCAAAGAGCTGATGGTGATGCGGGATTACAAGACCTCGGTCCTGGTCACCACCCCATCCCTGGCCCGGCACCTGTTGACGGTGATGGGCCGCATGGACCTGACGCCGGCGGAGCTCAGCCTGAAGAAGGCGCTGCTGGTGGCGGCGCCGCTCCCCCGGGACATCCGCCGGGAAATCGCCGCGGGCTTCCAGATTTCGCTGGCCAGCGCCTACGGCATCACCGAAGTGATGGGGCCGGGTTTGGCCTTCAGCTGCGAGGCCGGGGAGGGCCTCCATTTTTCCGAGGACCATTTCTACCCGGAGATCATCGACCCCGAAACCGGGGCCCCGGCGCCCCCCGGCGCCGAAGGCGAGCTGGCGATCACCACGCTCAGCACCTATGCCTTCCCCCTGGTGCGCTTCCGGAGCGGCGACCGCACTTCGCTGGCCCCCGAACCCTGCCCCTGCGGCCGCACCCTGATGCGCCTGGGGGAGATTAGCGGCCGTACCGACCCCATCTTCTCCGTGGGTGGCATCAAGGTGCATCCCGACCAGATCGCCCGGCTGCTCACCGAGGTCCTGGGCGGGCACCCTCCCCGGTTCAAGTGGCGGGTGGCGACGGAGGAAGGACTGGAGGTGCTGGATATCGACGTTTCTCTGGACGAGGCGATTTTCTCCGACGAAGTCAAGACCCTGGAGGGCGTCTGCCGCCGGGCCCGGCGTCACCTGCAGGAAAACCTGGGGATCAACGCCCGCATCACCTTGAAGGAGGTAGGTCTTTAATTTTATTGTTGATTAAAATAAATTAGTATGGCAAACAAATAATTATCCATGCGTGGGACATGCTAAGGATATGGAAGAATTTAACTTAAAATTCTTTGTTAAATGTTCGCAAACCAATCCAAATATTTTAAAAAATATTATTGGTGCTAATATCCTACATAATACTAAGGGAGATGGTCGTATTGTTAGTATTGATTTTAATGTAAATAAAAATATATATCTTAAGATTTATTTTGGAGATAAGGCTTCTGAATTTAATATAAAAGATATTGAGAAATTTTTTAGCAAAATTGAACTTAATGATATTATGAAAAATATCTTTAATGAATATATAGAGGAGATAAGAGCAGTTGAACATTTTCAGATGTTAAAGATAAAATATAAAATTAAAGGAAACTTTGATCTATCTCCTCTGGCAGAATTATATGTAATACTATTAAAGATTGATGATGGAGAAAATATTTCAAGTCTTGATAAAGATTGGATGGAAAGGAATGGCCTATTCGAAATTTTGGCAATATATTTTAAGAATAAGTATGATAAACAAAAAAGAACCTGGGATTTAATTCATGCGGCAAAATTTTGGCGTAAGGCCGGAAACCCCCAAAAGTCCTTGAAATTGACGGAAAATATTAGTGAGAATGATGATAAACTTACCTCTGCATTATTGACGGTTCGAGGGGCATCTTTTCGTATACTTCATAAATTCGAAGATGCGGAATATTGCGCAAATAGGGCTAAGAATATGAATCTGAGTAAGGATTACTATCCTTATAATTTATTAGGTGGGATCAAATATGACTTAGGCTCGCCAATAGAAGGGGATAATTTTTTTAAAATGGCTGAAGAACTTGGCAGTCCCGCATCAGAAAAGGATATGGCGATAAGAGAAAGTTTTGAAAAGATGGATGATGAAATCAGGCGTAAGAATGCTGAATATTTACTTAAAAAAAATCCCAAGCAATATAAATGGGTCAAACGCTATCTCCATCCTTCTTCATTGGGTTAAAAATATTCTGTTGAATTTCTAAATAGTTAAGGAGGAAAATATGTTTCAACTTTTCGCAAGGGTTTTTGGTCTTACGTGCCATAATTTTTTTAATCGCCGGGACCGCCTTCGGGGCCGAACCCATTAAAATCGGCACGGTGGTGCGCCTGTCCATCGGCGCCGAACATGGCATCCCCAGCCGCCGGGGCGTGGAAATGGCCGTGGATGAGGTGAACAAGGCCGGTGGCATCAACGGCCGCAAGGTCCAGTTGATCGTGGAGGATGAAAAAGACTCTCCCGCCGCTGCGGTCAACGCGGTGCAGAAGCTCATCAACGTGGACAAGGTGGTGGCCATCATCGGCCCCATGACTTCCGGCGACATGATGGCTGCCGGCAAAATCGCCGATGACGCCAAGGTGGTGGCCATCAGCCCCACCGCCACCACCCCCAAGCTGAGCGGCTACGGCGCTTCCCTCTGCCGGGGCTGCTCCCGCATCGACAAGCAGGCCGAAGTCTTGACGGACTACGTGGCCAAAAACTGGAAACCCAAGACCGTGGCCATCTTCTTCTCCAATGAGCCCTACGGCAAGGGCTGCGCCGAGCTCTTCACCAAGTTCTTCGAGAAGCACGGCATCAAGGTGGTGGCCACCGAGTCCTTCATGCGGGGCTCCCGGGACTTCAAGGCCCAGCTCACCAAGATCAAGGCCGCCAAACCGGATATCCTGTTCATCCCCGGCTACACCCCGGAGACCGCGCCGGCCGCGGCCCAGGCCCGGCAGTTGGGCATGAAGCAGAAGAATCCTGGGGGTTTACGGCGACATGGACCCGGTCTATATCGAGCTGGCGGGCAAAGCCGCCGAAGGCCATGTCATCGGCGGCGAGTACGACGAGAACTACAACACCCCGAAAAACCAGGCCTTCAAGAAGAATTACGAAGCCCTGGTCAAGAAGAACAACGACCCTTACAACATCATGTTTGCCGCCCTCCATTATGATGCCGCTTCCGTGATCCTGGAAGGCATGAAGAAGAACGGCCCCACCTCCGAAGGGATCAGGAAGTTCCTGAAGGAAGTTAAGGACTTCGACGGCGTTACCGGCAAGCTCTCCTTCGACCAGAATAACGACGTGGTGCGAGCCGGCAGCGCAGGGATCTACGTCCTGGAAGTCAAGAACGGCAAATATGTCAAGGTGCAGTAGAGTTTTCGGTTTTTTGTTGGGGGAAGGGGCAAATGGCGGAGGCTAATTCCCCGCAATCCTAATAGGTCATCGCCCAAAAAATAGCAGGGAGGCAGGGCCTAAAGCCCAGCCTCTCTGCTATCTTGCCAAGTTATCTGAGCAAAAGAAACTTGCCCGGCAGCTTTCACTGAAAACCAGAAACTCGAAACTGTCCCTTTACTTCTCCACCAGAATAACCTTGTGGTTCACCAGATTGAGGCTGAGGATGCCGGCCTTCAGAACCTTTTGTTCGCCGAAGATGTTCACCAGCCTCAGGTTTTCCCCGTCCGGTTCGATGACGTCCACGTCCTGAAGGATCAATTCCTCCTGGCCGTTTTTCAGCAGATAAGCGGCAGCTTCACACATTATTGATAATCTCCCTTAGCTTGTGAATGACAATCTTTTCCACCAGGTGGGGCAGAGGCTCGGGAGTCAGGCCCACGACCTGCACCGCCTCCTGAGTTAAAGGCAGTAAAATTTTGGGGGCCGGGGCCGAAGCGATGGCCTCCGCCATCTTCGGAGTCAGCTCCCCCATCATGGAGTTGGCCAGCACGATGGACAGGCAGCCCAGGATCACATCCGCGCCTGCCACCGTGCGGATGATGGCGTTTTCACCGCTGGCGCCGCGGTTGGCCCGGGCCTTCATCATCTGGGCCGTGGCCACCGCGTTGGTGCCCAGGGCGATGACTTCATGCTCTTCGCCGTACACCTCTTTCAGGCGCTTGATGAGCGCGGCGCCGATGCCGCCTCCCTGCCCGTCGATGACGCAGATGCGCAGCCTTGCCATTTTAAGTAAGTCCGAATTTTTCTTTGAGCTTGCGGGAAACTATTTCCGGGACCATCCCCTCGATGTCGCCGCCGTGGACGGCCGCTTCCTTGAGGATACTGGAGGAGAGGAAGACCCATCTGAGCCCGGTCATCAGAAACACCGTTTCGATTTCCGGCTCCAACCGGCGGTTCATCATGGCCAGCTGGAATTCGTACTCGAAATCGGTGACCGCCCGCAAGCCCCGGAGAACAACCCGGGCTTTCCGCTCCTTGGCATATTTTACCAGCAAGCCGTCAAAGGTGTCGATGCTGACCTGGGGAGTAGCTCTCCAGGGAGATCGCGGCATCATCTCCATACGCTCCTCGATGGTGAACAGCGACTTTTTGAAGGCATTGGTGGCCACCGCCACGATGATGCGGTCGAAGATCTTCAAAGCCCGCTGAATCAAGTCCAGGTGGCCGTTGGTGATGGGGTCGAAGGAGCCGGGATATATTGCGATATCGGGCATGGGCTAAGCTTGCTCCTGTATTTCTGATTGATCGTTTACGTAAAAGGCCACCTGAGTATCCCCGTAGCGTCTCAGCCCTTGACGCGCCAGACTGCCGCAGGACTCCGGCAGGGACTCCCGGCGGCTGTGCTCCGCCACCACCCAGGCCCGGGGGGAGAGCAAGTCCGCCGCGGCCAGGGCGGCCAACACGCCGGCCGCCACCCCGCCGCCGTAAGGCGGGTCCAGAAAGGCCAGGGAAAAGCGCTCCCTCCGGACGGCCAATTTCTTCAAGGCGGTGACCACCGGTATCGGGAGCACCGCGGCTTGCGCCAGGAGGCCCAGATCTTCCAGGTTGCGGCGCAACACCTTCAAGGCCTCGGGATGGTCCTCCACGAACACGGCTTCTTTCGCTCCCCGACTAAGGGCCTCGATGCCCAGGGCCCCGGTGCCGGCAAACAGGTCCAGCACCCGGACTTTTAAGACCGCGTCCCCCAGGATATTGAAGATGGCCTCCCGGACCTTGGCGGCCGTGGGACGGATGCGGCCTTTAACCGGGGCCAGGCGCCGCCCCCGCAAGAAGCCGGCGATGACCCGCATCGGACTGCTCCTTCGGAGCAGTCAGCTTTCAGCGGTCAGCAGTTAGCTGTTCGTCAGATAGCCAACGGTTTTAAAATCCCCCTAAATCCCCCTTTTCCCAAGGGGGACTTTTTGTGCCGCCTCTGCCAACGGGGTCATTCATTTCCCCCCTTTTCAAAGGGGGGTTAGGGGGGATTTGCTATCTCTGAAGCGCTGTCCGACCGCTAATTGCTGACTGCTAACCCTGACTACTTCCGCAAATAATCGCCGAATCAGAATCTCCGCGATCTGCACCGCGTTGGTGGCCGCCCCTTTGCGCAGGTTGTCCGCCACCACCCAGAAGTTGAGGCCGTTCTCGATGCTGAAATCCTCCCGGATGCGGCCCACCAGGGTCAGGTCCTGGCCCGCGGCGTCCAGGGGCATAGGATACTTAAAGTTGGCCGGATCGTCCACCACCTTGACCCCGGGAGCCGCCTCCAGAATCTTCCGGGCCTCCTCGGGGGTGAGCTTGCGCTCGGTTTCGATGTTCACCGCCTCGGAGTGCCCGTAAAACACCGGCACCCGCACCGTGGTGGCCGTCACCCGGATGGAGTCGTCCCCCATGATCTTTTGAGTCTCGTTGACCATCTTCATCTCTTCCTTGGTGTAGCCGTTCTCCAGGAAGGCGTCGATATGGGGCAGCACGTTGAAGGCGATGCGGTGAGGGTAGACTTTATTCACCGTATCCTGGCAGGACAACAGGCACCGAACCTGGGCCGCCAGTTCGTCCACCGCCTTCTGGCCGGTACCGGACACCGCCTGGTAGGTGGAGACCACCACCCTTTTCAAGCGGGCCGCGTCGTGCAGCGGCTTTAAAGCCACCACCAGCTGGATGGTGGAGCAGTTGGGGTTGGCGATGATGCCTTTGTTGGTATAGAGGGCAATGTCCCGGGGGTTGACTTCCGGCACCACCAGGGGGACGTCCGGGTCCATGCGCCAGGCGCTGGAATTGTCCACTACCACGGCCCCGGCGGCCGCGGCGAGGGGGCCGTATTCCTGGCTGATGCCGCCGCCGGCGGAAAACAGGGCGATTTCCACCCCATCGAAAGAGTCCTTGGTCAACACTTCCACCGGGATCTCTTTGCCCAGGAAGGTGACTTTCTTGCCCAGGGACCGCTCCGATGCCAGGGGCACCAATTGGGCCACCGGAAAGCGGCGTTCCTCCAGACAGGCCACCATCTGCTGGCCCACCGCGCCGGTGGCTCCTACTACCGCTACTCTATAGGCACCGCCCATTGTTCATGACTCCTTGGAATTTCGGTGTGGGGGAGGGGGCTAAGGGCTTTTTTGTAAGTGGCCCTTACCCCCTCCCCCAAGCCCCCACCCCCAATCCCTTAAGATTTCTTTTGGCCTGGGAAGTCGGGCGTCAGCCCGCCTTCCCAGGCCCAGTAAAGGGTTGGGTAGGGGGTTTGGGGGAGGGCAGGGACCTCGTTCCCTGGCCCTCCCCCAAAGGATTTAATTTACTATTAGTAGGCTGGGCCAGTGGCCCAGCCTACTAATAATACTTTTGACATTATATCATTTCCACCGCGTATTTGGCGATCAGGTCGCCCACCTGGCCGGTGCTCAGGCCCATCTTGCCCGCGGCCATGCTTTTCAGGTGGCCGGTCACGGTCTTCTTGATGGCGGCTTCCACCGCGGCGGCGGCCTTGGTTTCGCCCAGCTGCTCCAGCATCATCTGGGCCGCGGCGATGGCGGCGATGGGGTTCACCACCTGGAGGCCCGTGTATTTGGGGGCCGAGCCGCCGATGGGCTCGAACATGGAGACCCCTTCCGGGTTGATGTTGCCCCCCGCGGCCACGCCCATACCGCCCTGGATCATGGCCCCCAGGTCGGTGATGATGTCGCCGAAGAGGTTGTCGGTGACCACCACGTCGAACCACTCGGGGTTCTTCACGAACCACATGCAGGTGGCGTCCACGTGGGCATAATCGGTGGTCACGTCCGGGTACTGGGGCGCCATGGCCTCGAAGGCCCGGAACCACAGATTGGAGGCGTAGGTGAGGACGTTGGTCTTGGCCACCAGGGTGAGTTTCTTGGCCCGGTTACGTTTTCTCGCCAGCTCGAAGGCGAACTTGAGACACCGGTCCACTCCCTTGCGGGTGTTGATGGACGTCTGGACCGCCACCTCGTCGGGGGTGCCGTACTTATGGAAGCCCCCGGCGCCCACGTACAGGCCCTCGGTATTCTCCCGCACCACCGCAAAGTCGATATCCTCCGGACCCTTGTCCTTCAACGGGGTGTCCACCCCCGGATACAGGATTACCGGCCTAAGATTGATATACTGGTCCAGCTCAAAACGGGCCCGGAGCAGGATGCCCTTTTCCAGGATGCCCGGGGCCACGTCGGGGTGGCCGATGGCCCCCAGGTAGATGGCCTTGAATTGCCGCAACTCCTGGAGCACCGAATCCGGCAGGGTCTCGCCGGTGCGCTGATAGCGCTCGCCGCCCAGGTCGTAATAGGTGTAGTCAAACTTGATGCCTGCCGGGGCCGGCCACGGCGCCCAGCACCTTGATCCCTTCGGCCACCACTTCCGGGCCGGTGCCGTCCCCGGGGATGACTGCGATGCGATGCGTCATGCTGATTTAGCCTCCAGACCTTTCTTCAGGTGCGCCATCAAGCCGCCGTCGGCGAGCAGCTCCTGCATGAACGGCGGGATGGGCTGGCTCGAGTAAATTTTCCCCGTGGTCAGATCGGTGATCACCCCGGTGTCTGAGGTCCACGCTGAGTCTGGCGGCCGCCCGCCAGCTCCGCCGCGGCCTGGGCGGACTCCAGGATGGGCAGGCCCATATTGAAGGCGTTGCGGTAAAAGATGCGGGCGAAACTCCCCGCGATCACCGCGGCCACGCCCGCGGCCTTCAGGGCCACCGGGGCGTGCTCCCGGGAGGAACCGCAGCCGAAATTCTTGCCGGCCACGATGAAATCTCCAGGCTTAACCTGGCTCACAAACTCCGGGTCCGCGTCCTCCATGGCATGTTTGGCCAGCTCCACCGGGTCCGAGGTGCTCAGATAGCGAGCCGGGATGATCTCGTCGGTGTTGATGTCGTCGCCGAATTTATGCACCTTGCCTTTGAGCTCCATGACAACCTTCCTAAAGTTAATCAGCACTCGAGCGTAATTAATAATATTAACCTGAAGAAATTGGAAAATTCAAGGGCATTGTGGCCTGACTCTTAACGTCGAAATATTTAACCACAGAGGCACAAAGACCACAGAACATGATGATTGCGCCTGGGGCGCAATCTTTTTTTGCCTTTTTCTCTGTGTTCTCCGTGTCTCTGTGGTTAAAATAAACGGCAACCATGCCGCCGCCGGAAAAGATTTTCGTCTATGAAATCCAGGGCCGGGTGCAACCGCCCCCGGCCCTCACCGGAGAGGACTTTCTGGGCTCCTGGCGGGAGGCGGATTACACCTACCTCTTCTTCAGCCGCCCCAAGGAAGCCCAGGTCCGGGCCTGGCTGGCGACCACACCGGAGGGCCGCTACTCCTCGGAGACCGTCCTCAATTACGCCGACTGGGAGGCGGGCCAGCCTTTGCCGCGCCGCCTCCATGGCGGGGTTTCATCTCTGCCCGGTGTGGGAGACCCCCAATCCCGGACCCGGGGAGATCGTCATCCGCCTGGAGCCGGGCCTGGCCTTCGGCTCGGGCTACCACCCCACCACCAGATGCTGCCTGGAGCTGCTGCGGCGGGTTTTTGAGCTGGACTCCCCCGCCCGGGTCCTGGACCTGGGCACCGGCACCGGGATTCTGGCCCTGGCGGCCCTGGCCCTGGGGGCGAAGCGAGTGGTGGCGGTGGAGTACAACGACCTGGCGGTGCGCACCGCGGCCCGGAATCTCAAGCACAACCGGCGGGACAGCCAGGTCCTCCTCATCCAGGGCGACGCCCGGCACTTCGCCTACCCGCCGGCCGAGCTGGCCCTGGCCAACATCCACCTGGACGTCCTCCTGGACCTTTTGAATATTCCGGAGTTTCTCCACAAGAAGTGGTACATCTTCTCCGGCCTCCTGGGGACCCAGATGGCGCAATTCACCGCCCGCTTGCAAGCCTCGCCGCTAACGCCGCTGGCCACCTGGAGCGAAAACCTCTGGTTCTCCGTATTGGCTAGAAAAGATTAACCACAGAGACACAGAGAAAACGCAAAAGTAATGATTGTGCCAAAGGCACCATCATTATGCTCTGTGCTCCCTGTGCCTCTGTGGTGCACAAAAAAGCCCCGGGCGGCAATGCCCCCGGGGCTTAAGTTTTTCGCCAATCAACAGATCAATGCTGGCCGGGGAAGAAGGTGTAGCTGATCCAGATCAGGAGAGCCCAGGGCGATGACCCCGATGGCGATGCTCCAGCCGATGAGCTTTTTCTCCACCGGCAACAGCGGTTCATACTCCATTTTCTGCAGTTCGTCGATTAATTTACGTTCTTCCGCCGGCGGCACCACCGGTTCTTCTTCGGGCGGCAGAATGGGTTCATCAGGCATAATTACCTCCTTGCGCGATCAGCCCGTGATAATGGGCGGATGGACCCCGTGGAAGAAGATCCACGAAATCAGCAGGCCCACCCAGATGATGAATCCGAAGAGGCAAAGGACGTACACCGCGGCCAGCCTGCCGATGCCTTCCTCCCAGAGCTTCTTGAAGTTGGAGATCACCCCGATGGTGAAGAAGGTCAGGACAAAGAACATCACCCGGAAGGTATCCATCCCCGCCGACCGCGTCGTTGGCCAGTCTTGAGGGCACCGGGCGACGACAGGCAGACGAACAGCATCAATAATGAAGGTGACCACATAGCCGATGACGAACTTGGGGAACCGTTCCCAGATCTCGCCGGCCTTGACGCGGCCACCGCTGCACTTCGATCTTGGTGCACCAGATGACGGCCAGGATGAAGGCCCAGACCCCGATGAAGATGTCGATGAAGACCTTGACGGTGGTGGCGGTCATGACCATCCAGCCTTCTTTGTAGTTGATCCCCTGGACCGCCAGGGCCTTGGCCCGGATCAGGCGAGTCCACGATGGCGCCGGACGCCACCGCGGCCCCGTCAGTCTTGACGGCCAACCCCATCCAGGCTCCGGCCACCATGGGCTCGGTCCACAGGAACCACTGGGCCAGGAAGGGCAAGATCAATAATTCCACCACGGCAAAGATCACCACCAGGGAGGAGACCATGATGGGCACCACGGGCCGAGCCCGGATGGCCGCCGCCGGTGGCGATGGCCGCGGAGACGCCGCAGATGGAGATGCCCGAAGCCAGGGGCGCGGCCCATTCCCGGCTGAACTTGAAGTATTTCCGGGCCACGAAATAGACCACGGCCCAATAGATCAGATAAGCCTCAACGATGGCGCACAGACCCCGGAACAGGACGGCCGAGGCCAGTCCCAAGGCCCCTGCCGCCTTGACGCCCAGAACGGCGCCCAGGATGACGATGGCGGTTTTGATGTACAGCTCCGGCCGGGTGGCCGCTTCCAAAAGCTTCGGCAAATCCCGGGAAAAAATTGCCGACGATCAACCCGGCAATAAGAGCGACGATAAACCCCGCTTCCCCCGTAAGTTTCAAGGACCAGCCGATGCCGAAAGTCTTAGCATCGTCGGGGTATTGGCGGCAATATAGGCATTGTACCCAAAAGAAAGCATGCATAGCTGATCCAGAAGACCATGGTGAAAGCCAGGATGAACCGGCCGGCCTCGACCCCCATGGCCGCCGCGGCGATCACGGTGATCATTAGCAGGAATAAATAAGTCAGGAACAGGCACGTAATCCCCGGCATGCCCTTAAGGGCCCCGGAGACCGGTGAAAGTGCCTTGGTAATGTCCACCCACATGTTGGTCTTGATCCCCCAGCCCAGGAAGTCGATCCCGATAAAGACCCCCAGACCCAGAAGGAAGATGAACAGACCCATCCATAAAGACAACCAGTCTTCGCTGACGCCTTTTTTCCCTTCCATGCCTCGTACCTCGTAATCGGTAATTTCACAAACTTTCCTGCCCCTCGGCAATTGCGTGCGGCAGGCGGCTAATTGGGAAAATTTTATGCGCATCACGAATTTCCCGGAACATCCTCCTTTCTTTAAAAATGTAAGGTTAGTAGATAAAAAGGCATTACTTAGCCTTTTTTCAATAGGTATAACTACCTATTTCCCCAGAATAATTACGTGGCGCCTGATAGTTTTCTCAGTTCGAACCGGGGCATCCCTCCTTATCAAGTTTAGAATTCTGCAAAAATTCCCGAAATCCCACCCGCGGCTTTCTCGCCAGGGTTCGGCCCACCAAAAATCCTGGCTAATCCTCATGTTGCCCTTGTTTCAAAGGAAATCAGCTATTTTTGCAGGGGTATGTATATATTTATATATAGGGATGCAAAATGCAACATATTTAGGGATGCAAAATGCAACAGTCAGAGCAAAAAAAAGGGGGGCCGGTGATTGCACCGACCCCTGAGGGAACATAAAGCGTATTAATAAACGTTAGTGGTCTTTGCGCACCAACTGCCGCGGGCCGCTGGCCCCGGCCGGACGCCAGTCCTTGGGCCCGGCGTAGCTGGTCAGCCGGTCCAGTTCGCCCAGCTGCTTCAGGCGGTCATAGATCAGCTGCCAGATGCAGGGGACGTCGCATTTGAGCGTCATCGACACCTCGCACTTGCCACCCTGGGAGCCGCCGCAGGGGCCGTTTAACAGGCCTTTGGCGCAGCGGGTCACCGGGCACAGGCCCCCGGTAACGCCCAGCAGGCAATCGCCGCACCCCTGGCAGCGCTCCTGCCAGAGGCCGGCGCCCGAGGTCTCGCCGATGAACATGGTGTTGAGGCCCGGGTACACCGGCTTGTCCGGCAACCTCTCCGCCAGGCTCTGGATGCCGGCGCCGCAGGCGATGGAGACCACCGCCTCAGCCTCGCCGGCCTTGTCAATGACATCCAGCAGGAAATCATGGATGCACTGGCGATCGACGCTCACTTCCAGGATCTCCACGTCTTTGCCTTCCAGCCGGAAGGCCATATCCAGGGCCGCGGCCAGCTCCGCCACCTGTTTGCGCCCGCCGCTCAAGCACTCCGCGGTGCAGGTGTCGCACCCGGCCACCAGAATCTTGCCGTAGGGACGCACCATCTCCTTGATTTCGGAGAGGGGTTTTCTTTCTCCCACAACCATAATTGCCGTCCTTAACAAAAATTTCCGGGAGATGCTGTCATCCCCCGGCTTAAGCGCAATGATCTATGATTATTAATTATTATAAATGATTCCGGGGCCGGCAGCAACCACGAAAAGCCAGTTAGTCCAGCCACCCTGGTCGGGGTTTCGCGTTTTGAGTTACGGGCCCACGACGTTGGACTTGCTCAAGTCAAGTTCATAGAGCCCGGTGAATTTCTTCTCCAGGTAATCGATGAGGTACCGGGGGCTGAGGTTTTCCCCCGTGGCCGCCTGCACCAGTTGGCGGGGCCAAAAGCGGCTGCCCTGGCTATGGATCTTTTGCCGGAGCCACTCCAGCAGCGGCGCGAACCTCCCCTGAGCGAACAACTCTTCTAAATTCCCCAGGTCCGTGGCCGCCCGGGCGAAAAATTGGGCGGCATAGAGATTTCCCAGGGTATAGGTGGGAAAGTAACCGAAATGCCCCCCGGACCAGTGGATGTCCTGCATCACTCCCCGGCCGTAATCGGGCGGGACCAGGCCCAGGTACTCAGCCATCCGCTCATTCCAGGCCCCAGGCAAATCCTCCACCTGGAGGTCGCCGCGCATCAGGGCCCGCTCCAACTCGAACCTCAGGAGAATGTGCAGGTTGTAGGTCACTTCGTCGGCTTCGGTGCGGATCAGGTCCGGCCGCACCTCGTTGACGGCAAAATAAAAAGTTTCCAGGCCCACTCCCGCCAGGACCGGGAAAGTCTCCCGAACCGGGGGATAGAAGTATTTCCAGAACCCCAGGGAGCGGCCCACCAGGTTCTCCCAGAGCCGGGACTGGGATTCGTGAATCCCCAGGGAGATGGCTTTCCCCCGGGGGACGCCCCAGTGGTCCGGCGGCAGCCCCTGATGATAGAGGGCGTGCCCGGCTTCGTGCAGGGTGCTGAAAAAAGCCATGGCAAAGTCGTGTTCGTCGTAGCGGTTGGCGATGCGCACATCCCCGGGTCCGATGCCCGCGGCGAAGGGGTGGGCCGTGACGTCCAGCCGGCCGGCGGCAAAATCATAGCCCAACCGCTCAATCACCATCCGGGCCAGGCGTTCCTGGCCCGCCCTGGGAAACAAGCCGCCCCGGATCGCGGGGTCCGGCCGCCGGCGGCTCCCTTGAATACCTGCCAGGAGCCGCCCCAGGGCCTCCCGCAGTTGGCTGAAGATGGGCGTGAGACCCGCCGCGGTTTCCCCGGGCTCGTAGCCGTCCAGCAGGGCGTCGTACGGTTCCCGGGCATAGCCCAGGGCCTCGGCCTCCTCCCTTTTCAAGGCCACCAGGCGTTGGAGATACGGCTTCAAGGCCTGCCAATCGCTCACCGGCCTGGTCTGCTCCCAGGCCGTTTCCCCCTCGGCTGCCGTCTGGGCCAGAGCCACGGCCAACTCCGGGGGTATCTTGACGGCCCGGTCATACTCCCGCCGCCATTCCCTGACATTGACCGCGGTCGCTTCCTCCGGGTCTTGCACCAACCAGGAGCCCTCCACCGCGGCCAACCTTTCTCCCACCCCGGGGTCCGTGAGGCGCTGGTGAATTAACCCGGCCATCAGGGCCAATTGAGCGTGGCGGTGGGCATGGCCCTTGGGGGGAATCTGGGTCCGCTGGTCCCAGGAAAGCAGGCTCTTGATGGATCTGAGGCGGGCGGTCTCCCGGCTGTGATCCGCCAGCCAATTATAGGCGTCCTGAGCGGCCATTTTACCCTCCTGGGCGCCTCTTCGTTGACTGTTACCATTGACGACGCCAAATAACAATATAACTTCCGGCGAGACCCAATGCCAGGTAAGAAAACCAATCTTCTCTGCTGGCCTTTCGGTCCACCGGCGCCAGGCAGATCAAAAAGCGGGGGTCCAAAGAGCAACCGGGGTAAAGGATGGGGACAAACTAAAGATGAGTAACTGACCTTTTCTGGTGCCTGGAGCCGGACTCGAACCGGCACGGGGCGAACCCCGAGGGATTTTAAGTGCGATTTTAACATCTGACTTGGATTTATGCCAAGTAGTTTTTATCCACTTTTTTTAGTAGGTTATCGGATATGGGTTTCATATTGATTAACCCCTCCAGCAAGGCATCCTCTTTGGCGAAGCAAAATCTCGCCAGGTTCTCTCCGGCCTCATCGTGATAGAAGGCCTCCCCGGGACGCAGGCCACCCCCGCTTGCCGCAGCCTGTCGGATTCGGGTAAAGACCTGTGCCCCGGGGTCATTGCCGTCGTTGCGGATCATTTTCCGGCTGCAATGTCTCTCCTTGGCTATCTGCTGGATCGACTTGCACCGGATAAGCTTTTTCTGAGCCACCGTCAACATCTCCTCTTCCGCTCTCGCATAAGATATTCCCCGACATCTTGCCATCAAAAAGACGCTTCAAATGATCGCCTTTTCTATAACAATACGTAGTTATCGAAAAAAGGGTAAAATAGAAGCATAATATTGCCAGAATTGTAATAATACCGCGTGCTTTTACCAGTAAAATAGTAAGGCCCACTATCAGTTGCAGGAAGGCGTACCCCAATGTTACCTGCCAATGTGGAATACTCTGCTCATTTGCCAGCAGTTGGTAGAGGTGGCGGCGATGGGCCTGGCTCAATTTCTCGCCGTCTCGCAAGCGGACCACCATGGTGGTCAATTCGTCCGCATAGAAGGGGAAAAGAAAAGAGGTCATGCAGACAAAGTCCAAAAAGGTCTCTGAAGACAGATATATCAGGCATCCAAAAGCGCTGCCCAAATGGATACTGCCGATATCACCCATAAACACCCTGGCCTTTGGCATATTCAGGGGAAGGAAGCCGAGGCAGGCCAAAGAAATACTGATAGCCACAATGCCAGTCGAGGTTGGTCCATAATTTAGATAAATATATGCCGCCAGGAGAGCAGATCCTATAAATCCGGTAATCCCGGCGATGCCATTGATCCCGTCCATGAAATTATAGAAATTTGCCGTCCCCACCAGAAATATTGTCCAGAACCCCCAAGATATCCAGAACCAACCGGAAGATGGCGGTGACTGGCAGGTGGCAATAATAATTACGGATGCTAAGAATAACTGGCCAACTAGTCGAAGTTTTGGAGAAAAGTCAACGAAATCTCCCAATAAGGCCCAAATTGCCAGGGCGCTCATCGGGATCCAAATAGTGGTAGGGATGCCGCTATAGATAGCAGATAAGAGAAATGCGGCGAAAATGCCAACGCCGCCGCCCCTGGGAATCGGATGGGAATGGGAACTGCGGGCGTTGGGGTAGTCTACAAGCCCCAACTTAACGAGCGGAAAGGCTCATGAGCCATGCCCCTAAAAAGCCTAAAATGCAACTGGAGAGCACTAGTGTTGTTAAAGTCATTTTATGGGAGAAGGGCGTGAAAGGATCAGAGGGAAGTCAAGGGACTGATCGTTGCTTTCACCCGGCCGGGTTGCTTCGTTTGTTTATGATTCCCAGAATATGCCCACCGGAGCCGGTGAGGCCTTTTCATTATGTTTTCCGGAATCAAGTTGGGGGGGGGTTATCTCCGGGTCGAATCCCAGGTCGTCTGCTGCAGGCCCAGCAAGTTTTTGAAAAAGCCGAACATAATAGCCAGATTAAGCAAGATAAAGTAGTAGAAGATATAAAGCGCTTTCCAGCGGATCCGGAAGCAACATACCACCGCCACTATCCCATATCCTAGACACTGAGTCACGAAAAGTGGGTGGTACCGCGGGTGGGTCAAAAGCATGGCGTTGCTCAGGAAGGCCACCACGAGAAAGAACGGCCCCAGCCAGCGAAGCACCCGGTGGCTCAGGTAAAAGAAGAAGCGCTTGCCATGGAGGGGGTTAAGCAGGCCCCTAAGATACACCAGGGCCCGAAAATGACCAGCCGCGTCCCTGACATGACGCCGGAATTCCTCGGAGTCGGAGGTAATCTGTAGTTCTTCCGCCACCGCGTCTTCCGCATATACCACCGCGTGGCCCTGCTCAAAGATGCGCATGGAAATGGAAAAATCGTCGTTGATGGTGGTGGGGGGCAATGGTTCGAACAACTCCCGCCTGAAGAGATAAATGGCGCCATTGGCCCCGATGACTGAACCGAAGAGGCTTTCCCTTTTCTTGATAAAGGTTTCGAGGCGCCAGTAAATCCCCTCGCCCGAGGCACCGCCCCCATCCAGCAGCACCAGGCGACCGCATACGACCCCCACCCCTTCCCTCAGGTCCGCCAACAAGTAGCTCACCGCATCCGGGCGAAACATGCTATTGGCGTCGGTCATCACCACGTAAGGCTGCCAGACCCGCTCCAGGAGGGCATTGATAACGCGCACTTTGCCCCCCCGGGGGAATTCGAAGACCTTGACCCGGTTATCACGCATGGTCCGATGAATCTCGGCCATGGTGTTGTCGCTGCATCCATCCAGGCCCAGGTACAATTCGACTTCGGGATAATCCAGAAGATAGAAGTTCTCAATCTTGCGGGCGATGACCTTCTCCTCGTTATAGACCGAACAGACTATTGCCACCGGTCCCAGCGCTCCGGGCCTCCGCTTTTTTGGTTTCCTGGGGCGAAGGAGATACAGCACCCCGGGATAAATAAGATGGGGATAAAGGATGAGTAGGACGGAAACCCAGAAGACCAGTTCCATTATGAGTGTTTCCTGAACAGGTGGTTTGCCAGCGTAGTTGCGGCCTTGACGGTGCGGCCGATTTCTCCGGGATTTCGCAGTATGTCTAGTGCCTTATGAGCCAGGTACCAGGACCGCAGGTAAAAGCGGCGTCGGGCATAATCGCAGAAGTCGACCAAATCACGGGCAGACAACTTTTCGGTATGAAGAACGCAGTTATGCATCCCATCGGGGGTAAGCCATTGGCCAAAACTGGTTGCCCGGATGTAGCCTTTCTCTTTGGCCCAGAGATAGGCCTCGGTCCCGGGATAAACCATGAGCGGGAAAAACTGGGCCGTGTCCAAAGGAAGGCGCAGGGCAAAGTCCAGGGTGCGGCGTAACGTCTGCCGGTCCTCGCCCCGGTTGCCCATCATAAAACACCCGTGCACTCGGAGTTCGGCCTTTTGGGCATTGCGGGCAAATTCGTCCGACTGCTCCAGAGTTATGCCCTTATTAATATTATCCAGCACTGTCTGGTCTCCGCTTTCGAATCCTGCCACCAGGAGGCGGCAGCCGGCCTGCTTCATCTTCACCATGATTTCATAACGGAGATTGACCCTGGCTTCACAGGTCCAGGTAACGATCAGGCCCCGGCGGATGATCTCGTCGCAGATCCGGGCGACGAAATCCTGGTCGGCCGTGAAGTTGTCGTCATCTATCAAGATCTCCCGGACTTCCGGAAACTCACGGCGGATATAGTCGAGCTCGTCCACGAAATGGGATACCGAGCGGTGCCGGTAGCGCCGTCCGAACATGACCTGGGGATACACGCAGTAGAAGCAACGATTCGGGCATCCCCGGCCCGCAAAGATGGAGATCACCGGATTGCGGCAGTGGGCGTAAAAGTAGTTGGCAATATTAAGATGCTTTTGGTAAACGCTGCTCACAAAAGGGAGCTCGTCGAGATCTTCGGCGAAGGGTCGGTCCGGGTTGTGCACGATGCGGCTTTTGCGGCGGAAGCTGATGCCGGTGACGTCCTCCCAGCGCTCCGGCTCCTCGGCCAGTTCGCACAAGGTCCAGTCGTACTCCCTCCTCGCTACCACGTCCACCGCGAGGCTGAGGGCCAGGGTTTCATCCGGCAGGGCGCTGGGATGGGTGCCCACCAGCACGGCCAGAGGCGGTACGGGAAACCAGGACTTGACCGTCTCCAGGGCCCGAACGTCTGAATCGATGCTGGGGGTGGAGGTGTCGCAGACCACCATGCCGGGTGCAAACTCCTCAATTCTTTGACGCCGGTCCCCCAGTTCTTGGCCCTCGGCCGGAAAGTCGAGGAACATCACCTCGTGTCCCCGCTTCTCCAACAATCCCGCGGCATGCGCCAGCCACAGGGGATAATAAATGGTGCCGCTCTTGGTCACCGCCGGGCTGCGGGAACTGCGGGAGAACTTGGGCAGAAAGGGGGGATTAATCAGAAGGACTTTCATGGTGTATCTATTTACCAGTGACAAAAATTAGGCGTACGTCCCACGGGTTCAACGCCAGCCGCCCGCCGGGTACCGGCTTGTCGGGGTGCTTCGGGTCGTTTAGGGTCCAGGGGCCGGGGAGCATGGCAGCCTCAATTTTTTGCAGCCCCGGGTTACAGACAATTAGCAACGTGCGGTCGTCCTTCCTCCAGGCCGCCGCGTGCGGATGATTGGTATAGGTTTTCGGGTCAACTTGCTCCCCAGCCAGATACTCCCTCATCCCTTTCAGTTCGCCTATCAGAGCCGCAACATGACCCAAGTTTCTATACTCTACGGGTAAGGTCTGGAAGGAGAAGAAAAAAACGCCCCTGGCCCCCTTCATCACCCCGTAAAAGGCCATGAACCGCATCTCCTCAGTGGTGGGGTGGCGGTTATCCCGCCGTCTCTTGTCAAATTGGAGATAGTGGTTCCAGTTAAAGGTTTGGACCAGGACGCAAAAGGGGTTCTTTGCCTCCAGGAACTGGTCAATCCGGCGAATCTCAGAGCCCAGATCTTGATGGGGAAAAGGCTGGTCCTTGACCGGATATGTATATGCAAAGACCCTGTCTGCCAGGGCGGCAAAGGGGGTGGCGTCGGTGGCGATGACCAGGGGGTGGCCGGCATCCTCCCGCCGGATAGCCGCGGCGATCCCCGCCACCTGATTAAGCATGGCCATCTTCGGCTCGTCGCACAGATACCAGGCCCACAGCGCAGGATGGGCCCGGAACCGGCGCACCCGCTCCACCACTTTGGAGACCGTGTAATTCTCCTGGCGCTCAAAGCCCACCATCACCTTCAGGCCCAGGTGGTGAGCCTCATCCAAATATGCAGCCAATTCGTCGTCCTTGTCCCGGCCTTCCTCGAAGCGGTAGTTGTGCACCACCTCGAATCCCTTCATCTTGCCAAGATACAGCAGGTCCCGAGGGACCGCGAACACGCCCAGGGGCAATCGCTCCCTGCCGGGGGGGGACACCTCCCCCATGGCCAGCCTGGTTGGCGTTAACGCCAGGGCGCCCAGGAGAACAAGGGATAGCAGCAATGTCAGCTTAGGCAGCGGTTCCTCTAGTTTAAGGGAATCTCTGATTTGTCATTGGGAAGAAACACCTTTGGGTTAAGCACGATAGGGTTGGCCGTGGGAGGTGCGGCAATGGCTTTGATGGAAATATCTTGACTTAACCGGCAGAGATCTCTTGGAAACTGAGAAAGCAGGGCGTCCGTCATGATAGAGATCGGCCTATGCGGTCGAAAACCAGAGAAAAATAATTAGTTGCATGGCTCCAGGGCCAGAACGGTATGAATAGACGAACGCACCAGGTCCACTGAAATTCCCTCTAAGCAGCGAACCCGGTCGAAGGGGCAGACCGTCTGCCAACAGGGGGTGCAGAAGGAGCGCCCCTGGACCATTACCGCCTTGTTGGAACGGACGCCAAACAGGGCGGCCTCCTGGGGCCCGTAGAGCACCAGGCAGCGGGCCCCTGAAGCCGCCGCCAGATGAGCCGGGCCGCTGTCATTGCCAAGGAAGAGTTCCGCCCGATTACACAACGCCGCCAGTTCCCCTAAGGAAAGCTCCCCGGCAAAAAAATTTAGGGGAAAAGGAGTCGGGCCGTATTGGCGAAGGGTAACCATGTCCTCAGGGCCACCAACCAGGCAAATCTCCAGGTTTAGGTCCTGGTAAAGATGGGTGCAGATTTCCTTCCAGCGATCCCAAGGCCAGGCGCGGGGAGCCCACTTCCCAAAGGGATGAAACACGGCCAGTCGCTTCCCTTCAATGCCTTTGGACCGGAGCTTAGGCGCCAGCAAATCCTGCCATTCCCGCCGCACCTTCAAGCGCGGCCCATCTGGCAAATCGATGCCCAGGGGCCGCATCATCCTGCGGAAAGTATCATACTGGTGCTCCCGGGATGACGGCGCTGGCAACCCGAGATAATAAAGCGGCCCCCAGCGCAGGCGGCTGCGGCGCGGCAGGCCGCAGAGAAATCGGGCTGCACGGTTTTTCCAGGCAGTGTGCACGGCCCGGGCGCTGCCGCGCAAGTGGATGATAAGATCAGCCTCTTCCTCGAATGATGTCCCCCACTGGTTGCGGGGATCAGCTTCCACAACTCCGAGTGGCTGAAACCGGAGTTCCGGGGAAAAGGTCTTAAAAAACTCCCGGGCTAATTTTCCTGCGGCAACAGATATCTGAGCCCGGGGCCAGCGTCGGCGCAAGGCTTCAAGAAGTGGGAGCGTCAGAACCGCATCCCCAAGCCCCCCTGCTTGGAAGACGCTAATGCAATTGTAGTCGGAAGAAGAGGTTCCCAGAAATTCTCTTAGGCGACAGGCAGCGAACCCAGCCCAGGAGATGGCCGCCCGGCGGATGGCATCCGCATACCATGGCATAAACTTCAACACCTAAACCTCCGCCTATTGGCCCTTGCCTTAATAAACTCGGTGAACCCGACGCAGTTACCCATCACTACGGTGACATGCAGCAAGGTTCTGTGCCACCGCAGAGTTAAAGCATACTGCACTACCCGCAGACAGGGTTTGGTCAGCGCCCAGACCAGCGTGGCGAGCATCTGGTAATTGGCAAAATCCACCAGATGGCGAGCAAAGAGCGCCCCCTGCCCGCGGCCGTAGGCCAGAAGCTTTTGGCGCAGTTCCCGGGGCGCCCGATCCACCGGCTCCCGGGGATGGTGAACCACGGCGGCGGGAACGTAAGCGATCCGGCAGTTCCAGTACATCATTCTGAAAAAATAGTCCGTTTCCTCTCCCGAGGCCCAGCGGCGGCCGGCGCCGAAACGCTCGTCGAACGGACCGATTTCATCAAACACGGCGCGCCGTATGGCGAAATTGCCGCCCAGGAAACGCAGCCAGTCACGCTGACCGAGATGCCGGGGCGTGCCATCATGCACGCGGGCGTAAGGCCGCCCGTCTTCCAGGGCCAGGATGCGCCCTGCCGCGGCCACCACCTGGGCGTCTTCCTCGAAGCACTTTTCCAGGGCCGGAATATAGCCGGAATCGGGGACCGCATCGTCGTCCAGAAAAGCAATGACATTGCCTGCCGCGGCGCGCACGCCGGCATTGCGCCCGGCGGCTAGCCCCCGTTCATGGTGAGGTAGGTGGCGGAATCGGAGATCGCCGGGGATGGGGGCGGGAGTATCCCCTTGATCCACTACCAGCACTTCAAACGCGCCCTTGTGCCCGGCGAGAGCCTCAAGACAGCGCCTCAGCAATTCAGGGCGGTTGCGGGTACAGACAACGACACTCAGCATTTCGGACTCTTTTTAAATTTTTCCTACCTTATTCAAGACAACCTTTTATCAACGGCAACATCTACCCAACGGCTGGAGGGCGTGAGATTTTACTTCCGGTGGGAATTTGGCGCCAATTTGCTTTATCCGGCTTTTTGTTGGGACAGCAGCCGTTTCAGCCGCAGCCAATGGGGGATAAGGCTATGGCCGAAAGGCAAGGCCTTGATCGTATCCTTTGCCAGCTCGAAAAAGGCCTTTGTCGGAGAGGTCCTGATGAAAACCAGGAACTTGAACAAGCGTTGGGCCAGGCGTATCTGCCAGGCGGGAAAGCCGGGCAGGCGCAGCACGCTGCCGGCGAAGTAGCTGGCCGCGGCGCCGTTTTGGCGCACCAGGCCGCGCTCATAGCAGGAGTCCCCCAGCGCCGTTCCCCGAAACGGGTAATAGACCGTCATCTGCACCTGGTCCGGACGGATACGGCGGTTGAGGGCCACGGTCTTCAGGTAGTCGGGCCAGCGTTCGCCGGGAACCCCCACCATGTTAAACGTGGATAGGCGCAGGCCCGCGGCCCGGATGGTATCTGCAGCGCGAATAATGGCCTCATCGCTCATGCCCCGGTTGAGCACGGTGCGGCGCAGCTCTTCATTGCCGCTCTCACACCCCAAGGCCACGGTATCGCAGCCGCCGTCCTTGAGGAGACGGCAGCCCTCCGGCGTCACAGTTTCCGGCCGGGTGTTGCAGTGGAAGGGCCGCCCCACTGAACTGCGGTAGCCTTTCAGGAATGTGGCCAGCCACCGGGGATTCTTGGTAAAGGTGTCATCATCGAAATTCAGATATGGGGGCTGAAACAGGGAAACATATTGCACCGCGCGCCGTACCGCCCGCTCGGGGGAAAGAAAGCGTAACTTGACCGTTCCCAGGCGCTTCTTGTAAGCGGCATTGCAGCAGTAGCTGCAGTTATACGGGCATCCCCGGGAAAACATCAGGCCGGGATAGTTCAGCACCACTTCCCGAGGATAGAGGTCATAGGCCGGCTCGGCCAGGGCGTCCAGATCGGCGGGGATAGGCGCCGCCCCCGCCGGGACGATTCCTCCCGAGGGTGAGCGCGTCCAGACGCCGGGCAGACCGGCAAACGACTCCCGGTGCGCAGCGCGCCTGGAAAGGGCGGCGATGACCCCCTCTCCTTCCCCCACTACGAACCCATCGAAGGCATCGGTACCGGCCAAGGCTTCGGGGAAAAGGGAACAGTGGGGACCCCCGCCCACCACGGGAATGGCGCAACGTTGCCGCAAAGCCCGGGCCGCGGCCATCGCAAACTCCCATTGGTTGGAATACACGGAGATGCCCGCCAGGATATAGTTTTCCTCCGCGGCTTTTTCAAGCCACTGCCCGGAATGGTAAGAGCCGGAATCAAGCACCACAATATCCGGGGTGAACCCCGCGGCGCGCAGCGTCCCGGCCAGGGAGGCCAGGCCATGATTGACGTAGACTACGGTATCCTGCATCGCCACGTTAAGCTGTAGCAGAAGCACCCTGGCGGTCATCGCACCCACCTCCAGGGCACGAGGCTGCGCAACAGATGCCATAGTCTCTTCGGGCTGGGGGAGATAGCCAGGGAGCGCCAGAACAACCGCCGCGCCTCTGCCTTTCTTCCGGCGAGAAGAAGATTGCGCCCCTGCCCGGAGCAGACCAGACACTCCAGAAGCCGCTGGTGCCGTGGCGTGGTCAAAGAGGCGGCAATCCGGTCATAGGTTTCCTGCGACCATCTAATCTCTTGTCCTTTGCGGCGCAACTTTCCCACCTCTCGCGCTACCATCCCCATAAGAATCTGTTGATGTGATTTTGCAACAGATATACTTTCCGGGTTGATGCGGTAACGGTATAGCGGCAGGTCGAGGTTGTCCACCATATGGCGCTCCGAAATGCGCAGAAAGAGATCGTAATCTTCGGCATAACGGTATTCCTCGTAATACATCCCTTCTATTTTAAAGATTTCAGAACGGAACATAACCGAACCGTGCGCAAACTGGTTGTTGCGCCGCATTCTGCGTCTGAGGGTCTCCGGCTGCGTCAAGATGCGATGACGGTGTAATACTTTTCCCTGTGGATCGATGAGGAGGCAGTCGGTACCCAGGAGCTTCAGTTCGGGATGGGCAAAGAAACAGGATACCTGTTGTTCGAAGCGCTCCGGTTCGGAGATATCATCCGAGTCTTGCCGGGCAAGGAAAACGCCGCGTGCCAGGCGGATGAGGCGGTTGAGTGACACGGTCAGGCCGGCGTTTTCCTGGCGGATAAACCGGATGCGCCCATCGCGCCGCGCCACCGCGTCGAGGGCGGCAGCCGTCTCCGGTCCCGAACCATCATCCATTATCAGGAACTCAAAGTTGTCATAAGTCTGGCGAAGAATGCTCTCCACCGCGAGATCGAGGTATTCCGGGCGTTCGTTATAGACCGGCATGATCACCGAAACCAGGGGGCGGGAACTCATCTCTGGTCCTCCGCAACTGCTTCAATGCGATACTCGCCCCAGCGCGCCTCGAGGAAACGTACCTGCCAGCCCGCGGCGGCAAGTTCTCCCAGGATATCTTTTTGCCGGTGCTCGATGCAGTGCGTCGGATCCAGCCGGGTATCCAGACCGAGCTCCTGGGCGTAGGGAACCAGCCAGTGCCGCTCGTATTGAGGCACGCGCAGCAGCAACAGCTTCGGCCGGAGGCGCGTGCGCAAGGACCGCAGGAACTCTTCCCGGCCGTCAAGGTGCTCCAGCACATTGGACAGGACGATCACGTCCGCCGGCGGCAGCTCAGTCGTTAGCGCATCGGCGCAGACAAACTCCGCGCCCGCGCCTGCACACCGCGCCCGTGCCTGCATAATGCTTTTGGAGTCCTTGTCAATGCCGATGACCCTGGCCCCGGTCAGTTGCGCAATGTCCGCAGCCACCGCGCCGCTACCGGAGCCGATGTCCAGTACGGTCTGTCCCCGGAAAATGCGCTGCACGAAAAAATCGTGATAATCGGTGAGCCGGTGCTTCGGATGCAGGCCGTCCGGCGCATCCCACAGGGCCAGATAATCCACCGAAGATTCCAGAGCCCGTATCCTCCGCAGCAGGAAGCGCACCACGGCCCGGCGCCCCGCGGCGAAAGAAGCCAGTACGAAGGGAAGCTCTTTGAAAAACCGCTTTCTCCCTAACCGCGGCAATGGGTTCATCCGCACATCCCTGCGAATATCTTCTCGTGGCGGCCTTTCCAAATCCGGACATCAAACTGTTCGAGACAACGCCGGCGGGCCGCGGCTGACAGGCTGTCCCGCAACCGCACCGCTTCCAGCATCGCGGCTGCATAAAATTCAGAATCAGGATAAACGAACCTTTCCCAGCTTTTCTCCACTGCCACGGCGATGCCGGTGTCGCCAACCAGCTCCGGAGTGCCGCCACAGGCCAGATGCACCACCGGCAGGCCGCAGGACATCGCCTCCAAGACGGCGCTGGGACAATTGTCATTGAACTGGGTGTTCAGGTAGATGTTTCCCTGCCGGTACAGCGCGGGGGCCTGTTCATAGAGGTATGCCCCGAGGCAACTCACCCCAGGGCCTGCCCTGGCAATCACTGCCATCAGGGCCGGAGCAAGGAATCCGGCTATGATCAGCCGCGATCCAGGCAGTTGGGCCCGTACCTGGGTGAAGGCTTCGAGCACAAGGGCCAGGCGGGTTGCTTTGACTTCGTGGTAGAAATTGCCGGTCGCCAGAAAGACCGGGGCAGACGGGTCAAAGGAGCGCTTTGGCTCCGGATAGAAAAACGCGGTATCCACGGGATTATGCAAGATCTCATGGGGGCAAGGAGGTTCTCCCAGGAACCGCAGGGCCGATTCTTCGCAAAAGAAGCTCTGGAAAATAATATGGTCCGCGGTCCGGTAATAACCGGCCAGATGCCGTTCATTCGCCGCGGCGTAATCGGTTCCATACCAGCCGGGATAGTAAACTCCGTTCTGGTTCACCACCAGCTTGACGCCGCGCTGCTGTTCGCGGCGGCAGTACCACAGGGGGATGTGCCCGCTGCAGACATAAATGATGCCGTTGCTAAAAGGCGAATTACCAAATAGCTGCGAGAGCTTGCGGGCCTTTAGGTAGGCCGCGGTCGTCCTGCCCCGGCGGATGAAGCCGAAAGAAGGCATTACCGGCTTCGGGTTGAAGGGAGCGACGTCCTTCAGAGTGGCAAGGGCATAATAACCGAGGCGTTCCACGGCGCGCTGTAACCTCTCTCGGGAGATATTCATACTGGCCTACCGCTGAACGACCGAGACAATTTTCGATTCACCTTCATCAAGAAATCATGGAACTGGAAATAATTTCGTAGCCTTCGATATCGGAAACGCAATGCCAGTGAGTCTCGCAAGTTCAAAACCTTGCACCCGGTGCAGCCTATCCTTACGGCATGGCCAAAATCCAGATACCTTAGAGCGACAGTGCCGATGTCGTTAACGAGCAGAGCCCTTTGAAAAGTCTCATAGGAGGCAACAAGGGTCGCCAATTTTTCCGGCACCTCTTCCATCCGCTCGAAGAGAAGGCCACCGTTGCCGATCAGTTCAGGATGTCCGCCGTCGTTCAGCGCCAAAGCTGGTAATCCACAGTTCAAGGCTTCGAGGAGGGAGTTGGAACAGGGGTCGTTTTGCGACGCGGTCAGGTAGATATCATGCTGCCTGAGCAGTTGGGCGAGGGCTGCAGACGGCTGCGGCTTCATCCAGCGAATATGTTTAAACTCAAAGGGAGAGTTCCCCACGAAGGTCATATCATAGCGGGACCAGTCAAGATGGTTGTCGAGATAGCGGTAAACCGCAAAGCCTTTGCGGAGGTTGCTCGACCAACTGGTGGCGATGATCCTGACCTTGCGGTCCTTCGAGAAGGACACCCGCCCCATCGGATTGAATATCGTTCGGTCGGGAGCATTGTGGATCACCATCTCATTCCGGGCGGTGATGCCGGTCAGCTCTTTATTTTTGGTTCGGCACCATTCCGACTGAAAGACAATGCCATCCATATAAGTGTCGCAAATTCCCTTAAGGAGCAGGTCATAGTACTTACCTCGCCCCCGAATCAGGGACGTAGGTCCGTCCAACCGGAACAGGTAAACCTTATCAGGACACTTCAGCCTGATATTGTGAAGATGGCCAACCAGATTGAATTGCGAGACTGGATTACCATTAAACAGATATATCTCAGCCTCACCGGGTTCGTTGGCATAGACGCCCAACCTCTGAAATTCCGCCCGCAGCGCCTTGAGAAATTGATTCCCGCCGCCGTAAGGCCCGTCGACGAAATCGTATAAAATGTGGATTTTCATCTACCCGTCTTCTCAACCAACGGGGCGTAAACCTCCTGATAATAACGAACAGCGATCGCGGCCCACGAGTACTCCTCTACAGTAGTGCGCCCTGCGGTGATGACCGCGGTCCGACCTGCGGCGTCATCAATTAAAGACGCGGCGGCTTCGGCAATGACTTCAGGGGCGAGCGCGGCGCAAATGCGGCCGTTGACGCCGTCTTGCACCACCTCCGGCGCCATACCTACGGCGGTGGTGACTAACGGGACGCCGCTGGCCATGGATTCCAGCACGGCTTTGGGGCCGCCCTCGTTGCGCGACGTGACCAGGTACAAATCAAGCGCGTGGTAGTAGCGGTACAACTCTTTAAAATCTTCGACGTAGCGATGCGTATAGGGGATACCGGCGGCGGCCAGCCGCTGCTTGACGTAGCCTCGGGCCGGGCCGGTCAGGACGGCGTGCAGCGGATAGCGCCGCGCCAAGAGCTCCAGGGCGTCACAGAAAACATCCGGGCCCTTGATGAGTTTAGGCTCATCACCATTACCCCAGCCCACCCCGTCTTTCTGGAACGAACCCACCGCCAAGACCCCAGCCGGGATTTCCAGCATCCGGCGCATGGTGGCGCGTTCATCCGCGGAGGGGGGGCGAAACAGTTCGGTGTCCACACCCAGGGGCACCTTCACGATCTTTGGGCGCGGCACGCCCAAACGCACGAGCCCATCCACGGTAAAGTCGCAGGAGGTATGCACCAGGTCCACGGCAGCCGCCATCTCGGGGATCCGGCGCGTACCCTCCCAATCTTCCACAATGTGGAAGACGGTGAGCACCTGGGGTCTGCCGCACAAAAACGTAGGGGTCCGATTACTACCGAACCACAGATGCTCGGAGCCGAAATGGACGATCTGGCCCCACAGGCCGAACTGGTGATCCGTAATCCGGGCGCGCAGCAACTTCTGCCGATTCAGTTGCTCGACAATCTGCCGCCCATCCTCACGGATCGACCAGGCGGCGCCCTCCACTACATAGGAAAGATCGCAACAGATACTGGAGCAGAGGTTATTTATTGAAGTCTTCAGGGTATTAAATTGCATTACCCCTTTCCTTTAGCGGAGGAAACCGCTTATCGGCAAACGTGGGTTTCCGGTAATTAAAACTTGACTGAACCGCGACCGGATACCTTCGACTGGAAAAGTGCGGGCTCAACTCAATGCTCTTTGGTCTCAGGCCGCTCGTGTATATCGCCAGGAAGGCGATGGGCATCAGATAGATAAATAGTTCACCATAGATCAGAGTGTCCGTCATCATACTGATCAAATTCAATAGGAACACGACGAACAGAGGCCGCAAGGTATATTTGTCATCTCGCAAGACCCGTTTAAACGCGATAATTGAGGTAATTAATAATACTGCTAACAAAAATAATCCTACCGCTCCCTGGTTCAATAAAATGGTTATGTAAGAACTATGGGGATTACCCCCTTGGAATGTCCCATACATACAATTTTCTATACCGCCGTATCCCAGTCCGAAGACTGGTGCGTTCCAAAAGAGATTCAAGGCTGTCAGCCAATAATAATAACGGACGTTTGATTGTATACTAGACTCTGAATCGCCGCTGAACATATTAATGACTGTTAATTTGTATTGCTCGGGCAGGAAATCCACAACCAGGAGCGCTGTTATGATAACCAGCAGCAGGCCTAAGATCCTGCCACGCTTTAAGTAAAAACTACATAAAATAATCACCCCGATAATGGCGAGGACATACGTGATGCGGCAGAAGGTGCTTATGATACCGCAGATAATCAAAATCAGGAAAGGGATATAACCAAACCTTCGAGATTTGAGTAATTCATCGATGCAGATACAGAAAGATATCAGGAGGAATATGCTGCAAGCAGTTGGGTTCATAAACGTTCCCATCCCCCTAACCTCTCGGGTGCCTAGTTCGCGTAAACTGTCGACATCCCTAATCGCAGAAACCCTTACGGCATCGTTTTGTAATATCTCGAACCCGGGATAGAACTGCTCCCCGTAAGTTACCTGCAATATCGCCAGAAATCCGACTATCGCACCTATGATAACCATATCGCGTTTGGCGATTTGTGCCTGGTAGGGGCCGAGCCCTCCCTGGTGCAGCGCCAGCACCAGGCATCCTGCAAGCAGGGAACCAAGATACTGCTTGGCGGTTTCCCGCCACTCCATCCCCCAGAACAAAGTCAGCCCAACATAAAAAATGAACAACATAAGGGCCAGTTCATATCCAGAGATTTTAGCCAGCTTTCCATATTCCAATCGCTTCATTGCGACGTATATGATATAGGACGCCATTAACACGTATGCGACAGATACGAAGGTGCTGAATATAATCCCAATGTGCGACAAAGGTATTGCAATAATGACCAGGCGACAAAACACATTGTGGAGCTTCTGCCGTTTGCCTAAAAGTTCCATAAAAATACAACTTCCGAGCATTACGACAAGCACTAGGATGACGGCTGCTTTATTTGACATGTTGGCTCCGGTCCGTGGCCGGACGGCTTTATTTCATGAAGACTTCTTTAAGACGCTGAGCGAGTATGCTGGTAGTGAACCTGGAGTTTACCTGGGATTGGGCGCGACGGCCCAATTCGTCACAAAACCCTGGATTGTCCCACAGTTCGCCGATAGCTCCGGAGAGGGCGGCCACATCACCTACCGGCACAAAGCGGCAATGCTCTCCGTTGACCAATCCATATCCCGCGCCATTTGGCCCTACGGCGCGGGTGCGGCTGAGCACCGCGGCCTTGCCCATGGCCATAACATCAAACGCGGTGGTGGTGGCAAAGGAATACGGCGAATCCTCCACGGGCAGGACGACGAAACGGCAGGCCGCGTAATGGGAGACTACTTCCTGAATGGGCAATTCATAGAGCACGTGGACATTGACGGGCAGCCTGACATTCGCAAAGCGCCCTCTGGAGGTAATGACCCGGAAAGGAATATTTGGCAGTGACTCTGCTGCCTGGAACAAGGCATCGAAGTCTCGGCACCGGTCACGGCCGACTGATAGCACCACATCTTCCTTAGCGTCCGGTTGCCTGGTGAGACACCCGAGCATAAAATGCGGTGTCCACGCCCGACGGGAATCCACCCCACCTTTTCCGGCGGAACCCCAAAATGGTCAATAATTTCTTGCCGTTCCCCCCAACCATAGGCCACGATATGGTCGATGGCGGACAGGGACCAACGGTGCAGTCGAAACGCCCAGTTCCATCCCTGACTGGCCAGCGATTGCGTGAGTCCCTGAGAGGCCATGATCAAGCGCCCTTGCCAGCAACCGAGGCGTTTAAGAAAGGCCAATGGCAGTCCGGTGCTATCGGCGGTGGCAAAGACACAATCGTAGTCCCGCAGCCTGGTCAATGACTGGAGAGCTTGACCGATATTCCATCCATGGGCGGTCCGCCGAATCACTAGACTCGCCAGCGTTTGGGCTTCTCGATACGGTGGGCGCAGTTTGCGGTCCTCATCAAAGAACTCTGCCTGGTGGCCGAGACCTGCCATATGGTTCAACCCATACAGCAGGGTATCGGGCGCCTCTCCTTGTCCAACTTCATCTTGAACGCTGCTTCGCTCCGTAGGGTAAAGGTATAGAATTCGCATAGTAAGGTGTCGTGGCTAGCAAATGGATTCCGCCCAGGCCTGCCTTGCGGTAACTGTGAAAGTGGCCATTCAATACCAGTTATTATAAGTAAACATCATAAGCTGTCACCGAAGCAATAATCTGGATTTAATCCAGTCTTATCATAATATTTACATAGTGATGATTCTTCAGTCTTTATCGAAATACAGGCGTATCGTTGGCCTATTAAGTTATGATTATCTTTTTCATAACACCGAGAATCAATAATCTTCGTGAACCCTGACATCTGCAACCAGCATTTAATGGCGCCCGCCGAAGGCAAGTGAGTTACTGAACCAGTATTACGATATGTTTGAGGATAGTGAACCTCCACATAATTACCTTTAGCTAACTTATTTGATAGTCTAAGTGTAGCGCTCTCCAGCACCAGATAACCATTGACATCTAACATCTTATGAAGTTTCCTAAGAAAGCGCAGTTGCTCCGCATTGTGATACAACACCCCGGTACACCAAATTAAATTAAAAATCCCCAGCTGCATAAATTCCTTGGGAGAAATGAAGAGAAGATTCTCATAGATGATCTTGTGATGGCAGGGAAGCTTATCTATCCACTGGCAAATCTGCCCTTTTTTTTCGGGGAGCTCTACCATAACCAATTCAAGAGGCAGCAATTGGGCCAATCTATTACTGTCCAGCCCATCCTTGGGGCCGATTTCAAGGAAGCGTTTTCCCATAAAGGGTTCCCTTCCGGCTAATTCCATCAATTCATTAAACAGATGGACCCGATACATCAGTAGCTCAGGTTGGAGAGGCTTTTGAAACAATTTTCTTAGGATTTGCCGCAGCATTAGTAAATCTCCATTATTGGGGGTATCAACTACTCGCCAATTCAAACTAACATCTTGAAAAAACCTGGCGAGTATTGAGCCGTTGCCATAATCTCTGGCGGACCGGACTGGACAATCCCAAGACACCGCAGCCAATGCCGCCTATCAGGGCAACCAGGGCACTAGTTTCCACAAGCCCCCACCAAGTGGTTGCGGAAAAAGTATAATGCCAGCGGACCCAAGCCCAACCGGTCATCGCCAGGCCGAAAACTCCTAACGGCCGGGCCATCTGGCGCAGGTGCTGACCGATCGGTAGGCCGGTATAGCGGCGGAGCAAGAACTGGTAAGTGCCCCATAGTCCTCCTTGGCCCAGCGCCACACCCAGCGGAATGCCGGCATAACCGAGCAAGCTCGTCAAACACCAGCCAACCAACAATCCGAAGATGGACCAGGCAATCCCCATGGTCTCCTTGGGATAAAGGTGCAGTGAAGCATCCAGGGGGATGCCGTCTATCTGCACCATTTGGCGGAAAGACGTATGAAGCACGATGGCGACATCGAGTAGTGGTCCACCATAAAAGCGCTCACCGACCCACAGGTGAACAAAAAGATGATTGCAGGACAGAACGATGGCGGCCATAACGCCAAAGCCCCATAAGGCCATCTGATGCAAATCCAGACGAAGAGCGGCCAGCCGGTGCCATTCGCCCTTCCCGCCCAGGAAGATAATCCCCGCATTTCCTGAACGTAAAAGTTCTTGCAGCGGGTAAACCAGATACCGGATCAAGGCTCCGGTAATCATGTAAACGGCAGCTGCCGCGGTGCCGAAGCAATAGCCGAACAGAAGCACATCGGCCGAGTTGAGCAGGGCTCCCTTGGCGGCGCCCAGTGAACCCGGGAGGCTCAACCGTATGATGTCGTGAATTTCAACCTTCCGGGGGCGCTCCACCCCGTACCAGGGCAGATTCCTTTGAGCAATGCGCAACCGAACCCCGTTCACCATAAGGATTCCGACTAAAGAGGTTACGGCGAGCATCACCAGGCCAAACCCGGCCATGACCCCCAGGGCATTTATGGCCCCGCCAATCAGCACCATAGCGGCGTTAAGTCCCATGGCCTTGTATTCCAGGTTCTGACCCGCCAATACTGAACCCGGTATCGAGCTGAGCTGCGCCAGAGGGATGCTGACCGTCATCAAGGCCATGGTCCAATAAACGGCTGTGAGGTTCTCCGGCGAGATGGGAACCAGGCGAGGAGCGAAAACAACCAGGAGGGCACCAACCAGTAACACTACGGGGAGAAAAATCAACCATTGCCAGACGGCTGCGCCGATCAAGCGCCGCTTCTCGGCAACATCCGGGTTGTGCTGCCGTACCCCAAGTACCAGCCTAAGTATCGAAGTGGCATTCAGATCCGCCAGTCCTAAAAAGCCCGTCATGCCCGTGATCATTCCCCAAGCGCCGTAAAGTTCCTTGTCCAGCCCGCGTACAATGATGGGGGTAAATAACAGTCCCGCGGCCATTTGGGCGGCATGCGCCAGAATTTGAGAGCCAAATGTCAGCTTGGCTCGCCGGGTGAGGTCTTGGCTGAGGGCGGAAATAGTCATTGAATTCGGTCTGCTCGGCATCTCCATAACCGACTTCGCGGCTTCCCGGTCTTGGTGATTGGCAAGTGCCTGGGGCACGCACTTTATTCCTTTCGGGCGACACACAGCCGCATCTGTGCCAGGTAGGCATAGAGCGGAGTGGCGTCCAGCGCCAGTCGCACGGCAACCGCGGCCCGGGGAAATGAGCCAAACAACCGGCTTAGTGCCGGCCAGCGCAGCTTCAGGCCGAACTCGGAGCCGTACCCATATTGTTCTTTTACGGCAAAACCGTTTTTATTTAGAAGGGCCTCAAACTCCCTCGGGGGAAAAGCATATTGGTAAAACGAGAAATCTTCGGTCAGTGGTTGCAGCCCGACTTCACGTAGGCGAGACCCACGCAGTCATAGCCCCGGACCCGTAAGGAAACCACGTATTGGGCTTTGCCACAACTGGCTTCCAGTATTTTGCCATCGCGGGGAAGCCGAAGCCGCATAATCTGGGCGAGCCTGCCACGGCCGATATACCCTTAGAGGTAAGGAGTGTAAAACTGCGGACTATCGCAGGCGCGCCAGTGCTCTTCCCCAAAGGTGCGGCCCATACTACGCCGATAATATACCAGCCTGGGACTTTCAAAACGCACCACTACAGCGCTTCTTCCGCTCATAGTGAAATCCTTGGCATCCCGTTCTCCGGAAAAACCCCGCGTCTTCTTGACCTCACTCAAATTGTCTTTAGACAGAGGCGTCATTGTTCCCAGCAAACCTTTCCCGGAACCATACCTGATGCCAAGAACGTCTTGGCACCTCGCAAACCGCGGAAACCGGATAACCAATGGCAATCGCGGCGCCTACAAAGATATAGGGCGGCAGCTGAAGTTGACTGTAAACTTTCCGCTGCCCTTGCATGTGCATATCGGAGATCAGCGAGACCCAACATGCGGCAAGCCCCAGGGCATGAGCCATGAGCAACATATTCTGGGTGGCTGCAGCGACATCTTGCGCCATAACCAGGTGCTGTTCAAACGGCTTGTAGTGGCGGCGGTCAACAGCCACCACAATCGCCGTCGGAATTGCAGCTCTCCAATCACGCGCTCCCAAGGCAGCCCCAAATACCACGTCAATGGTTTGTCGGTCAGTTGTGCTAACTAAGGCGAGTGGCTGAGCATTGCAGCTACTGGGGGCGTATCGTCCCGCCTCGACCACCTGCTCTATTAAGGGGGCCGCAACCGGCTCCGGCTGGAATTGCCTGATACTCCGCCTCTGAACAATTACCCTGCGGACGATCTCGGCTGCTTCCGGTGACGGCTGCTCGAAAGGAACTGTCTGCATAAAGCACTGAAAATCATTGGGGTAGGCCGCATATTCGCGCATTATTTTATTGAGGTAGGGCAGACAGGGGTCGCTGAGGCCCGTCGGGCTGGCCACATATGATTTCAACGTCTTAAAAATAGAATCGCGTTCGGGACCACGTGGCAGCTTTAAGCTAATGGCCTTTTCCAAATAATGAGCACGCTTGAAGTTAAAGTGTGATTCCAGAGAGGCATCAATCTGATCGCGGTACCTGGCGGCGTAGAGCGCTTGTTTTTCCCCGTAGCGAAGGAACCTTATAAAAACAGGCCAGAAATGGCGCGGTGGCACTAGATCAAAGTAATAGATCAGACGCTCCCTCACCCTATTCAGGAAATCCGGCTTATTCGAGGTTCCGCAGGATACCAGCTTTGGCTCGCTTTTCACCATGGTCCTGACTCATCTAGAGTTTAAGCAGCAAGGGGCGCCTTGCCAAACCGAAAGGCCGGCAAACCGACTTTCAGGGGGAATCAACGATCCTTGAGCAGCTCCCGCAAGACCTGATTCTCATAGACTGATGACTCCTCTTCGGCAAGGAGAATGAGTCCTTTTAAGAGCAAGGCGTTGTACTTTGGGTCAACCATGTTTACGGGGAGAATTATGGGGTTTCCTTTCCTATCAACATGAGTACAGAAACCATTCTCCACTCGATGAAATCGAAGGGCATTTTCCATCAGGCCGCGAGAACCTTGAAGATAGCCCGCATCACCGGTCAACTCACCTAGTCCGTCGCAGTGAAACGGCAAAATCCACCTGATGATCAAGATGATCCCGATCACTTCCCTCATACATCGGCAGCAAACCATTGGCCCATTGATTCGCGAGCTGACTTTCGGCAACGCCCATGGCCCAATTCAGATATTTCTGGTCCCGGTCAACAAACCAATAGGTGTCGCATAAAACGTCAATCAATATGAAGGTGTTTACCAGACCTGGTTTATCAACCTGCCCATTCCTATAGTAACGGCCATATACGGTTCCATCTTTTACCAGTTTGGAGAAACATGCATTAATCCAATGGGTGATATGCTCTCGATAGCAGCTGTCGCCTGTTAACAGAAACAGTTCAATTAAAGTGAAGATCATCGTGGTATTGCTCTTCATCAATTGGACAAAATGTCCTGAGCTGGCGTATAAATAAAAGTTCTTGCGAGCTTGATATTTGATCCGGCGTAGGAGAGATGTTTGTTGTTCTGCGGGAAGTATAGGACAATCCTTTTTATAGGTTTTCCGACTGGCATTCAGTTGCCCCAAAAAGTAATAAAATGGACGGTTTGAACTGCGGTAGGGGAACAAGCCTTCTTTGAGATAAAACCGGTTGTCAAGCCAGCGATGTACTATACCAACCACAAGGTCCAACAAATTGGGGTAAATATCCAGCATCTCCAGAAAAGTTTCAAGCAGACCGGACGACCAGGGTGAAGAGTAAGGAGATGATTTCTTGGCGGCAAGATCATAGAACTCCAGCAGGACACCATCTGTCACAAAGTAATTCATACATTTGGCTACCGCATCATCCAGCAGGCTTTTTACCTGCGGGCTGTTTGTTCTGCGGAAGAGACTGTGCATCCCTCCTAAGTACTCGTCAATAAGATAGGAATAGATAATATTATTAAAAGGCAAGAGTGCATCAAAAGGATCGGGGCCTAACCTTGTTATTTGCTCAAGCAAGAAATCAATTTCGCCGTAGTAAAGAAAGAATGGCGCCAAGTCATCAAAATTGTCAAAAATGGTGCGGTCCGAAACCGGGTAAGTGCGGGAAATGAGACCTTTGTCATTCAGATAATGGCTCTTGAAGTTCTCAATAATCCACGCAGCGATCTCCTGGCAACTCTCTCCCTTCAAGGTGCTGGCAGTCCCCGGCAGACTCATCGAGATCCTCCATCAAACCGCATGGTAAGTTGCTTCCGAATAATGCGGCGGTCCAAAAGAAACCGCAGCGGGTGGCGCAGCATATAGTTTCGCCTCCCAGTACGGATAGTCTCTGTCTCAAAAGTGCGTATTATTTCCATGCGGGATAGAAAATCTTTTGTTTCCATCGCCGAAAAATTCATGGTGGCGGAATGATGGTAATAACTGCCGTAGTCCGGTTTATCCGGGATCTTGCCAGCGCGCCGCAATTCATCCCAAAGTCCGGTGCCCGGGTAGGGGGTGAAAACACTGAAGAGGGGGTTATCCGGCGCCAGGGCCCGGGCTAGCGCCAAGGTCTCGTCCATTTCTGGCCCGGTTTCCGTTGGCAGGCCGGTCATAAAATAGGCGGTCACCCGAATGCCGCACCGCTTAAGCATACGGACCAGCCGCCGTGCCTTGGCAATGTCCACCTTTTTGGCGACCAGGTTGCGAATGCGTTCCGAGCCGCTCTCGATGCCTAGATTGATCTGATAACATCCGGCCGCCCGCATTTTCTGGGCCAGCCCTTCCTCCAGGAGGTCAACCCTGGTATCGCAGCTCCAGCGAGCGCCGGGAAAATTTTTCATCCCGTCGCAGAAAGCCAGGACCCGGTCTGCCCTGATGGTGAAAGTATCGTCTTGGAGACGGAAAAGCCGCACCCCCTCACGGTAGAGGCCGGCTATTTCTTCCAGAACCCGGGAGACGGAACGGATCCGCACCCGTCGCGTCCAGAGCTTCTTGCTGGCACAGTACAGGCAAGGGTAGGGACAGCCGCGGCTGGTGATGACCCCGCCCAGATCCGCCGGTATGTGGGAGTCCCGATCGATGAGACCTCGGTAGGAGGGTAGCGGCAAGGCATCGAGGTCTTCTATTAAAGGGCGTTTGGCAGTACACGTGACGGCGCTGGCCCGGCGATAAGCGATACCGGCGACGGTTTCCGGATTACCCCCGGAGGCGAGGAGAGCAAAGAGGGCCGCGGCCGTTTCTTCTCCTTCACCGATTGCCACATAATCGAAACACTTATATTCGAGCACTTCTTCAGGAACCAGGGTAGGATGAACCCCGCCCACTACAACCGGCACCGATGCATCCTCTACACGTACAATCTGCGCCACGACGCAGGCTGAAGGGAACTCGGCGGTCATCGAGGTGATGCCCACGGCCTCCGGCCGGATCCGCCGCAGTACCGCACGCAGGCGCTGATATGCCGGATGCTCTTCGTCAGGCGTTCCTTGTCTTCCGATGAGCGTTGATTCCCGGTAACGGGGTCCGTTGCCGTACAGGTCGCCGTTGAAGAGGGCGACTTCGTGCCCTTGGCTTTCGAGCACCCCGGCAATTGCGGCAAGGCCCAACGAGACCGTCCCCACGTTGACCCCATGCAGGGTGTACCAGGGAGGGTCAATTAACAGTATTTTCACCGACACCCCTCGATCACAGGTTCAGGGCCCAACCGGCTGGCCCAGGACCTTTCCAGGCCCCGGGACGGATCAGTCCGTAAAGCGCTACTCTTTGCATGTTGCTTTCAACCTTTCATTTGGTTGGCAGCGGCAGGGCTGACAAATCAATTGCTCCCATTCCCCCTGAAATTCCGGGAAAGTCCAAGAAAGTTCTCTTCCAGCGGCGAATAACGGCAGAGTGGAGCTTGGCCAACTGCAAGCCCACCTCAGCGGGCCTGATGGCCGGCCGACTCGCAAAGACTTAGGAGATGGCCAGCTTCCCCTGGGAGGATTTCAGCTCCAACACACTTTCCAGGGGTTGTTGCGGCACATATTCCGGGAGAATTTCCCTGAGCTTCTTCCTGATGGCATGGGCATCATGAGTATTGGCGACGCGAAAGAGGTCTTCAAGAGCTCCATCCAGCCACCGCGTAAACTCATCCTGGCTCTTCTTGCCGTTCCAGCCGTTGGAGCGGAGCACCATGATTTTTTCATGCCTGGTGCCCACGATGCCTTCGCCCTGGGTGATGAGCTCTTCGTAAAGTTTTTCTCCTTCACGCAAACCGGTAAAGATGATCTCCACGTCTTTGCCCGGTTCCTTGCCGGAAAGCCGCACCAGCTCCTCCGCCATCTGGGCGATTTTGACCGGCGTGCCCATTTCCAGGATAAAGATTTCTCCGCCTTCGCCCAGCCCTCCGGCCTGCAGGATGAGCTGGGCCGCCTCGGGGATGGTCATGAAGTAGCGGGTCACTTCGGGATGGGTCACGGTAATCGGGCCACCCTGTTCCAACTGACGCCGGAAAAGGGGAAGCACCGATCCGGAGGAGCCGATGACGTTGCCGAAGCGCACCGCCATGAAGCGGGTGCCGTTCCCCTGCAGCGACTGCACCATAAGCTCTGCCAGGCGCTTGCTGGCCCCCATGACATTGGTGGGCCGCACCGCCTTATCCGTGGAAACCAGCACGAAACGCTCCACCCCGTATTTCAGGGCCAGTTCCATAACCACCTGGCTGCCCAACACATTGTTATAGATCGCCTCCCAGGGGTTTTTTTCCAGCATGGGCACGTGCTTGTAGGCCGCGGCATGAAAAATCAGCTGGGGCCGATATCCGCTGAAGACATCTTCCATCAGCGGTTGGTCCTGCACCCGGCTGAGGATGCACCGGTAGCGGGAGAAATTCAGTTCATGCTGCAGTTCCATCTGGATGTTATAGAGATTCACCTCGCTGGCATCCACCAGGATGAGTTCTTCCGGGTCGAAGCGGATTATTTGGCGGCACAGCTCCGAGCCGATGGAGCCGCCGGCGCCGGTGACGAGCACCCGTTTGCCTTGCAGATACCGACTGATCTCCGTGGTATCCAGGTTCACCGGCGGGCGCCGCAGCAAATCTTCGTATTTCACATCGCGCAGACTCTTGATGCTCACCTTGCCGTCGATGATGGCGCCGATTTCCGGCAGGGTCCGGTAGCGAGCCTCGCAGCTCTTGCAAATCTCGATAATGCGCCGCATCTGGGGGCCGGTGGCGGAGGGGATGGCAATGAGCACTTCATCAATTTTTTCTCGCTTGATGATCTTCAGGAAGCATTTCCACGCCGCCAAAGACTTTCAGTCCGTGCAGACTCCGTCCCCATTTGGTGCGGTCATCGTCGAGGAAACCCACCACGTGGTAGTTGAGGTGCGGGATTGTCCAGAATTTCCCGGAACATCTTTTCCCCGGCTCCACCGGCACCAATGATAAGTAATGATTTTTCCTTCTGGCCGGCGTTTGCTGCGGCTTAGAGAGATAAGAGGGCCAGAGCTGCTGAATTTCGGAATGGTGCTCGTATAGAATGAGGCGAATGCCCAGGCGCAGCCCACCACTCAGTAATAAGGTTAGCATGCCGTCCAGCAAGAAAAACCGAACGGGGGACGCCTTGAAAGCCATTAATATAGAAAGTAGCGATAATATAAAACAGCATGGAAACTATAGCTGGCCTGCACCAGCCGCCACAAATCATTCAGGCTGGTGTAGCGCCACATGCCCCGGTACAGACCGAAGAGAAAGAAGATTAAGATCTTGCCGGGTAAGAGAAACGGCAACAGCCTCAATATCTGGGTGCGGTAGAAAGGCTCCAGGATAAAGTCAAAGCGCAGCAGATAGGCGCCGACAAAGGCCATAACGAAAATCACGAGGTCGGCTGCCAGAACGATGTAAAATCGGCGATTGTGAAATTGGGCGAGCATGGTGCGGTTATCCGCTCGTGGTGATGCCGAGGTTAGAAGCGCTTTTCTCTGTTTTACGCTGAAACTGATCTGTTGCCAGCGAAAGAGGTACTGCCTTATTCGGGAGATTCGGAAAATGTCGCTGGGACCGAAACCGGTTACGGGATGGCTCTCGATGGATATGCCTCAGTTAGCCAGTTCGCTGATCATCATAGTATTTGGAATAATATTTATAGTGATAATGGTAGTAATAGTAGCCTCCGTAAGGATGGCCATGTGGCCGACGCAATTCAACACCGCGCCCAATACGGGGGCCTGGCTGAGGAGCTGGTGGGCCAGGCGGCCGGCGCTCTTGTGGGTGAATATTATGCCTGGTAACCAGCAGGACCCCGTCCACCAGGGCGGAGACAAACCGGGCATCGGCAAACCCCAGCACCGGAGGCGTATCGATGATGATATGATGAAACTGCTCCCGGAGTTGCGCCAGCAGCTCTTTGAAGGTCTCGGAGTTCAAGAGATTGCCGGGGTTGGGTGGCCTGGCCCCTGCGGTTATGATCGTCAGGTTGGGGATGGCGGTGGGCCGGAGAATCTCTTCCAGGGTGGCGCTGCCGGTCAGATAATTGCTCAGACCGGGTTGGGAATCAAGCTGGAAGATCTTGTGAAGTCTGGGTTTCCTCAGGTCGCAATCGATCATGACCACCTGTCGTTCATTCAAGGCATAGGATTGGGCCAGATTGGAGACGACCATGGTTTTCCCTTCACTGGGATTGGGGCTGGTAACCATGATGGCGCCTGGAGGCCGGCCCGAAGTGGAGAGCATGATGGAAGAGTAGACGTGGCGAATGGCTTCACTGACCATGGACTGGGGCTGCTTATAAACGATTAAATCCATATCTGCCGCTTCCGCATTGCCCTGGCCGCCCCGCTGCAGCCAGGGGAGATAGCGCCATATCCCTGGCGCCTCGGACTTTTTCCTGGCGGCTGAGGCTTATTCTGCCGTTGCTGCCCAGCAGGGGCACGATCCCCAGCGAGGGTAAATTGCAGGCCCGTTCCAGGTCGTCCACGGATTTGATGGAGTCATCCAGATGTTCCACCAGCAAGGCCAGGCCAACGCCTAAGGTCAGGCCCAGAACCGCGGCCAGGGCCAGGTCGCGCATGGTTTTGGGCTTGAAAGGCTTGTCCGGCAGCCGGCCCGGGTCGATGACCGCCACGTTGGAAGGCACCATGGTGCCGGCGATGTTGGCCTCTTTGACCCGGGCCAACAGGGCCTGGTAGAGCTGCTCATTGGTCTGGGCATCCCGCTTCAGGATCTGAAAGTCGGTGAGATTATCCTGCAGCTTGACCATCTGCCCTTTTTGGTCCGTGAAACTGTCGTTCAGGAGTTTCTCGGTCCGGTTGGCCGCTTCATAATCCGCCTTGACGCTTTCCTGGAGGCGTTGGACTTCGGCCTGGAGGCGGCTCTGCAATTCGGCCAGGTTGGCCTGTTCGGCCTGCAGGTCCGGATGCTCGCCCCGAAAAACCTTCTGCAGGGCCGAAACCTTGGCCTGTTGGGCCACCAACTGCTGGCGCAGTGCGGCCACCAAAGGATGATTGACAATCAGCGGGGCATTGGGGCCTTTTTCCTTAATCTGCTGATATTGCGCCTCCTTGGCCATTTTCTCGGCCTGGGCCTTGGTGAGCAGGCTGCTCAGATCGATGAATTTCTGGACCACGACGTTGTCTTTGTCTTCCAGGGTGTAGATATCGGTCTTTTGCCCGAATTTATAGAGCTTCTTCTGGGCCTCCTGCACCTTGGCCGCCATTTCCTGGAGCTGCTTGTCCAGCCATTTTCTTACCAGGGCAAAAGACTCATTGCGCCGGTCGATGGACAGGTACATGTATTCATCGGCAATGGCATTGACCACCTTTTGGGCCAGCGACTTGTCCGGGGATTGAAAGGACACTTCCACCAAATAGGAATTTTTGACCGGGGTGACCTCCAATTTCTTCAAAAAGGAGTTCATCATGACATCTTCAATCTCGGTCTCGCTTTTATCCGGGTTCTCTTCCCGGATGGACTTGAAATCGGGGTGCTCCTTCAGGTTCAAGGCCTGGATGACGCGCTGGGCCAGGGACTGGCTCTGCAGAATCTTGTATTGGGTCTGCTGGAACTTCTCCAAGGAATCGCTGCCGGTGAGCTTGGACAACTTGTCGTCCACGGACACCTGGGAGCCGGGGTTGTCCTGGGTGATCTGCAGCGTGGCAGTGGTGCGGAAGATCGGCGTCCGCAGTAAAGGTATAAAGCGCCGCCGCCAGGAATATGGTGAGGAAGGTGCCGATAATCCACCACTTGCGTTTCAACAGGATATGCAGATATTCCCGCAGGTCCCGTCCCCTGATACATCTCCGCAATCATAATCCATCGGCGGAGGCGGAGGGGGACGGGCACGGGATGATAGATATGGCGGCACTACCATGGGGGGCTGGTCATGATTTGACATCGGTTATATCTCCTAAGATTGTTTACTTCTGCTTAAGTTCAAAAAGCTGCCATGCTATAGGCACCGCTGGGGATGGGCAACAGGGTCCTGATAAGATAAAAGGTCTTTTTTATGGTGCTTTCGTTGACCACCACCACGTCGCTGTCTTTCAACGGCAGATCCGGATCATTTCTGGCAATGATGCTGCTCAGATTGGTATTGATGCTGATGGGTTTGCCCTGGTCATCAAAGCGCATGATGGTGATGTTATTGGTCCCTAACATGGGGTCGACCCCTCCGGCCATGGCCACGGCCTGGGACACGGTCAGGTTTTCCTTAACCGCAATATTCCCCGGCTTTCTCACCCCCCCCAGGACATAGGCGGTGCCGGCGAAGGGCACATGGATCACATCGCCGTTGCGCACCGTGATGTTCAACTGCGGTTCTTGTCCGCTTACCAGGCGGCGGAGGTCGATCACCATGGTTTCGGTTTTCGGGGCAAAAGGCTGAGCGGCAGTCCCGGCCTTCATGGTCTTGGCCAGGTCCGGGGCGTTTTGATGCCGGATGACATTGACGACATCACCGGCTTGGGCCCCACCGCCGGTTGGTGACCTGGTTCGAAAACCCGCCGGCCAGGGACAACACTTCCAGCAGGGTGCGGGGGCCGATGATTTCGTAAGACCCGGGTTTGGCCACCGCGCCGGTGACCGCCACCCGCTGATGGCGGAATTCCTTGACCTCCACCGTAATCTGCGGATTCACCAGGAACCGGGCGTCATATAGTTCCACCAGCCGTTTTTCGATCTCCTGGGGAGTCATACCGGCCACTTTGACCACCCCCACCAGCGGCATGGTGATCTCTCCCTGGCCGTTGACCCGGAGCTCCCGGTTGAGATTGTCCTGGCCATAGATTTCGATGACCAACTGATCTTCCGGCCCCACCTTATAGTCTTTATAGCTGACCAGCGAAGCCTGGGTGGCCTGGACCATCAACTGGTTCTGTAAGTCCTTGTTGGGGTTGGGCGCCTGCCTCTGCGACAACGCCTGGGCCGTGAGGACTTGCTGGGAGGGACCGCCGCAGCCCCCTAACAGACCCAACCCTATAAATATTAGGGCAACCGAGCTCCATCTCGGGCTACCGGCAGGCTGTTTGGCTGCAAGATTATTCCTTTCCGTGGCCTTTTTGCCAGGAGGAGCGGTGAACGCTTCAAGGATCCTGTTAAGCATCTTTTATTACCTCACTTTAAGAGTGGCAGTCCTCATGGAGGGGCGGCAGCGGAGAATTCAGATAGAAATCGATGTGTAGTAACCGAAAATTCAACAACCAATCCCCCGGGCCCGGGTTATGACCAGCGCTCCACTGCTTCGCCATCCAATTCCACCGCCACCGACCGCTGGAACAGTTCCACCGAGACAATGAGACGGCGCTTCTTCTCCTTGCGCCCCAGGATGACACCGATCGCCCCGGCCAGGGGGCCTTCCAGCACCCGCACCAGAGTCCCGGTCTGCAGATAGGGCCAGTGGTAAAAAGGCTGGTCACCATCCACAATGGCCTTGACGGATTCGATGGTTTCCTCCGCCACCGGAGCGGGGCTGCCCTTGAAGCCCAGGAGCCGCACCACTCCCGGGGCCTTGAGCATCTCCCGGTAACCGTAAGAGTCGAGGGCCGTGCGGACGAAGAGATATCCTGGAAATAATGGGAGATTTATGAGGAGCCTGCGGTCCCGCCGGCGACTGAGGGTCCTCACCCGGGGCAAGAACACCTCCAGCCCCTTTTGCTGCAGAGCCTTCTCCACTTTGGCTTCGTGGCGGCATTGGGTATAGATTGCATACCAGGGGGGGGTGCTACCCTCTAAGGGGATTAGCTCTCTATTATTACTGTCGGTGTCTTCCATGACAATGCTCCGCCTTCCTGAGTTACAATGCAGATCCATTAAATAAATTGTTATATCTATCAGTTATGCCCTGAGAGCTAGTTTGCTTTAATAATCGGTGGCTGAAACTTAAATCGGCTTCAAAAAGTCGTTACTTTAGTGAAAATCTTGGTGATGTCCATAAAATTGTGGAAATTTGTTTCAGGGTTTTACCCCTCCAGTTTTTGTTGAGCATCTGGGTGATGCTATACAGGATACGGCCGGAGCCGGCTTCTTTGGGGAAACAGTTGTTCATGGGGCGGATGCACCGGCGGCGGCAGCTTTTAAAAGGGAAGAGCGACATAATCCGGGATAAATGGGGTCATCCGACCTAATATCTCTTGAAAAAGGAGAAAGGTTCCAAGCGCCATGCGGATCAACCCCAGGTTCGCCTTTATTGAACAACCACGGACCAACGCCATGGTTGAGCCCTTCCTCAGGACGCTCAAGGAGCAGGGCATCCACGACCGGGGGTTCCGGGTACTCAAGGAGGTGAGGGAGGCGGTAAGAGGCTTTTTGGACCTCTACAACGGGGAGTGGCTGCTGGGTCAAGAAAACCGGATGGGGTACAACCGCCTGGGCATCTCTTTGAGGCGGTATCTCCCCGAAGAAAAGGTAACCGCATTGAGGGCATGGTCAATTTTTCAGAACCACGCTTCACTTGCTTAGGTTTTTTGTGGTATAAGTCAGGAAAGAAACTTGGGGATAGACACATGAAAATAAACAGAAAAAATTGGTTATGGCCTCTGGTTCTGATGGTGATGATTTCCTTTTTGGCCTTTGCCTCCCCCAAACCGGCGGCAGCCCTGTCCTCCGGCGATACCCTGGTCGTCACCTGCGTGCCCTTGGGTGCAGTGGTGGGCGTGGCGGCGGCCGGCTATCTGCTTTATAAGAATCGTTTCTCTCAACCGGCTGATGCCAAGGGCCGCTTGGGATATAAGGGCCCCGGGGAATTTTTCATCGGCGGTTTTTTCGGCGGCTCCTTTGTGCCTGGCACCGATTGGACATATCAGATAGGCGGCCAGAATATCACCGCCCGGAAGATGACTATCGACCCTGGGGTCATGGGTGGCATCAAATTGGGCTACTTCTTGGATAGTGTTCCCTATTTTGGGGTGGAAGCCGAAGGTAGCATCGGCGACCATCCCCAGCCCTCCCAGACAGTGGCCTTGCATCCGCCACTGGCCGGGGTCACTGCCGGCCGGGTGCCCAGCCAAACCCTCCTGGCCTGGACCATGGCCTTTCACCTGGTGGGCCGTTATGGCTTCCTGCCGGACCAGGAAGTGCCTTTCGGCCGGCTGCAACCGTATGTGGGGCTAGGTCCGGGCCTGGTGATGCTTTACGGCGAAGCTGATTCCGCCAAGAACTTCTCCTTGGAGGTGGAGGCCGGCCTGCGCTATATGTTCACCAAACATCTGGGCGGCTTTCTGGAATATAAATTCAGCAAGCAGTGGAGTGTCGAATTAGAATCCCAACAACTCTTTTATAACAACACCGGCGTTACCGCCAGCAAAGCGGTCTTCGACTTCGACCGGCATCAGGTGGTGGTCGGCTTGGCATATCATTTTTAACCGGCCCTCCAGGATGTTGCTGAAACACTCGAAATAGGGGGGATCATCCGGTAAGGTGTGTTGGTCACGCGGGCCCCACCGCTTCCCGCGTCCCGCCTGCAAATCTCCTCGTAACCCGGCTCTTTGCCCCCCGACTCTGTCGGCTCGTAGCCGGCGCTGGCGTTCAACCTAACCCTTCAGCCCGTTATAGGCCGCGTAAAACTGAAGCTTCTTTTCCGGAAACCGGGGATGGCCGCCAAATTCCAGATTAAAGAACCATGATCGATGTCCACTCCCATATCCTGCCGGGCATAGATGATGGCGCCCGGGACCTGGAGGAGGCCCTGGAGATGGCCCGCCTGGCCGTGGCGGACGGCATCCGGGTAATGGTGGCCACCCCCCATCTTTTCAAGCACAAGTCCGTGGACCTTGCCGCCATCAACGAGAAGAGGGTCATCCTGGAGCACATCGATATTTTCAGAGATAGGTTGGCGGCCGAGGGCATTGCCCTGGAAATCCTTCCCGGCTGCGACGTTCCCTTGAGCGTGGAAGCCTTGAGCCTGTTGGCAGAGGACCAGGTGCTGACCGTCAATGATGGTAAGCGCTATCTCTTGCTGGAGCTGCCCCACTTCTCCCTCCCGCCCTCCCTGGAGGATATCTGTTTCCGCTTGCAATCCCGGGGGCTCACCCCCGTCATCACCCACCCCGAGAGGCATCCGATCATTCAGGAGAGGCCCGATAGACTGGGGCGTTTGATAGATCTGGGGTGCCTGGCCCAACTGACCGCCGGCAGCCTGACGGGCGGCTTCGGACACCAGGTTGCCAGGGTTTCCCGGCAATTGGTGCAGAAAGGGTACATCCACCTGCTGGCCTCCGATGCTCATGACCCCCGGGGCCGGTCGCCGATGCTTAGCAAAGCGGTGAGCGAACTGACCAGGCTGATCGGCCCTGAGCAGGCCCGGGCCATGGTCACCCGGACCCCCGAAAAGATCATCAATGGGGAGCCGGCCTTTTGATAGGACTCCAGCCACCTGGTCAGGCCCGGGAATTGGCGTGCCTCAACTTCATATTCAACAACGCAATTAGGAATGGAAAAGCGGAGCGCAACCCGGTTCGGGGCGTGGAAAGGCCACCAGAGAACAATAAGCGGGACATGGTCTTAACCGCAGAGGAATATGCATGGCTTCTGGCCTGCTGCGCACCTCACATCAAGCCAATCGTTCAAGTGGCTTACCACACAGGTATGCGCCGGGGTGAGATTCTGAAACTCAGATAGGGACAGGTGGATTTGAAGGAAGGATTTCTAAGGCTACGGCCGGAAGACACCAAGACCAATGAGGGCCGTGAGGTGCCCCTGCATCCCGAACTGGTGCAGATGCTAAAGGTCATGCCCAGAGGTTTGCCGGGGGTGCAGGTGTTCACCCGCAATGGCAAGCCCATCAGTTGCATCCGGGACGGATTCGAGGAAGCGTGCAAAAGGGCGGGAATTGAGGCCTTCACCTTCCACGATCTGCGCCACACCTTTGTTACCAATATGCGCCGGGAGGGGGTTCACGACTCTATTATCATGGCGATTACCGGGCACAAGACAACGGCCATGTTCAACCGCTATAACCATGTGGGGCGGGAGGAACTTAAAACCCTCTGGGGCAAGATGGGTAAAGTTGGACAGTATTTGGACAGTGGCCGGGATACCGGGGCCGTCAACGAGAGGCTATAAATGGCTAACTGCCTAATAGTACTGGTGCCTGGGGCCGGACTCGAACCGGCACGGGGCGAACCCCGAGGGATTTTAAGACCGGATTTCGCCAAAAATCTTCTTCAGACCTTTCCATAACTTACTGATTGTATTGGATTATACAGGCATACTATTCAGTTGTATACCTATTAAAAACACCCCAAAAACAGAAGCAATGGGAAACTTTTGGGAAACTCTTGGGAACGTCTCAAAGGGATTTTCCTCCCGTCAACGTCTTTTTTCACTTTAAACGCTATTTTCACCATTTGGTGAAAACCATTAAGGTGATGAAAAATGATTGTCTCCTTTCGGACCGGGGCTTTCTATGGCCTCTTCAGCAAATTAGGATGATTTGCCTTCAGCCAATTGATGGCTTCCTCTTTAAAGGCTTTGGCCTCTTCGAGAATTTCATCGGCTGTGGCATCGGATACTACCCCGGCGCGGTCATAATCAGTTACATTCCGAGTTGATCGGCAAGAGTTAAAGTAATCGGCTCGCTCCTGGGCTTCCGGTCCCATAACCTCCGGTAAAATCTTGAAGGTTACCCAGTGATGACCTGATTTACCTGTCCGGTAGCCGGAAGCGTAAAGCACTATAGTCGCCAGCTGCAATGCTGCATTATAAGCTGTGGCGAAACGCCGGTCGGCTGAGATCTCTTTGATAGCCGCATCGGCAAGATCCCGGTCCACTACTTTCAATAAATCCGCAACCTCGTTGACAGAGGTGCTATGCCGCTGCAGCCGGCCTTCATTCAGCCAGTTTTGCAAGTTCATCTTCATTGCCAATCAGCCAGATTTTGGGGCCCTTGATAACTTCGGTGATGAAATGGTGATTTTCTCGAGACTTTTTTTTGAATTCTTCAGGAGGATAAACTACCGGATTAAATTCTCGGCCCAATTCGGATACAACTGAGGCCAGAAGCTTGGTCGTCTGCCGCAAGGATAATTCTCCCACCAGGAAGAGGTCGATGTCACTTTGAGCGGTTTCCCTCCCCTGGGCCAGGGAGCCAAAGATGAAAGCCAATTTCACCTTATCCGCCAATGGGGCCAGGGCTTCTCGTAGCACATCTCCAAGAGCTACGGTCTTGAGGAAAACCCGCTTCAAATCCTCAAAAGCTGGGTGCATCCGGTCTGCTTTATAATAGACTATATTGCCGCGCTTAGTTTTGGTCACCAACCCGGTGCGTTCTATCCGCTTCAGGGCTCTCTGGACTTGGACCAGTGCATTCCCCGTGGTTTCCACAATGCCGCGCTGGTAAAATTCTGTTTCTGGATGAAGCAGGAACAGGGATAAGACCTTGACCAGGGTAGGATTAGGGAATAGTTCAGCCAGGGTCGAAAGCTGACTACACTTTGTTGTCGATTGACTACGATTTGTTGTCAATTCGTGCATGAATGCAATTAATCATGATGAGTAGCTTTTGTAAAGCAAATATCCGAATAGACATCGGCCTCATTTACTAAGGCGGTGACTCAATCAGGTAACCAGGTCGCGCAAACCGCCAGCAGGGGTGTCAGGTCTGGGGCTTAGGCATGAAACTCTCTGCGCAGCCGGGTCCAATCATTCATCCCATCCTCCGGATCCGAAATGCGTGTAAGGAGTCAGGGCCAGGAAAATGAAATCTTGCGTGGATTTGAGGGAACTTGCCCCCTGATCTCCTGCATGCGAAGCAACCTATCTGCCTGTGAACCCTTTATCTATCGGAGTTTTATGGGTGAGGCCCATCCAAATTAACCTCAAAAAACACTCAGTATCGATCAAACCTACTCAGCGACCTACTCAGCGTCGCTACGACCTTTACCTCCTCCAGAACTGCCATCTTGGTTTCCGGATCAATCTTACGGCGTTTCGTTTCATACTCACCACCTGAGACATTATACTCGCTTAGCTTTATGTCTCAGCTCCAAGGGGAGCAGTATAGAGTATGGTCAATATCTGGGGAAACGTAATGTTTCGTCTAAATTTGTGCTATCATGCGCTTATAAGACGAATTGGCTTGGAGAAGTTGAAGCGTCTACTTGATTAAATTGATTAACAAGAGGAAGAGAGGGAACATGGTTGAGGCTCCAATTTCCGAAAGTGTGGTGGTAATATGGTCTTCGGGAGATCGGGAAGTTGCCAAAAAAATGGTTTTTATGTACACCAAGAACTCCAAGCTCAAGGGCTGGTGGGGTCGCGTTAGGCTAGTGGTCTGGGGCCCTTCATCCCAACTACTGTCCACGGACCTGGAGCTTCAAGAGGAACTGGAAGATTTGAAGGCGGCAGGAGTTGAACTCCAAGCGTGCAAAGCCTGCGCGGATCTTTACGGGGTAACCGATAAGCTCAAGTCGCTGGGCATCGAAGTCATTTACATGGGCGCTCCCCTAACCGAGATGCTGAAAACGGGCTGGACCTGCCTCACCTTTTAACCAAGGCTGGGGGCTGAGCCGGGATCCGAGGAAAACTATCTGAAATTATCGATCATCGAGGAGCATCTTCATGAGCATCGGATCGATTCCAAGCTGGCAGGCGAGGATTTGAAGTAAATAAGCCAAACGCAATCATCTTTGCATTAGGCCAATTAAGACTTCCTCCTTATGAGATTTGGACTGATGGGATTCGGAGCCAAATCGTAAATTCGCAGTGCGAAAAGTAAGGAAAAATAAGATGATCCTGGCAATCAACGGTAGCCCCAAACCCAAAGGCAATCTGTACCGCATGCTGGACAAAGTGGCCCGGGACACCGGCCATGACTATGAGATGGTGCACCTGGCCAAGCTCAACATCAGACCCTGCATCGGCTGTGTGAAATGCGCCGACAACAATCGCTGCGTGCAAAACGATGACATGGCTCCTCTCTATGATAAAATTGTGGCCGCGGATGCCCTGATTGTGGGGCCTGTGGTGTATTTCGGCCAGGCCAACGCCTTTACCCACACCTTCCTGGAGCGCCTCTTTCCGCTGCGCCATGTGGAACTCCAAACCATGGGCAAACTGGCTGCGGTGGTGTGTGTGGGAGGGAACGAAGCCGAAAAGGTGGTGCAGGACGTGTCCCACCAATTGAGTAGCTATCTTGAGTACCGGGTGGTGGGCTCGGTTTTCTTTAACAGCGCCACGCCCCCCTGCTTCATTTGCGGCCACGGCACTACCTGCAGACAGGGCGGGCCGGCGCGCTGGATGACCCCGGAAGAATTTGAGAATTTTACGGAAATCACCCCGGAAATGTTCCAGAACTTTGAGGATTACCCGGAGGTGGTGAAGGCCTGCGAACTGCTCTCCCGGGAACTCAAGGAGGCGATAAGTCATAAGCTGTAAGCTCCTTAATGCGCAATCGAGAGGATCTGGAAGTGTTTCACTATCCAAATATTACCTACAACTTTTCCGGGTTTGGGGATAAGTGTCTGGTTTGGCAAGTTAACAAAGCTCTTAACTTGGGAAGAAGGCCTGATCTGCACATCAGAATTTTTTTAAACTGAATCTAAGAGAAAAATCTTGACAATTTCAGAGAATCTATGGGATTTAAATCCAAATATCATCTTTACTCTAAATTTCCAGCAGTCTAAGTGTAGCATTCTCTGCCATTTTCTCGGAGGAAGCTATGCCTTATCAAGTAGGCCCTCAGCATACCCATACCATGTACTCCTCGAAAAAGGAGCATTTTATGCGGAGACCAACACTCGGCCTCTTGCTGTTCGTCCTTATCTGCGCCGGCTGCTCTTATATCATGCCCCCCCAAAAAATCCCCCTGGACCGGCGAAATTATATTGATGCCGTTTCCACTTCCTGGAAGGAACAGCTCCTCACTAATCTGGTTAAACTGCGTTACGGGGACACCCTGACCTTCCTGGAAATGACCTCCGTCAATACCAGCTATGCTCTGGAGGCCAATTTTTCGGCTAATTATACCACCCCGTGGCATTTCCTCTATGGAACTACCGGGGCTCGCAATACGTTTGTGGGCGGCGGCGGTCTTACTTACTCAGACAAACCCACGATCTCCTACGCTCCCATCCGGGGCGAGGCGTTATCTAAGACCCTGATCATGCCCATAGACCCGTCCAAAATTTTAAAGGGTCTCCAGACCGGCTGGCGGGCGGATTACGTCTTCCCCTGCTGCGTCAAAAACATCAATGATCTTCAAAATCGCCAGGACGCTGATTTTTTTATCCTCGTGCAGCTCTTCCGCGATCTCAGGCAGAATGGCGTCATTCGGATCACCATCGACGAAGAGAAGAAACCGACCAAATATGATGTTACGGTGCATCTGCAGGATAAAATCCGGCAGGAGCAAGGGAGGAGCGAGCCGGGAGAGAAAGCGGGCGGCAAGGCGGGGATGAAACCCCAAAAGGCGAAGCAGACTGAGGCGGAGGCGGACAAACAAAAAGAGGCGGAGGACACGATTGGTTTATTGGTGTTGGATAAGGGTCGCGCTCAGCGCGCCAAATCGGAAGACAAAGTCAAGGAATTCAAGAGACTCTTGTGGCCCGACGCCTCGCCCCAGGGAAAAGGCTTGTACAGCAATTGCAGTGAATGTCATGGCGAAAAGGGGGACGGCAAAGGTCCCATGGCCTCCACCTATGATCCCAAGCCCGCTAATTTCCACGATCACCAGTTCTGGATGAGCGACGTTGACCAGAAGATCGACCAGGCCATTACCTCCGGCCACGGCCGGATGGCCAAGCGTAACCTGAAACCCGAGGAGAAAAAGGCAGTCATCTCTTACCTCAAACAAGCCTTTGGGAGGTATGAGGTATATAAAATCATCGATGGCAACCAACAGCCCCGGCCATCAGACCCCTACTGTGACAAAATTATCCTGCAAACCCGCTCAATTTTACAGGTCTTCACGATGCTCGCCGATTTCATCGCAGTGCCCCAGGAACACCTTTCCGAAAACAGGGTCCAAGAAAGTGATTTGCCGAGTAAAGGAAAAGAACCTTTGAATGGGCCGGTCGACAACAAGATTATGTTCAAAATTGAATCCAGCAAAGAATGTCCCCAAGACACCTTTGTCGCCATGCAGCAGCGCGGCTATTGGTTCTATATTAATGATAAAGACTTTGATTCTAAAGAAGTTTTTTCCGGCATAGCAGGAATCTTATCCATGTCGGAGCCTGGCACCAAAGAAGGAACGCCGGTGCTCACCTTGCCGGTGCAATGAGCCAACGGAGAACTACTGGTGAGCAATCTTGGCAGGTGGATGCCGTAAAAGGGGTAGGGCTCCGGGTGGTGAGGAAGTGGAGGGGAATTTCTCATGCAAGAGCTTTTAGGGCGCTGGCTGGTTGACCCCACCTTCGACAAACTCCTCCTGATCCTGGGGGTGTTGTTGTTGGTACGCCTGGCGGTGTACCTCCTGAACCGTTACCTGGCCCGGGATATCCAGGACCCCCAAACCCGCTACCGCGTCCACAAGTTTCTCTCCCTGGCGGGCTATGCCGCCGTCATTCTCTTCCTGGCCATCCTCTTTAGAGACGTCCTCTCCGGGCTGGTGGTGGGCCTGGGGGTGGCCGGGGCCGGGGCAGCCTTCATTTTCCAGGAGGTCCTGGTCAACTGCGCCGGCTGGCTGGCCATTTCTTTCAGCCGGCTCTATGCCCCCGGTGACCGCATCCAGGTGGGCGCCATCCGGGGCGACGTCATCGACATCAGCGTCCTGCGCACCACCCTCATGGAGTGCGGCGTCTGGGTGGAGGCCGATCTCTTCACCGGCCGCATCGTTCGCATCCCCAACAGCACCATCTTTAAGGAGCCGGTGATCAACTACTCCGCCGACTTTCCCTTCCTCTGGGATGAGATCACCGTGCCCGTGAAACACGGCGACGACCACCAGCTGGCCCGCCGGATACTGGAAGACGTGATCAATGAGATCGTCGGCGATTACGTCGGCCACGCCAAAAAGGCCTGGAAAGATGCGGTCAAGAAATACTTCATCGACGCCTCCTTGATCGACTCGGCGGTGACTATGGTCTTCACCGACAACTGGATCGAATTCAAGGTGCGCTATATTGTGGATTACAAGAAACGCCGCAGCATCAAGGACCGCATCTTTTCCCGCATCCTGGAGGAGTTCGCCAAGACCCAGGGCCGCGTCACCATCGCCTCGGGCACCTTCCAACTGGTAGACCCACCTGTCTTCCAGGTCCAGGTTTCCTCATCTTCTCCGCCAGGGCAAAAAGGCTCAAATCTGTGAACGTTGTCCTCTTCTTGTGGCCAGGAAAGGCCGAGATGCTTTAGGGGATAGGGCGGAAAATTGCCTAAGAAGTAGCTTTCAACAAATCAGTCAGTGGACCGCGCCGCTGATTTTTTCATTCTTAGAGTGCGAGATTACTGCCTCTATCAACGCTCAAAACTCCAATTAAGAATAGCGGATATGGTTATCATAGCTGTATCTCAGACCCTGCCAGGAGTTTGTTAACCTTCTCCGTGTTCGCCTTCACTTCCAGAACTGCCACCAGCGCTTCGGCGGCTGTCTCAGAATCTCAAATATCTTATTGGCCGCCCGGGTATTGCCTGCCTCCAGGTCGGCAAAGGTCTGTTGCGGGTCTTTGTGGCCGAGCATTTGTCACCGCCCTACGAGAACGCCGATGTACCTCGGAGGCCTGTTTAAACCGCATGGTTGTCGTGGGTTAGAGGACAGAAAGGTTAAGAAAATGGCGTCATGAGAAAGAGATTCCCGCGAATAGTCCCGCGAATTATCCATCACTCCGTGATGGTGATGCTGTCAGTTCATGTTAGGCAGCATTGGCTCCTGTTACTGTCCGCACTTTGCCGATGTAAAGAGGTATGTGCCCAGGGATATAATCGTTGCCGGGAACGCAAACTGGGCCGTGTAGGCGCTGCCCAAGGGGAGCAGTCAAAGGCGCAAGCAAGCTAAGGAAGTTTTGGAGATCACGCTCGTTTGCGTCGATCTGCCTTGTCCTGGTGTTTGGTGTCACGAATTCGTGGACTACGAAGAGGGCGTGCGAAGCGTCGACTTGACCCGCATAAGCGAGGGCAGCTGCGATGCCGTAGAACAACTGGTAGCGAAGCTCGCCAATTCCGGGCAAGTCGCCGGGCTGGTTGCCTAGAAGAGCTTGGCAAAGCCTTTCCAACCGCTCGGGCCGTCGCGACGGCGGTGGTGTCCTGAGTACATTGGCGACCAGCTCGCCGAAAGGCTCGTCGGCCTTTGCCTCGATGCTAATAGCGATGCGTTGATTGGCCCGTTCAGCGATGCATACCAAGTCGGTGTTCCGTGGCTCTCCTGGGATGTTGTCGAATGCGACCTTGTGCTCCGGGATGGCTTCGAGGAATGCGGCGCCGTCGATATCGGGATGGGTGCTTAGCAATTCCTGTAACTCAACAGGCACGGCGGGGGCAGAGGCTCTGCCGCACCAGGCCTTAGCAAGCTCCTTAGCACTCTTGCCATCGACCCAGTGCCTGGCACCGCCTGCCGGAGGGGCAAGGCGAAACCAGTCATCGACCGTCGAGATATCTTTGATGATGCGCACTGAAAAACCTCCCATATCCAAAGCATAGCAAAAAATTTTCAGAAAATCCGGTAAGTGTTCATTTTGGCAAGGAGATAGTCGCCAACGAGATCTGACGATCTATGACTTAATCCTGGCTGCACTGAGCCGTTAGGTCACTGCGGTCTTTGGATGGCGGTAAATACCTTCGCGTGATGCCGGCGCCCGCTCTCAATAGCGAAGCCTCTTCTTGATCTTCGCTTCGGAATCCTGCCACGCCGGCTTCGCGCTCGTAGGACGCGGCGATGCCCTCGAGGACTCCCCCGACATAGGGATAGTCGAAGTGCAAGCGCTCGGCCCAGGCGCGGTATTTCGCGGCGAGCTCGCGCTCCTGTTCGCCCCCTTCGCCCCGCCAGTGAACGCCGCGAGAGTTACGAACGCCGATATGGAATCCCTCGCCGATTTCAGGGGATGCTATCCCTTCCATCGCCTCGCACACCGCTTCGCAGGGCCATATGCCGTTCTCGCCCTCGGGCGCCTTGGCGAGCAGTTGACCGAGGCAGTGATCACCAATGTCGGCGCGGGCGTACTCGCGGCATAGGCGCCGAACCTCGGCAAGCCACGCGGCGAGCGCCGCCGCGTCGATTCTTCCGTTTTCGTCCGTGCCGGGAATCTTCTTTATCTGGTCGAGAAGGCGATAGGCTGCCGACGCGACTGCCGCCCGCTGCTCGGGATTCTCGATCCTCCATTCCGGCGGATCCTCTCCTTCGTCACTCCGCTTGTAGGCGAGCGCCACCGCCTGGACGAATAGCGCCGGCGATTGCGCGATCTGGCTTTCGAGATTCGGGATTCCGTGCTTGCTGTCATTCGAGGGCGTCGATGAAGAGGAATTCGAGCTGGGCCATTTCATCACGGGTGACGCCCGTGCGGCCATCAAGCGAATCCAGTGCCTCGGAAATGTAGTAGCGGTCGAGCTTGAAATGGCCTGCTGGTTCGGCATTGACCGTGGCGACGTCGCGCAGCAGCCGCTTGAGGCGGGACGTCTCGATGTCCTTGAAATCCATGTGGACGGCGTGGAAAGCCGCGCGCGGCCGCCGGGCCTCCAGAAGGCGGTCGATCAGTTCGGTAAGCTCGGCGGGCGTGTGCCGGCCCCAGGACGGGAACACGTCCTTCCAGTACCCGGCGCGGATGTCCTCGCCATAACCGTCCAGAAGACGCCAAGTGGATGCCTGGAACGGTGCGCATACAAATAGCCGCGTACAGCTCTTCGGCAGGCAGCCCTTCGGCCGCAGCCTGCAACACCTCGGCGCGCGAGTCTTCCTCGATCGCCCAAAGGAAGCCCTGCAGGCACCACTCGGCCTTGCTCCGGAGGTCTCCGTCAAGGGAAAGGCAGCGCCGGATGAAATCGACCCGCGGCTTAACGCCGGTAACGCACGACGCCATGTAATGGCCGACGGTGCCGGCGGCGCCGCTGCCGGTAAGCAATTCCTTAACACCCTCGAAACCGCGCTCGGTCCATATCTCGGTCATCGCTTCGCGGCGCAGCCTGTCGATCCGCTCGTCGCGCTTCTGATAGTCGAAATCCTCCTCTTCGATCTCGTCAGCCGATTCCTGCACCCACTGATCGGCGAATAGCCAGCCGTGCCGGATGACCGGATCATGGGGCCGGAGGCTGTCATAGGCTTCGCGGGCACGGTCGCGGGTCGCTTCCCCAAGCTTCCGGTGGCGGCCGCGTCGGGTGAAGGCGAACCGCCGGATGCGCTCGCGCAGCGCGGCCTTGGCGGCCTCGCCGGCTTTCCGGGACCATTCATTGATCAGGTCCCAGACCTTGGTCTGGTCTTCGTCGGGCATACCCTGGAGAGACTCGACGAGATCGCCAAGGGTCTTTTCGTCGTGGGATGGCCAAGCGATCAGGAAATCCAGAGCCTTTCGGTTGAAGTCGTACATCTCTTTGTGCGTGACGACCTGCCCGGCCCCGGAGGCGTCGCTGCGCCAGCGGGGCCTGTAGCTGTAGTGGCCGATCCGGGAACCCGGTTTGATCTGCTCGATGCAAATCTCCCAGCCGACATCCGGGAAACGCTTGATGAGCATCTCCAGCGCCTTGACCCTCTGCTCCACCGAGGCCGCCGTCTGCGGCATCCATGACCTGAAGATGGCCTGAAGGCTGGCGTCCGGTTTGTTCATCCAGTTGTCGTCGATCTTCGGCCGGGAGAGCTGGGCGAGGATCGCCGATACGCGCGGGAGGTTTTGCGGTTTCCAGGCAAGGCACTCCAGCGCCCAGAGAAGGCCCGTCCGCGACGGCGATGCCCCGAACGAGCCGCTGTCGACCGGCTTGAGAAGGCCAAAGACGACGGGGCTCGTTGCGCCGCAGGTCCTCTTCGATGATCTTCAGGAATTCATCGGGCGCGGCTTCTGCGTAGCGCGGCAGATCGTGGTCGTGGGAGAGCAGCTTTTCAAGCGTCAGCGGCGTTAGGAGTTTGCGGATCAGAACTGCGACCCGGCTTTCGACATCGATGCCGAGGCGGCTCTGGAACAGGTTGTTGCCGTGGACCGACAGGATGACGAGTGTCTCGCAGATACCCTCGCGCAACGCGCCGGAGTGATCGCGTTTCTTGCCGTACAAGGCCGCGGCCCACCTGTTCTCTTCCGGCAGTTCGAGCGCCGGGTCGGACTCGGAAAGGACGTATTCGGCGGCGACGAAGAACCGGTCGAGGTCCGCCGGCGTGACCATCCTCGCAATCGCAAACAAGGCGTCGATCTTCGAGGCGACACCCCGGTAACGTCCGGCAGACCACACCGGGCTGTCATCGAACCGAAGCAGGCGCGCGACGTCGTCTTCGATCGCCTCGTACTTTCGATCCGCCACATAGGAGACGATCTCGCGATCCGCCTCCGGCTCGGCATGCCAGGCGCCGATCAGGGCCATCGGCACGAGGGTCTTTGCCGTTTTGTCATCGCCGGCCCATGCCGGCGTCCTGATCGCTGGCATTCTGCGAGAGGCGGCGGCGCAGGATCGTCGGCGAACGGCCCGACTCCCTTGCAAGCCGGTCGACGTCGCCTTTCTCGATTCCCATGGCGATGAGCGCCTTCTCGAAGGCGTCGTAGCCGAGCAGGTCGAGCGCTATGTCGGCTTCCGTATCGACCGCGTTGCGGGGACGGAAAACGATGCAATGAAGCCGACGATGGGCGTCGACGAGTTCGCGCTCGGCGTCTTCGGAATGGACAATCGGGATGAAAGGCACGGAGGACGCAAGAAGCGTCCTGAGCGTCGCCGGAGATGTGAAGACCGCGGCGAGGTCTTTGAATTGGCGGAGTTCTTCGTCATCGAACAGGCAGGCGAGAAAGGCGAGCGCCTCGTCCCGCGAGTCGGCCGCGACGACGAAGGGCCTGTCGCTCGGTTTGTCGAGCCACGCCTTGAACGTGCTCCGGTATGCGGCGATCGAGGGTGCGAAGATTTCGGGCGTCAGATGGGGCTCGCTGGCGTTCGCCCAGCGGCGCCATGCCTGCTCCAGCGTTTCATAGCCGCTGACCGGCAGGGCGAGTTGTTCGGCAAGCCAGATCTGCGCCGGCACCGACTGCTCCAGCCACTGCTCAAGATCGCTCGCATCGAAAGCCCTGACGGCCTTCCAGTCGCCGGCCTCGTTCTTCCGTTTCTCCCAGGCGGTCTTGCCGGGCCAGTTGCGAGGTGTCACGAAGACGAAGGTGCTGTTTGCCCGCTCGGCGGCATCAACCGATTTCAGCCGCGCGGTATAATCGTTCTCGGCTTTGGCACCCGGCTTCTGGTCGGTGCCGAACTCCCAATAGGAGTTTCCCCTCGGGAATCCAGGGTGTGGCGGCGCCCGCTTCGACGAAACCATCGGAGCCCTTGCGCTGCGCGTTGTCGTAGCCGGGGAAGTCGACTTGGCGGAGGTCGTTGCCGGTCGAGTGCACCAGCTTCCGCAGAAAGACGGGAAGGTGGGTGCGGGCGTCGATTTGGCTGTCGGCCCAGTCCTCGATCTGCCTTGCCTTGATAGTCAGGAAATTCGGGACGAAGGCGCGAACTACAACCTGCTTTTCACCGGCGCGGCGCTCCTGCTGGTCGTAGGCGGCCTGCATATCGAGCAGCCGCTTCCGGTCGGCGCCGAACGCCTTCTCCAGCCTGACCGCCATTTCAGGAGACAGGGCGGATTTTCCGTTAAGGAAGTTCGACAGGGCCGGCCTGCCGATGCCGAGCCGCTTGGCGGCGTCCTTCACGGACATGCCAACCGGGATGATGCTCTCGCGGACGTAGATGCCGGGATGGGTGGACCTTTTGTACGACGTCGTCATTGATACTGCCCTCCAGTAAAAATGTATCGTGTTGCGTCACACGATACATTTTCCAGTCCGTCATGTCAAGGAGCCAAACAATAATATTTCGCGAGCAGAAATAAACCCTGACCGGAAGCAGATAACTGCCCTGATCAGAAACTTATCACATCGCCAAAAACCTTCCATAACCAGACCATAGCTTGCATTTCTCCGGGTAAGGTGACAATTGTCGATCATGGAGATAGTAGCTATCTGTTTTCCAAGCAAGAAATTTTCTGTTGCGACAAAACCTGTGCTAACATGGCTTCCAGCGAGCAGGAAGACATGATGGACGCCGTTAACAGTTCGGAGCAATTCGTCTACGAGGTCTGTGAGAATTCTTTCCTTTCGCTGTGGAGCTACGTCAACCCTCAGGAGCGCAACCCAGGAAAGGAACTCTGCGATATCCTTGTAGTCTGCGATCCTCATGTCATTGTCGTGAGTGTCAAGGATATCGAGCTGAAGGATTCCGGCAACCTAAAGGTTGAGTGGGACCGTTGGAAACGCAAAGCAGTTAATGCGTCGAAGAAACAGATTGTAGGAGCAATTCGCTGGCTGGATGGGGCTCGTGTCGTTGTGGCCAAGGATGGAACACAGGGGTTACCACTACCGCCCACGGAACGGAGGGTCTACCACCGGATAGCGGTTGCCTTTGGCGGACGCCGAGAGATCCCCATTTCTAGTTCCGGTACGAAGGATGAGGCGTTTGTACATGTGCTTGACGAGCGAGCCTTCTATCTGCTGCTCCGATATCTCGACACTATCAGCGACTTCGTCCAATACTTGGCCGATAAGGAGGAGTTCTTTAACCGAGTTGCGATCATCATGGAGGGCGGAGAAGAGGACCTGTTAGCTCTTTACATGCACAGCGGACGGCAGTTCCCTCAGGGATTAGATATGGTCATTCTTCAAGATGATCTCTGGCAAGGCTTCAATGCCAGGTCCGAGTTCCTTGCTAAACTGGACAGGGATCGCGACAGCTATGTTTGGGACCGGCTGATTGAGTCATTCTGCGTCGGGGGGTTTAGAGGAGATACCTGGCAAGGCCCAGGGATGGCCGAATCGGAGCAGGCCTTGCGGGTTCTCGCGCGTGAGGATCGCTTTTGCAGGCGCGTTCTTGGACGGGCGTTCAGGGAATTCCTTGAACAGAGCAAGGCTCGCATGACCCGTTCCCGTTGCCTGCAGTCGTTGAGCGGGGTTGTTTATGTGTTCTTGACCTACGATTCGGACAGCAGTCCAGAGGAACGAAAACGTGAGCTACTCGTTCGGTGCGTCGCGTCACTGTGTCTCTTTCCTAAGGCATCCACAATCATGGGCATCGACATCAATGTCCCTGGGGAGTTGCCGCGTGGCGGGTATACGAGCGATCTCGTGATGTTGCATTCAGACGAGGGCGAATGGCCTGAGGAGTACGTTGAGAAGGCTCGTTTATTCAGGGATGAACTAGGGTACTTTCGGGACCCGAACGAAACCAGATTCCATGAAGACGAGTACCCCGAGAGGAATGGAGAAGACGAATCCCAATAAGGCCGATCTCAGAAACTTATCTCTGAAAACTTCCCTTACCAGATCATATCTGGCATTTTTCCCCCTCAAGCGATAATTGTCGACTCTGGCAAGGTAATGAAACCCGAAGGCTTATATGTAAGCAGGGTTGCCTCCTTGACAAACTGGTCTTCATTGTGCCAATGTGAATTATTGAAAGGGTTGAAAGAGCTTAGATGTTAAAAGCTACCGATCTTCGGGAGATTTACAGGCCGCAAGTTAAGCATAGACTTTTCCAATAAAATAAGGGGATGGGTATGCTGAGGAAGGTCATCTCGATAAGGAAGGTAGGCCGCTTCCTGAGATATTCCGCTACCGGAGACGTTGAGTTTAAGCGCTATAACCTAGTGTTTGCCGAGAACGGGCGGGGCAAGACAACCCTCTGCGCAATTCTCCGTTCCCTCCAGGCCGGGGACACCGCTCATGTAATTGGCCGCACTACGCTTGGAAGTCCGGGCGCGCCGGAGATTAGGATTCTCCTTGATGACGGACCTGCAGTCCTCAGCGCAGGGGCATGGAGCACCACAGTCCCAAACCTTGCTATCTTCGATTCAACATTTGTTTCTGAGAACATTTACTCTGGCGATGTGGTTGACCTCAGCCATAAACGCAGTCTCTACGGGGTTATCGTGGGAGCGCATGGCGTGGCCCTTGCGCGCCAGATCGAAGGATACGACGCTGCAAGTCGGGAAAAGAGTACCGAGATAAGAGAAAAACGTGCGGAGGTTCAGGCCCTGGTGCCGCAAGGTTTGGCCGTCGAGGCGTTCCTGCCCCTCCAGGAAGACTGGGCTATAGATGCTAAGATCGCCGAGAAGGTAAAGGAGCTCAAAGCCGTACAGCAGGCAGAGGAGATTAGGACTCGCCCCGCCCTTTCAGAGCTGAACTTACCAAGATTTTGGATTTCATGCGAAAAATTGCTCGGCAAGAGCATCGAAGGCATTGCGAAGGATGCAGAACGCCGCATAAACATCCAGATTGAAGAGCACGCCATGCATGAGCGTGGCGAGCCTTGGTTGTTCGAAGGCTTGGGCTACATACGTAACAATGAGTGCCCTTTTTGCGGCCAATCTATCAATGGTGTTGCCCTGATTGGTGCTTATAGAGACTATTTCAGTGAAGCTTACGACGCCTTGCGGGCTGAGATTACGACGATGCACCAGCAAATCGCCGATGCCTTTGGCGATCGGGTGATTGCGTCGATTGATAGAATTATAGACCAGAATAAAGCGGGCGTCGAATTTTGGTCAAGGTTTTGCACAATCACACCTCCCGTTTTGGACGTCGAAGTGTCGGGGACCTTGTTCAACCTCCGGAATGCCGCATTACCTCTCCTCGAACGCAAGGCCGCTACGCCGCTTGAGCACGTGTCTGTAGATGCATCATTCACCGGCGCTCTTGATGCTTTTATGTCGGCACGCAGAAGTGCTGAAACTTACAACCAGGCCGTGCGGGCGGCAAATGGCGTTATTGCTCAAAAGAAGGCTGCCACCGGTACCGTTGACATCAGAGTCGTTCAGAGCGCCCTCACCCTCCTTCAGGCGATAAAGAAGCGACACGAGCCAGAGGGCAAGGAAGCGTGTAAAAAATACATGGACGCGATTACAGAAAAAAAGACCATCGAAGACAAGAAGACGAGGGTCAAAGTGAGGTTGGACGAGCACACGCGTGAGGTAATCGGCCACTATGAGAACACCATCAATGATCTACTCGAAGACTTCCACGCAGGATTCCGGATTACTGGAACCGATCATGGTTATCCTGGAGGCGTTGCCAGCACTAGCTATCAAATCCTCATCAATGAAACGCCCGTAGAATTAGGTGACCCCAACAGTCCCCTCACTATCCCGAGCTTCAAGAACACACTCAGCTCTGGCGACAAGAGCACGCTTGCACTTGCTTTCTTCCTATCTCAAATAGAGCACGACCCTGCGAAGGCCAGCAAGATTGTCATTTTCGACGATCCGTTCAGTAGCCAAGATAGCTTTCGAAAGGATTGTACTGTTCAAAAGATCAAGAAATGTGGTGATGAATGTCACCAGGTCATCGTATTGTCACACGATCAGAGCTTCCTTAAGCGCATATGGGACCGTCTCGCCATACAAGCCGGAGACCGAAAATGTCTTCAACTAATGCGTGTCGGTTTACGCGACACGAAAATCTGTGAATGGGACATTGAGGAGGCGACGCAGTCTCCTTTCGCTGCAGACCGGAAATCGCTGGCCGCCTACTACATTAGGGGCGAAGGTTCTCCCAGAGATATAGTGGTCAAGATCAGGCCAGTTTTAGAGACTTACTGTAGGAACCTCTATCCGGGCGATTTCGGTGAAGATGCTCTTGGCACTATTATCGGAAAGATTCGGGCCAACGGCCCCGTCCACCAGCTCTTTCCTTTGTTAGAAAAAGTGGAAGCACTTAACGAGTATGCGCGTCGTTACCACCACGGAGAGAATCCAAACGCCGCCACAGAACCTATTGACGAAACCGAACTTCATGGTTTCGTGAAAAAGACCTTATCCATTATTGGATGTTGCTAAGGGGCCGAATGACGAAATCGGCCCCCCTTGGTTTAAGCCAAATTTGTCCAGAAGAAAGGAAGAACAATGAAATTATTTAATCCGTCATCAGAACACCCTGCAAGGGCAATACAGGCTTGGCAGATTCTCGTAGGTCTGGCAATGGACCGAAAGACAATCACCTATTTGGCATTGTCTCGCCTCATGTATCACACGGATGCAGCAGGTGTCCTGCCCCAAATTTTAGGGCACATTGCGTTCTACTGCATAGACAACGAGCTGCCACCACTCACTTCGATTGTTGTTGGAAAGGGGAGAGGAACACCTGGAGCCGAAATTCCTGTCGATCTCTCGCAGATAGACGCCCAACGAGAGGCAGTTTATGAATTCGATTGGTACAATGTTTACCCCCCGTCTGAGAATGAGTTGAAATCAGCATTTGACCGCCATCTTGAAAGGTAAAGACACCTTGAACGCTTTCAGGAACAATCAGGCCGCTAACTGCGGTAAAAAGATAGCTGCTATTTATGCGCGACCGGCTACTCGGCAGGTAGCGTGTTGATATGGTTATCATATCTGTATCTCAAACCCTGCCAGGAGTTTGTTAGCCTTCTACGTGTTCGCCTTCACTTCCAGAGCTGCCACCAGCGCTTCGGCGGCTGTCTCAGAATCTCAAATATCTTATTGGCCGCCCGGGTATTGGCCGCGCCCAGCTCCGCCGACTCTCGCAAATCCACCTTATAGGTAGCCTCTTTAAAAGCGCTCTCGGTAGGGAAGAAGAGGCCCGCCGGCTGCCCCGTCTTAGAATCAATGAGCTTCTTCGTATTCAGGGCCGGTTCCGCCGGCATCTTTATATCGGGCAGGGGCTTTAGCGCCTCCTTGGGGATTTGCGGGCAGGGCGTGGCGCACCCCGCCAGGAGAATTAAAGTCATCAGCAAGACCATCCAGGTCATTTTTCTGCTGTAATTCATTGAGTTTACCCCGCTTCTTAGTGGCCTTGGCCTTTATTTCTTCCCGTTCCTGGTAGAGGAGAACCTGCTGCTGGGAGATTGCGGCCGCGGTCTGAGCCGTGGCTAATTGGGCCTGGGCCTTCAACTTGGCCTCATGTTCCCATTTCAGCACCCCCAGGATCGCCAAGACCGCCAGGCCCCCCATGATCCAGCCCCCCAGCCGGGAGGATAAAACAGACCAGATTATTGACAGAATGGGCATATGGCTAATTTACCTCCATCTTTGCGGCCTTTTCCGGGGAAGGAGGCACCACCTTCCCCTCAACACTGGCGATGGTTTGGCTGAAGGTAGTCTTTGAGAACATCGAGGCCCCCAGGCCCCCGGTAGCCGCACCCAGCATCCCCAGGAGCAGGTTCACCGTGGGGCCGTCAAGTCCCTTTTTCAAGATAAAAACATGAAAGATAATAGAGGCTGAGGCAATGGCCACCACCGGGGCGGCGAGAACTACGGCGAGAACCGCCATGGAATTGACGATCTGATTGCTGCCACTAACAAATTCCCGCCAGAAGTTCATGCCGCATACCCCTTAACCAGTTGGATAAACCCGACCTTGTCCACATTGTTACCCGGGCAATGATGGGTCGTCCGGGGGTCTTCCCGGTGCAACCTCATGGTGTCGGGATCGATGCCCAGGACGGCGCTCAGGATGGCTATAGCGGCAACGGCGTTGTCCCGCACCATCGCACCCCGCCCTAGGTCGAAATCCTCCGTGTCATAGTCGCCCAACATTTCAACGCCCAAGGCTAGGCTATTCCACGATGGCGAGTGGACGCCCGGGACGGTGAGGGGGGTGAACACCCAGATTTGCAGATCGTCAATGAACAGGTGGGGCCCCCCGGACCAGCCCTGGTCGTCCCGATAGTAGGATTGCAATCCCAGGATATGCTGGTAGATAAGGCCATTCGGCCTATTAGCCAGGTTGGGCTCCCCGGTGTTGTGCAGGACAATAAAGCCCGGTTGCCAGGCATCCCAAATCAAGCTCTTGACATACTCCTTAAAGGTTTCAGGAATGAAGTTCTGTCCTACAATACCTTTCCACATCGAACACCTCCTATGCCAAGGCCTGCGCCAGGGTCAGGGCCCGGGCTCGAACATCGCTCGAATAATCCCTTCCTGTCGTCCGGGCATCCGGGTCCTGCCCGGCGGCCACCGCCTTGGAGACATTGCCGGCGCCACAGTTATAGGCCGCCACCGTCCCCCAGAAAAGCCGGGTATAGTCTTCGCCGAAAAAGCCGAAACGGTCTGCCAGGTAATTGTAAGATGGTAGGATCACGTTCTTCCGCACATACTCCAGCGAGGCGGCCAAGTCCTGCCATTGCCCCGAGTCGCAAAAAGCCCCGTGGCTCCGGTCATCAATTTGTATCTCGCCGTGACCATGCCCGGCATCCCCCAGGCCGTCCTCATCCAGGAGCAATCCGAAGCGACTCTCCCGGCTGTCAATGGCCATGAGAACCCAAACCATCCACCGAGGCCCCAGTTCGGCCTGGAGGGCCTGTTCCAACTCCGGGGGCCACTGGTAGGCGTCCGCCGCCGCCTGAAAGATGGGCAGGCGTTCTTTGGCCAGTCCAAATTCGCCTTCTTTAAAGAGGGACATTAGGACTTTCCTCCACGATGTCCTTGTTGATAATTGGTCTCCACGGTTAGCTTCGCCATGGCAATCTTGATCTCGCCAACGCCTCCTTCAATAACCTCCAGTTTCTTAAAAAACTTGTCTTTGAACTGGTGAAATTCGCCGTCCAGTTTCGCGATCTTGGCTTTGTTTTCCTCAGACCGCTCGTACTCGGCTTGATGAGCCGTGCAATTTTTGGGATCAATAAGGCAAGGAGCAATACCGCTGGGGGCTTCGCCTTTCCCACCTGCTCCGACAATGACGTTGACTTCACCTTTGCCCAATATTTTCTTTAATAGCGGCCACGCCAAGGCCCCCAGGCCTTTGCCGGCGCCCAAGGCAACAATGACCACAAAAAGCACGCCGATAATGCCCCATAGTTCCCGGTTAGAGCAGAGTTCCGTCATTTCGCCACCTCCACGCCGATAACACCCCCGACCATGGCCTGAAACAGGGGCTCCTGCCAAAATTCCATCATGACATCTCCTGTTATTGGACCACCGGAAACTTGCGCCGTCCGGCCTGACTCTGCCAGGCGGTGCGGGCGTCAGGGACCGGGAACTTCCGCCGAAGGTCAAGGGGCGGGATCTCCTGGTACTCCACCTGGACGATGAACTGCTTCACGTACAGTCCCGGGTCGAACTGCCGGTATTCCACCTGGCCGATAATCTGGGGGACCTTGATAAGCGGTGGAATCTCTGATATTCCGCCTGGCCGATGACCTGGGAAACCTCGATAAGCGGCGGAGCTTCCCATTCCGCCTGGGCTACTGCCTGGAAAACCTTTAGCTTTGCGGGAAGAGGGAAAACACCATTTCTGATCGCATCAATTTCTGTATCCGGAAGGATGTCATTGAAAATCACCATCTCGTCCAATTTGCCGTCCAGGTAATTGCCTGGATTGGCCAAGGCACCGATGGTAGTGTCTGCTGCTCCCACACGAAGCTGGTTGGAGGGAGTATTGGAGTAATTCGCCACTGTACCAGCAGTCGCATCATGGAGCCTGACCTGGCGAACCCTATTTACACCGTCAATAACCACTGCCAGGTGGTACCAGCGTCCAGCCTGGACAGTGCAAGCATCCCAGAACTCACCACCGGAGGCGCTGTAGCCCCAGTTGACTCTCAAATACCCGCCAGTAAAGCCGATCTCGATAGTAAGGTCTGTCTGCCAAAGCCACTTGCTGTAAATATTGGCCCATTGGGAGGCACCCGGTACTGTTTCCAACTTAAACCAACAGCATAAAGTAAATTTTTTAGTTGCATCGCCGGACTTAAGCGGATAGCCCGCATCAAGATTACCATCAGCGATAGGAAAATATTGACTGGAGATCAGCTTCAAAATCACGCAGGCCGCTCCTTCTCGGTAATCACCAGTGTCAGCGGTAGGCGAATTGGCAGAGGCGTGAGGGTATTGACCACCCTTGGAATCTGCGGTTAAAGCACCGCTCTCGAAGCGCCAGAGGGCCTTGCACCGAGGATCGGTGGAAAAATCGTTGGCCATGATCTTAAGCTACCGCCTTCATCCCGATTTGCACGGCGTTGACCTCGTCCTTGGTCCAGGGCTGGCCGGTGGCCGGATTGGTTTCCCAGAGCTTGGTCAGGGGCTTGGGATTGACCGCGGGCACCGGCACGTTCTCACCGAAGTAATTGGCGCCGCCGCTGCGGCAGGCCAGTTGCAGATTCTGGGGCGTGGGCGAGCCTTCCTTGATGGCCCGGGCCGCCACCTGGACACACTTGACGGAGTGGATGGAGCCAACCAGGTCGGTGACCTCGTAGAGGTCGGTCTTGCCGGTGACATTGGTGGAGACGTAATCCGTGTCGGAGTATGGGATTTCATTCGACGCAGTCCCAGTTCTGCGCCGGCAGAGGGGTCCCATTCGGTAAGGGCGCCGGGAGCGGAGGGCCGGATGGCCTGGATGCGGGTGTCCCCCGGCCAGGCGGCGTTATCGATGACCACGTTGTCAAACCAGCAGGAGGCATAGTAGGTGCCGTCCCCGCCGATCCGAATACCGTCGATGGCGGTGGCGCCGTCGGTGGTGTCGCCGCTGAAGTTGATGTCCAGGACGCCGCCCACCCGAACCTGGAAGACCCCGGCGGTGTCATGGGGCTTGTAATGGACTTCGATGAGGATGGGGGTACCCACGTTGACGGCAATGGTGCCGGTGGCCAGGAGGGTGCCGGAACCGGTGCCCCGGCGGACCTCCAGGAGGCCGGTGGTGGGGTTGCGCCGGAGGCGGGCCAATTGGGTCGCGCCGTTGAAGAAGTAGCACATGCTGCTGGCATAGGAGGCGGAGGACCCCCGATAGCGGAACGCCAGGTAGTATTCCGGGGCCGCCGGCACATACTTGTGGGCGTAATAATCCCCGAAGGCGTCACAACTCAGGCAGTACGTGCCATCCATACCGGCGATACCGCTGACGATCCAGGCCCCTACCACCAGGTCCCAGAGATCGGTCTTGCCCGATTCAAAGCCGTCGATAAATACCCGGGCCATATTTCTCTCCTCAGTCGAACATTTCTAAGTTCAGGGTGATCTTGAAAGTCCCCTGGTGGTCAAGGTCGTTGTTGCGGATCTTCAGGTGCAGTTCGCGGCTGCCATCCCGGTCCTGGACCCAAAAGGGCAGCCAATCCTCAAAGGGAGGGCTGGGCGTCATCCCTTCCGCCTTGTAAAGCAGGGAATCGAAGCTGTCCTTACCATGGATTTCCAGGGTATAGGTTCCGGTGACCAAGCCCCCGGTTTCCTCCACCTTGAGATAGTGGACCAGGCCCCGGGTGCAGAAACCGGGAAGATTCTGCTGGATTGCGGCTCCCGCGCCCACGGTGATCCCGGACCGGGTAAAGGTCTTGTCCTGGGTGCCGACGCCGGTCACCTTCTGCAGGTAGCCCAGGAGAAAGACCCGGAGATTGGCGGTCTCCGCACCGCCGGCCGCAACCAGGAACTGCACCGAGAGCTCCTCGTCCGTGGGCAGGATAATTGTCCCCGGATCGTTCAACCCCGACCAGATGGTGAAAGCCTGGGGCGGAGCGGATATTGAGCCTCTCTTTTTGAACTTTACGTTCACCTCGTTGCCCGGCACCTCGTCCCAGAAGATCACCCGGAGCACCACCGCCTGGACGCCCTGGGGAGCGTTAATGAACCCAGCTAAATCCAGGTCTTCATAATCGACACTGCTGCCCCGGTTGAGCTCTTCCAGCACCAAATCGGGGTTCTCTTTGGCCACGTATTTGGTGAGTTCCTGCACCCCCAGGTCCAGGTTGACTTCCCCGAACTCTTTCCAGTTGGACCCGTCTTCCGTGTACTCCCACCTGTTCGTGGTCTCATTCCAGCGGATGGCGACGTTGGGGGCGGTGCCCCGCTCCACCTCCAACTGGCAGTCCTGGGAGGGCTCTGCGGTTTCATCCAGGTTCAGGGTGAAGGTGTGACCCGTGGTGCCGAGATCGGTGTTCTGGGTATGGCCTCCACCTCCAACGCCGCCCCCGGCGCCATATATGGCCCAGGTGCGCTTGTCGGTGATGGTGGTGATGCCGGAAGCGCTCGTAACCACCAGGTAAAGGGGAATGCGGCCCGAGGTGAAGCCGGTCTGGTTCACCGAGACCGTGCCATTGGCAGGATCAACTTCTAGGTAGTTGCTCTGGCTGGGAGCGCAGGTCACGTGCCCGTTAGGGGTCTCATAGATGGCGCTGTCGTTTCTGACCTTGCCGGCTTTATAGTAAAAGTTGAGGCCGTCCTGGCGGTCGAAGGCATAATAACCCCCCATCTCGGCCAGGAGTTGCTCGATCTCCTCCAGCCGGGCCGCCACGGAGGTGAAAGACCTGGATCGGGCGGCGGAGTCCAACATGTCGTGGTAATCATCCCCGTCAAAAAGGATGTTGACCCCGGCAAACAGGGCCTTGGCCGAGATCCGGTGACTCCCGGCATCCCAGCTGAATTGCCGGGTGGTGGTGCCGTCCACAGAGGTGGAGACCAGGGGGTTGCCGGCACCGTCCAGGCTGAGGTAATAGGTACCGGTAGCCTTTCCTGCCATGCTTAGGGTGAAGGTGGTAGTCTTGCGGTAAAACTGTCCGGCGTTCCAGTAAGTCCCGGGGGAAACGGTGAAGTTATAACCCGGCCCGGAGAGCTGACCCTCGGCAAAATCATAGGAGGCGATGCCGATCAGGCCCCGCCGGTCGAAGATCTCTTGAAGCCCATAGGGGACCGCCAGGCTGCCGGATTGCCCGGTGAGCTGGCCGAAGATCTGATTCAGGGCGTTTTCCACCGCCGTAGACAGCTCGATCAGGCGGGCAATATAGTCCTTTTGGCCGTAAACCCAGGCTTTGAAAAGCTCAATAGTCATATCAGGACTCCAAGATGGCGATGAAAGTACCGTCCGGGGCAAAGCGACCGTGGGCCCCCAGGGGTATGGCGCCGAAGGCCCCGGGGCCCAGGTCTCCCAGTTCCCCCAGGGTCAGGAGGCGCGTCAAACTGCCGCTCCAACTCTCCCGGGCGATGGAACCCAGATCATCCATGAAGGTCATATAGATGATATGCTCCCGGCCCATGCAGGTCTTGGACAGGCCGCTGATGCACCACTTCCCGTCATTCATCCGGGTAAGGAGCACGCTTTTGCCGAGTTCGGCATAGATGATCTCCCGGTTGCTGGAAGCCACCGGCACGCTCCGGAGAGGTTCATCCTGACCGATATCCACGTCGCAGGCCCAGACCCAACTATCTCCGTCCATGTATTGCTGGTAAAACGGGCTGGCGATAGTCCCGATCATCTGGTTCTGGACTTGAGTTATGCGCCAATCTATTACGCTCATGCGGTCATCACCTTGAACCCTTGCAGGCTGAGCACCGGGACCGCGCCACGCTGCACCGCCTTGCTCATGTCGCTGATGAAGAACTTCCGGCCATCCGGCAGTTGCAAAATATCCCCCCGCTCCAGGGCCAGATCGTCTTTGATCACCAGGGTGCGGGGATTGGCGCTGGAAACCTCCCAGGTAAGTTCCAGCATGGCCAGGGCATCGACGCGGTCCTGGGATCCCAGAAAATCGTTTTTAACTTCCTTCTCGTTCTCCTCCCAGTATTCCAGGCCATCCACCAGGGCCGTGGCCTTGAGCTCCAGGTAGGCATAATCATAGGGCGTCCCCCAGACCTCGTATTGGGCGCTGCCCATGGACATCATGATCAACATAATGACAATCATGGCCTGGGCCTGCAGGATGCGGCCCACCGGGATAGTGATGCCCTCTTCGGCCCCCACGCCAAAGGTGAGGACATCATCGGGGATGGCCGCCATGGCCAGATATTCCACCAGCATGGCGGTAGCCAGAATAGGAACCCAGCAAGAAATAGAGACCTTAATTTCCCCGTGAAACTCATCCACCTCCCGGTAGGACTCGGAGCCCACCGGGAGAAGACCGGAATTGACACTCTTCTTGACGATCAGGCCCGTCCCGGAGGCCCGTTGCCGTTTGTCTTCACCCCACCAGACCGGCAGTTTCTCTCCCATGGAGAAGAAGCCCGTGGTAACCTGAGCGTTGCCGAGACATTGGTACGGCGACTCTACCCGGCTTAGCTGGGAGTCTAAGGAGATTACCCGCACCTTATTGATCGTATCCTGGCTCCGGGCCGGCACCTGGTAGTCGAGAATGCGGGTAGAATCCGGCAGCACCCGGTCCGGAAGGCGGTGCAGGTTCTTATCAATGAAGGTGATTCGGCCATCCCCGTCAAAGCAGGGGACCTTACCCACCGTTTCCAGCAGCTTGCTGATGGCCTCCCAGGGCGCCATTTGGGCGATCTGGTTCACCTGGTGCTTGAATTGCAGCCCCAGAGTGGCAGGGAGCCTGATCTCGGCGTCGGTGAGCCCCAGGAAGGTCGAGAGCAGGTCCCGGACCATAATCCCCAGCTCAGTCCCCACCGTATATTTCTTACTGGTGATCGACCGCCGCTTGAGCGCCTGATTGTTCTCCCGGCTGAAAACGGCAACCTGAGCCATGGCCGTGCTGTTGCGCCGGGATTTGTTCCAGCCGATCTGTCCCCTGATAAAGCCGGTAAAGGAGTAAATCCAGGAGGTTTCCGGCACGGCTTGGTCGCCTTCCAGCAGCCTGATAATGGCCCCATCCCCCACGTAAGCTCGATGCACACCACTATCAGGATGAAAAAGGCCATCCGGGTCTGAAAGGGTAAAATCCAGCTTATCGGGAGACCACTTGATATCGGTGCAATAGGCGGTCAGGTCGAAAGGTTCCTGGGCGTATTGACCCGAAACAATGGCGCTGATGGAGTCCTGGCTCCGGTCAAAGGCCAGGACCTTATATGCCGGCCGGCGCACCACGGCTTCCTGGGCCGCTTCCAGATCGGCCGGTAATACCCGCATCAGTCCGCCTCCCCCACGATCCGAAAGACCAACACCACTTCCCCCAGGACGAGGTCTTCCTGGATGGCCCCGGTGTGCAGGGTCACCGCATTGTCGCCGCCGGCCTGCAAACTTTCGATGACGATCTGGTAACCTTTGGTGGTTCGATCCTTGGGCCACCAGGTAATGTAGTCCGAGGCAGGACGGTTCACGAAATATTCCCACAAACGCCTAAAGAAGTTGGCCGGCATACGGCTGGTCTTGTCATCCCCGGCCCAAAACTCCTTAACCGGATTGTCTTTGAGATAGCCGCTCCACTGCGCCAGGGCCGTATCTTTCAAGGTCATCTCGGCCTTGAGCGCCGGCCGGGCCGTCAAGGGAGCGCTGTCAAAGTTCGTCCATTTATCCGGATTTTCCTCATAGACCAGGGGAGGCAGCAGATCATCAGGATAACGCAGCTCCCGGAGGGCATAAGTCCCGGTGTTTTCAGGCAGCAAGATGAGGTCTACCGACTCCTCCAGGATGTCCGGGGTTTCCTGAATAGTGAAAGTGGTCTCGGAGGTAAGCTCCATGTCATTCCTCTACGGTGGCACTCAAGTTAAGGGTTTCCGTGGCCGCCTCATCCGGCGCCTGATACCGGAAAGTGGCCGCCCCGGATTGCTCGGTGGTGGTTATGGGAGTTAACAGCGCCCCCGCGGCCGGCTCAGAAAGCGTACCCCGCAGCGGGTAAGTGCCCACACCCTCGCCGCTATCCCCATAAAGATGGGCCACGAAACGGGCTTTTTCCCCGTTGCGCAGCCGGGTTACCGGTACCGGGTCCGTAAGCCCGGCGATCCGATACAGGGGCCGGTAAAATTCGATTTGGCACTGACAAGCCCCATCCACAGCATCAGGCAACCAGCGGAAGACCGCGAGGCGATTTCGCTTGGTATCAAAGGCCGAATAGTAGCCTTTGGCGCTCGGGTCCGGGTTCTGCACCGAAGACAGCATTTCCCACCTGGGCTTGGTTTCCCGGTAGTTTATCTTGCCCACCAGACCGTTTTGCGTGATGATCCAGCAGATTTCCCGGCTTTCATAGCAGAGATATCCAAGGGTGTAAGGAAGACGCAAACTTCCCCGGCGTGTCGGCGTACCGCTGATATCCCATATTTGGAGGTACCAGCTGCTTACCCCGGCTATCAAAGCATCCTCCCGGTTGACTACTGCATGGGTAAAAATTGTGCTCGGGTTCCACTTAGAGGGGTCAATGCTCCACATACCGGCAGCAGGCCACATGGCAGAGGCATCCATTTCGGTAACCGTGTAGCCTGAATTCCAGGTGCTATAGATCGCGCCATAGCTTCCCAGGCTCCCGTGGTTTACCCAGGCTACGGGCCAGATGCCCATGGAGGCCGTCTTCAAGAGGGCCCCGGTTTCAGCATTAAAATCGAATCGTTTGACTGCCCAAGAGGGCCATGGACAAATCTCAAAGGTCGCCCACAAACAAATCCGGTCTTGCCCCGGTTCATAATAAAAATGGGAAATTGAATTTATGCTCTCCTGATATATCCTTGGGGGGGTGCGCAGGTATGGGTTGTAAAAATAGTTCTTACCATCCCATGGGACATAGGGAATGCAGTTGGGGATCGTGAAAATGGGCCAGAGCGCCATTAGACCTTCACCGACACCTTTAAGGTTTCCGCCCCGATTTCTTCCCCCAGGGCCGGCCCGTAGTAAAAATTCTCGGCGTAGCCGTTCTCGTCCGTTTTGCTGGCCAGTTTAAACAGGGCCCCCTTGGGAGGACTCCCGGTGATCTCCCAGCGTACCCAGTAGCCCGGGCAAACCTCCCCGTGCGCTCCCCTGAGTCTGGTCTTAACCACGCACCCCTGGAACCTCTGAGCCGCGGGGGTGAAGGTGGGAGCCGTAAGCGTGGCTGGCACCGGGTTCAAGAGATAGATCCTGACCAGCTCTGTCAGATTCCACGGTGATTACGAGGTCATGAAGGCAATCATAGGCTGACCAGCGACACGGTCGAACCTTGCTTTTCCATAGGACCTTTTCCCCCTGGTAGTCCACCAGGGCCACATCTCCGGTATCGTGTTTAAAGGCCATCACCCGGCCACTCCCGGCGTAGGCCAGATTGTGGACATAAAAACCGGTGGATACGGCGCCGGCCTGGACTCCGGTGCCCAGGTCATAAATGGTTATAGGGTTCCCAGTCTTGAGAAAAAGCCCGGCCATATCATCCAGGTGGCTGCCGGGAGCCAGTGGCACCTTCCAGTTCGGGTTTAAAATTAAATCGTTGTGAAATTGTCCGGTGATTTCGTCTGCCGCGTAACACCAGGCATTCACGGCATTCTCAAAATAGAAATGTCTCCCCAACACCCGATTTCCCAAGGCCAGAGAATAAGGCCAGGCTCCCAGGTAGGCCTCGGAGCCATCTCGAAACACCTTATGCACTTCGGAATTTATAAAGGCCACCAGAGCATCCCAGGTCTTTATGTAGGCCATAAAGCTGGGGTAATTGCTCAAGGCTTTGGTGCTCGTGTACAGAAGTTCCAGCATTATCTCGCCGCTCTCCGCACCCTGATCCGTTCCACCCGGCCGGCAAGGGCCGGATCGGTAGGGGATTGATAGAGGTTGACCGCCCGAGAGCTCGCGTCGGTCCGGGTGACGCTCCATTGCAGGGACCCCAGGCCGGGCCCTTCCGCCTGGGTTGCCGGGTCCAGGGCCACCAGTTCCCAGTACAGGGCCTGGTCAGGGGCGTCGCCCACGGCAGTCAAGACCGCGCCGCCCTTGATCCGGGGCTGGGACGGGACGATTATGGCCACTTAAAAGGCCCTCCCCAGCTGCAACCGGTCGGCGAAATAACGCTCCATGGCGCCTCGCACGGCTTCCTCGACCCCTTCCAGCGACACCTGGACATTACTGCCGCCGGCGCCGCCGCCCCGGGTGTTGCGTTCGATGTCCATCAGAATGCCGTTGGTCGAAACCAGGGCGTCCTGGAGACTGACGCCGATCTCGGCGATGGGGATGGAGGTGTCCCCGGCGATCACGCCCCGCACCGCCTCATGGGCCGTGACGCCGCTTTGTACTCCGGAGGGTGACCAGGAGCTTTTACTCCCGCCGCTGGTGAGCATCATGCCCACCAGACCGATGACCCCCATAATGGCGCTGCCCAGGGCGCCGCCGGCCGCCCCGAAGAGTTCCTTGAAGCCGTTCATCAGGAGCTGCTGCAGTTCCTTCAGCCCGGGTTTCATCGCCTCGGTGAAGACCGCCTTGAAGAGGCCGTTCAAGGTCTTCTTCAGGTCCTGGCCACCTTGCATAATGGCGTCCACCGCGGAACTGAACCATTGGGTGATGGCGCTGGCCATGCCCGCCGCCTGCTCCGCCTGGGGCCCGGCGTTCCAGGTCTTACGGCCGTAGGCCGCTTCCATGCGGGCCAGCATCTCCGGGGAAACGCCTTCTTTAATGGCGTCCGCCTTGGCCCGTTGCCATTCCAGATAGAGTTGCTGCAGCTTGGCTTCCTGCTCTTCAATGGGCCCCCAGGCGGCGGACAATTCCAGGTCCTCCACCTTCTGCTTAAACTGCTTCTGGATCTCGAACTGCTTTTTCAGCTCCTCGGTAACCTTCTTCTCGCCTTCCAGCTTGACCTTGGCCGCCTCCGCCGCCAGTTGGGCCAGGGCCATGCGGTTCTTGCTGTCTTCCTCCTGGCGGCGGTAGCCGGCCATCTCCGGACTCATCTGTTGCCGGGCCAGGTCGGCCAGGGCGTCCTCATGGGCCTTGATCTGGGCCTGGCGTTTCTTGTCGATCAGGGCCAGGGCCGCGGCGGTTTCGCCGTCTTCCATCTCCCGCAGCCGGGCATAATAGGTCTGGCCGTCAATCAGGCCCTCGGCCAGGTCCTTGTCCATTTCGGCCTTTTTCTTTTCATTGGTGGCCTTGAGCAGGTCGAGGGAACTTTGGGCGTCCTGGATCTCCGCCTGGCGCAGTTGCTCCCGCACTTTCAGGTATTCGCCGAACAGGTCTTCTTCGGCCCCGGCGGCGCCCTTGCCGCCGCCCTTGCCGGCCCCGGCCTTGTCGCCGAACATATCTTTCCATTTTGCCATGGCATCCTGGACCTGCTTATCCAGGTTGCCGGTGACGCTGGCCGCGGATAACTGGCTCTGGAGTTCCTGATATTGTTTTTGCTGTTCGGGAGTGAGGTCTTTGAGTTTTTCTTCAGTGGATTTATGGACGCCACTCCGGGCTTTCTCTCGGGCTTCAGCCGCCCGATCTTCGGCTGCATTAGCCGCCCGCTGCTCATCAGTTTGAACCCATTCCGCCTCCCCCATGGCCATGGAACGGGCCACGGAGGGCTTCTCCTGGGCGATCTGGGCAATCTTGTAGGCCCCCAGGGAGGCCAGGGCCACCAGTACCTGGATCAGAATCGCCAGCCACCCGCCGAACGCCGCCTTGACCACCGTGGCGCCCGTGGCCAGGGCATAGAGGGCGGGGACCGCCCCTCGTATGGCTGTGCCCAGGGCGATGATGTAACCGGATAGCTTGAAAAGGACGGCCAGCTCGATAAAGGTCTTGAGGAGGTCACCGTTGGCCACCACCCAGGCAATCACCGCGGCAATCATGCCCCAGACCATGCGGATGAATTCCCCGATGGTCTGCCCCCATTGCTGCAACTCAGCGCGGTTCGCAGTCAGCCAGCCCAGCAGATCGCTCCAGACCTTGATCTTCTCGCCGGTGATGGCGGTACAGCAGCGGCTGCATGAAGTCCCACAAAACCTCTTTGGCCTGCTGGGCCATGAATTTTATCTGGCTCAGTTGCCTGGTATAGGTTCCTGCGGTCGATTCCGAGACTCCTTGCACGGTTTGGGCATATTTCATGATCAAGTCGATCATGACCTGGGAGCGTTCCTGGGCCGAAAGCTTCAGGTTATCATCCAGGCTCTTACCTTCGGCCAGAACCGAATCCTGGAATTCCTTGATGGGAATCTTGGCCTGCCTCAAGGCCCGGGGCATGCCGGTGACGATGGAATCGATCAGGAGATTGAACATCTCCTGGGGAGATTTGCCGGCCGCCACCGCCAGGTCCCGGGAGGCTTGGGCGATAGGGGCCAGTTGACGGGGGTCCAGGCCGTGGCTGATGAATTGACTGACGGCCTCATAGGCGTCGCTGGTGGCGACCTTGAATTTTTTCAGGTCATTGGCCAGCAGATCGACGTTGGAGGAGGTGTAACCGAAGTTCTGCCCCACGGCATAGGAGGCGAGCTTGACGGTTTCGAGTTTGGCCCCGACCTCCGTCACACCCTGAAGCAAGCTCTTAAATTCCATCAGCAGGGCGCCGATGCCCAGGGCCCCCACGGTAAAGGTGAGGGCTTTTTTTACCTGTGACCCGACGCCTTCCGCCATGGTCTTGAAGGAAGTGAGCTCATTGCGACCGTCCTGCAGCCCCTTTTTCAGGTCGGCTACATCCACCGCAATCTTGCTGAGCAGAACCCCGAGGTCTTCCTGGTCGGCCATGGCTATTCCTTTTGGGTCACGACCGGGGCGCCACTAAAAAAGGCCCTGGTGTTGGGGGAGAGGGAAGGTCGTCGCTCCTCCCGGGAGTCTCCCGGACCGTCAATCGCCTTTAGCCAGTTATCCAAAATCTTCCCCTTACCACCGCCAAAGGCCGCGTCCAGGGCGTTCATCACGGCTACCGACAACCCCAGGACCTTGACCTTAATCTGTTCTTTCCGGTTCTCCATGGCTGCCCGGTGCAGGTTCAGCACCAAATCTATCGGGTAGTCATGGAGCAGGGCCTGGAGGTCGTGGCCCCGGCTGACCAGGACCTCCAGGATCCGGGTAAAACTTAAGTCGCCCTGATCACGGCCTTGATCTGGCCCATGATCAGGGGCAAGGAGTTTTTTATTCGTTCAATATTTTGGGAAATGATGGTGAGGCCGATGGCCGCGGCCTGGCCGAAGTCCATCTCATCCACCTCTTCTTCCGGGATGTCCAGGGTGGCCGCAATCAAAGCGGCGAAGGCCGGCAGGATGGCCCCGACGATTTCCAGGCCCCTTTCCAGCAGGACTTCCTGGGCGTTCTCGGAAGTGAGGCCCAGGTTCTTCAGGGCCGGGATTATCCCGATCAAGGCCGGATAGACCTTTTTAAAACGCCCGAAGGACCAGGGTTTGATTTTGTAAGGGCCGATCTCGACCACGGAAAGCAGGACCGCAACCTCGTCTTTGGCCTTACCAGGCGACATGATTCCTCCAGGGAGTGATTACTGCTCGTTCAGACATTCCCAATAGCCGTAAGGGGCGCCAGGATTGGTGGCGGAGGCGTCCACGACCTCCAGGATCATGGGCAACTCCATCGGCTTCTTATCGTCAAAGGTCAGCTTGCCGTTCGGCTTCAGTTGGCACTTGGGAATGATGTAACTCCACTGGAACCCCCGAGAGGGCCGGAATTGCAGGCGAGCCGCACCCCGTTGATAGTCGGCGCTGGCCACCGGGAACCGCAGGGATTCCCAGGTCGCATAGGTATAGCTGACCTTCACCTCCTCGCCATCAGCCAGGAAGCCCGCGGCCAAACGGCCGATTCGCCCATTCAGGAGGCTGTTCGCCACCTGGCCCGGATCCACGATGTAATCAGTGTTCTGCACCGCGTTCTGCCGGGCGCAGTTGCAGGTGGCAACGATGGTCACCGCGGTGCACTTCACCCGCACCCAAAAGAGGGGATCGGAGCTGTTGACGATGGTGGTGGCCCAATCGGCCGGAATGGTCCAGTTGACCTTGCCGTCGGCATTCAGGCTATGGCCGGCCCCACCGGTCACCAGGGGCTGCCAGGCCGAACCGTCCCAGTATTCCCACGCCACCCCGGTGTAGTTGCCGTTCACCGCCAGGTCCAGGTAAAGCTCTTTGAATTTGGTGGCCTTGCCGAAATAGACGAAATCGTCGGCCCCAGCCAGGAGATCGAAGGGCGACCCGGCCAGGCTGTCGGCTTCCGCCGAAAGGTCCGTATAGGCGGCCCCGTCGTAGACCAGACACTTATTCAGGAACTGGCGCACCGTCACCGCCGAGATGCCATATTTGCCGATGGAGACAGGCAACTGACCGTTCAGGATAAGTTTCTGATCTACCATTGCGGCACTGCCAGCCCCCACGATTTCAAGGGGGCCTCCCTTGAAAAAGGCCTGTATATTGGCGGCCACCAGTTCCTGGAGTTTGAAGTTCCAAATGACCTCTTCCTCGGTGCTGAAGGTCTTGACCAGCCGGCGCTGGCCGGAACGGTTGCTGAAAACCTTGATCTCAGAAGATTTGGGCTCCACGTCCGGGGGCTCTTCGATCAGACCCAGGTCCCTTTCACCCGTGCCCGGATCGAAAAAGAAAATGATCCCGCCAGCCAGAAATATATTTTCAATGTTGGGCGCTTGCATCGCGGCATACCTCCTTAAGTGATTTGAGTAGTGAAGGCATCGCCCGCGGCGTGCCCGTAAGTGATGCGATATCTCAGGACCAATTCCCCAAAGGTTTCGTTGCCTATGGCCTTGCGCCTGGGGTCTTCCGCGGCCTGGATCACCAGGCCCTTAAGGCCCGGGCTCGACTGGATCACCATGTAAACCCGCCCGGCGATGGTATCCGCCAGGTCGTAAAAGGCTTGGAAGCCTGGGTCTTTGCTCCTGGGGACAAGTCGGACGAAAACCGCCATCTCCACCCGGATAATTCCCCACCTCAGCCGGTTGTGCCTGGCTCCGCTTTCATCGTCTTCATAAAGATACAGGGCCGGGAGACCGACTTTATCCAGGTCCGTCCCCACCGGCTCCCGCCGGGCCACCGTCTTGACCTCAGGGACCCCGGCTCTCAGGACGGTTTCCAGGGCCTTCATCACTTGAGTTTTAACGGTGTCCGCCATGGCGTTTATCCGGCTTTGAGAAGCCCGGCCTTTTTAATTTCCTCGGTTAAAATGGGCTTGGCCCATTGAGCCAAATCCACCTTGGGGTCGATCCGGCGCTTGATGACCACGGAGTCCTTGAGGACGAAGAGGGGGATTAGCTCCCCTTCTTTCATGGCCTTCTTGGCATAAGAAAGGCTGACCGCGTTGCCCTGGCCGCCGGTGACCGTCTTTTGCCGCGTTCCCATATCCGCCTTGCCGGTTTTGTAGCCCCAGATAATCAGGTTGCCGGCCTTGCTCCGGAAGCACTTGGTAGGCCCCCAGATACCCGAAGTGGGCCCGCCCCGGGCCACCCCGGCCCCGGTCTTGGCCGCGGCCAATGGAATCGCCAGCATCTTGGCCTTGACCGGGGTAATGGTCACTTCGCTGCCACGGGGGCCGAAATGGACCTTGGCATAAATCACCCCGGCGTAGAGCTTGGCGGCTACCAGGGTGCCGCCGGCTTCCACCGCGGCCGGCTCCAGATGTATGGAACGGGCCGCGGTACCAGTGCGCTTGGCCAGAGAATTGTCCCCGGGTCCGGACATATGTTCCCGGAGCAACTTCTCCTCGATCCTCTTCCCGGTGGCGTTGACCGCCTGGATCGCCTTGGCGATAATCGCCTGTTCGATCTTCTCAAGCGAGGTTATGGGATCTTTGGGAGCCATCAGCCGGGTCTTATCCGATACCGTTTAAGGGTTTTCTCCACCGACTCCAGCCACTCGCCCACGTCCATCTTGTTGATCGTGCCATCCGGCAAGGACACCGACCTGATCCCGACATCATTGCGCCGGCGCCATTCATAGACGACCTGCTGGCAGACGGCGCCCTCCAGGTCCCCCGGGATCGGGACATAGCCTTCAGGAAGCTCCTCTCCTTCCGCCGGGGCCGGATCATACCCGCCGGTGGATTTCACCCGCAGGGCCTTGGCCCCTTCCGGCCACAAGCCCCACTTGAACCCCACCATCCCGGCTTTCGGGTTGACCAGGGCATAATCGGAGGGGCCGTAAACGGTGGCCGAATCCCATTCCCAGGAATAGGAGTAGAGGACCTCAGTAATCTCCTGGACCGGCGGTTCGTTCAGATAGAGATAACGCCCCCCGCCGTCATGATAGGAAATCCTCTCCTCCCGCCGGAAAGTCCGATTGCAAAAGGACGCGGCCCGGGCCGAAACCTCGGCGATCTTGGCTTCGAGCTGGGCCTGCATGTCGGCGTCCATCTCCTCAGATGCAACCGCCAGCAGTCGGATGACACTTT